>NZ_JADKCX010000020.1 GCF_016718685.1 Haliscomenobacter sp. | reverse complement strand
TCTTCCGCGCCAGCGAGGCCTTATGCGTCTCATCCGTCCCATCGTAAATCCGCGCAGCCCGTTCCTCGCGATAGTACAGCGCCAATATCGTATCGTCCGTAATCCCCAGGCCGCCATGCACCTGAATGGCCCGATCCAGCACATCCCCCAGCACTTTGGCTGTAAAAAACTTGATTGCGGAGATCTGCTCTGCCGCGCTCGTTGTCCCGCTTTCGATCAGGAGCGCGGTGCTCAGCACCATCGGTTTGGCTGCGTCAATCTCCGCCCGACTTTCGGCGATCATCTGTTGTACCATTTGTTTTTCACCCAAAAAGACCCCGTCTTCGATTTCACGGGTGGCGGCGTAGCGGCACATCAGATCAAAAGCCCGCTCGCAAATGCCCATCCAGCGCATGCAGTGGTGGATGCGCCCAGGCCCGAGGCGTACTTGAGCCAGCATAAAGCCCGTGCCTTCGGCGCCCAGGAGGTTTTCGATGGGCACCCGTACGTTTTCAAAACGAATTTCGGAATGGCTGGGCCAACCCGATCCGGCGTGCCCCATGATGGAGAGGTTGCGGATCAGTTGCAAGCCGGGGGTATCGGTGGGTACAATGATCATACTCGCCCGCTGGTAGGGCGCGGCCTCGGGGTCGGTTACGGCCATCACGATGGTCAGTTCCGAGCCGTCAAAGCCGGTGGTGAACCACTTGTGGCCATTGATGATGTATTCGTCGCCGACCCGTTTGGCGGTGGTACCCATGCGCACGGGGTTGCTGCCCGCGTATTCCGGTTCGGTCATGGCAAAACAACTTCGGAATTGCCCTTCGGCGAGGGGTTGCAAAAATTGTTCTTTTTGGGCTTCGGTTCCGGCCAGGTGCAGCAGTTCCATGTTGCCAATATCGGGCGCCTGGCAATTGAAGAGATAGTAGCCGAAGGGTGAACCACCAATGGCTTCGGAGATGAAGGCGTGCTCCATCAAACCTAGTCCCATCCCGCCGTAATGGGCGTCAAAACAGGGCAACCACCAGCCTTTGGCTTTTACTTTTTCGCGCAGGGATTCCAGGATCGGTTCTAGTTCGCCGAAAGGGAGCTTGCTCCAGGCAAGATCGTAGGGGAAGACTTCCTCGGCCATGAAGGCCTGGATGGTGGGGAGGAGTTTTTTAACGCGATCGGATTTGATGAGTTCTGTCAGCATAATTTAGGGCAACTGCTTCCCTAAGGTGATTCTTTGGTGTCTTAGGTTTCTTAGGTGGTGAAAAAGCCAAAACCTGCGGAGCAGGTCAATATTTCACCACCTAAGAACTGAAGACACCGAAGAGGCACCTCAGCGTTTTTATCAATAATTGTTTACAATTTTCCTTTTTCTACGGCGAGGATAGCTTTCTTCGCCAATCCCTGCACCCCCCAAATGAGCATAGCGAAGCGCTCATCCTGCGTATACCCCTTCTTGTAGCGGCTATAAATTTGCTGCATGATCACAGCATTTTTGAACAAGCCAAACACATAAAAATAGAGGGCATTCGAGGTATCCCGGCCACTTTTTTCTGCGTAATACTCCACCACTTCTCGACGCGTCAAGTTGCCTGGTAGCCAGGAGACGTTGAAGCTTTTTTCAAAATCACCGTCACTCGCTTCACACCAATACGAAAGAGTGGTACCAAAGTCCATCATGGGGTCGCCGACTGTGCTCATTTCCCAATCCAGAATGGCGCTGATCTCCAGGGATTCAGGGTCAAGTATAGCGTTGTCGTACTTAAAATCGTTGTGGATGAAGCTGGGTTTACCTTCGGCGGGAAGATTGGCGATCAGCCAGCTCGACAATTCCTCCATTTGCGGGATCTCGTCGGTTTGTGCAGCCGCGTAGCGTTGGCTCCAGCCTTCCACTTGTCGGCGGATGTAGCCTTCCGGTTTGCCGAGCTGGATCAAACCCGTTTGTTCGATGTCGATTTGGTGCAGTTCCACTAGGGCATCGATCAGGGACATGGACAAGTGGCGCATTTGCTCCGCTGGAATTTGGATTTTGTGGGCCATTTTCCCCGCAGGATCACGCCGTCGATTTTTTCCATGAGGTAAAAGGGAACCCCAAAAGGCTTTCGTCTTCGCAAGAAAGCATGACTTGAGGCACTTTACTATACCCTGCCTGATGTAGCATGCTCAGGATCTGGTACTCCCGGGCCATGTTGTGCCCCTTTTTGATGTCTTTGGCTCCGAAAGGCGGACGGCGCAGTACGTAAGCACGGTCTGTGGTTTGCAACTGGTAAGTCAGATTGGAATAACCTCCGCCAAATTGGCCTACCTGGATAATGTTGCCAAACCCGGGAATAGCTGCATGCAAATAGTCGTTGAGCTTTTCCAGGGGTAGCTCCTCCCCTACTTTTTGCTCAGTCGCAGAGTCCAGTCTGATGTTGGTCATTGCTTAGCGGATTTTCGCTATAAATGCTTTGCTTTGAACAAAAATACGCTATTTTTTTTCAAACTTGTGGGTTTATGTGTCCGTCCAATTATTCTTCATCCTTTAAATCAACGCTGTGAAAGCTCTTGTACTATCCGATCAACATACACCGCCAACTTACCAAGAAGCACCTGATCCCATCCTTGAACCAGGTGAGGTTATGGTCGAAATAAAAGCCGCCGCGCTCAACCACCGCGATGTATTCGTTACCCAGGGCAAGTACGCCGGCATTAGATTCCCGATTATTTTGGGATCAGATGGTGCGGGCATTTGTGAGGGGAAAGAAGTGGTGATCAATCCCGCACTGGATTGGGGAACGAGTGATCGTTTTCAAGCCAAGGAGTTTCAAATTCTAGGGCTGCCCCGCAATGGCACTTTGGCTGAAAAAATCGCCATTCCAGCTGGTCAATTGTATCCCAAACCCCACCATTTGAACTGGAAAGAAGCAGCAGCACTGCCTTTGGCGGGATTGACCGCTTATCGGGCTTTGTTTACCAAAGGGCGTTGTGCAACAGGAGACCGGGTTTTGATCACGGGGATTGGTGGTGGAGTGGCCTTGTTTGCCCTGCAATTTGCCAAAGCGGTAGGCGCGGAGGTTTGGGTCACTTCCAGTTCGGATGATAAAATCGAGCGGGCCATTGCCTTGGGTGCTACCGGAGGTGTCAACTACACAACACCAGACTGGAACAAACAACTGGAAGCTGCTGGTGGCTTCGACATCGTGATTGATGGTGCCGGAGGCGAGGGCTTTGGATTACTGTTAAAACTGTGCAAATCCGGTGCAAGAGTGGTTTCTTACGGTGGAACCATCGGTGTCGTACCCAATTTTAGTCCCCAGATTTTGTTCTGGAAACAATTGGAGATTTTGGGCAGTACAATGGGCACCGAAGAAGAGTTTGGGGAAATGCTCGCATTTGTTGCAGAACACAAGATTCATCCCGTCATTGATCAAGTTTTTAGCCTAAAAGACGGCGAACAAGCCTTTCAACGCATGGATGAAGGTGGGCAGTTTGGGAAAATTGTGTTGAAGATACACTAGTTGGCCTCAGTTTACAACACGCTAAACTGAAACAGTAACAGAAAGACAGCCGCAATGGTCATAATGGTCAATGCAGCAAATCCCAGTACGTTTGCAGTAGTGGTATTTGTGTGTTTGCCCATAATGGCCTTGTTGTTGGCGATGTGCAAGATGATGGCAATCAACACGGGTGCCGTCATGCCGTAAAAAATGGCAGAATAAATCAAGGCTTGAATGGGTGAAATGCCGATGTAATTCAAGGATAGCCCCAACAGGAGTGAAATCGCAATGACCACATAAAAGGCTTTGGCTTCGTGAAATTTTTTGTCGAGGCCTTGCTCCCAACCGAAGGTTTCGGTGATGATGTAAGAAAGACAACCGCTTAAAACCGGAATGGCCAGCAGCCCGGTTCCGATGACGCCGATGGCAAATAGGAGGTACGCGGCATTGCCCGCTAAGGGTTTTAAAGCCAAGGCTGCTTGTTCAACGGTATCGATTTGATGGATGCCTCCTTTGAACAATACGGTGCCCGTGGTCAGGATGATAAAAAACATCACCAAGCCCGAAAAAGACATGCCAAAATCGACGTCTTGCTCCATCTCGTGAATCACTTTTTTATTCACGACCAGGTGTTTGGTTTTGTGTTTCATTTCTTCCACTTCCATTGATGCCTGCCAAAAGAACAGGTAAGGGGAGATGGTAGTGCCTAGAATACCCACCAGAATACTAATGAATTCTTTGTTGAACTGGATGCTGGGGATAAATGTAGCTTTCAAAACGGCTAGCCAATCTTGTGGGTACAAAAACGGGACAATCAAATACACCAATAGTACCAGACAGAGATATTTGAGGATCGAGGCAATTTTTTGGTAGGGCAAATAAACGATCAGCACCAGCAGTAGTATGGTAAAAAACACACTGAAATAAGTGGTTTCAATGGCTGGAAACAACAGATTTCCAACGGCTCCCATTGCAGCGATGTCGGCTCCAATGTTCATCACAATGGCAGGAAAACTAAACAACAACATCACGTACAAAACTAGCCGGGGATAATGTTGCTTCAATGCTCCCGTTAACCCATGTCCCGTAACCAGGCCAATTTTAGCACACATTTGTTGCAATGCGGCCATCAGGGGGAATGCAATTAAGGCCGTCCAAAGGGTGGAAAGTCCAAACGCAGCCCCTGCTTGTGAATACGTAGCGATGCCAGATGGGTCATCGTCACTTGCACCGGTAATGAGACCGGGGCCTAATACTTTCCAAAAACGAAAAAGTTTACTTTTCCTTTGTGTCTGTTTATTCATTTCATCTACAGGCTGGTATCAAGTGCTGGAGGCTTATTAATCGACATTTTCAACTTGATCTTTCGAATTTCAACTTCCTTATTTTTTCATTACAATGCGCTGCATTGCGCCTCAAAAATAAGTCGCTGAAATCCAAAATCTCTGCGTTGAATTCTGTCGATTAATAAGCCTCCAGCACTTATGCACAATTAAAGCAAATTATTTGATACTTAGCTCAGCATTGTTCAACTTTGTATCCTACCGACTCAAAAGTATTTCACCCGACTGAATGAAAAGGATATGGCGGAATTAAGTGAAAAACACGACCTCGCAAGCTATCTGGAATTGCTGGAAGCAAAGCTCAACTGGGGTTCTAGCCAATACTGGGTCAATTACGACTTTGAAAAGCTGAGCCTGGAAATTGAACACAAAACCGGCATCAACCTGAGTGTCACTACCCTCAAGCGCATCTGGGGCAAAGTAAAATATCCACATGCCCCACCCTGACCACTTTGAATACGCTGGCGCAATACCTGGATTATGCCGATTGGCGCGCATTTGCCCAAGAGCTGAAGCATCGTGCTCAAAATCTTGAACAAGCTGAAGTGGCTCCGAATACCGAGCTGCTAATGCCTGAAAAACGCAGGTTTTGGCTAAAAAAGCCCTGGCTGATGCTTGCCGTTTTGTCGATGCTGACCATTTTTGCCGTGTCTCCGGTTGTCCCCGATTTTTTGCATTTAAAGTCGATCAGCGTCAATACCAGTTCAAGGCCAATAAAATTGTCGCGGAAGGTGTACCCAATACGGTAATTTTCAACTACGACGCCAGCTCTTCCCCAACGGATTCTGTCTACATCGTACAAACCTGGGATATGCACCGAAAAACGCTGGTACCCAAAAACAAACACGCCCACTCGGCCATCTATTATTACCCCGGTTTTTTTCGTACCAAACTCATCGTTGGCAATACCATTGTAAAAACCCACGACCTGCAGATCAGCTCCGACGGCTGGCTGGCTTTGGTTGAACAGGAACCAGTACCGATTTATTTCAAAAAAGAAGACTACCTTAAAAAGGAAGGGGTAGACATTGATGCATACACCTTAAAAAAATATAACCTGGCTTTGTTTCCCAATCCGCCTAAAATTCGCGTGTTCAATCAAGGAGACATGGGCGAGTTGATGAACGACAATTTCACCTTTGAAACGACGGTAAAAAACACATTTAGTGACGGCAGCAATGCCTGCCAATTCGTGGAAGTACTGATCCAATGCAAAGACGACATCATCGTCATTCCCCTGGGTGCCAAGGCCTGTACAGGCTCGATGCGTTTGTATGCGGCTGGCGAAGCCGTAGACAGCAAACTGGCCGATTTGTCCAAATTCGGATGCGACTTAAATGAGTGGACCACGCTCAAAGTGCTTACCCGTGAAAAAAGGATGACCTTTTACGTCAATGGCGTGGAAGCCTACTCCCTTACATTTCCCAATGCGCCTACGGGAATTGTGGGGGTACAGTATCGGTTTAATGGCGTAGGTGCGGTGAAAGATGCGAAGTTTAGCCATGGTGATTTTGAGGTAAAACTGTAACGTTAACCCTCATTAAAAAAAACGTACAAGCCATCCTTTCCGGCTACAATGATGTCTTTTCGACCCGTACCGCGCAAGTCTACTACTTCAAAATAGATGCCAGTTCCTTTGCCTTCACCGAAAGGCCCATAGCTGATGATTTGTTTGGAAAACGATTCTCCATTCCATTGGAAATAATACAAACCAATCGGATCAGCCGAGCCAGGGTCTTTATCATTGTGGGCGCGATAGCGTTTGCCCGTAATCAATTCTTTTTTCCCATCGTTATCCAGATCAGCCCAAGCCATGGTGTGGTATTGGGAATTAAAGGGATCGATCGGATGAAGCTGCCAGAGCGTTTGCCAGTGGGGTCAGTTTTTTGTTCGTACCAATTCAGGCCATAGTCGTGTCCTTTGCCCGCAATACAATCGTTTTTCCCATCTCCATTGACATCAGTGATGATGATGGGGATACTTGCTGACTGGAGGTCAAATTCCTGATGAAAAATCCATTTGTCCACAAAAGGGTTCTTAGGAGCTTCCAACCAACCATTATTGATGATCAGGTCACCCCGGCCATCGTTATTCAGGTCGCCAAATCCCAGACCGTGTCCTTGCTTGTCCCAAACCTGGTAAGCCTGGAATTTTCCGGTGCCCCTGCCCGTAGCGTCTACGATTAGTTTGAAGACGCGCAAGGGTTTTCCAGGATTATTGGGTACAATTTCCAGCACGCCATCGCCGTCAATGTCCCAAGCCCGGGTAGTTTCGATGTTGCCTGTTTCGCCAATTTTTTGCTCCTTCCATTCTGCTTCAAAATTGCCTGGATTTTTACGCCAATAGATGGAATTGTCATTCCAACCACCAGTGATAAAATCAATCCAGCCATCACCATCCACATCCATAGGGACAGTGGAAAAGTCATCGTAATATTCCCCAAAACGCCGAGGTTGCGCAACGATATGACGTTTGAGAAAATGGGGCCCTTCGTACCAAAAAGCACCGGAAACTAAATCTAGGTTCTGGTCATTGTTGACATCAAATACCCCCACTGATTCAAAACTTTCAGCAGCGATCATTTGCTTACGGAAATGAATAGGGGCAGTATCTATGCCCAATATTAGCAGGATAAAAAGGAGTGGTGTGTAAAGCGCCATAGTATTATGGTGTTGTGTTACAATCGTACAAAATACGCTTCAAATTCTAAACAAAGCCAGTATCTTCCCCCCAACAAACAATTTTTCTATGCTCCGCATCGGCCTACTGTCTGACACCCACAGCTACCTCGACGAAACCATCTTCGACTTTTTCACCGAATGTGACGAAATCTGGCATGCCGGTGACATCGGTAATCCCGAAATAGCCGATCGCCTTGAAGCATTCCGGCCTTTTAAAGCCGTTTTTGGCAACATCGATGACAAGGACATCCGCTTGCGTTATCCCGAAGACCTGCGCTTCACTTGTGAAGGAATGGACGTGTTCATGACCCATATCGGCGGTTATCCCGGCAAGTACAACCAACGGGTACGCGGCTTGATGCGTGCTGATCCTCCCGGTTTGTTCATTTGTGGGCATTCCCATATTCTGAAGGTGATGCCCGATCCCAGTCTGGGACTTTTGCACATCAATCCCGGCGCTTGTGGGCAAGAAGGGTTTCACAAAATGCGCACGATTGTCCGCTTTTCCATCGACCAGGGGAAACCTAAGGATCTACAGGTGATTGAGCTGGGGAAACGCGGAGCGCTGATTTAAATGACGAATTAAGGAGTGACGAATTTGTCGGCAATGATGAAAATTTCACGATGTGGAACACCAAATTCGTCATTCGTCACTCCTTAATTCGTCATTTCAGATTTCTTTCTATTTTTGCATCGATGAAACAAATTTTTCTAAAAGACAAACGAGACGCCGCGGTGCTGCGCTTTCACCCCTGGGTGTTTTCCGGGGCAGTAGCCCGCAAAAGTGGCGCAATTGAAGATGGAGAATGGGTAGAAGTGCGCTCCCACAAATCCGATCTGTTGGGCATGGGCCATTACCAGGACGGCAGCATTTGCGTGCGGCTCCTGAGCTTTCAGCCCAGCGAAATTGACCAAAGTTTTTGGACCAAAAAAATCGCCAACGCCTACCAATACCGCAAAGCCATTGAGCTGACCGATCGCGAACTGATCAATTGTTACCGACTGGTACACGGCGAAGGGGATGGTTTGCCTGGCTTGGTCATCGATATCTACGGTGAAGTTGCCGTCGTGCAATGCCATTCGATCGGAATGCACAGGGATCGGGCTTTCATTGCCCAGGCGCTACAAGACGTGTATGGTTCCAGACTCAAAGCGGTGTTTGACAAAAGCGCCGAGAGTTTGCCCAAAGACTACGCGGGGAAAATGCAAAATGGCTATTTGTACGGCACAGGCGGCGAACCTGTGGTCAAAGAATACGGTGCGCTGTTTTCCATCGATTGGGAGACTGGCCAAAAAACGGGTTTCTTTTTGGATCAACGCGAAAACCGCCGCTTGCTTGGTGAGTACGCCACGGGAAAAAAGGTATTGAACGCTTTTTGCTATACGGGTGGATTTTCCATTTATGCCCTCAAAGCGGGCGCCCATTCCGTAGATTCGGTCGACGTATCGGCCAAGGCGATGGAACTCACCGATAGAAATGTAGCCCTCAACGGTTATGACGACAGTAGGCACCAATCCTACACCAGCGATGTACTCGATTTTTTACGCAAAACCCACAACACCTACGATCTTATGATTGTAGATCCCCCCGCTTTTGCCAAAAACATGGAGAAGCGCCACAACGCCGTACAGGGTTACAAACGCCTGAATGCCCAGGCGATGGAAAAAATCAGCCCAGGAGGAATACTTTTTACTTTCTCCTGTTCACAAGTTGTCAATAAACAGCTATTTTACGACACCATTGTGGCTGCGGCGCTGGAAGCAGGTCGACAAGTGCGGGTCATGCACCAACTGAGCCAAGGCCCCGATCACCCCGTCAATATGTTTCATCCGGAGGGTGAATATTTGAAGGGATTGGTATTGTATGTAGAATAAGTTGAAAGTTGAAATGTTGAAGGGTTGAACAGAAGTTTTAGAGTCAATGAGACCAATTGTCTTTCAAACTTTCCAACTTCTTTTCAACTCTTCAACATCTCAACTTCTGTTCAACCCTTCAACATTTCAACTTTTCAACTTAATATGGAGCGACTCCACTACCCCATTCTCTATTATCCCATCAGTGATCAAGCGGTGCTGGGGCTCTTGGTCGGCTCCGAGCAGCAGGCCATTGCGGCCAATGTGGATACCTTGAAGTTGAAATTTCAAAACCACCTACAACGCGAATACAAAAAAACGGGTAGTTATCCTGAAATCCGCATCAATGAAGCCAAACTAAAGGTTTTTACGGTTTCTTTTCGGCCTTCCTTGCGCGACAGCAGCGGGGTTTATCCTTTGCCCAGAGAGGTTGTAATCCCCATACCCGCCGTGTTTGGCGCTTCTGATTCAGGTTTTTACCACTGCTATTTGCCAGTTTTTCAGGAGGGATTCATCTACTATTCTCCCGAGCATTTTGAAGCCTTGACTGATTATGTAGCCATCAGCAATTTGAACCGCTCTACCCCAGAAGACATTTACAAGTTGATGCGTTACGGAAATCCGGGCTTGACCAGCATTGAACTGCGGGTGAATCCGCGCAACAATTATTACTGGAAGTCCAACTGGAATTTCCGCAACCAACAAACCACCCTTTCCAGATTGGGCGAGGCTTATCCTCCCCTCAAAGCCACCCGTCGCCTCAACCGTTTGGCGCCCGATGTAGCCTGGGAACGAGAAGCCATCATCGAGCAGGTTGTGGAAAAAGTACTGAGTTCTAGGGCCAATGTGTTGATCATCGGTAATCCGGGATCGGGCAAAAGTGCAGTGTTGCAGGCGGCTATCCGCAAAATGACCAACAAGGCCAAAAGCGCCAAGTTGAAGCTCAATTTTTGGCGCATCCTGCCCCAACGCCTTACCAATAGCGCCAAATATCTAGGCGAGTGGCAAGCCACATGTGAAGAATTGATTGAAGAAGCAGCCAGCACCAACAGCATTTTATGGATGGTCTCGATAGTACGAATGTTGATGAGCGGAGGAAGCGGTCCGGAGGATAGCTTAGCTTCTTTTTTTCGTCCATTTTTGACCCAGGGCAAAGTCCAGATGATCAGTGAAGCTACGCCACAGGAGTTGGAAAGTATGCGCCGATTGATGCCCGGCTTTGTCGATGCTTTTCATTTGATCCATCTAGAGGAAATGACTGAATTTCAGGTGCAAAATGTACTGACAAAATACGCACTGTTTGCTCAAAACACCCTAAAAATCAACATTGAAAAAGCCGCGCTAGATCTATCTTATCGGCTTTTGTCTCGTTTTTATCCTTATGAAAGTTTTCCAGGCAAGGCGGTGAAGTTTTTGGGTAAATGTATGGCTGATGCCCGCCTCAATCGAAGTGAAACAGTTGGCATTGAGGATGTCAACGAGCATTTTATCCAACAAACAGGTTTGCCAGAATTGCTACTCAACGATGATATGGAATGGGACGAAGCCGAGTTGCTCCGTTTTTTCCACGATCGTATCATTGGTCAGCCACGCGCGGTGGAGCAATTGTGCAGTCTGGTGAAAATATTTAAAGCAGGCATCAACAACCCACAGCGACCGATTGCTACCCTGATTTTTGCAGGGCCAACGGGGGTAGGTAAAACCGCTTGTGCCAAAACCCTGGCCGAGTATTTTTTTGGCAAAGGCCAACAAAAAACGCCGCTCATTCGCATCGACATGAGTGAGTACCAACACGCCTTCCAGATCGACCGCCTGATTGGTGCTGATCGGGAACCCGGGCAATTGGTCAAAGAAGTGCGGGAAAAACCCTTCGCAGTATTGTTGCTCGACGAGATTGAAAAAGCTGACCCGGCGATATTTGATGCACTTTTGGCGGTACTCGATGACGGCATGTTGGTGGATGGATTTGGGCGGGTGACCCATTTCAAAAATACCATCATCATCATGACCTCCAATTTGGGAGCTTCCAGTCGGCGCAGCATGTCGTTTTCAGACACCACTAGTTCCGAAAATCGCTACCTATCGGCCATTATGCAACACTTCCGCCCTGAATTTGTCAACCGTATTGATTCGGTTGTCGTCTTCGACGAGTTGAGCAAAGAAGGCATCCGGAACCTTGCTAAACGTGAATTGCGCGAGCTGGGACGTCGGGAAGGGTTCACCAAAAAGAGTATAAAACTTCAATTTTCTGAACGCCTGATTGACTACCTGGTTACCATTGGTTTTGACGAACGGTACGGTGCGCGCCCGATGCAACGGGCCATTGAGCAGGGCGTCATTGGCCCCCTGGCCTTGTGGCTTCTGGAGAATCCCGATAAAACCAATCATACCCTACTCGTCGATTATGAAGGCGGAATCGTCATTCAAAACTGACAAATAATACTGCAACTTGTGGAAACCTTACACATTCTTGTTCAGGTTTTGGCCATGCTGATTTTTCCTTTTGTGGCACAGCGCTCCAAACATTGGGGGCAACTGGGGAATTTCTTAAGTCCGGTTGTTTTGTGTTATATCTTCGGAATGATTTTGAGCAATTTCAACCTGGTACAAACGCCCATTACTTTTCGCGAAACATGCAGCCAAATCAGCATTGCCCTGGCCTTGCCCCTTTTGCTGTATTCATCCGATTTGAGTTTCGTATACCGTAACTTGAAGGTATTTATGTTGTCTTTCGTACTTGCTATACTTTCGGCAGTGTTGGCAACAGGAGCAATATCCTATTTGTTTTTTTCCGATTTTCCTCTGATCCACCAGGCTGCGGGGATGCTTTTGGCGGTATATGTGGGCGGAACCGTCAATTTGTTTGCAACCGGTTACGGATTGGAAGCCACCGCCGACTTTATTGGTTTGGTCAATGCTGCGGATATCGTGGTGGGTGGTTCTTATTTGTTGATTTTGACCTCGGTTGGCCCTAAACTGGTTGCACTGGTATTGCGTCGCAAAATAAGTAGCGAATACACCCACGCAGAAGAAGAGGAATTTACGGGCAGTTTATCTCCAGGGATGATTGCGGCTTGTTTGTTATCGAGCGTCCTGATTTTGGCCATTGCCGTTGGTGCATCTTTTTTGGTTTTTGGCAACATGAAAAATGGTACCTTTTTAATTTTGTGTTTGACGACCCTCAGCATCGCTGCGTCACGCCTGGAGGTCATCAAAAAACTGAGGGGTTCCTTTCAAGTGGGGGAATATTTGCTGCTGATGTTTTGTGTGGGACTCGGCTTGTTGGCCGATTTGGAACAATTGGCGGGTGGTGGTTTTCAAATCGTCCTATTGACCATTGCGACCATCCTCGGCACGATCGGCTTGCATTTATTATTGGCAAAAATTTTCAAAGTAGACGACGAAGCTTTTTTGGTTACGTCTACGGCAACTATCTTTGGGCCACCTTTTATTCCGCAAATTGCGGCCACTATCGGCAATCCCAAAGTCATTTTGCCCGGCATTGCCGCGGCTTTGATGGGCATTATGCTGGCCAATTATTTGGGGATATCATTGGGCTGGTTTTTAGCTTGGCTGTTAAACTAGTTGAAGAGTTTAGGGTTGAAGAGTTGAAATGGCGGTAACTTGCTCATGAAAGCACTTACATTTGCAACTCCGATCAACTTTTAAATTTCAACATAAATTTCAACTAAACATGGAATTATCAATCTATCAAGTCGACGCCTTTGCCAACGCCGTTTTTCAAGGCAATCCTGCGGCCGTGGTTCCGCTGAATGCCTGGCTTCCCGATGAGGTTCTGCAAAACATCGCCACGGAAAATAATCTATCTGAAACGGCATATTTTGTACCTGAAGGTGAAGGGTATCACCTGCGCTGGTTTACCCCGGCTATGGAAGTACGCTTGTGTGGCCACGCCACCTTGGCCAGTGCACATGTGTTGTTTGCCCATTTGGGGTACAACAAAGCAAGTATCAGTTTCAATACCCTGGGAGGAAACTTGTTGGTTCGCAAAGTAGAAGATCAATACGTCATGGACTTTCCCACTGATGAACCACAGCCATTTCATGTGCTCCGAAACCTCGAAGAAACCCTGGGGGTTCAGATTTTGGAGATGGCCAAAGGGACTGACGATTATTTGGCCATGATCGAATCGGAGGAAATGTTGATGGCACTTCGGCCCAATTTCCGCAGGTTGTCGGAGTTAAAAACCCGGGGCTTGATCGTTACGGCTCCCGGCACAAGTACGGATATTGCCACGCGCTGTTTTTTCCCTAGTTTTGGCATCGATGAAGACCCCGTAACGGGTTCAGCCCACACCTTACTCACTCCATTTTGGGCAAAAAAATTGGGCAAAACAAGCATCAGTGCCATTCAGGGAGGCGCACGCAAAGGTCAATTGCACTGTGAGCTCAAAGGAGACCGCGTAGAGTTAATGGGGAAAGCTCAGACGTACCTGATCGGAAAAATTTGGGTGTAAACTTTAGTAAAAAATAAGTGTTCCTTTGGCCAGATTGAATAAGACACAAAATGAACGTTTACTTATCCAATCCTTTGGCAAAATGAACACTTATTTTTTTATCGCCCCTTATACCCGCTGCATTCGAAAACAGCGGTGGATTTTTTTGTCCCGAAAATCCATCGGAATGCTGCGTTGGCTGATTTCTTCAATTTCTACCCCTTTAATGCCTCAGCATCCAATTTAAAAGAGCGGTAATTGGTGGAAAAATAAATGATGCCGCCCGGGATGGTCGCGTAGATCACTTTATTGAGTAAATCCACGTGATCGCGTTGAGTGTCCAGTACTTCTTTCATCATTTTGCTGTTGGAAAAAGTGGGCGGATCGATCAGTACCAAATCAAACTGGTGCGGACGTAGGGTATCGAGGTACTGCTTTACGTCGGCTCGGATGAGGAAGTGGGTTTTGTCGATTTGCTGGCCAAAGTTGTTGATGTTCAGGTTGGCACGTGCCCAATCGAGGTAGGTATTTGATAAATCTACGGTGGTGGTGCTCAGTGCTCCACCAGCAGCGGCATAAACAGTAAAAGCCCCCGTGTAAGCAAAAAGATTCAAAAAGTGCTTGCCCTCGGCTTGTTCCCTGATCATTTGCCGGGTATTCCGGTGATCGAGAAATAGCCCAGTATCCACATAATCGCTGAGGTTAACCAAAAAATTCAGGCCATTTTCCCTGACCAGGCGTTGGTGCTTTTCAGCGTCAACCTTCTCGTATTGTTGTTGCCCTTTTTGGCGTTTGCGTTCTTTAAAAAAAATCAAATGCCGTGGCACCGCCATGACCTTGCTGATGCTGTCCAGGCAATCTTCCAGCCATTGTTGGTGTTGGAACTCATCCAGGTCGTGTTGGCGATGGTATTCGGCCACATGTAGAGCCTCCTCGTAACGATCAATGACGAGCGGAAAATTGGTGAGGTCGTCATCGTACACGCGGTAACAGGTCACCCCTTGCCGCCGAGCCCATTTGCTGATGTGACGATCCACTTTTTGTAAGCGGTTTTCAAACTCTTGTGTAGCCATCAAATGCTGATTTTGCGTTTGCGGGCCACCACTTGCCAGGTATCGACCCACTCGCCGTTTTGAATCACCATGGCTTCTTCATACAAATTGATGGTGGGGCAAATGTGGTATGGAACGCCATACAAGGCGTCTCCTACTTTCCATTTGTCCCAATCTGCTACTTCGAGCACGAGGTGTTCCTCACTTTGTGATACAAAGCTGTATTGATCCAAATTGAGGAATTTCACCCGCTTGTCAATCGGGTTTTCAGCGGCGATGGCTTTATGGCCTAAATCTACGGTAAGGTATCCAGGTTTGGGCTTTGAAATCACACGGGTAAACACCAAGCCGGCCCACTGAAAAGGCTGATCGGGCAACCCTTCACCGTAACCCCAGTCCCAGACCAGGCAAGTGCCGGGACTCAGGTGTACTCCATCGCGCAAGGCATGTACGTTTTGAGCCGGTGAACCACCTGCAATCACCAGGGGTTCGGGTAAACCTGCCGCACTGATTTGTTGCAACAAAACACTGACCCCCTGAAAAGCCTGGTCGCTTTTGGCCTTTCGTGCTGCAAAATCCGCATCGCGAAAACTGCCGTCGTATACGTGCAAACCCAAAACCTTCAAGTAAGGATAACGGAACAGGGATTGATAAAATGGGAACAATTCATCGTTTACGGGGTGACCGGAACGATCCATGGCATTGTTGACGTCCACCAGAACCTTGGCCGTAAGCCGGTGACTGGAAAAAACAACCTGAAGAGCAGAAGCCGATTCGGCACAATCTACCAGCGAGATAAACTCTACCTTGGGAAAAGTTTGCACCAATTGCGCCAGTCGTTCAATTTTAGGCCCAACCAACTGGTGAGCAATGATTACAGTGGAAGCACCTGCCCGAGCCGTCATTTCTGCTTCGGCGATGGTGGCGCATTTGAAACGGGTGATGCCCTGCATCAATTGCATGCGCACCAATTCCGTCATTTTATAGGTTTTGACGTGGGGAATCAAACCGCTCCGCACTGCCCGCAATCTGGAGCATGAGGTTGATGTTGGAGGCTACCCGGTCTTTGTACAATAATAAAGCGGGGGAATCGATTTGGGTTGTGTCTTTCAACAGAAACCAGTTGTTGTCCATAGTGCGATGTACTTTGTGCGAAGAAAAGAAAAATTGCGTAAATAGTATGACTCAGCGTCCGTAATTAAACCATTTGGCTAGTTGAAATCTAGTTTTTGTTTTTCATTTGAAAATTAAAAAGAAAATTTCGTCTGAGTAAAAAATTTTTTCTTTAAGACAGAGAAAGTTTTTCAAAAAATAATTTTGTTTTAATCAAAAAAGTGATAATTTTGTAGCAACCAGATTATCAACCCGCTATGAAAAAGCAATCGGCGCATCGCCAATACAATTTTCCGGATGCAGACCTTTATCTTTTGTGTATGGAGCGCATCAGGGACGCCCATCGCGATCTGCAATACTTTGAGCAATATGGCTATAGCCTAGATCGGTTGAAGGGATTTAAAACCCTTTGTGATCAGTTGAACACCTTACCCGACGATGACGAGTTGGTAGGCGAACAAATGCTCATGACCGAGAAAAAAGACGCTGCTGCGGAAAAACTCAAAACCGCTGTACGCAGTTTGATGACAAGAGTGGCCATGAAGTACAACAATCGCTCGGGTCGCTACCGCAAGTTTGGCACCGCCAAGATGGGTGACATGACCGATGCACAGCTCTTGTTTTGTGGTCGCCGGGTAGTACGCGTTGCCCGCCAGCAGATTGATTTCCTGGCCGAAGTGGGCGTCAATGAAACCCAAATCCAGCGTGTGGTAGATGCTCATCAGGAGTTTGAAAATGCCCTCAACATCCAACAAGACAAAATAGCCGACCGCGACATTTCGGTAGAACGCCGCATTGATCAAGGCAATAAACTGTATCAGGAATTGATTGTCCTTTGCAACATTGGCAAAGACATCTGGGCAGAACGTGATGTGAGCAAATACGAAAGTTATACCATTTACGAAAGCAATAACGACCAGAAAATAGCCCGCAAGGCCAAACTCTCGCAAGAGGGTATATCATCGTAGCAGACGCAATGGCGTCTCTCTATCCTTAAAATTCGTTAATTTTTGTTTTTTTCAAACCCTTCTCTCCTACCCTGCCGTCTAACCAGTCAGTTGTGCAGCAGCACGAACCATTTATTTTTAAATCGGAGCAATACAACTACTGTATTGCGACCCAAAACCTGACGAAATGAACATGTTCAAGGCATTTAAACTGAAATCCTGGGTGTTTGCAGCCTTAGTGCTTGCCACCACGATGTTGGCCTGCGACTCAAAAGATGACGCAAAGCCAGATCAAAGCAAGGTAGAAGGCAAATGGAAACTGGAATCTATTTCTGGAGGATTTGCTGGCAATGGCTATACTGCCGATTGGAATTACCTGGAAATGAACGCAAACAAGACTTACCGTCGCTTGCAAAACGATACCCTGCGTTACCAGGGCACTTATGAGTTGCAAGAAAAAGATGGCAAGACCTACATTGATTTCAAAGTTGGGGCTACCCCCAGTAATTCACCTTTTGAAGATCAAGACAAGGAAGTGGTATTTGAAAAGGATAAGCTGATCCTGAGTGATCCATGCTGTGATTTGTACCAGTACGAGTTCTCGAAAGCAAAAAATTAGTGTTTAATCCGTGCTAAATTGAAAAGGGTTGGATACCAGTTCTTGGGTATCCAGCCGCTTTTATTTCTTCTCCGCAACAAATTTCAGGGATACAGAATTGATGCAGTAACGCAAACCGGTTGGTTTGGGGCCATCTGGAAATACATGTCCTAAATGCCCTCCACAGCGTGCACAAAATACTTCAGTACGCATCATACCAAGGGTATTGTCTGATTTTTTGGCGACATTCCCTTTCATGTACACCTCCCAAAAACTAGGCCAGCCCGTGCCCGATTCAAATTTAGTTTCTCCATCAAAAAGAGGCAAATCACATCCCCGGCAAGTGTAGACGCCTTGCTCGTGGTTGTCCCACAATTTACCAGTAAAGGCCTGCTCGGTACCAGCTTGCCGCAATACATGAAACTCCAGTTCGTCCAGTTCTTTTTTCCATTCTTCATCCGTTTTGATGATGGGGCCGAGAATTTCACCCTTCAGTGATACAAATTTACCTTGGGGATCCACCTCGTTTTTGGAGGTAGGCTGTGCCCGGTTGCAGGAAAACAACACCGACAGTGCTGCGAAAAACACCAGTGTGGTTCGAATGGTCATATGGATTATCGTTTTTAATGGGAATAAGCGCTTACTTTCGGTTGCCTTTCCGAAAACGGGGTTGGTTCCATTCTTCCTTTTGGGCAAAAGTTACGATGCTGCGAATGGTATTGACCAAAGCCAAAAAGACCAGGTACCCAAAGGTTACCACAATCAATATCCACCAATAAGAGCCCGCTTCACTCAGGCGCAGACCAGATAATGCCCGAGCCAAAGTTACCGAAGACAATACCAGGCCTAAAAAACAATAGATAGATTTACCCCAGTATTGTAAGGTGTTGGTTGCCAGGAGTGAAAGTACAGAATTGAACATAGCAAAACACAATAAAAAAGAGGCGGCAGTGAGGTAAGAGAACCGTTCTTCCAATACCCAAGCGCCCATCCATTCCAATGTTACGGCACTTAAATTAACCAACACCACACCTCCGAAAGCAAGTAATGCCTGGAAAACGGGATTGGCTATGTTGGCCCAAGAAGAAGTAACTGTTTCTTTCATTCAGATAAAATGAAATCCTGATCTCAATTGTTCAAAAGTAAACAATTAAATCGTGGATTGTGCAGTAATTCATCTGTTACACATGTCCTTTAGGCTACTATTTCACCAAAAATATCGTATTCACTGGCTTCCGTGATGCGTACCTGGGCAAAATCACCGATTCGTGCAAAGTTTTTCTTTGCCGGAACCAATACTTCATTGTCTACTTCGGGTGAATCCCCTTCCGTACGGCCTACAAAATACCCTCCTTCTTTGCGGTCAAACAAGGTTTTGAAGGTTTTGCCTACTTTCTCAAAGTTCTTGCGGGTAGAAATTTCCTGCTGGATTTCCATCAAGGCATTGGCCCGTTCGGCTTTCAGTTCCGCAGAAACATCGTCATCTACGTCGTAGGCGCGGGTACTTTCTTCATGCGAGTACTGAAATACGCCCATGCGGTCAAATTCCATTTCCTGCACAAAATCACATAGCTCCTGAAACTCCTGGTCCGATTCCTGGGGGTATCCAACCAACATGGTGGTACGCAAGGTCAGGTTAGGGATCCTCAAACGCGCTTGCTGGATCAATTCGGTGGTTTCTTCCCTGGTGATTTGTCGGCGCATGCGTTCCAAAACGCTGTTGGAAGCATGTTGTAATGGCATGTCCAGGTAATTGCAGATTTCGGGTCTTTCGGCAATCACATCGAGAATTTCCAGTGGAAATTTGCTGGGGTAGGCATAATGTAAACGAATCCATTCGATGCCTTCTACATCGGCCAAAGCATGCAACAGCCGAGGCAAATCACGCTTTTTGTAAATATCCAGGCCATAATAAGTCAACTCCTGGGCGATCAACATGATTTCTTTTACCCCTCGGCGGGCCAGACTTTGGGCTTCCTTCACCAGTTCTTCGATGGGCCGCGATACATGGCCTCCGCGCATCAATGGAATGGCACAAAAAGAACAAGTCCGGTTGCAACCTTCCGATATTTTGAGGTAAGCGTAGTGCATTGGGGTGGTGATCAACCTTTCCCCAATCAGCTCATGCTTGTAATCGGCATTCAGTTTGGCCAACAAACCGGGCAACTCCAGGGTACCAAAGTAGGCATCTACTTCGGGAATTTCCAATTCCAAATCTTCTTTGTAGCGCTGTGACAAACACCCGGTTACAAAAAGTTTGTCGATGCCTCCCGCTTTTTTGACTTCGGCGTACTCCAAAATGGTATCGATGGATTCTTGTTTGGCCAGGTCGATGAAGCCACAGGTATTGATGATCACCACATTGGCATCTTCCTCTTGGCTATCGTGCACCACATCAAAATCATTGCCCCGCAATTGGGTGATCAGGTTTTCAGAATCCACCAAATTTTTTGAACAGCCCAGGGTAATCACATTTACCTTATCGGCTTTGAGTGTTCTGGCTTTCATCAGCAGTTATTGTTGATCTTTCGAGATGATTTGGGTCTGTTCGCCAAAATATTGTACAAACTTCTGCATGTCACGGGCGAGATCGGAGTTTTGCGTGGCCCGAAAATAAGTGTCGGCCATGCCCCGCAGGGTTTGAAAAAAGAAACGATCCATCTCCCCCACTTGCATGTCCTTCACCCAAAGATCAATTTTTATGGTTTCGAGATGCTCTCGGTCAAACAGGGATATCATCATGGCTTTGCTGTCTTGCGTTTCCATTCCCGATGGATTGTCATCGGCGTCCCAATTGATGCGCACTGGCATGTTTTTGTCGTCCAGGCCTACTTTGATGCGGATTTCTTTTTCCGTTGCTACTTGATCCATGTGTGTTTTTTAAAATCCGCTGCAAAATTAACAATTTAACGTGCCTACACAAGAAAAGTGCATTTTCCTCGGAACCTTTTGATTTGCTATCCGGTTGATAGCGCTTCTCGCCTTGCAAATCAAAATGTGAGGGGTGCAATTGCAGCAAAGAGTGCAATTAAAATGAAAAAAAATTGAATAAACACTTGCGCAAAAAATAACTTTCCCTTTATATTTGCATCCACCAAAGGGCAACCACATAGGGTTGCCTCAACACACACTAACTCACACCATCACACCACACACATTCTTGCGGATGTAGCTCAGCTGGTAGAGCGCAACCTTGCCAAGGTTGAGGTCGCGGGTTCGAATCTCGTCATCCGCTCAAAAGCCCTCTTTTGAGGGCTTTTTTGTTTGTAAGTTGAAGGTGAACGATTTTTTTTCTTAGATTTGTGCGCATTCAAGCAACCAACAATCTTGTGCACACTCTAACCCACACCTTCACACCCACACCATATTCGCGGAAGTAGCTCAGTTGGTAGAGCATTAGCTTCCCAAGCTGAGGGTCGCGAGTTCGAGTCTCGTCTTCCGCTCGATTTATTTTTAAACGCAAAACAAAAGTGTTTTGCAAAACCACTGCCCAGATGGTGGAATCGGTAGACACGCAGGACTTAAAGCAATTTGAGTGCTCAAGGGGAAATCCTTGATGTAGAATCCCTCAAATTCGGGGAAACCTTTTTCCTAATTCAGTAGGAATGGCAATCCCGAGCCAAGTTTCGATTTTGGTCGAAAAAGGTGTAGAGACTAGATGGGGGACACCTAAGGAATTTGCTCTAAGGTGAAGGGATAGTCCAGACCACAAATGCTGCTTCGGTAGCTCGCGGCGAAAGCCGTAGTTGGTAAGAAAATCCTGTGGCCATCCGGCCGTGCGGGTTCGAGTCCCGCTCCGGGCACGAAACTTCTGTCATGAGAATTGGCAGAAGTTTTTTTATTTCTAGTGGTTTTCAAAACCTTTGGCACCTTCCCTGGTTCAAATGGGAAAACTTCCATGAAAAAGCCCATTCTCCTGCTTTTCTTCAGTTTATTGCTGAGTTACGCCTTCACCCAATCCGCCCTCTTCTCCCCCATCCACGAATCCCGCCTCGACAAGCAACGCAAAGGTATGCTCGTGCTCGGCAGTTGGGCACTGGGCAACATGGCCCTCGGCGCAATTCGCCTTGGTCAAACCACGGGTGAAAACCGCGCTTTTCAACAAATGCAAATCGGTTGGGGAGCGGTCAACCTGGGCATTGCCACCCTCGGTTATCTGGGTACCATGCACACCGACTACAGCAGTTGGGACACCTACCGCAGCGTGCAAGAGCACTACAAAATACAAAAAATCCTATTGTTCAACGCCGGATTGGATGTAGGCTACATGCTGGGGGGCGCATACTTGCTGGAACGGGGTCAGCGTGACCTTAAAAACGCCGAACGTTTGCGCGGTTTTGGGCGCTCTATCCTCATCCAGGGGGCATTTCTATTCGTCTTCGACCTTTCCCTACATGCCATCCTGGCCAATGACAACCCCAAGCTCAAGTCCATTTTGAATCAGAGCAGCATTGGGTTTTCGCCCAATCAGGTACAAATGCACATCGCTTTGAACAAACTTTGATTTAGCTTACCTTTGCAGCACCTTTTATCAACTCGGCACCAAAATGAACATCCTGTTTTTGATAATATTAAGCACCATGAGTGGCATAACTGCACGGAATAAAAAAGCTTTTGCCCAAAGTTTGGCTACTCCTCATCATTTTCAGGAGAGTACAGCGGCGGCAAATGTCAAAATTCTTGCGACCGACTTTGACATCCCCCAACTCCAGCGCAAACGCCGCATTTGGGTGTATCTGCCCCTTGACTACGAACAAGGCAAAAAACGTTACCCCGTTTTGTACATGCAGGATGGCCAAAACCTCTTTGATGCCAAAACCAGCTTTGCCGGGGAATGGCGCGTTGATGAAACCCTCAACAACCTGGCTAAAACGCAAAACAGATCTTGCATTGTGATTGGCATCGACAACGGGGGGGAAAAACGCATGGGTGAATACGCGCCCTGGGATCACCCCCGCTTTGGTAAGGGTGAAGGTGTAGCGTACACCAAATTTATGGTGGAAACGCTCAAACCCTATGTTGACAAAAATTTCAGGACTTTAAAAGGCCCGGAATCTACGGCGGTGATTGGCTCATCGATGGGAGGTTTGATTGCTTTTTACGCCGCGCTGGAATACCCTGATGTGTTTGGGCGTACCGGGGTGTTTTCTCCTTCTTTTTGGCATTCCGAAGCCGCCTTTGAATTCGCCAAGACCAAAGGGCCCAAGGCCAAAAAACTCAAAATCTACATGTTTA
Organism: Haliscomenobacter sp.; assembly: GCF_016718685.1. Classification (GTDB taxonomy): domain Bacteria; phylum Bacteroidota; class Bacteroidia; order Chitinophagales; family Saprospiraceae; genus Haliscomenobacter. The sequence goes on along the minus strand of NZ_JADKCX010000020.1, from coordinate 56,307 downwards.
CTGGCGCGCTGGAAGGCAAAGCAGAAATGGTTGCTCCAATGGAACGTATGGCTAAAGTGTTGAAAGAAGCTGGGTTTACCAAGCGCAGATTCTATACCGCGCTACCTAAAGATGGCAATCACAGCGAAGCATTTTGGGCGAGGGAATTTGAAGGGGCGTATACCTGGTTATTTTGAGCTTGTTTTATCCCATAAACACTTGATATACTCCATAAACACTCACGCCCAAAATTGCCAGAATGCTGATCCAGAACAATACATCAGACGGCAAGGACACATCAAACTTCCCGGTACTGCATCGATAACGAAAGTACCAGGTGGCATACACCACCATGATCAACAGCACCGACCCGGCGATGCCGCCACTGAGCACCATAATTAAAGGCAATTTGATGAAAATAAACAGGACCGCCCAAACCAGGGGGAAGATCCAGGACAAGATGGCAATACTGCGCTGGCGTTGTTTTACATCATAAAAATCAATCCAGCCGAACTGGCTGAAGATGTCGCTGAACAAACGTCCCCAGGATGCCAGAGCAGAAAACAAGGTCGAATACAGGACAAAAAAAGCACCCACCATAAAAAATACCCTGGCCCAAGGGCCCAAACTTTCCGTAAAAATACTGGACAATACCTCTAACAATTGGTAACCTTCGGGAACCACCTGGCGGGTATGCAATATGGCTGCTCCCAGGATAAAAAAGGCTGCGGTAACCGTAGTGTACAGCACCATACTACAAATGGCATCAGTGTGCATCACCTTGATCCAGCCACGCGCTCTTTCTTCCCATGCGGCGGAATCGTCACGTGGGCCAGTATGGGCAGCATAACCTTTTTCAAGGCACCAATAGTTGTAATAAATGATTTCTTCTCCACCGATCCCCGTAATCCCGAATGCACCAAAAGCATACATTACGGCTGAAGCAGGCAAGCTAAAAGAAAGCCCCGTTGCCAGTTGATTCCAGGACAAGGCATAGGGAGTATATTGTAGGAAAAATACGGCTGCAATGGCAAAGAGCGTAAACCCAGTGATCAAAATCAAAGACGTTTTTTCAATAAATCCATAATACCCCCGAAATACCAACAAGGAGCTTAATGGCGCCATGATCAAAGCCCATGCTAATACCGACACCTGTGGCACGATCATGTACATCACCAGGGCTACGCCACCAATGATGCCCCCCATCTGGATCAGTTTAATCAGCATAATCAGGAAATACAACACCACCGTCCAGCGGGCTTTGCCGATGCGTGGGCCGGGCAGCATATCCAGGGTTTGCATCGCGGTTTGGCCGGTCAAAATGGTGTGTTTGGCAAATTGTACCTGCACCGCCACCTTGACCAAACAACTGAGGATAATGACCCAAAAAGCCACAAACCCAGCTTTGGCCCCCAGGGCCGTAGTGGCAATCAATTCACCGGAACCAACGATGGCAGCGGAAAGAATAAAGCCCGGCCCCAAGTGTTTCAAACGCTGCGCGAAGGAAACGGGAGGCTCCTGAATGGCATCAACACGGAGTAGGTATGGATCTGACATGCCTTAAAAATAAATAAAATCAACAGGCTTTTGAAAAATGCTTTCTATGTTTGCAAAAAAAATCCGCTTTATGCAACAATGGTCTACTCCACCTGCCATGCAGATCGACACAACGAAATCATACGTGGCTACCCTCAGTACCGATAAAGGCGACATCGTCATTCAACTTTTCCCTGAACATGCCCCCAAAACGGTCAACAATTTCGTTTTTTTGGCCAGCCAAGGGTTTTACGATGGCATCACGTTTCACCGCGTCATCAGTAATTTTATGATCCAGGGCGGTGACCCAACCGGGACTGGCCGCGGCGGCGCCGGATACAAATTTGCCGATGAATTCGTTGGTAATCCGCTGACGCACGGAACAGGTTCACTCTCTATGGCTAATGCTGGTCCGAACAGCAACGGCAGTCAATTCTTCATCACCCACTCCCCACAGCCTCACCTCAATGGTAAACACACCGTATTTGGCCAGGTGCAAGAAGGTCAGGAAGTGGTAGATACCATCCGCCAGGGGGATAAGATTGTAAAAATCAGCATTGTAGAAGGATGATATTTCTTATTTGAATGACGAATTTTTCGAATGACGAATAATCGGCAGAGTGAAGTATTATTCGTCACTCGTCATTCGAGAAATTCGTCATTCACCACGTTTATTTTTTTTCCTCAACAATCTTTCCTCTAGTGCATCCCGATATGCTGCGGCCAGTGGTACCGTATGTTTACCCAAAGTCAATTGGTGCTTTTCAATTTTTTGAACCGCTTCGAGGGCCACAATGTAGGACTTGTGAACCCTGGCAAAACGCTCGGGTGGCAGAATGGAGAGCATTTCTGCTACCGTCATTCGGGTGGTAATTCTGCGGTGTTGCTCATGAATAAACAAAAGATTGGTATCCGACTGGATGTACAGCACTTCATCCAGGTTCACCCGTACCCAATCGTATCCCTCTTTGACAAAAATACTGGATTCCTCTTCGGCGGGTTTGTTGTTCACCAGTTCCAATACTCGGTTGCAAGCCTGCAAAAAACGGCCAAAATCAAAAGGTTTGAGCAAATAATCCAGAGCCTTGAGGTTAAAACCTTCCAGGGCAAATTCGGCGTGAGCGGTCGTAAAAATGATTTGTACTTTTTCAAGTTGAATCAAGCGGGCGAAATCCGTACCCAGCATATCGGGCATTTGGATGTCCAAAAAAATCAACTGGACAGGTTCGGCATGCAAATACGCCAGGGCATCCGCAGTACTGTAAAACACCTTTTTAAGCTGCACAAAAGGCACTTTGTTGGCATAACGTTCCAGGACTTCGAGTGCAGAAGGTTCGTCGTCGATGGCGATGGCATTGATCATGGTGTCGGGTTTTCTGGACTTAAATCCAGGGTCAGTTCAACTTGAAATACTTTTTCATCCGCCTGAATGTGCAAACTATGACGCTGGGCGTACAACAATGCCAGGCGCTCGCGGGTATTGTGGATTCCGGTACCCAGACCTCTTTTAGCATTGGCATTGGGTGCAATGCTGTTGCGTACATGCAGGGAAAGCAGTTTGTTTTGAACCATTAAATCCACATGAATGAAACAAGGCTCATTCATGCTGACACCGTACTGAAAGGCATTTTCAACAAAAGGAATCAACAACAATGGAGCAATTTGACCTTCATTAAACCTACCCTCCAGGCTGGTTTGGATGTCCACATTACTTTTCTGGGGTAAACGCAAGCGTTGAAAATGGATGTAGCGCTCCAAAAAAGAAACTTCACTTTGCAAGCTGGTGTATGCTTGCGTTGCTTCCTGGATGCTAAAACGCAACAACTGTGACAATTCCAGAATCAACTGTGCAGTCTCTTCGTCGTCGTGTTTTTGGGCAGAATTGTAAATGATGTTCAGGGTGTTGAACAAAAAATGGGGTTTAATCTGGGCCTTGAGCACGTTCAGTTCAGCTTCTTTTTTTTCTTTCAACAAAGCCAATTGTAGCCTTCGGGTGCGAAAATAATCGGCGCTGTAAGCATAACCAATGACAAAAGTGGTCAACAAAAAAGTCAACAACACATTTTCGTCGGCATAGTTGGGCTCATAAAAAGTTCGCCTTTCCAGCAGTGCAAACCACAACAAGGCCAACAGTGCAATCCAAACCCAATACAACCCGCGAATGGCGGAAGCATTGTGGCTAAAAAACTTCAAAAAAACCAGCCGGAAATTAAGGTGTGCAATCCCCCACACCAGCAGCAATTCAAGCAAAATCCCTGAAAAATATCGGATAAGTGCAGATATTTCCTCGGATTCATTGTCAAGATCATTGATGTATACCTGCAAAAAACGCCAGCCCAAGTAGCCTAAAGCCAGGCTTGCGACCAGCACCGAAATCACATCTAATCTCGATTTGGAAGTTATTCCGGCTGTCTGACTTTTTCGGTTTTGCGGCATTTTTTCATTTCTTTTTTTGCGGTTTCAACATCAACCGCTGCCATTACGAGGTAACGATCCAAAAATCAACTTCTTCATAAGCTTTAATGTAATAAACCTGAGCAGGTTCGGTTACAAGTCGAAAAACTCTTTTGCTGCCTCGATAAATGGAGGATTCGATGCTGGTTTTTCCGGGACTTACGTATACCTCAATGTAGGCATTGGCTGCTAAGTTAGCGACCAATTTGTCGTTTACCCTGATTTCGTGGGCATTGCCTAAAAATTCACGCCCTCGGTACAAAATAAGTGTTGCTTTTTCGACTGGCTCGCTGCTGGCAAAACAAAGGAAAATACCGACAATCAAACTGAGTTTTTCCATGGCTCAACGGTTTCTGGAAATAGAGACCAGGTATTGAAAATAAATCATATCCAACTGATCGCTAGGCGCGTTGATCAACTGGAATGACTCGGATTTCCATTTGTATCTTTTAAATCCACGGCGGTAACCTAGGCGGAAACAATTTTCAATAGAGATCGGCCTTTTTTCTCGGTTGGTCAAAGAAACCGCCACATCGAAAGCTCCTCCTCGATTGGATAAAACCGGAGTTCTGCGGAAAGTAGTGTTCAATAGGTCATTAAAATTGACTTGTCGATCGGGTTCTTCCTGCTGAATGGATATGGCATATTGGTACAATGAGGCCCCCAAGCCGACATTAAAACGGTAATTTCTGGTTTTAAACACAGTTCTTTCCGTGTGCATTGTGGTTGTGAACATTTTAGGGTTAAAAGCATCATCCCCAAAGAAAGGAGTAGTAATGGCCATATTCAAACTAAAAAACCAGTCATTGAACCGAAAGCCCGTTTCGAAAGGGATATTGATTACGTAACGAGTATCCTTGGCCAGGTCTCGCTCTTTTAAAAATTGTTGCATGTTTTGCAGCCAAATAGCACTAAGGTTGGTGCTGAAAAAAAAGCTGGAAGTTCGCAGGAAATAACCATGTTTGAACTCGCGATTGGGATTCGTTATGGAGTCAGTTTGGGCAATACCTGCCACCTTAAACGTCAAAACGATTGCCGCCAAAAGTATCATTTGTTTCATGTTGTTGGACTTTAATTGATGTCAAAAATGAACCTGGAAAATTTATTCGGGTATCAAAAACCAATACCGATCATGAACTGAAAGGCAAAATTCTCTTTGCTTTCCATTCGGCGGTAGGGCCCCCAACGCATCATCCCACCAATGCCAAAATTGAGGTAAAACATGTCATAATATGGCACCCGCAAGATATCACGAAGGTAAAGTCCACTCTCGTAATAGCCTTTTTTCATGGTATCAAATGTTAAATTATGGTGAACTTCTCTTTTTGATGCATGACTAAACCCAACATGCTGTACCAGGCTAAGGAGTTTAAAAAGGAGATTTGGATTTAACAATAGCTCACCAAAGTTTGTTCCCAAAACAGGCGCAATTGATCTCCGGAACTCAAAAACCAGCCACTTGAAATGCTGAGGGACCAAAATCTGAAACCTGATCAAGATTGCTCCAGGAATGTTGAATAAGTAAGGTATGGAACACTCCCCACATTACCCGCACAAAGCGTCCAAAGGTTGAGGCAAAATGAGCGAACCAACTGTCATTGGTACCAAAGTTGCCCCTGTAAGTCTAATGGGAAAGCTGACAAGAATGATTCAAGATTATCGGATTTGTAGAGCTTTTCAAATGGGCCAACGCAGATTAAAGCCAACGCGCAGATTAAGCGCTCATTTTTTATCGATACCATAAAATATCGAGATGATATCCGTTCTCCAAGAAGAAAGATTAATTTGCCACCCTTGGGCTGGCTCCAAATACATCAGACGTTTCGCCCCCATCAAACCTAAAAAGTAACGCCCAGCTCAACATAACACCCGGCCGCCTTGAATAAACTCACTTTCAATTTTAAATCAGCGTGCTGAGGGTTTTATTTGAAGTACCCCCAAGCGATCCTTATGCCAACCAGTGTAGCCCCCAGAACCAGGACATTCCGAAATGAACCCCCCAAGTCCCCAACGCGTTCCTTCATACTTGTGAATTTAGCAAAATCGCTCACGCAAGCGAACACCCGCCTTCGCCACGATCAGAGCCAAAATGCCAATCCATGTAAATTTTTAAAAATGGATCGGTTTGAGTGGTTTACAGTACCCAATAAAGGTAAGTATTGCTCCGCTGGGGTCGCCAAAATCGGGACCAGAGGGATTTTTCTCTCGTTTGGGAAAATGTTTTCGGAATCGTTGGATTGCACCCTCCGAGCTCGGAATATTGATTTGAATCTTCCGAGTTCGTTTGCCCATGTTCGACATTCGCCAATATTTCAGGAAACCAAGCGGCGCTCATTTTACGACCGTTGCTGAATCCCACCGGAATTTACTTAACGTATCTACAGTTCCGCAATACATTTCAAGGGCGTACCCCGCTATTGAATAAAAAGCCCCACTGGAAGTTTTGTTTGGGAGACAGAAAATGGGACCCCTTGAATAAGGTGTTCAGCTGAAGGATCCCAACATTTACCAAGGATTGACATAAGTTTGCCCAAGAGCATCCAGTTTGATAATTTCAGAATAAAACCCCAATGGCTGAAAATCAGTTGGGATAAAACCTAGCGAAAAATCATTGGGCATTGATGATTTATGTGCTAGAATCAACTCTTTGGTTTGATTCGGTCTTGCGCCCCCCTGGTTCTTTTAACCACAATACATTTGATCCTGCAGGCTGAGATCGAGTTTTTTTATACTGCTGAGCCTTTTAAGCCTGTTTTGATTGCGCTACCAATTTGATTCTTCCGTGATCTGGTAATGGTTTTGTTATAAGTAGTTGGAAGAGGAGTATTCATCTGGATTGTTGTCCTGCGATTAATCAATGCATCAATGACCGGCCGGTCTTACGGTAACAACGAATCATCAGTAGCATCTTTGGATAATTCAATCACTTCATTCCAAATGTTTCTGCACTAATTACAATTTTTGTCTTCGTAGCCCACGTTGCTGAACGGATTTGATCGCCAGATTTCACCAGCAGTTGAAACCTACCATCTAGGTTGGTACTGGTACCGAGCGTGCTTCCTACGATGCGAATATTTACAAACACCAATGCTTCCTTGCTTAGACTATCCAACACGTTGCCTTGAAAAAGCAGAGTACGGTCTTGTGCCAAAAGAAAATTACTGACGAGCAGGCAAAAGGATGTATCCTAAGCTGAAAAATTGTTTATTTCGCATTGGTAACTTATTTATCCAAAAATAAGCTGGCCCTCTGAATGCATCAAACAAGTGTGTCCACTACTAAATAACACGTGTTGAACTCCCCGATTGGCGTGTTTTTAAGATGGAATCAAATTCAACCCCGGTTTGTCCTTCCCTTAATTTTTCATAAATTTGCCCTCCACAGTTCCCACAAACCCAAATACCCTCAAAAGAAATCCTTTATGCAAGAAACACCCTTTCGCCTCGAACCCTTTCGCGATGATGAAATTGAAGCAGCCATTGAAGAGTTGTTTAGTTATCAAGGCTTTTTGGATGGCATGAAGCTTTTTTTGCCGGAACCCTTGTTGAACCACATTCTACACGCCAAAGAAGAGATCCATACTGCTGCTGATTTTCAAACCAAAATTGTCGCTCCTTTTCTCAAAGTCATTCAAAAAGCCAGCATTACTGAGCTGAGCGCCAGCGGTTTTGAACACCTCAACCCGAATGAGCGCTACTTGTTTATCTCCAATCACCGCGACATTGTACTGGATTCCGCGTTTTTGAACATTGTCTTGTTTGAAAATAACTTTGACACTAGCCAAATTGCCATTGGGGATAACCTGATGATGCACCGCATCTCCGAGTTGCTATTCCGCATCAACAAAAGTTTTGTGGTGAAAAGAACGGGCACTCCCCGCGAACTCTATGGTTATTCCATGCAGCTCTCCACCTACATCCTCGACCTCATCAGCAAAAAAAATGCTTCGGTTTGGATTGCCCAACGTGAAGGCCGCGCCAAAGATGGCAACGACCGCACCCAGGTGGGTTTGTTGACCATGTTGGGTTTGAGTGGCAAAAAAGACCTCGTGCAACATTTTCAAAAATTAAACATCGTACCTGTTGCTATTTCTTACGAATACGATCCCTGTGGTCTACTCAAAACCCAGGAATACCTCAATAAACTGGCCAACCCTGACTTTAAAAAGAATTTCCAGCAGGATGTAGAATACATGCTCCTGGGCATCAAAGGCCAAAAAGGTCGGGTCCATTTTCATTTTGGGGAAGTGCTCAACGACGGACTCGAAGCCCTGAAAGTAGAAGAAAACAGCAAAAAACAATTGGAGACTTTGGCAGAAATGATCGACAAGTCCATCCACCTGCATTACGAATTGCGTCCGGTCAATTACATTGCTTATGATTTATTGAACGAGTCCAGAACCTATATCCAGCATTATTCTTTGGAAGAATTGGAATGGCATACCCATTTCTTTGAGGATCAGATCAAGTTGTTGAAAAATGATGCTGATGATGCCGGAAGGAGGTATTTGTTGGAGATGTACGCCAATCCGTTAATCAATGCGAATAGCTATGTTTAATTACGCTGAGCATGCTTTTTAACCCAAACATGAATCATCCAATTTTGGACCACACAAGCATAGACCCTCATGCGGATTCTTTTTTTACCACCTAGCCTTGTGTCACCTGTTTTGCTCAAGGGCTGTGATTGAAAAAATTCGGGGTGACTCATGTTTGTGTTAAAATCATGTCGCTTTGGCAAAATCACAACACTTTTTTGGCCGCCTTGATGAACTTCCCGGCGCTATGCAAACCCTCTCTTTTGACCATTTCTCCATCCTTGTTGATAAAAACCAGCGTCGGATAAACCTCCACTTCGTAGGCTTTGGCCAATGCTATTCCCTCTCCTTTTTCGGCATTAACTTTGAGGGAAACAAACTCCTTATTGAGTAAATTTGCTACATCTTGATCTGTAAACGTTTCACGATCCATCATTTTACAGGGCCCACACCAAGAGGTATAAAAATCAAGAAAAACCGGCCGTTTGTTCAGCCGAGCGCTGTCTAGTTTAGCCTGAAATGCTGCCGTCTGAAAAGCGACCACTCCATTGTTGGGCGTTTTTTGCCAGGGAGGACTGAGTGCGATTTGGTATTTGCAACTTCCACAAAGGGACAAAATGAATAAACTGGAAACAAGAATCCGCATGTTTTTACCCATAATAACTACCTCAGGTTAACAATTTATTGCCAGTACTTGAAGTTTTACAGCAAAGCGGTTAATTTTATTTAAACAAGCGCTGAAACCTATACCCAGTGGCCGACAACCAACACACACTTCAACAACTGCTCGAAAAATTGGATGCCCTTTTGCAAAAGCAGGACAGCTTTGCAAAAGAAATTGAGGCATTGCGTAAAGAAATTGAGACTTTAAAAAGAAATCTTGGGAACAAAGAAACCTATCAGGCAAATTTATCCCCGCCCATCATTCCACTTTCCCCTGTTCCAAAAATACACCGCAGTGTTCCTGCAATAGTTGATCCGGTTGTGGAAGAAACCAATTTTGCCCAACAAAAACCGGATGCCAAACCACTGGTTGATTTCAACCTGGAGTCATTTATAGGGGAAAACCTGTCCAACAAAATTGGCATCATCATCATTGTGCTGGGCGTTGGCATTGGGCTTAAATACGCCATCGACCATCACTTGATCAGCCCACTTTTTCGCATAATCCTCAGTTATTTGGCCGGGCTTACCCTGATGGGTTTTGCCATTCGATTCAAAAACAAGTACGTAGAATACAGTGCCGTACTCTTAAGCGGGGCCATGTGCATTTTGTATTTTACAACCTATGCCGCCTACAGTTTTTTCCATCTATTCTCCTTTACGGTAGCGTTTAGCACGATGTGTATATTTACGGTGTTTACTGTACTGGCATCCATGTATTACAATCGTACAATCATTGCACTTTTGGGATTGGTAGGTGCTTATGCTGTACCTTTTTTACTAGGATTTCATCCCAAGCAGTATACCTTTCTTTTTTCCTACATCGCCGTCATCAACTTAGGAATACTCGCGCTGGCCGTAAGCCGAGATTGGTGGGTATTAAAGCTGGTTACTTTTGCTTGGACCTGGGTGATTTTCATCTATTGGTTTGCTGTTTATTATTTCCGGCAAGATGACTTTGGCCTGCTTTGGTTCTTTTTGTTGGTCTTTTTCTGCACTTTTTATGCCACTATCCTGGCCAACACCCTGGTCAAACCGGGGAAATTTGCTGCGCTCAATCTATTCCTCCTGCTCTTTAATTCCATTGCTTTTTTTTGGATGGGTTATGCGGCTTGTCTTTTTCATCCGCTTGGGCAACATTTGCTGGGTCTGCTTGCGCTGGTCAACGCCTTGATTCATTTTATCGTGGGTTATAACCTGTACCAACAAAACCCGGAAGAAAAAGGCAATTATTACTTCATCATGGTTTTGGCATTGGGCTTTTTCACCCTGGCTATTCCAATTCAGTTTGATGCGCCCTGGGTAAGTATCTTTTGGGCCTTGACAGCTGGTTTTTTGTTTGGCATCGGACGCATCAAAGCATGGTCTTTTTGGGAAAAAACTGCTTATGTTTTGATGGGACTAGCTTGCATCAGCATAGCGCAGGATTGGCTTTATTTGTACAATACCTATTCGTCCAAATTCCCTGAAACCAGAATTCCGTTATTCTTCAATTCCATTTTTTTGAGTAGCCTGGTGTTTTGTGGATCCTTTGGGTTCATCAATTTCTTGCATCACCACAAATTATACCGTAGTCCCTGGCAACATGATCAAGATAAAAACGAGTTATTGTCGTTCTTGCTGGCTACGTTGTTGATTTTGGGGATCTACTTTAGTTTTTTCTGTGAAATTTCTACCTATTGGATACAAGCATATAAATACACTTATAGCCAACACCGTGCGCCGGGCCAAACCCTGCCCATCATTTACAGTCGACTTGATTTGGAGCGTTTTCGCGGCGTTTGGTTGATCAACTACACTTTGATTTTTTGTATCTTTTTTGGTTTGGTTTAACCTGCAAAAAATCAAAAGTGCAGCCCTGGGCGTGGTCAGTGTGGGCCTGAACATTGCCGTGCTTCTCTTGTTTCTGACCCTGGGTCTAACCTTATTGCACCAGTTACAATACAGCTATTTGCATCAAGCTGTGCATTCCTATTTTTATCATGGCCCATTTAACCTCGGCATTCCGTTATGTTTCGCTGGCTTTCTTAGCCTTATTGTTGGTCAGTGGAGGACTTACACTAAGAAAAAATGAACTCCCCAAAGACCTCGTGCTTGCCTACGAGTTGTGCATTTACGGCGCAGTCATCTGGTGGTGCAGCGATGAATTGATCCAATGGATGAGCAGATTGCATGCCGATCGCGCTTACAAACTGTCACTCAGTATCTTGTGGGGTTCGTATGCGCTATTCATGGTGGTGATTGGCATCTGGAGAAGAAAGGTTCACTTGCGCATTAGTGCCATTTTTCTTTTTTCTATCACGCTGCTGAAGCTCTTTTTGTACGACATCGCGCATTTGGCTACCATCCCGAAGACGATCATTTTTATCGCCTTGGGAATACTGCTGTTGATTGTGTCGTTTTTGTACATCAAGAATAAAGAGTGGATAGAACAAGATTTACTGAAATAATCCTACAAACTGATCTCCTGGTCATCAAAAATTTTCCCATTCAGGCAACGGATAATCCGCGCTGGGAAATTCTCCAAAATTCGGTAATCGTGCGTTGCAAAAAGCACCGCTGCATTGTTTTGTTTGGAAAGGTGGCGCATCAAGAGCAGAATTTCATCCGAAGTTTCGGGATCAAGGTTTCCCGTAGGTTCGTCAGCAATGATAAGGGCAGGCGTGTTGAGCAGGGCGCGGGCGATCACGACACGTTGCTGTTCGCCACCGGAGAGCTGGTGCGGCATTTTGGGGCCTTGACCAGTTAAGCCCACTTGCTGGAGCACTTCATCGATGCGCGCCTGGATTTCCTGGCGTTTGCTCCAACCAGTAGCTTTAAGGGTAAAAAGCAGGTTGTTGTACACACTGCGGTCGTTGAGCAAATTGAAATCCTGAAAAACAATGCCCAACTTGCGGCGCAACAATGGAATGGAGTTGCGATTGAGTTGATTCAAATCAAAACCCGCCACTTCGCCTTGGCCTTGCGCCAGCGGAAGTGCAGCGTAAAGCGTTTTGAGCAAACTGGATTTTCCACTTCCCGTTTTTCCAATCAGGTACGTAAACTCGCCCTCATTGACCCGCAGATTGACTCCGCTGAGTACTTCCTGGTCTCCCTGTTTGATGACAACGTCTTGTAGCCTTACGATTAACTTGCTCATAGTTGGCAAAGTTAATTTTTTTACTTTTTCTTATGTACAAAATATTTCAAGCTTATTTAGAATCAATCAATTTTACAAAAACCAGACACTACACAAGACCTATTGCCAGAATTTGGTGTTTTAAAAATGAAAAAGCAGGGAAAGGAACTTACCTTTGCCGAATTGATGCCAGATGCAACAAAAACTGGAGCAACTGCGTCAAATAGGAAATTCAATAGCAAAACTATGAAGCGGATCTATCTCATCGCGGGAGTAATGGTGGCCATCGCTATCGCGCTCCTGGTCAATTCAGCCAAGGACATGAGTACCTACGGCTCATTTGCCGACGCGAATACCAGCAGCAAAAAGATCAAAATTGCCGGAAAATTGGCCAAAAACAAGCCGATGGTGTACGACCCGGTCAAAGATCCCAACCATTTCAGTTTTTTCATCAAAGACAGCGAAGGGGAAGAGCACAAAGTGGTACTGTTGAAGGCTAAGCCCCAAGACTTTGAAATGTCGGAGCAAATTGTCGTAACCGGTCGCATGAAAGATGGCGTATTTGTAGCGACGGATTTATTGATGAAGTGTCCTTCCAAATACAAGGACGAAGAAATTGCCATCAAGAGCAAACAGAACGGGTAAAAATGGAAAAAATCCAATACATTGGCGAAACCCTGTTGCCGGGGCAGATCGGGCAGTTGGGCGTTTTGCTGGGATTCGTAGGCGCATTATTATCGATGGTGGCCTATTGGTTTGCCACCCAACGCCAGGAAACCGCAGAATACGAAAGCTGGCGCAAAATTGGTAGAATTGCTTTTTTGACCCATGGTGTGGGCATTTTCGCGGTCATTGGTTCCTTGCTGTACGCCATGACCCACCAATTGTACGAGTATCAATACGTTCAAGGGCACGTTTCGGAAGAATTGCCGATGAAGTTCATTTTTTCCGCACTTTGGGAAGGACAAGAAGGTAGTTTTTTGCTTTGGATGTTCTGGCACATCGTGCTGGGCTTTATTTTACTGGTCAAAGGAAAATCCTGGGAAACTTCCACCTTGACCGTATTGGCGGCCATTCAAGCGGTGCTGGGCTCCATGATCTTGGGTGTTTATTTTGGCTTTGGGGACGAAGCGTCCAAAATTGGTAGCAACCCCATGTTGTTGTTGCGCCAAACCATCGATGCCCCCATTTTTGCGCAGGCTGATTATGTAAAATTGATCAAAGGGAACGGTTTATCACCAGCCTTGCAAAACTACTGGATGACCATCCACCCTCCTACCCTCTTTCTGGGTTTTGCTTCCACCTCCATTCCGTTTGCGTATGCGATTGCGGGATTGTGGACCAAACGGCACACCGAATGGTTGAAACCGGCACTGCCCTGGGCACTGTTTTGTGGTTCCATCTTGGGTACGGGTATTTTGATGGGTTCGGCCTGGGCTTACGAAGCGCTCAATTTTGGGGGCTATTGGGCATGGGATCCCGTGGAAAACACCTCGCTGGTACCCTGGTTGATCATCATCGCTGGCGTCCATACCAATTTGATTTCCAAAGCCACCGGGCATTCGGTGCGCAGTTCCTATATTTTTTACCTGCTGAGTTTCTTGTTGGTGGTGTATTCCACCTTCCTTACGCGCAGTGGGGTGCTGGGCGAAACATCGGTACATGCTTTTACCGGGTCAGGTTTGGGCAACCAGCTGATCTTTTTTATCGCCGCTTTTACGCTGCCCAGTTTGTTCCTGATGATCTGGCGCTGGCGGCAAATCCCGAGCCCCAAAACCGAGGAGGCCACAACTTCCAAAGAATTTTGGATGTTCATCGGTACCCTGATTTTGTTGTTTTCGGCGGTGCTCATTACAGGTTCCACTTCATTGCCCGTTTTTAACAAAATTGTACAATATTTTAATCCGGCGTACCAGGGACGGGTGATCACCGAGCCGGTGATCCACTTCAACAAGTACCAGCTCTGGATTGGAGTGTTCATTGGTTATTTTTCGGGTTTTGCTCAATACCTGCGCTTCCGGGAGCACAACTGGAGTAAAAATGCCCAACGTTTTGCCATCCACGTCGGGGTAGCGCTGGCCATTGCCGGGGTATTGACCTACCTCAGCAGCTTATTGATCCAATTGCCTACCTGGCAATATGTGCTGTTGACCTTTAGCGGTTATTTTACCATTGTAAGCAACCTGGATTACCTGATCAATTACCTGAAAGGCAATTTGAAAGCCGCTGGGTCGGTTTTTGCCCACCTTGGGTTTGGACTCATGCTGGTCGGCATCATGGCCTCAGGGGTCAACCGCAAAATCATTTCCTCCAACGCCTTTTTGATGGATGGTTTGATTGAAGGTGGAGACGAGGAAATGAGCAAAAAGAACATCTCTTTGTTCAAAAACGTGCCCACCCTGATGCAGGATTACATGGTCACTTACGTAAAAGATACCCTGGTCGACTTCACCAGAACCTATACCGTCAACTACCAGCGCAAAAACAAAGCGGGTAAAGTCATTGAGGATTTCAACCTTTATCCGACCATTTTGTACGAAAAAACCTTCACCAAAATTGCCACTTCCAACCCGGATACGCGGCATTATTGGACCAAAGACGTGTTCACCCACATCAGCGCACTGCCGGAGGTAGAACAAAACTTTGAGCTCAAAAAACAACGGGAAGAGGAACTGAAATACAAGCCGCTGGAATTGGCTCAAGGCCGCACCGTATTGTTGCTCGACACTTTGGAAGTAGAAAACCGGGATACCGTTTTCACCCGCACGTTTCAGATCAGCCTGGAATCGATCAGCCGCAATCCCGCACACAAAGATTACAAACCCGAACCTGGTGACCTGGCCTTTAGCACCAAGCTAAAAATTCGCCGCAGCGACGACGATAGCGTGTATTACGCCAATCCCGCCATCCTGCTGCGCGGACAGCTGATTTACACTTATCCCGATCAAATTGACGACCTGAGCAGCAAGTTCAAAATCAGCCAGGAAGCCATCGAAAAAGTTTTTGAGTTTGACAACCAGCTCAAATACGAGGACCTCAATCTGCGTCAAGGCGATGTAGGCAACTGGCAAGACTTAAAAATCAAGTTCTCGGGCTTCAATAAAAATCCCGAGCATCCGGATTACACCCGCAAAGAGGGAGATCTGGCTGTAGGCGCCATGCTCGACATCAGCGCGCCCGATGGCAAGGTGTACCATGCCGAGCCGATCTTCCTGATTCGAGACGGACAACCGCTAAATGTAAAAGTGGAGGTTTCCGAACTGGGTTTGCACCTGCGCTTCCCGCTGCTCGATCCGGGCAAAGAAACCATTCAACTGATGTTGGCCAAATCCAGCGCACCCAGCAGCATTCCCATTGAAGTGGCTACGGATGCACTGCCTTCCAACTACATCGTTTTGGAGGCAATGGAATTCCCGGGCATCAATGTATTCTGGTTGGGCACGCTGTTGATGATGTTTGGCTTGGGTTTCAGCATTTGGAATCGGATGAGTACGCGGCGTACTGCTGAAGTTGCAGCAGCTTAAGTCAAATGGATAAAACGTCCAAAGCGACAAAAAATAACAAGGAAATTAGGGCACAAAAAGTCTCGCTTTGTGTCCTGTTTCATTGGTCCTTTGTGTTAAAAAAATGCTGCTCCATGTACAAATAAAACCTCAATCGTGACAATCAACATCATCGGTTCCGGCAAAGTAGCCTTCCACCTCAGCAAAAGACTCCACGCTTGTGGCCTTACTATCCATCAAATCTACAGTCGCCAATTGGACAAAGCGCTTCAGTTGGCGACTGCAGTTAATGCCCAAGGCATCAGCCGCTGGAAAGATGTACAGGCAGATGGTGTGGATTTGATCATCATCGCGGTAAGTGATCAGGCAATTCCTGAAGTGGCGAAAGCTTTGGCCAAACATCTCCCTAATCCGCCGCTGGTGGTACATACCTCCGGGAGCAGCCCATTGAACTGGCTGAGTGATTTTTTGCCGCGTACGGGTATTTTTTATCCGCTACAAAGTTTCTCCTGGGGGCGCGAGCCCAATTTTGCGGAAATTCCGATGTGTATTGAAGCCCAGCATTCTGCCGATGAAAAGCTGCTGCTGGAACTTGCCCAACGCATCAGTCAAAAGGTACAACTGACCACTGAAGCCGACCGCAAAACCTTACACCTCGCGGCGGTATTTGTCAACAATTTTGTGAATGAATTGTACCAGATTGGCGCGGCCATTCTTGCCGAGAAAAACTTGCCTTTTGATCTCTTGT
This sequence comes from Haliscomenobacter sp., assembly GCF_016718685.1. Classification (GTDB taxonomy): domain Bacteria; phylum Bacteroidota; class Bacteroidia; order Chitinophagales; family Saprospiraceae; genus Haliscomenobacter. The sequence goes on along the minus strand of NZ_JADKCX010000020.1, from coordinate 39,769 downwards.
TGCCCCTGATTCAGGAGACGGCAGCAAAGGTGCAAGCGCAAACTCCTGCCGAAATGCAAACCGGCCCGGCGCTGCGGGGCGATTTGGCAACGATTGAGCGGCAGTTGGATTTGTTGGAGGCGCACCCGGAATGGCGGGAATTGTATGGGTTGATGACGGGCTTGATCCGGGGGTAAGGCTAGAGAGGTTTTTCACCACAGATTCCACAGATTTTCACAGATTTTTTTGTCCTATCTATAAAATCTGTGAAAATCTGTGGAATCTGTGGTGAAATGAAACCTATTTCAACTCCAGCACCGTCGCCATTCTCCCCTTCACTTCCAAACTCCTCCCCAGCGTCAGCGTCTCGCCGCTCAGCACATCCACCGCGCTCGTTTTCCCTTTGATCGCCTCCGCATAATGCCCCAGGTCAATCGACTTGGCACCGGCGTTTTTGTTCATCACCACCAGCACCGTTTCCGTAGCCGTGTAACGTGCGTACACATACACCCCATCCTTCGGCGCAAAATGCAAGGTTTTTCCTTGATGAATCACGCTCTTCTGCTTGCGCCAGTTCAGGAATTTTTTCATAAAAGACTGGATGCGTACCTGATCCGCATTCAATCCTTGACCCGTAAAACCATTCACCCTGTCACCCGCCCAGCCGCCGGGAAAATCGCTGCGAATCAGGCCGTGGTCGCCGGGTTTGGCAGTGTTTTGCAGCAACACTTCGGTGCCATAGTAGAGTTGTGGGAATGCCGCGGACGGTCAAGAGGTAAGTCAAGGCCATTTGCAGCAGATCCACGTCTTGTTTCATTTGGGTAAAAAGGCGATCCATGTCGTGGTTTTCACCGAAGACCATCAGGGCTTGCGGGTTGGCGTACACGAAGTCATTGGACAGCGCTTCGTACAGTTTATCCAGGCCCCGGTTGCCGGGTTCTCCCAGCGCTTGAGCCAGGGCTTGTTGCAGCGGGAAGTCCATGGGGCTTTCCAGGCAAGAGACATAGCCATCGTGGTTCTTTTTGCCCTGCTGCCAATAGGCCGCAATCAAGGGATTGGTGCTCCACTCCTCCCCTACGATGCTGAAATTGGGGTATTCGCGCATGATGGCGCAAGACCAGTTTTTCAAAAACGACTTTTCCGAATAAGGGTAAGTATCCTGCCGAATGCCGCCCAATGCCAGGGTTTCGATCCACCAAATGCTGTTTTGGATCAGGTATTTGGCCAGAAAAGCGTTTTGGTGGTTCAAATCGGGCATATCGGGTACAAACCAGCCCTGGGTCATCAGTTTTTTGTCTACCTGGGCGGCGTAAAGGTCTTCGTTGATGGTGCGGCGGTGGTTGGTCACCTGCATGGAATCCGGGAAATTCACCCAGTTTTTGAAGGGCAAATCGGGCATCCACCAGTACTTTATCCCGGAGTGGTTCACCACATCGTCTTTGATCAGTTTGATGCCTTTTTGGCGGGCTTTGTCAGCCAATTCTTTATAGTCGGCCAAGGTACCAAAGCGGGGATCTACTTTGTAATAGTCCGTAATCGCGTACCCGTGGTATGACCAGGCCGGCATGTTGTTTTCAAGTAAAGGTGTAGGCCAAATGGCCGTAATGCCCAGTTCAGCCAAATAATCCAGGCTATTGATGATGCCACGGATGTCGCCGCCGTGGCGGAGGTAATCGCTTTTGCGGTCGATGATTTTTTCCCGCAGGGTATCGCTGAAATCATTGCTGGGATCGCCATTCGCAAAGCGGTCAGGTGTAATCAAATAAATGACATCTTTGGAAGAAAAACCCATTTGGGTTTGGGCCACCTTGTTGCGCGGCAAAAGCGTGTATTTGAAGCTTTGTGTCGCTTGCCCGGTTTTTCTGAAGTTGATGTTAAAACTACCGGGTTTGGTACCCGCGGCAATGAGCAGATCGATGAAGAGGTAATTTTTGCTGTCGGCGCGGTGAATGGCTTTGATGCTTACACCGGGATAAGTGATGCTGGGTGTGGTTTCGCCGATGTTTTGGCCGTGTACCAACAATTGCAGTTCCGGGTTTTTCATGCCCACCCACCAATTCATGGGTTCGATGCGTTCGATTTGGGCAAATAGACAAAAGGCCCACAGGGTGAGCACCCCGCTGCCGATCCATTTCAATGGTAACATTGCTAATCTGTTTTGGTCCCATGAGCGCGAGCCATGGGTAAGTTTCATGGGGCAAAATAAGGATTTAACCGACATTTATTTAACAGAAAGGGCACAACAGGAAGCACAGATTCACACAGATATAATTAACCTGTGTGAATCTGTGTGCCATTTCTGTTAAAAACAACTCTACCACACTAAACTTCACTTCAGAATCCTTCCCATCTTTACTCATCAGCACTTTGTACTCACCCCGGGGCAAATACATTTTCCCATCCTTGGCGGTCTTGAGTTTGATCGGGCGCTCGTCGTCCTTAAGGGTTTTGTTCAGCTTAGCCTCTATGTCCGTTGCTTTGGCAGGGTCCATGCTCAGGTCGTAACGCAGGTAGTTCAGGCCTTTTTTGGCGTCCACTTCATATGTTTTGACCACTACATCATCTGACTTGATGCTGATCTTGACCTTTCCAGCGGCATTGACGTACACGGGAAGTTTGGTTTCCGCTTTGCCCGTATCCGCCCAAACGGCAAATACTGCGCCCCAACGTGGCGACCAACGCACGGCATCGGGTTCAAAAGCCTTGATGGTACTGGCCAATACGTCTGTCTTGAGTTGTTGCATTTCTTTGCCTTGCCCGATGTACATGGAGCGACCGTGGGTTCCTACCACAATTTCCCGTTCGCGGGGGTGGATCACCACGTCGTGAACGGGGGTAGCGGGTAAGCCGTTGTTCATCAATTGGAAAGATTTACCGCGATCCAGTGAGATGTACAGTCCATGATCGGAACCCACGTACAACAAATCTTGATTGACCGGATCTTCCTTGACCACGTTGAGGGGTTCCATCGGCAGGTCTTTGCCAATGGCCGTCCAGGTATCGCCGTAGTTGTCTGACATGTATACATAAGGTGCAAAATCGTCGTAGCGGTAGCCGTTCAGGGCTACATACACGCGGCCTTCCACGTATTTGGAGGCCTGGATGCGCACCACCCAGAGGTCTTTGGGTAAGCCGCTGGTGATGTTTTTCCAACTCACCCCTCCGTCGCGGCTGATGTGTACCAATCCATCGTCGGAGCCGGTATACAAGAGTCCAAACCGCAGCGGAGATTCATGGATACAGCTCAAAGTGCCAAAAGGTACGTCGCCTTTTTTGCCGCCCTGAGTCAGGTCAGCAGAGATTTCGTCAAAGTTGTCGCCTTTGTTGAAAGAACGGTGCATCTTATTGGAAGCCATGTACAAGATGTCCTGGTTGTGTACCGACAAATGGATCGGTGCTTGCCAGTTCCAACGCAGCGGACGATCACCGAACTTGTGGCGAGGCGTAATGAACTTGCGCTCGCCAGTTCTGGTATTTTGGCGGGAATAACTGCCGAATTGAGAACCGGAGTACACGGTGGCATTGTCGCGGGTATCTATTGCCACTTGCATCCCGTCACCACCGCCAATGGCTTTGTAGGGATATTGCCCCCGCGAGTACCAGGAGCTACCGGGAGTATAGGTACTAGGGCCCATCCAAACGCCGTTGTCCTGTAAACCACCATATACGTTGTACGGTGTAGCCATATCCACGGCGATGTAATAAAACTGGCCTACTGCGGGCGTGTTGCAATGCACCCAGTTTTCGCCATCGTCGTAAGAAATGTTGATGCCCCCGTCGTTACCCAAAATGAGGTGCCCGGGGCGGCGGCCATTGACCCAAAGGGCGTGATGGTCGCTGTGTACATTGTCATCGTCGATGCTGCGGAAGGTTTTGCCCCCATCGTCCGAGCGGAGGATAGGCACGCCGTAAACGTAGACTTTATTCGCATCATTGGGTGCCACGCGCACCTGACCGAAGTAGTAGCCGTAGCTGCTGTACACCTGATCGAGGTAGTCTTTGTGGGTGCGTTTCCAGGATTTGCCTTCATCGTCGGAGCGGTAGACTTCCAGGCCAATTACCTCATTTTCAAATAGCAACGAGTTGGCATCTTCGGTAAACTCCACCAAACTGAGCGGTTTCGCTTTATCCGACTTGATCATTTCGGTCACTTTTTCGACCGTCAAATCAGCGGGGAAACGGTTGTTGCTGAGATATTCCTTGATCTGGTATTTTTTCAGCGCCAAAAACTCATCTTTGCTCATGTTGCGCAATTGCTTGTTGGTCAGCGCATCGGGCACTTCGGGCGTTTCTGAAGGTCTGCGATTGTAGTTGTCGATGGCGGCATACAAAACGGTTTTTCCTCCCGAACGGCTGAGCGACAAACCGATCCGGCCTGCCCCTTCGCCAGTTGGAAAACCAGCGGTAGTGGTGCTGAGTAAAGTCCACTTATTGCCCCCATCGGTGCTTTTGTACAAGCCCGTACCCCGTACCCGACTCAACAAAATTCCAGGCGCGGCGCTCACGATGCCAGGTGGCGGCATAAAGCACATTGGGATTTTGTGGATCGATGACGAGGTCGGCAGCCCCTGAATTCTCATTGGCAAAAGTACCAGTTTCCAGGTTTTGCCGCCGTCGCTGGTTTTGTACACGCCACGTTCTTTGTTGGGGCTGTACAAATGGCCAAGTACTGCTACCCAAGCGGTATTGGGATCAGTTGGGTGCAGAATAATCCGGCTGATGTGGTGGCTTTCTTCGAGGCCGAGGTGTTGCCAGCTTTTGCCGCCGTCCGTGCTTTTGTACATACCTGCGCCGGCATAGGAGGAACGGCTGGAATTGTTCTCCCCGGTACCGAGCCAAATGGTGTTGTTTTTCCAATTGACGGCTACGTCGCCGATGGTCATGACGGCTTCTTTGTCAAAAAGGGGCTCAAAACTGTTGCCATTGTTGGTGGTTTTCCAGAGGCCACCTGAAGCGAATGCCGCGTAAAAGTGGCTGGGATCGTCTTCGCGTACGTCAACGTCAACGATGCGTCCGCTGTGTACTGTTGGCCCAATGCTGCGGAATTCCACACCATTGACGATGGAAGCCGCTTCCAAAGCCTTGCGCTGTTGGTAGCTTTGCATCCGTTGTGCCGCTGGAGTGGCTGAAGGTTGAGCTTGAAGGATCGCACACGCCGAAAGCAGGAGTATGGGTAAAAATGGTTTCATTGGTGAATGTGTTTGTATGTAGTTGAAAAGTTTAGGGTTGAAGAGTTGAAGAGTTGTCGGTTGTTGCAGCATTTGAGCACTCATTTTAGCAACATTTGGTCTTGTACTTTTCAACTTTTCAACCCCAAACTTTTCAACTTCTATCATGTTTCCCGGTGAAAATAGATAAACTTAGAGGATCTGAAAAGGGCTTGCCCAGAATTAGAGATGAATGATGGGTGCACAGCGCTGAATGGCAGGTATTGAGGGGCAATAAAACGATTAAGGGGGACAAAAAAGTGGAGTGTGTCGTAAAACACACTCCACTGAACCGGTAATCAGGCTTGATTCCAAAAAACATTAACAGGTGTTAGGTTTACCGCATTACGTTAGGTTTTAGCAGTTTATTTAGACGACCATTAATTTTTAAAGAGCATCAGTTTTTTGACCACAACCTCTCCATCCAGTTGTGCACGCAAGAAATAAACACCACTGGGTTGTGTGGAGAGATCAATTCGATATTGAGAAACAGGATCATGAACTTTCCAAACCAAAGTCCCGGCCTGGTTGTAAACTTCAAGTGCTGTAACTGGCTCCTCCTCGTTTGTCTCGACATTGAAAACACCTGGAGAAGGATTAGGATACACCGCCAATTTCACCATACTTTTTTCAAACTGCATCGTTTGTGGTTCATGTACTTGCAGGTTACTGCCAGCAGAACCAATGTATAAACCGTCAATAGCGATATCACTCAGCTTAGAAGTACCCACTCCCCGAAAGCGGATTCGAGTGTTTGCTGTTTTAAAAGGTTGCAAATCAACAATTGCTTTGGCCCACTGATTGCCTTGGTCACCGGATATAGACCAAGCTGTTGTCCAGTTCACACCATTATTGGTGCTGATGTCAACATTGAGTGTACCCATTTGAGCTCCAGACATGTGGTAGTAAAATTCCAAAACCGGGCTATTGACCGAGGTCAAATTGAGACAATGTTTTGTTTGTAAAACAGCCGTCCAGAATGCATTGAAAGAATTAATGAAAGCATATATATTTCCATTATTTGCCGCATTGGGCCCAGTGTTGGGATTCGGGGTAGCACCAGCACGCCTAACCCAGTTGGTTTGGTATCCCAGTACCCGTTCAAAGATGTCATAATTTGATTCAAAACTCCCCGACCAGGGGAAGTTGTTGTAATTCGAGGCACAAACAACCTGTGGCTCCGTGATCGTCCGATTAAGCACAATTGTGCAATTGTTGGCATCAGTGATGCTAACGGTATAGGTGCCCGCAAAAGCCCAGTTATATTGGCTGATGTCGAACTGTTCGACCACAAATAAGTATAAGGTGCCGTACCTCCATTTACTGAGCTGGAGATTGACCCCTGGTTTTGACCCGCAGTCGTTACGTTGAGGGAAGAAAGTGAAGCTTGTAGCGCACTGGGCTGCACAATTGTATCATTGGCCGTCAATACACAACCAAGTGAATCGGTCACGGTGACCGAATAAATGCCTGCTGCCAAATTGCTGATCGCGCTGGTCGTTGCTCCATTGGACCAGGAATAAGTTACCGCGCCGTTTTGTCCACTCACTTGAACGGTCAACTGGCCATTATTGGCACCATGGCAAGTAACCTGAGTTGGGCTTGTCGTCACCGCAAAATTACACGAAAGGCTATCGTTGTAAAAACGGATATCGTCTATTGCAAAGTCACCTAATTCGCCTGAACCAATTCCAGCCCCAATCCTCACCTGAAAATTGGGGGCGTTTTTAAACGCTGTCAAGTCACATTCTACCAAATTCCAGGTGTTCCCGGCATTACCACCCATCGAATAGAACAACAGACTTTCAGGAATAGCGTCCCAAGTGATCCCCCCATTGGTGCTGACCTGGGCAACGTACTCTACCATTCCTGTTCCATAAGCATGATAGCGGAAAGACATTTTGGGTGCAGTGTATCCCCGCAAGTCAAAACAGGGGCTACGCAACAGACCATAGCGGCCATAACTGTTGGTATCTACTGAAGATTCAATGTAGACGTAATGGGTGCCCGACCAGGCGGAGTCTGGCCCAGTATTCGCTGTGGGTGTAGCGCCACTGCCTTGGGCAAAGGGCAACATCCATTCGGGGTAAATCCAGGAGTTGGACCAGTCTTCCAAACCCGTTTCAAAATCGAAGTGTTGAGGTAAGCTGCGGATTGGATTTTGGCAATCGTTGGGGTGAGGGCAGCCGTTCAAATTCGCCCGGTCGTTGATGGCAGTATAAGCCATACGGCTCAATTGCTGCGGGGTAAATTGATCTTTACACGTGAAATTGATGATCGACATGATGTTGCGGAGGTCAGGCTGGTACACCTGTCCATTGGCATCCATTTCCGCACCCGTATAATTACAGCCATAATAGCCCCGACCGGGGTCAGCGGGGGTATCACAAACCTCATCGCCCGCAGTTTGGCAATTGCTGCCATTGACCAATTCATCGGTAATGGGGGTATTTCCTTTTCCGTTGGTGTGGTAAAGCCCCAGGTAATGTCCTACTTCGTGTAAAAAAATAGTCGGACCATCTGTACAACCTTTGGCCATAATGACCCGATCGGCGCTGGGGGGTAAATAACTATACCCACAAGCCGGGTTGCCGCCAATTGTAACGGTTTTGAAAAAATAGACATTAAGGACGTTGCTTACATCCTGGGTGGACAATAATGGTTCTTCTGAACTGTCAAATCCATAAAGGTTGTTGTTGGCAAAATACCGTGCCGGACTACACTCATAAAATTGAACCCCGTATGGAGCAAACCAGTCATTCAGATCGGCCAAACAGGGTGTGAAATAGTCATAACTGAGTTCAGGTTGAGCGTTTTGGCCGCTCGTCGCAACACATTCATGAAACTGAATTGGAATCCAGCGGATGGTTGTGTTTGAGCGCAGGTCGGCGTGTTGCCTTTGAGATCGGGTTCGGCTGAGGTATTCCATTTGTTCAGGCGTGGGATTAAATCCGCAGCCATCCTGGGCCACCGCCGTCCAATAAGTGCCAGCTGCAAGTGTGCAGCACAGCAATGTTTTCCATAGTTGGGACATATGCTTATTCATTTGTTAGCAACAGTTTATGCCGTAAAAATGGTATAGGAATCTGTCTCGTCTAAGCAGAATGAATATGCGTTGGATTTGGATAAACAGGTGTAGCGAAAAGCGCCATAATTGTCATTCCCTTTGCTCCAACAAACGCAGCACTTGTTCTTTTTTTCGGTGGGAAATGGGAACCTGTTGTTGCCCTTCCAAAATCAGGCTTTCGGCATTTTTATCAAAGCGCAATACTTTGTCTCGGTTGACCAAAAAGGAATTATGGACGCGCAGAAAGCCCAAGGGTTCCAGCAGTTGTTCGTATTCTTTCAGGTTTTTGGAAACGGTAATGCTACGGCTATTTTCCAAAAAAAACCGGGTATATCCTCCATCTGCTTCACAATAATAGATTTCAGAAGTTCGGACGTAGTAAATGTTTTCGCTATCCTTGATAGCGATGCGTTTGTGGGCATCAGCAGGATGGGCTACTCGGGTCAACAAGAAATCAATTTGTGCAGCAAGGTGTTGGTTCTTGAGGTTTTTGGCCGCCTTTTGCACACTTTGCACCAGGGAATCGGGATCGATTGGTTTCAACAGGTAATCAATGGCACTAAATCGAAAGGCATCAATGGCGTATTGATCATGGGCGGTGATAAAAACCAGTTGGAAAGAAGGATCAGTAAGCTGGCGCAACAAATCAAAGCCTGTGCCTCCGTCCAGTTCTACATCTAAAAGCAGCAAGTCTGGCTGGAAATGGCGGATCAATGCCAAACCATCATCGATTGTGCTGGCGGTTTCGATGACGCTGACCTCAGGGCAAAAGGCTACCAACATGGCCTGAAAGGCTTCCCGGATTGGCCGTTCATTGTCTACGATCAAAACTTTCATACAGGCTGTTGAATGAGCGGAAGAAAAATTTGAGCTAACACGCCCCCATCAGGTTTGTTTTTGACTTCAAGATGCGCGTCGACTTGGTATTTTTGACCGATGATGGCCAGACTATCTCGGATGATTTGGGTAGCACGCGAAATATGCTGTTCTTTCTGAGTCGCGGTTATGCGCAAACCTTGCCCATTGTCTTCAATTTCCAGCAACAATTTATGTGTAGAGATCGGCGAAAACCGAATGCGCAATACATTCTCCACATTGCCTGCTACAAAACCGTGCTCTATCGCGTTTTCTGCAAAAGGTTGCACCAGCATAGGAGGAATCATGATCCGGTCTCCGTCAAGGCTATCTGGTATTTCGATGCTGAAGTTGAAAGCGTCGGGGAAGCGTAGGCGTTGTAAATCGAGGTATTTTTCCAGGTATTCCTTTTCTTTGGTCAATGAAATGTAGTCAGTATAGGTGCTTTCCAAGGTTTGGCGCATGATGGTTGCAAATTTAGCCAAATAACTCACCACCTTACGGTTGTCGTTTGCGGTCATGACCAAAGCTTATCTTTGATGCTTTTTTCATTTTTCACCCGGTTGTATTGTTGTTCCAACTCATTGATGGCATTGAATTTGTCAATGCTGGACAAGCTGTCTCTCAGTACACTCATGCGTTCGTAAGCCGCCAATGCCGGAGGAAAATGCCGGAGCTGCTTTTGAATTTCATAGACTTGTGCAAGTGCATTTACTTGCATCTGAGGATTGAATTTTTCGGCTGCCTTCAAAGCAGAGTCTGCAAATATAGCAGCTGAGCCATAATTCCTTTGGGCTTGATACAGCTGGCTTTTGGTCCGAAAAACTTCATAGCGGTATTTGTACCCCAGGTCTGCTGGTGTGAGCAACAATGCGCTATCCGCATAAGACAAGCCTTGTACAAATTGGCGAGTGAGACGGGCATGATTGGCCAAACCGATCAGTGCATCAACACGAATATGGGTGCTTTTTACACTTATGGCCAGGTTCAAGCCACTACTTGAAGCGGTCAATGCGGAATCAAGGAAAGTCTTTTTGTTCGTCTTCTCGTATACACTGAGGTAGCTTGCTCCTGTGCGCACCAGTATTGACCCCAATTCATCCTGGTTTTTCATTTCCCTGGCTATTTTTTCGGCTCTTTTTAGGTAAAACAATACTTTGTCAAATTGCTCCAACTGTGCAAAAACAATGGACAGACTGGTCAACGCGCGTTGTTGCCCAAAAACGTAATCAGTCCCTTCCGACTTGCGCAGTGCAGCCAGGAAATTATCGGCCGCTTTGGGGTAGTTGTTTTGCGTCAGATAAAAGTTGCCATAAGTATTGAAATGCCGAGCATAGGCCCGATTGCCGCAATGGATCGAATCGAGTAAACGTCGTTCTTCTTCCAGCAACGGTCGGATGCGGTTGGATTCATTTTTGTTGAAGTAGACCTGTGCCATGGCATTGCAGTAAGCAATACGACATTCCGGGCTACCGGTACGTTGAATTTGGGTAAATTCCAGTACGGCATCTTCTACTTTCCCAGCATTGAACAATACAATGATGCGCGGTCGGCGGCGGACTTCTTCGGCGCATTCACAGTCGTTTTGAGCCATCAAGGCGTTGATGCTGACAATACTGAGCAGGGCAGTCGCAAAAAAAACAGGGTTCATGGGCAATCGGTTTCGGTAGTTTTCCTGACAACATCAATAACAGAACAAAGATAAAGCTTGTATACGACATGTTTTGGCAATGGTCGTTTTCGTTAAATAAACGATAGCGTTGATCGTGTTAACGCAAAAAATGGTGCTCCAATCCGAAATTTTGCAAGCCCAGTCTGATAAAATATTGCCATTTTTTGTTCGCTGACAAATTGTAGGGTATATTCAAGCAGCCTGATGTTACGCCAGTCATTACTACATCCAGGCTCTGGTGGGCAGCTGAAACAAGCACCGACAATTTTTTACAGTAAGCGTTGACATGATTTTTGCTAGATTTGTATAAAGATCCAACCTCTTACGCACGCTCAACTGCAAAAATACGTCCAAAACGACCAATCGCTCGAAAAAGAGCTCAACCTAAAAGACAGCACCCGGAGCATTTCACCCGAGCTCAAGGAAGCACTTGAACAAACCATCTTGCCCAATGTGGCTGATGCCAGCAAAAACTACTTATATTCTACCCTTTGGACCGTCATCAGCAAAGCAGATCGCCAAATGGTGGCGGATTTGTGTTTTGTAGGAGAACCGGATGCCAATGGGCAAATTGAAATTGGTTTCGGCACCTATGAACTCCACCATGGCCATGGGTACATGACCGAAGCAGTAGCCGGAATGATCAAATGGGCCAAAGAACAACCAGAAGTCAAGTCTATCTATGCCGAAACAGCACCGGATAATTTTGCATCGATGTCCGTTTTGAAAAAAAATGGGTTTGTACCGCTGAATAAAGGAAAAAAGTTGTGTTCCTGGAAGTTGGTGCTACAAGAAGAGTCATGGTGACTGCTCACCTATGAAAAATGGATTTGAAGCTTAATTCGTTTTTCTCCAAAAAAAGCCTCGCCTTCACCCGTCACGCATTTTCGATATCATGCAATGCCCAAAACGCCCCTTTTGAAAAAAGAACTCCCCAGTGATGAGGTCATCATTACCCAAACCCAGGCCTGGGTGAAAAATGTGGTGGTTGGCTGTAATTTTTGCCCTTTTGCCAACCGCGAAGTCCAACGCGGTAGCATCCGCTACACCGTCGTTCGCTCCGAGGATATGGAGATTTGTATGGAGGCCATGTTCGCGGAGTGCGAGCTCCTGGATGGCGACGAAAGTATTGAAACCACTTTGGTCATTTTCCCGGGGATGTTTCGCCAATTCAAAGATTATCTGGAGCTGATCGAAAGTTGTGAAGATATGCTCGAAGACAACGATTACGAAGGCATCTATCAGGTAGCCGGTTTTCATGAAGATTACCAATTTGCGGATGCTCCAGCCGATGATCCGGCCAATTTCACCAACCGTTCCTTGTACCCGATGTTGCACCTACTGCGGGAATCCAGCCTCGATAAGGCTTTGGAAAATTATCCCGATCCCGAAAACATCCCCCATCGCAATATGGAATATGCGCGTAAACAAGGGCTGGTTCAAATGAAATTGCTGCGCGATTCTTGTTGGTAAAACGCTCATAAAAATGCTTATATTTGTTGTAGTCTCGGTTTATATCACCTAAATATTGCCGATGAGAGCATCATTTCACTTTGTTTGTGTCCTGTTTTTTCTAACCGCTTCCAGCACATTGTGCATCAGCCAAGCAAGCTTGAAAGACAGTTTATTGGCCGTTATCTCTTCTCAAAAAGATACCCATAAGATCAATGCATTTAATGAATTGGCAAGATTGTACACGCCTGATTCATTGTCGCTGGCCGATACCTGGGCTGATCGAGCCTTGTCTCAATCCATAAAATTGCGCTACACCAAAGGCATTCTCGCTGCGCTAAAAAGCAAAGGACTAATCGCCGATTACAGAGGTGAACTCGCCAAAGCAATCCAGTGGTACAACGAGGGCATCTCTACCGCCCGGGGTAGTGATCAATGGAAAAAAGAGTATCGAGATTTTTTCATCAACAAAGGAGTGGCCTATTACTTAGCCGGGGACATGGGCAATGCGCTAAAAAATTACATTGAGGCCGAAAAACAGTTTGCAAAAAACAGTCAAGACCCTATTTATGCCAAACTGCTCAACAACATGGCAGTGGTGTATCGAAACTCCAAAAATACGCAGATGCTGTGCGCATTTACCAAAAGTCTTTGGCCATCAAACAAAGCAATGGCGACAGCCTAGGCATTGCCAACACGCTCAATAACATTGGCTTGGTATATGGCTATTTGGAAGATCATCCGCAAACCGTCAAACACCTGAAAACCGCCAAAAAAATTTACGAATCTTTAAATTTATCCAACGAAGCGCGAAGTGTAGATGTATCGCTGGCGGCGGCCTTACACGAATTAGGCAGAGAGAAAGAAGCAAAAGTTTTGCTCAATCGCGCTTTTGATGGAGGGCCTCTGAACATTCACATTCATGAGCTTATTCAGGCAAAATTGTTGCTGGTAAAAATCAACGCTAGCGAAGGTAATTATGAGAAGGCCAGTGAACTCTTATTGGAAATCGAACCAGAAATCGGCAAAACCAATTTCATCAAAACCAAATCAACCTTTCATGAGTTGAAAGCATATGTCCAACACGCCCTAAATCAGCCTGTCGAAGCCTACACTTCGCTATTGGAACACAAATTATACCTGGATACGCTGATTTCGGAAGACAAGTTAAGCCTGGAAAAAGAGATGGAAGCCAAATACCTCACCCGCGAAAAGGAGAGTCAGATCCAAATCCAAAAGCTACAAATCCTGAAAAACAACCGGGAACGCCTGATTTACATTTTTGCACTGCTGGCCCTGGTGCTGATTCTTGGACTTGCCTACCGATTGTCCATTCAGCGTAAACGAGCAAATGAATTGTTGAGTGAAAAAAACACCCAAATCCAAAGTGCATTGGAAGAGAAAGAAGTTTTGCTCAAAGAAATTCACCACCGAGTGAAAAACAACCTGCAAATTATTTCCTCCCTATTGAGTTTACAATCACGTAGAATTGATGACCCCAAAGTACTCGAAGCCATTCAAGATGGTCAAAATCGCGTAAATTCGATGGCACTGATCCATGAAAACTTATACCAGGATGAAAAATTGGTCGGGGTTGATTCCCAGGAATACATCAATAAATTAATTGACAGCCTGGTGAACAGTTACAACATCAATCCCGAAAACATCACCATTACCAAAAACATCGATCCGTTGAAACTGGACGTCGATACCATCATCCCACTTGGCCTTATTCTCAACGAATTGATCAGTAACGCCCTAAAATATGCATTTGACAAAGAACAAAAAGGTGAATTGAAATTGTCACTCCTCCAAAAGTCTGATGGTTTGTTGCTCAGCATCGCCGACAATGGCCGTGGAATGCCCCCAAATTTTGATATTGATACGCTCAAAAGCCTGGGATTCAGGTTGATCAAGTCCTTTGCTAAAAAATTAGACGGGGTTATCAAAATCTGGAATGACCGGGGAAGCAACATTGAAATATTCATTCCCCAACAAAAACTCAGCTGATGGCGAACATTCAAATACTGGTGGTTGAAGATGAGCCGCTGATTGCAGAGGACATCAGTGAATACCTTAGCAATGTGGATTATGCTGTTGCTGCCATTGCTTACAACAAGCCACAGGCGCTGCTTGCGTTGGAAAAACAAACACTTGATCTGGTATTGCTGGACATCAACCTGGGCGGCAATCTGGATGGCCTTGATTTGGCCCAACTCATCAACCAAAAATACCATACCCCCTTTATTTTTTTGACCTCTTATGCCCACAAAAGCATTCTTGATCAAGCCAAATTGACCCGCCCCATGGGGTATATTTTGAAACCGTTTAATGAACGTGACTTGTTTTCGAGCATTGAAATTGCCTTGTACAATTTTGCTCAAAATGCGCAGCCCCGCAACTTCAGTCTCGAAAAATTAAATCAACAGCTGTTGAGTCCTCTCACCGAAAAAGAGTTTCAGGTGTTACAGGGCATTTACCAGGGTTGTACCAACAAACAAATGGCCGAACAACACTTTGTCAGCGTCAATACGATCAAGACTCATCTCCAAAATTTATACGACAAACTCAACGTGTGCTCCCGCTCGGAAGCCATCGTCAAGCTCAGGGAAATGACTTTTTGAAATATCATACTTTTGGGTGAAGGAACAGAATCATTTTGCCCTTAATTTTGAATCCAGAAGTACCAGCCAATTTACCAGTTTACCAGTTTCGCTTTTACAATCACCCGTGTTGTATTGTGCTACAACACGAGGTGGGCTGTGCTGTGTCATTCCGTAACCGATTAAAAATTAACTTAATGAAAAAGTATTTGTTGCTTTTTAGCATGATCTGTTCGCTGGGTGTTGTCGGCACATCAGTCTCCGGGCAAACCGTCACCAAACTCAAAGGACTAAAGGGATTCAAGGGAGAAGTGGGCGCATGGGGCATCAACAAACAAGATTTGGTAGGCGCTGCCAAAGGTTATTCACTCTTCGATTTTAACGACATTTTTGTCGTGATTGTCCCCATAGAAGATGCCACCGCCGAGATAGTGGCCAACACGTTTAAAAAGTATCCCAAATTGCAAATTGCGGCGATGGGCGATACTTATGAAGACTTTGTAAAGAAGGGCAAGAAAAAGAAAAAGCCCAAGCCCGTCATGATGTTTACTTGCAATAGTACGCCCGGTTGTACCTTGCAGCCCACTTGTGGTGCCTTAATCTTGGATGGCAAATTTATTGATTGCCGCGGCAATTGCTGCGTAGGTGAACCGATCATTTTTGGCGGCCCGTATGAAGGTACTACCGCTGAGACCATTTTATTTTTTTTTTTTCCCAAAAAATTTTTTTTTTTTTTTTTTTTTTTTCCCGGGTCGCCCGGGGGGAAGCGGGCCCGGGGGGGCCCAAAAAACCCCCCAAAAAAAAACCAAGGAACAAAACAAAGCCCCGGAAAAAAAAGACACACCCGCACAAACCCCCCCCCCCCAAAGAAAAGGGGGGGGGGGGAAAAAAAAGGCCGCGGGGGGGGGGGGGAAGGGCCCCGGACGCCCCGGGGCGGGGGGGGGGGGCCCCCGGCCGCCCCCCGGGACCCCCCAGGGGCCCTACAAGGGGGTTTGGAAAAGAAAAAAAAAGGGGGGGGGGGGGGGGGGAAAAAACCCCCCCCCCCCCCGCCGGCGGCGAGGGCGGGAGGCGGCCGGCGGGGGGAGTGCGCACAACCAAGGGCGTGCGCCCGGGTCGCTACCGCCCCCAAATCGGCAATCCTTAAACACTTTAAATCCTGAAATACCATGACCAGATCATTCATCATTTGTTGTTTGCTTTTTTGTCTGCCCTTACTGCTCAGCGCACAAGAGGGCAAAAGCCCAATCTGGCTAAAACTCCAGCCCAATGAAGCCTTTACAGTAGCGGGAAACCTCAGCGAAGGCAAAAAAATGGAAGACCTCTCCTGGGCCTGGAACAGCGCCATAGCCTGTTTCCCGCAGACCCAGGTGCAAAAATTCACGGGCAATCACGTCCTTTATGCCTTGGATTTGCCCAGTTTTTCCGAAATGGAAATTTGGCTGGTTCCCGAAGACAAAAACGCCAACTTCAGCATTTATGCCTATGAAGTGGGCAAAGTAGCCAACAACACCACCGTTCCCAATCTGAGCTCCTGCATCCGTTGCGAAGTAGACCATAAGTGGGACTATAAAAAACGCGGAGTAACCCAGGATCATACCCGCAGGGTGAAAGATATTCTGGCCATCAACAATCCGTACCAGGTGCTCATCGGAGTGGTAGGTGCCGAAGGATTAGCTACAGGAGCGTACACGCTGCACCTCAAGGTTAATAAGAAGTGATCAGGGTTGATTGGGTTCTACTATTTAGACAGTAGAACCCAATCATCGGTTACCCCAGGCGCACTACCTCAATTTTATATTTATCTCCTTTCATTTTTTCGCCCTGGATTTTTTTCAACACGGTTTTCACCAACTCTTTTTTTACCGCCACAAACGACATGTGGTCCAGCAATTCAATTTTGCCTACCTCTTCCTTGTGCAATTCTCCTTTTTTTGATAAAAACCCGACAATGTCAGTTTTGCTCAATTTGTCCTTTTTACCTCCACTGATGTACAGGGTGACCCATTCAGCCAAAGGCGGCATGGGCGCAAGTTCGGGCAACTCAAAAGCTCCGGCAAACCGGGGAGGTATTCCGGAAGGTCTGCTTCGGAATTGAGGATCAAAAAGGCTGTACCTTCGTTGTGCATCCGGGCGGTTCGTCCGTTGCGGTGACCAAAATCCGAGGCCCTGTCCGGCAATTCAAAATGGATGACATTTCTGACTTCGGGGATGTCCAGTCCTCTGGCCGCAAGGTCGGAGGAAACCAATACTACGATGCTGCCGTTGCGAAACTGCACCAGCGTTTTTTCACGATCCAACTGTTCCATGCCCCCGTGAAAAAAGGAGCTTTGTAGTCCCAGATCACGCAATGCGCTCACTACTCGTTCGGTTGCATCCCGCTGGTTGCAAAACACCAGGGTTTGTTCTTGCCCCAGGGTACACAGCAACTCGTATAGTGCCTCTATTCGGTCTTCGTCTTTCGCCATTACGGCCTTGACCTGCAAGCCATCCGTGGATTTGTCTTCGGTATTGGTGTAATCCAATACTTTCGGAGCAACGATGCCCGTGAATTTCGGAATGCTTTGTTCATTGCTGGCCGAAACGAGGATTCTTTTTTCCAAATGGGGAATGCCTTCCACAATTTGCTCCATTTGTTCCTGAAAACCCATCGACAAACACTTGTCAAACTCGTCCAATACCAAAATATGCAGGTTTTCGAGTTCAAACGATTTGCGGTGCAAATGTTCAATGATACGTCCAGGCGTGCCAATCAGCAAGGCTGGTGCCTGGCTCAGATTGCGGATTTCGATTTGCATCGGGTGGCCACCATAACAGGTATTGACTTTGTAGCCCGTGGCCATTTTTTGCCAAACCCGTTCAATCTGGATGGCCAATTCCCGGGTGGGAGACAACACCAAACACTGCACACCAGGCCGACCGGGCTGCAACAATTCCAGAATGGGCAGCAAAAAAGCCAGGGTTTTGCCCGATCCAGTGGGAGCTAGAAGCATGAGATTGGGCTCGGCAGGAATGCTTTGCAGCGCTTGCTCCTGCATTTCGTTCAAGGAGATGATGCCGAGATTGGCGAGGGTAGCCTCTAAAGTGGGTGTGGTTTGCATGGGGCGAAGATACGGTTTTATCAGTTTAGTTGTCTTTTGGCAAGAACTTGCCATGAGATAAAATACAAAGTCCAGATTGTACGTACTGATACCAAATCACCGCTGATGAAACACCTAAAAACAGTTTTGTTTCTACTCCTGATGAGCGTTCAATTATTTGGACAAAAAGAAGATGATATTTTTTCTAAAATCCGCCGTGAGTCCGTCGCCAACTCCCAAGTGATGAAAACGCTGAGCTACCTGTCTGACGTACACGGTTCTCGGCTCATGGGAACGCCCAATTATTACCACGCCGCCCTGTGGGCAGCGCAACAGTTGAAACAATGGGGCATTCAAAAAACAAGCTTCCAATCTTTTGACAAAGGCCATCGCGGTTGGGAAATCAGCCATTTTCAAGTCGAAATGATTGAACCTACCTATAGTCCCCTCAACGCCTATCCATTGGCGTATACCGCTTCCACTGCTGGTGCAAAAGTGGGTGAAGTGGTGTACATTCCCAGTTTGGATTCGATTTACGCAATGGAAGGTCAGTTAAAAGGCAAAATCGTTTTGCTCGGGGCTTATTACGAACCCGTTAGCAATGTTTTTCAGCCCTTTGCCCAAAGATTGTCGCCCGCAGTTTTGGATCAGGCCGCGCAAAACCCCGATCCCAACGATCTGATCATTGGTTACCACAGCAGGCGTTCAACTCCCCAGGTGTTCAGCATGCAAAACCTCATCCGCAAGCGCCGGGAACAGTTTTTCAATTTCTGCAAAGCACAACAGGTACTGGCACTTCTTGAACCCAGCGATTACCCCTATGGCATTTTGCACGCCGATGGCAACCGAGCAGTCCCTGCTTATATGCGCAAAACCGATATCACGCCCATTGCTTCTTTTGTAATTGCCAATGAGCATTTTGGGCGTTTGTTGCGCTTGATCAAACTGGGGTTCAACCCAAAGTTAAAAGTCAATCTGGAAGCAAAATTTTACCAGGAACCCAAATACAATGTCAACCTGATCGCCGAAATCGAAGGAAGTGACCCTGTTTTAAAAAACGAATTGGTCATCATCGGTGCACATCTGGACAGTTGGCACGCTGGAACCGGAGCAGTAGACAATGCTTCGGGTTGTGCAACCATGATGGAGGCTATGCGGATACTAAAGGCCATTGACGCAAAACCCAAACGTACCATCCGCCTGGCGCTTTGGGGTGGTGAAGAACAGATTTTTGCCGGTTCGGCAGCCTATGTGGAGCAACATGTGGGCGACCTAAACAATGCCACACCGCAAAAAGAACAAGCTAAAATATCGGCTTATTTCAACCTGGACAATGGTGCCGGGAAAATCCGGGGTATTTATTTGATGGCCAACCCAGCGGTGAAACCCATTTTTGAAAAAATGCTGCAACCTTTTGCTCCTGACAATATTTTGACCCTCCAAAACGCCAATCAAACCGATCATGAGCTTTTTGATTTTCAAAACATTCCGGCGTTTCAATTCATCCAGGATCCATTGGATTACATGAGTGCCATTCACCATACCAACGTGGATTTGTACGAGTATGTGCCGGAGAAAGATCAAAAATCAAATGCAGAATTGGTGGCTTATTTGGCTTATCAAGTCGCGCAAGCAGAAGAACTATTGCCGCGCAAAAAATTCAACTCGCCAGTACCCAGTTTGCAAGGCAATGCCCATTTTCAGCTCAAAGGTTTTTTGAACGCAGCGCAAGTCAGTTTGGTAAGCGATTTCAACAACTGGAATATGTTTGGTACCCCTTTAGTCAAAACAAAAGATGGCTGGGAGTGTAAACTTGAGCTTCCAGCGGGTAAATATGTGTACAAATACATCGTTGATGGAGATTGGACGGCAGACCCGGCTACGCCGACCAATCAATTGGTTCGAGACGGTAAAGGCCATGCTGGATTGACTGAAATATGGGTAAAGTAAATCCAGCCGGCGCTTAAACCTTTTGAGCGATTTTACATTGTACTTCCGTATGATGGTAAAGCAACAAATCAATATCGTTTGGCTCAAACGTGACCTTCGGCTACGCGATCACGTTCCACTGGCAGCAGCCATTGACAATGGTCTACCAACGTTGTTGCTTTTTTGTTTTGAACCAAGTTTAATGGCCTGCCCAGAAAGTGATGTGCGGCATTGGCGTTTTGCGTTTGAAAGTCTGGCCGACCTGCAAAACCGATTAAAAGCCAGGGAGAAACAGTTATACGCTGTCCATCAAGAGGTAATCACAGTCCTGGAATGGATCAGCGATTTTTATCAAATTCAACAGGTATACAGCCATGAAGAGGTGGGTATTAAAATCACGTTTGACCGTGATAAGGCCGTAAAAAAATGGTGCACCGAGCAGGGCATCGCTTATCAGGAATTCCCCCAAAATGGCATCATCCGCGGTAGAAAACACCGCCAGGGTTGGTTGAAACTTTTGGAAAAATCTACGTTCAAAGCGTCTGCCACAAAAGTAGATTTGGAAAAACTACAAACGCTTAGTATCGATCCAGTTTTGCTTGAAAAATTTACTGCTGCCCCACTTCCTTCAGTCATCCAAAGCTACCAAGAAGGATTTCAGCGAGGTGGTGAAACCTATGCCTGGCGGTATTTTCAATCTTTTTTACAAGAGCGCAGCAAAAA
This sequence comes from Haliscomenobacter sp., assembly GCF_016718685.1. Classification (GTDB taxonomy): domain Bacteria; phylum Bacteroidota; class Bacteroidia; order Chitinophagales; family Saprospiraceae; genus Haliscomenobacter. The sequence continues at coordinate 19,205 of NZ_JADKCX010000020.1, read as the reverse complement.
TTACAACCGTCAACTCTCAAAACCCGCGGGGAGCCGCACCAGTTGTAGCCGCCTGTCTCCCTATCTGGCTTTTGGATGCATCAGTGCACGCGAAGTTATACACTACCTTGACGCCCACTTGGCGCAGTCTGCCGACCGCTGGAACCTCAACAATTTTCGCTCGCGCTTGTGGTGGCGTTCCCATTTTATCCAAAAACTGGAAACCGACTGGCGTGTGGAAATCGCCCCCATCAATCCGGTTTTTGTTCAACTGGACCGGCAAATGAATGGCCCCTGGTTTGAAGCCTGGGCACAGGGACAAACGGGGTTTCCGATGGTAGATGCCTCCATGCGCTGCCTACAGGCCACCGGTTGGATCAATTTCAGGATGCGGGCGATGTTGGTATCTTTTGCCACGTTTGTTTTGTGGCTGGATTGGCGGCCAGTGGCGACTCACTTGGCTCGTTTGTTTCTGGATTTTGAACCGGGTATTCATTACCCCCAAATCCAGATGCAAGCGGGACTTACTGGCTACCACACCCTGCGCATGTACAATCCGAGTACACAAGTGACAAAAAATGACCCTGATGGAATTTTCATCAAAAAATGGGTGCCCGAATTGCAAGCCGTGCCCAGTACACTGTTGGCCGAGCCTTGGAAAATGACGACAATGGAACAAAAATTTTACCATTGTAGCATTGGGAAAGATTATCCAGCTCCACTGGTTGATTTTGATAAAGTTGCAGCCCAAAATAAAGATCGATACTGGCAAATCCGCCAAAGCCCCGCAGCAAAGCAAATCTTAAGCCGTATTTTAAAAAAATTTTGTACCCCCAAAGAAATTAAAATTCATCAACAGAAAGCAACACGACCATAAAAAACACCATTTGTTAAAGGATAACATCCAAAACAGCACAGCACAGGACAGTCCCGACAAAATATTCCCTACATTTACCTCGAACAAAACAAAGAACCTATGTCTGAAGTCCAAATCGAACAAACAATCGTCCAAACCGAGGAATATGAACGCGAACCCGTGCCCAGTTCGCAACTCAAAAGTTGGAAAAGCTTTTTGGGCATGTATGCTGGCGAGCACGCTGCGGGCACTGAATTTATCATTGGGCCCTTGTTTCTTACTGCTGGGGTAAGTGCATTTGATTTGATTGTCGGATTGCTGTTGGGTAATTTCCTGGCGGTATTGAGTTGGCGTTACCTCACCGCTGAAATTGCCGTACGTCACCGTTTGACCCTGTATTACCAACTGGAAAAAATCTGTGGCAAAAACCTTGTCATCGGCTATAATGTGGCCAACGGAATTCTCTTTTGCTTTCTAGCGGGCTCCATGATCACGGTATCGACTACGGCAGTGGGTATTCCTTTGGTCTCCCCATGCCCAAGTTGGATGATACCATGCCCAATGGTGTTGCCTGGGTACTGATTGTGTTGATCACCGGCGCCGTTATTTCCATCATTGCAGGCCGGGGATATGACGCCGTAGCTAAGGCCGCCAACTGGATGTCGCCATTCATTGTTTTGGCTTTTCTGGCTGCAGGAATTGTAGCCTTGAATCGTTTGGGGTGAAAAGTTTGGTGATTTTTGGGACATTTGGGGAGATGGAGGAGAGCCTTTCCCCGGTAAACTCAAATATACGTTCTGGCATGTGCTCATGTGGTCCTGGTTTTGTAACGCCGCCATGCACATTGGGATGTCCGATCTATCCGTATTCCGCTACGCCCGCAAAGCCTCGGCAGGCTGGACAACCGCAGCAGGGATGTACGTTGGGCACTACATGGCCTGGATTGCTGCCGCACTGTTGTATGCAGTATACTTGAAATCACCTGAAGCTCAAGGTTATGCTTGACCTGAGGCATTGCGCCTCCGGTTGCACCTGGCCCTATGGCTGCAATGCGATTGCATCTTTGGTATCCTGGCGGTCATTCTAGCCAGTTGGACTACCGCTAACCCCACGATTTACCGGGCAGGTTTGGCCTTTCAGGCCATCTTTCCCAAATCTTCTACCTTTTGGATGACCATTTTAGCGGGTTCCATTGCTACTATCGCGGGTATATTTCCCGCTTTTGCCATGAAATTGCTGGATTTTGTGGCGCTGTATGGGTTCATCCTAGCTCCAATTGGCGCCGTCATCGTTTTTGAACACTTTTTTGCCAAACGTTTTGGGGTTCAAACCGAGTACGCTGAGAAGGCCGGTATTCATTTCAATGTGGCGGTCTTGGCGGCCTGGTTGTTGAGTGCCGGGGTGTGTTACGCCTTATCGGTTAGCCAGGGAATTTTCTTGTCATTTTTAACCTTGCCAGCCTGGTTGGCTTGTGGAATTTTATACTTGTTAATCAGTAAAATGACGCAAAAAAAGCAGTTATTGGGGTAGTTTTACCTGCTTTTTCAACAATCAACGTATCATCATGCTGAAAAATACACTTTTGATCCTGGCTCTTGCATTGGCTTATTACCTGCTCCCACAGTTTTTACCCTGGTGGAGTGTGGCCATTCCTGCACTGGTATTTGGCTATTTTGCTTCCAATAACTTGTTGGCGTTTTCACAAGCTGGCACGGTACTGACACTGGTTTGGGGTGTTTTGGCTTTTGTACAAAATGCTGGCAACGCTGGATTATTAGCCGGAAAAATGGGTGCATTGTTCGGAGGAATGAGTGACCTGCAACTGGTATTGATCACCGCTGCATTGGGAGGATTGATTGGTGGGCTGTTTGGGCTGACTGGCTATGCCCTCAAACAAGTGGTTGCGAAATAAAATTATCGGATTAGGCTAAACCTGAAAGGCTTTTCACCGTCAAAGTGGAAAGCCTTTTTTATGAAACAATCTTGCTACATATTCCTTTTCCTTGCTTCCATTACGCTGTCGTTTGGCCAAAATTTCAGCCAGGTCGATGACATCCTCCAAAAAAACCTGACCGTTTACCGCAACAAGGTGTGTGTGATGGTGCAACAAAAAGGGAAGCCCATGTATTACCGCAGTATTGGCGGTTACGATTCCTTGTCCATTGCCGCAGTTGCCTCCGTGAGCAAAACCTTCAGCGGGATATTGATGCTGGCATTGGTTGATAAAGGATTGCTCAATCTGAATGATAGCCTGGGCAAACACTTGCCCATTTTTACAAAGTATGGCAAAGGAAGCCCGACCATCCGGCAATTGTTCTCCCACTCCAGCGGGTTCCCCGGGGATGAAACCTCCGATTTTCTGAGCAGCAGAACCATGACGCTGGAAGAAGTAGCCAATACCGTTGCCGAAACAGTACCTTTTGCTTACCAGCCCGGAAGCGCTTTTGCCTATGGGGGGGTATCGATGCAAGTGGCGGGCAGGATTGCGGAAGTCGTCACGGGCAAGTCCTGGAACCAGGCCTTTGAGGAGTACCTGGGTAAGCCGCTCGGCTTGAGCCAAACCAGTTTTTGCCTCAACAGCGCCAGCAATCCACGTATTGCCGGGGGCGTTTGTACGTCGCCGAAAGACATCATGCTGCTCGCCGAGTTAATCCTCAATCGGGGAAAATTCCAGGGGAAACAATTGATCAGTGCCGCAGTGATGGAGGAGTTGTGGAAAGACCAAACCAATAAAGCCCCCCAGTTGGCCTCACCCTACCCGGATAAGCCCCGAAACAACAATCCGTACGCCGCAAGCACCATCTATTATGGAATTGGTACCTGGCAAGACATTTACAACCCCAGCACCATGTACCAGGAACAAATCAGCGGAGCTGGAGCTTTTGGCACTTATTTTTGGGTGGACCGCGTCAGAGGCGTTACCGGCGTCGTTTTTATGTCTTCACTATCGGCCATCACCACTCCATTTACGTTTCAATTGGTGGATGCCATCCGTACAGCCCTGAGTCCGAGTACCAGCACCAGGGAAATGGTAGCGCAGGAGCGAATTGGTATTTACCCGAATCCTGCCCGTAAAGGGCACTTGTATGCTAGAACCGACAAAAAAGGAACCGCCTGTTTGGTAAATACTAAAGGGCAAATAGTTTTGCGTTTTGAGCTCAGTCAATTGAACATTGGACTGGAGGTATACACTTTACCCAGTGGGGTTTATTTCCTCAAATCGCCATTCGGAATTGAAAGAGTGGTACTCTTGCCCGGGGGCGATTGATCCCTTTACCGATCATTCCCGGAAACTCGTCTATAAAAATTGGCTTTGCTCAGAATTGAGGACAATTTTGGGCAAAACCACCAACATCATGTGCGGACAATCACGTTACAAACAACGTTACGGCGAGAATGCTGAATTTTTCAATCGAGGCCCCATCAATAAAAAAGAATGGCGGGATTTCCAGAATTATAAGCGCCGTCAACAGAGCCCAGAGGCCAAGTTTTACAAACACCTGACCTGGTACATTGCCATTATGGGATTTTTCCTGTACAAAAACCATGGCAACATTTTCAGTTTCTTTCCCATCGCTTTCTTTTGGGGAATCGGCGTTTTGGTGCATTATTATTCCGTGTTTGGTTGGCCTACTGAGGCAGCAAAGATTCCTTTGGATGATGATGATCAAGATGAAGAGCAAGACGAGCCAAAAGACAAAGGCCCCAATTGGTCAGATAAAGACTTGGTATAATCTGCATTTACTGAACTGAATCGACATAGGTTTCGGCATATCTATGTAAATTTGCTTCATCGGGGTGAATGCCACAATATTGAAGCCAAGTGACCCGTCACCGCGAACCTAATTTTACTCATGGGAAGGAATCGAAGAAACCAAGAACCACTAACGGCATACGATATTGCCAAAAAAAGGGTAGAAGAAAAGAAAAAATTCTACCGCCATCTTTCATCCTACGTGGTGATGAGCGCATTTTTTTACATGATCAATTACCTGAGCAGTCCCGGGCAATGGTGGTTTTACTGGCCCATGCTGGGTTGGGGGGTTGGACTGGCGTTTCATTACGTGAATATATTTGGCATCCCCGGGTTGATCGAAGAAATGTCGCCTGAATGGGAAGAAAAACAAATCCAGGCTGAACTACGCAGGTTGGAAAAACGAGGTATGGACATCTCAAAACCAGCCCCCAAGGAGGAAAAGCCTCTGGAATTAAAAGAGCTCGAGAAACGCAAAAAGGAATCCTGGGATGACAATGAATTGGTGTGATTCAGGGTTTGTTTAATTTTTTACGCCTTACTTATTTTTTTTTCACATTATATTTGCCCACTCTTTTTGAACCTAAAGCGTAGCATTTAGCGTTCCAATCTAACACATTGTTCATCACCCAAATTTATTGTTTTGTCAGATAGTTTGGTCATCATTCCTACATATAATGAGAAGGAAAACATTGAGCGGATGCTCAATACAGTGTTTGCCCTTACTCACCCTTTCCACGTGTTGATCGTTGACGACGGTTCGCCGGATGGTACCGCACAACTTGTCAAGAATCTTCAGGAAATATACAGCGATCGATTACACCTGCTCGAACGTGCTGGTAAATTAGGACTGGGCACGGCCTATATCGCGGGATTCAAATGGGGTTTGGAACAGGGTTACGCCTACATTTTTGAAATGGACGCCGATTTTTCACACAACCCGAATGATCTTCCCCGTTTGTACGAAGCGTGTGCTGTAGCTGGGGCCGATTTGTCGGTGGGTTCGCGTTACACCCAGGGTGGAAAAGTCAGCAATTGGTCCTGGGATCGGATTGTGCTGTCATACGGGGCTTCATTGTACGTGCGCTTGATGACCTTCATGCCCGTCAAAGATCCTACGGCTGGCTTTATCTGTTACCGCCGTAAAGTACTGGAAAGTATTGATTTGGATAAAATTCGCTTTGTAGGATACGCTTTTCAAATTGAAATGAAATACGCTAGCCATTTGTTGGGCTTCAAGATTGCCGAAGTGCCGATTACTTTTGTCGATCGGGTGGCTGGTGTGTCCAAAATGTCGGCCAACATTATTCAAGAGGCCATTGTGGGGGTATTTCAGATGCGCTGGCGAAGTTTTTTTAATAGTTACCGTAGGGGCAATCCTATGTAATTGCCCTATGTGATCCAATAAATACAAAAAAAAATGCGCCTTTTGGGCGCATTTTTTTTTGTGGGGGTGGGGCACCCACTCAGGGGTGCCCCTACGATTATTTCTTATCTACTTCTTCGTATTCAACATCCGTCACGTCATCGGCACCACCACTGGCACTGCCACCTGCCGCTCCTGCGTTTGGCGCAGTGTCATCAGCACCCGCTTCGTTGGAAGCCTGATACAAATCCTGGCTTGCTGCCTGCCATGCAGTATTCAATTTCTGCGAAGCAGTATCGATGGCATCCAGGTCCTGGGCTTTGTGTGCTTCACGCAATTCGTTGAGCGCTGACTCGATGTCTGCTTTTTTGTCAGCAGGAATCTTGTCGCCGTACTCTTTGATTTGTTTTTCGGTATTAAAAATCAAACCCATCAGCTGTGTTCAGTTTTTCAGCGCGTTCACGAGCCAAGCGGTCGGTATCAGCGTTGGCCGCAGCTTCAGCGCGCATGCGTTCGATTTCTTTTTGGTCGAGACCAGTAGAAGCTTCGATGCGTACACTTTGCTCTTTGCCCGTGCCTTTGTCTTTGGCGGTTACACTGAGGATACCGTTGGCGTCGATGTCAAAAATTACTTCAATTTGAGGTAGACCACGTGGAGCGGGTGGAATGTCCCCGAGGATGAAACGACCAACCGTACGGTTGTCTTTCGCCATCGGGCGTTCACCTTGCAATACGTGGATTTCTACGCTGGGTTGGTTGTCCGAAGCGGTAGAGTACACTTTCGATTTCTTGGTAGGAATCGTGGTATTGGACTCGATTACTACGTCGTACATGTTGCCCATGGTTTCGATGCCCAAAGACAGTGGCGTAACGTCGAGCAAAAGTACGTCTTTCACGTCACCGCTCAATACACCACCCTGGATCGAAGCACCAATGGCTACCACTTCATCGGGGTTAACCCCTTTGTTGGGCTTTTTGCCAAAGAAATCTTCAACAGCTTGTTGGATGCGGGGGATCCGGGTAGAACCACCAACAAGGATGACCTCATCGATGTCGTTTTTGCTCATGCCAGCATCTTGCAAAGCTTTGCGGCAAGGCTCCAATGAACGTTGTACCAGGGTATCGATCATCTTTTCAAACTGTGCGCGGGTCAACTTGGTGGTCAAGTGTTTGGGCACACCGTCTACTGCCGTGATGTAAGGCAGCGTGATATCGGTTTCTGTGGAAGAAGACAAATCGATTTTGGCCTTCTCCGCGGCATCTTTCAAACGTTGCAAGGCCATCGGGTCTTTGCGCAAGTCGATGTTTTCTTGCTGCTTGAACATTTCGCCAACCAGTCGATGATCACGCCGTCGAAGTCGTCACCACCCAAGTGGGTATCCCCATTGGTTGATTTTACTTCGAACAAACCTTCACCCATTTCCAGGATGGAGATATCAAAGGTACCACCACCAAGGTCGTACACCGCGATGGTCATGTCTTTGTTGCGCTTGTCGAGGCCGTAAGCCAAAGCGGCAGCCGTAGGCTCGTTGATGATGCGGCTGATTTTCAAACCAGCAATCTCACCGGCTTCTTTGGTGGCCTGGCGCTGAGAGTCGTTAAAATAGGCAGGTACCGTAACCACTGCTTCGGTAACTTCCTGGCCGAGGTAATCTTCAGCAATTTTTTTCATTTTCTGCAGTACCATTGCAGAAATTTCCTGGGGCGTATACATGCGGCCATCGATGTCTACCCGAACAGTGTCGTTGTCGCCTTTGGCGATCGTGTAGGCCATGCGGCTGATTTCACCTTGTACTTCCGATGCGCGACGACCCATAAAGCGCTTGATCGAAGCAATGGTGCGCCTGGGGTTCGTAATGGCTTGACGTTTGGCAGGATCACCGATTTTGCGTTCCCCGTTGTCTTGAAAACCTACAACGGATGGCGTGGTGCGCCGACCTTCGTCGTTCGGAATTACCACCGGTTCATTTCCTTCCATTACCGCCACACAAGAGTTAGTGGTACCAAGGTCAATTCCGATAATTTTTCCCATGTTCTTGTACTTTATGTTGTTTATGAAGAGCTCGTTCTTGCACTATTTTGCTCGATTGAACTCAGAAATTTTTGTTTACGAGCAATGGATAGCAAGGGATGTGCCAAAGGGGAGCATGGCAGAAAAGAACTGACATTTGGGCAGAAGGAAAAAAAAAGCAACTACACAATGCAAGTCAAAATGGGTATTTCGATAACAACCAAGCGTCATAATGACAGATTAGGCAATCATTTTTACCTGTGAATTCTGCAACAATTCCCCACAAATGTGTAACACATTCCCTCTTAAAACAACCCACCTTTGTGTATTGTGAAAATTCCTTTACAATACAGCACCTCGTTCCATGAAGAGCAATGAAGTTTTACAAAAAGACGTACAGGACGCGATCAAATGGGAACCGTTGCTGAACGTCGCAGAAATTGGGGTGACCGCCAAAGACGGTGTAGTTACGCTCAGTGGAACAGTTGACAGTTACGCTAAAAAAATGGAAGCTGAAGCGGCTGCCAAAAGTGTAATGGGTGTAAAAGCAGTCGTTGAAAAAATCGAAATCAAACTAGGCGACTGGGCAAAAATAACCGATGGCGAAATTGCCATCGAAGTACTCAATGCCTTTAACTGGAATTGGGATGTGCCCAAAGACAAAATAAAAGTAAAAGTTGAAGCTGGCTGGCTTACGCTGGACGGCGAGGTAAACTGGTATTACCAAAAGGAAGCGGCAAAAAAATCTGTAAAAACGCTCAATGGCGTGAAGGGGGTAAACGACAACATTACCATTCGATCCGAAAACCCAGTGGAAATCCAAAAAAGGGACATCGAGCTTGCGCTTGCCCGCAATGGCTCGCTCAATGCCAAATGACATTGAAGTCATCGTTTCAGGTTCCAATGTGAAGTTGGTTGGCAGGGTCAATTCATGGCTGCAAAGGGAAGAGGCAGGCCGAATAGCCTGGAATGCTCCTGGCGTCTGGTCTTTAGACAATGAGTTGATGGTCAGCTTCAATGAAGAGTATGTGTATTAGACTTTAAGCATACAAGGTGTATTCATGAAAAAATGGGCAAATATTACCCCATTTTATTTTTACAAATTGCACATCATGAAAATATTTTTGATCCTCAGCATAATTTTAGTAGCCTCTTTACTACTCTTCCAATTGTATCTGCTCGTGGCCTCTTATACTTCGGAAACCCAAAACTATCAAATGGTTTTTAAGGGCAAAGACTTTGAAATTCGCTTCTATCCGGCAGTAGCCATGGCGACCATCAATTCATCGGCAAAAACTTACCAGGATTTGGGCAGTTCCGGGTTTGGGAAATTGGCCAATTACATTTTTGGAGGCAATGAAAGCAATTTGCGCATTGCGATGACTTCCCCTGTGCACATGGACATCAATGATTATACCTCTTCGATGAGTTTTGTAATGCCCGCCAAGTATGTTCAAGGAAATTTGCCCAAACCCCTGAATGCCGAAGTTATGCTCGAAACCATTGCGGATGAATATGTGGCAGTTGTCGGATTTGGTGGATTTGCCTCCGAAGATGACATCAAAAGAAATACCCGGAAATTGGAAAAAATTCTCAAAACTTCGTCAATAGCCTATTACGGAAGTTTCCGCATTCTGGGATACAATCCTCCATACCAACTATTGGGTCGAAAAAACGAAATCATCGTAAATGTGAATTGGGGATCAAGATAAACACCAACAAGTTTACCAAGCATCAAATGATTAAAGGCGATACCAAAAAAACTGTACTTTCAGACAGCATTGACGAATATTTTATAGGCGTTTATACCGCCTATAAATTTGTAATCCGATTCTTTAAGGAAGTATTTGTACCCCCTTTTCACTTCCGCGCCGTTGTCACCCAGTCATACGAAATTGGCATCAAATCGCTCGCACTTATTTCCGTCACCGGGTTCATTATTGGGATTGTTTTTACCAAACAATCCCGGCCTAGCTTAGAAGATTTTGGCGCAGCGTCCTGGCTCCCCAATTTGGTGGGCATTGCCATCATCCGAGCCTTGGGGCCAGTCCTGACTGCACTGATTTGTGCGGGGAAAGTAGGATCGAGCATTGGCGCTGAATTGAGTTCGATGAAAGTAACGGAGCAAATCGAAGCCATGGAAGTTTCAGCCATCAACCCCTTTAAATACCCTGGTAGTTACACGGGTAGTTGCGGCCACCATCATGATTCCCTTGCTGGCAATGTATTGCATTTTTATCGGACTAATCGGTTCTTATATCAACGTTCACGCCGCAGAAACGACCAGCTTCACCACTTTTTTTAAAGACGCATTTTCGAGTATCAGATTTGTAGATCTATTTGCCGCTACAGCCAAAGCTACTGTGTATGGATTTACAATTGGCATCATTGGCTGTTACAAAGGATTCAATGCCACCAAAGGAACCCATGGGGTGGGCAAAGCAGCCAATGAAGCGGTCGTGCTAGCCATGTTCCTGGTTTTTCTGGAAGAAGTGATCATTGTTCAGATATCCAATTGGATGCGCTAATGCTTGAGCTATGGAAAAACCAAAACTGAAAACCACAAATAATAAAGGAGAAACGGTTATCGCTATCAAGGGGCTCCACAAGTCTTTTGGCAAGCTGGAGGTTTTAAAAGGCATTGATTTGACCGTTGGCAGGGGCGAAAACGTGGCCGTTCTCGGTAAATCCGGCTCTGGCAAATCAGTCCTGATCAAAATCATTGTGGGTTTGTTGAAGCCAGACCGTGGCACCTTAAACGTCCTGGAAAAAGAAGTTGAACAATTGAATGGGAAGGAGTTGGACGAATTGCGCTTGCGCATCGGTTTTTCTTTTCAGGGCAGTGCCCTGTACGACAGCATGAGTGTTTTTCAAAACCTGGCCTTCCCCTTGATCATGAATGTGAAACACCTCCCCAAAAAGGAAGTCGAAGCTGCGGTGGAAGAAGCACTGGAAGCCGTGGGGTTGAAAGACAAAGCGGAGCGAATGCCCGCTGAACTTTCGGGAGGGCAACGGAAAAGAATCGGGATCGCCCGGGCGCTCATTCTCAAACCAGAAATCATGTTGTACGACGAGCCCACCGCAGGTCTGGACCCAATTACTTCCGCCGAAATCAATGAGTTGATCAACGAAGTGCAGGAGAAATACAACACCAGTTCCATCATCATTACTCACGACCTTACTTGTGCCAAAAATACTTGCAATCGCATTGTCATGCTGGTTGAAGGTAAGTTTTTGCCAAGCGGGAAATTTGAAGAAATTTTTAAAACCGATAACCAACAGGTGAAAGATTTTTTCAATTACAATTTCATCCAATAGACCATGCAAGATCAGCAAAATAAACATGCAGTAATGGTGGGAGTCTTTGTTTTAGCAGGACTTTTGCTACTCGTTGTCGCTATCTTTATGGTCGGCGATATCAATGACACTTTTAAAAGAAAAATAGAACTCGTTACACTTTTTGACGATGTAAACGGCCTGGAAGAGGGCAACAACATCTGGTTTTCAGGGGTAAAAATCGGAACCGTAAGTAGCCTTGCTTTTTATGGAAAATCACAAGTAGCTGTTGGGCTAAAAATTGATACAAAACACAAGCAATACATCAAAAAAGATTCCAAAATACGGATCAGTGCAGATGGCCTCATTGGCAACAAAATATTGGTCATTTTTGGTGGCAACACCCGCTCGGGAGCCGTGGAAGAAGGCGATACTCTACTGGTGGAAAAAACCTTTTCCTCTGAGGAGATCCTCAACATGTTTCAGGAAAACAATAAAAACGTATTGGCCATCACCACTGATTTTAAAAACATCAGCAAAAAAATAGCGGATGGGGAAGGAACAATTGGGAAATTGTTGGCCGAAAACACCCTGTACGACCAGCTCAATTCCACCACTGCTTCGCTACAAAACACTTCGCAGCGGGCTGAAGTTCTGGTCAATTCCCTGGTCGATTTCAGCGCAGGCCTCAATAAAAAAGGAACCCTGGCCAATGAATTGACCACCGATACAACGGTGTTCAAGTCGGTAAAAGCTTCTGTTTTTCAATTGAAACAAACTACGGACAATGCCGCAGCAATGGTGGCCAACCTCAAAACATCGAGTAGCAACCCCAATACACCCATGGGGGTTTTGATCCAGGACCAGAAGGCGGGCACTCAATTGAAAGGGATCATTGAGAACCTGGAAGGCAGTTCCCAAAAATTGGAGGAAAATATGGAAGCATTGCAACACAATTTTTTGCTACGCGGCTTTTTTAAAAAGAAAGCTAAAAAAGCGAAGCAAGATTCTTTATTGATGAATTAATAAACAGCCATGAAAAAAAAGCAAAATACCAAAACAGACAACCTTCAGGACAAAGTGGAATCGGAAATTGTTTTTCCCGGATACCCACTCTACCCCTCGAGTGAAGACATTTACAGCAATGCACTCAAAAAGGAGAACCTTGACCCCGAAGATTTAACTACTCCCAAAGAATTCCTCACAAATCGCGGCGTGTACATCAACAATGAAAAGGCTTTTGAAGAAGCCGTTTCAGGCAGCGACCTAGATATTCCGGGATCAGAATTAGACGATGAGGAAGAAAGCATTGGTAGCGAAGATGAGGAGAACAACCACTACAGTCTTGGTGGAGAAAACCATCATGACCTGGAAGAGGACCGAGGAGAATAAGCATTCACAGCATCAAAAATTTTGAATAGAATCAGTTTAAACAAAAAACATGCAAAATTATAAGTTGTTGTCACCAATAAAGCTGGGAGCCATGGCCTTGAAAAATGCCGCTGTGATGGCCCCCATGACCCGATGCCGGGCAATTGGAAACATTCCCAACGATTTGATGAAAACCTATTATGAACAACGATCAGGCGCTGGCTTAATCATCACCGAAGGTACTTCTCCTTCACCAAATGGGTTGGGCTATGCCCGTATACCGGGAATTTTTAGCCAGAACCAAATTGAAGGCTGGGAAAAAGTTACCACGGCCGTACACACAGCTGGAAGTAAAATATTCATTCAGTTGATGCATACCGGCAGAATTAGCCATCCACTAAATATGCCCCCAAGTTCCCAGATTTTTGCCCCCTCCGCCATACAAGCAGCGGGACAAATGTGGACGGACACGAAAAAATTGCAAGATTTTCTTTTGCCTCAGGAAATGACTGCCGAAGACATTTGGCAAACCAAAGCGGAATATGTCAATGCCGCTAAAAATGCCATGGAAGCTGGATTTGATGGGGTGGAATTACATGGTGCGAATGGTTATTTGCTGGAAGAATTTCTTTCTCCAGTGAGCAACATCCGCGAGGATCATTACGGTGGAAACATCAAAAACCGCTGTCGATTTGTTCTCGACGTTGTAAGCGCTGTAGCTGAGGCCATTGGAAAAGAAAAAACCGGCATTCGTTTATCCCCTTACGGCACGGCCAGTGATATGCCTCATTACCCTGAGATTGAAGATACCTACGATTACCTTTCCACCCAACTCAACGACCTTGACATTGCCTATATCCATCTAGTTGACCATTCCGGGATGGGTGCGCCCAAAGTACCCCGTGCCATCAAACAGCTCATCCGCAAAAATTTCAAAAACACCCTGATCCTGTGTGGAAATTACAATCTGGAGAGCGCCGAAGCCGAGCTCCAAAGCGGGCTGGCTGACCTCATCGCTTTTGGAAGGCCCTTCATCAACAACCCGGATCTGATCGAACGGTTTGAGCACAATTGGCCTTTGGCAAAAGACCTCAATATGGATTTGTTTTATTCGGCGGATGAAAAGGGGTATACGGATTATCCGGAGTATAGGGCTACTCCAGCCATAGCAGCCTGATTTTTTCAATGACGAATTATTCGAGTGACGAATTTGGTGCGCTGCTATCCAGGATATTCGTCACTCGTCATTCGAACAATTCGTCATTTTTTATCGGCTATGCTCACTGAAATCCCAGTCTCTTCGTAAACTTCCCCAACCTCAAGGAATCCCCCGAAGGCCCACTCAATTGCAAACCCGTGCGCAGCAAGGTTGCCCGCGAACTAAACACCCCTACCCCACCCGTCACATTGCTGTACTTGGTGGTCACTTGTGAACTGGTGATGCCCAAATTTGCCCGACTGATGCGTACAAAATCGGCCATTTCTTTGCCCCCAGCCGTAACCAATACATCAAAACCATCAAAAATACGGCGGCGATTGACACTGCCATCGATGTTGGCGGCGAGAAATCGGTAAAATTGCTCCCCGGTAATCGTGTGCGCCACCCGTACATCTTCATCCGCACGTTCCAGGTCTTTGATTACCGGCCATTCCAGGGTTTTGTTGTCAAAATTACTTCCCGTGGTCGATTCACGGTAATGAATGCGCAGGCGCAGATCAAACAAACGTGCTGTTGTAGGTGCATTCCAGGCAAAGGTGATCGTACGCGCATAATCCACCATGGTTACCGGGCTAGCCGGGCGATCCAGGGATTGCAAATCGGTCAAAACCGTGGTTTCGGCACTCGCAGGAGTAGCATCCTCCCCAGGAGTGACAATGACCCGCAGGGTTTCTCCTCCTTTCAGATTGAGTTGACTGGCTTTGATTTTGTAGAGGTGGTTGGGGGCTTTGGCAAAGGCCCCTCCTCACGGGGATAACCTTCGTTGTTGCCATCTACACGCGTGAGCACAAACTTTTGGCTTGTACCCACCTTTTCCAATTCCACCCGGGCATTGGGGAAATAAATGCGCTCGGGGTCTTGTGCCAATTGGGTTGCATCTGCTCCTCCAGACAAGAAGGAGCGTTCCACCCGAATGTAATGGGCGGTATCTTGCCGATTGATGAAGGCGTAAACCACTGGCAGGTCCTCAAAATCCCCTTCCAGATCAAAATCGGTAGTGCAGGAAAAACAACACAACAAAGTCAATGCTAGGAAAAAACGCATAAAATGGCTCAATTTTTCGTTCATTTATTCATCATCAAAAGTAAAAAAACTATTGGACGCAAACCGGATAAAAGCCATCCTGGCTTTTTAGGAGACAAACTTGATAATTTTTTATCTTTGCGCCTCAAATTTTCAATGCCTGATCATGTCCGTCAACAAAGAGGTTAAACGCATTACGACCCACGTATTGCAAGCGATGAAAGCCAAAGGGGAAAAAATTGCCATGCTCACCGCTTACGATTTTTCCCTGGCCGGAATCATTGATGCAGGAGGAATCGACATCATTCTGGTGGGAGACTCTGCATCAAACGTCATTCATGGGCATGAAACCACCCTCCCGATTACCCTTGATCAAATGATTGACCACGCTTCGGCAGTGGTACGGGCGGTAAGTCGGGCGCTGGTGGTGGTCGATCTTCCGTTTGGGACTTACCAGGGAAATTCTAAATTGGCCTTGGAATCCTCCATCCGCATCATGAAAGAATCGGGTGCGCACGCGGTCAAATTGGAAGGTGGCGCTCAGGTAGCTGATTCGATTCGTCGAATCCTCTCGGCGGGTATTCCCGTGATGGGCCATTTGGGCTTGATTCCCCAATCCATCTACAAGTTTGGTACTTATGCGGTACGCGCCAAAGAGGACGCTGAAGCCATCCAACTCCAGGAAGACGCTAAACTGCTGCAAGAACTGGGTTGTTTTGGGATGGTTTTGGAAAAAATCCCTGCCCATTTGGCCAAAAAGGTCAGTGAAAGTCTGTTCATCCCTACCATTGGCATTGGGGCTGGTCAACATTGTGATGGTCAAGTGCTGGTCACCCACGATATGTTGGGCATCAACAAGGATTTTTCGCCTCGTTTTTTGCGGCGTTATGCCGACTTATACGAATCCATCAAAGGAGCCGTGGAACATTATGTCAAAGATGTAAAAGCTCAGGATTTCCCAAACGATCAGGAACAATATTAAACGTACAATCGCGACCTTGAGCGCAACATAATTTTGCAAGTCACCTACTTTTAAACCACAAACAGTTCATCAAAACCTATGAAAATCCAAGCCCGCACACTGCTTATCGTGCTGATGTTATTGGTGATTGGCCTTTATGCTGGTTACCGTTTTATCTTGGGAGAGGCGGAGGTGCCCCGCAGCATTGGAAAAGATTTCCACGTGCAAATTCCCAGCAATGCCACCTTTGATGAAGTGGTAGCCTTACTAAAAAAGGAAGGTGTGGTCAGAAAAGAAACCATTTTCCGCAACATTGCCGAACGGATGGGTTACCGCCAAGACCCCATGCGCAGCGGGCGTTACAAAATTGAGCCAGGTTGGAGTGTCATCCAATTGGTGCGACACTTGCGGGGAGGAGAACAGGCCCCGGTCAAAGTCATTCTCACCACCGAACGCACGCTCGAAGAAGTAGCCGCAAAAGTTTCCCGTTTCATTGAACCGGATTCCCAATCCTTGAAAGCGCTCTTTTTCGATGAGATTTACCTCAGTAAAATTGGCTACAACATAGACAACCTCATGTCGGTGTTCATTCCGAACACCTATGAAGTGTACTGGAATCTTTCCCCAGAAGCTTTTATGGAACGAATGCTCTTGGAGCACAAAAATTTCTGGAAGCAAAATAACCGCCTCGCCAAGGCCAAAGCCATGGGCATGACGCCGGAAGAAGTCTACACCCTGGCCTCGATTGTGGAAAAAGAAACGCTCAGCAACAGCGAAAAACCAACCATTGCGGGCACTTACCTCAACCGCATCAAAATTGGCATGCGCCTGCAAGCTGACCCAACGGTGGTATTCGCCACGCGCGACTTTGCGACCAAACGAGTAACCAATGCCCATACCAGCTTCGATTCTCCGTTCAACACCTACATGTATGCGGGTTTGCCGCCAGGCCCGATTGCCATGGCTTCCATTACCAGCATCGATGCAGTATTGAACCACGACAAACACAATTATACTTATTTCTGTGCAGTTGGGGATGGTTCCGGATTGCATGCTTTCGCTGAAACCTATGACCAGCACCTGGGCAACGTGCGCAATTATGTGAAAAACCTGGAAGCCAGGGGCTTGCGTTAATCCAAAAACCAGCAATAAAAACAATTGTTCGCAAAATTAACTTGCGGACGATTGTTTTTATCTTTAACTTAGCCCTCGTTAAAGTCAATTTTTCACCCAGTTAAACTAAAGTTATGCCACTGAAAAATTATGGCGTATTGAAAGGTAGAGCTTTTGACCGCATTAAAGCCACTGCCCAAAATGAACATTTCCAAATCCTGATCAATCGCAACAACAATCCTCACCGTATTGCGATCAACACCAAGTCAAGTCTGGAACCCAGCCAAGTACTTTATTATGCCGTCGATAATTTTACGCATGAAATTCTAGATGCCATATCGCAAGCCGATTTGCCATCGGGATTTACAACTGTTCCATCCAGGGCTGGAACTTTGGCACTTGATTTTGTTCGCCGCAATTTATTCGACGCCAAATTGATGGTACCCCTACCCTCTCGCGGGCCTGCTGACAATGATGACCTGAACGACCGCCTGGATTTTTTTGTACAACAAGCCATTCAGGATCCCAGTGCTTCCGTTTATGCGTTTGGAGAACATTGGCCAGCTGACGGCGTACCCCAAGGACCAGATAAGTATTTCCCTGAAATCACCCACAGCACGGGTATTCACGACATCCACATGAATCAGGGAAACCCTTTGGGCAGGTTTTATGGCGATAACGGGATCTGGCAAGATGGTGGGCTTTTGTTTCACTATGCTTCGCGCAACCGCTGGGCAGCCGTCTTCACTGCTTTTCAATCCCAATCATTTCATACGGATGAACGTGGAAACCCAAAGCCCATCGACCCCCCAATTGGAGAATCATCGGCAGTCAGCATCATTGCGGCTTTGGTCAATCCAAGTGGGGACGACACGCGCAAGGAGTTTTTGATCCTGTTGAACAAAAGTGATCAAGCTGTTGACTTGAGCGGCTGGCAAATTGTAGATAAAAACAACAAGAAGGATACCCTTAGCAATCAAACCATTGCCGCAACCAGTACCCTGCGCATCAACCTCAGTGGGCAAGGCGCCCAATTGAGCAACAAAGGTGGAAACATCACTTTGTTGGACAAGAATGGGGTAAAAATCACCGGGGTTTCGTACACTTCCCAGGATGCTGAGGCCAGTGGTTTTTTGGTTAAATTTTGAGGTTTGGGCGCTATACAACTGGGGCTTTTTGGTCACAAAAGTTAAAATTTGTACAGCGCCCATTTTTTTTTCACTTCGTGGAACTTTTGATACCCGCACTGTGGTTAACCTGTCAATCAAAACAATTCAAAGTATTCATCATGGCAGGCTTTTATTTCACCTACTCAGCACCAGGCCAAGCTCCTCAAGCGACGCGACCCACCCGAGATCGGGTGATCGGTGCTCCGCAGTTGCCGCGACTCTACGCGCTGCGAAGTCCTGCCGATCTCCGCTAATTACCCATTCTCCTTTTCAAAACGGTTTATTTTTTTCCACACGGTGACGTAGTTCAATGGTGGAGCAGGGGATTGTCTATCCTCAGGTTGCGGGTTCGAGTCCCGTCGTCGCCGCATTTATACCCTACACGGGATGACCAGGTGATTTTTGTCTCTTTCTTTTTTCGCCCTGCCGCGTTGCAAATGCTCGCCGTAGCTTTGGCTACGTCTGCGCTTTGCGCCTTGCAGTTCAAAAAAATAAATTCGCCAAAATTTCACCTGCCCACCCCGCGTAAGGTATAGTCGTGTCGTTCAACTGGAAAGGACATCAGTCTACGAAACTGAAAATCGGGGTTCAAATCCCTGCATGGCTACAGAGAAGGGCGGATAGGGCAACCACGCAGGGATGCCGCAACACACCCTAACCCACACCATCACACCCACACCCTATCTTCCCCAATAGCCCAATTGGCAGAGGCACTCGTCTTAGAAACGAGCGATGGGGGTTCGAATCCCTCTTGGGGAACACATCCGTCAATTGTGTACGGTGCCCCGGTACCGTCGTTGACTACAAGCCCCTGGGATCATGTTTCCAGGGGCAAACAAAAAGCAAACGCTCAATTTTTTGAGAATCAAATCTTTTTGTGCAAATCCGAAAAAAATCTTCGTTTTCCTGGAATTTTTTTTCGATTTCATTTGTAATACCGACAGCGGCGCATATCTTTGCAGTCGCTTCGGGAAAAACGTGGTTGTTGAATGAAATGCCCCGTTTTTCACCCTCCAAGGTGGAGTGGGAGAGTGGCTGAATCCACCAGTTTGCTAAACTGACGTACTGGCAACGGTACCGCGGGTTCGAATCCCGCCTCCACCGCAA
>NZ_JADKCX010000019.1 GCF_016718685.1 Haliscomenobacter sp. | reverse complement strand
ATCTTCACTCAAGCACATGGACAAGTACTCCAAATTGACCATTGAGTGTGGGGAACACCCTGAAAAAGTGCAGGACTTGCAGGTGGGGTACAGCATCGAGGAAATGGTGACCCGGGTAGAAACGGTGCTCCACAGCATTGGGCTGGTTAAAGATTTTGCGCCGCTGGTCTACATCGTTGGGCACGGTGCCAGCAGTGTCAACAACCCTTATTACGCGGCTTATGACTGTGGGGCCTGTAGTGGGCGCGCCGGTTCCGTGAATGCCCGCGTATTCAGCTACATGGCCAACCACCCTGAGGTGCGCCAGCGCTTGGCCGTGAGAGGACTGAGGATTCCAGCCGAGACTCAGTTTGTAGGGGCGCTCCACGACACCACCCGGGATGAAATTGTTTTTTACGATGAGTTTTCCTTGCCTGCGCATAATTTTGAGCTGCATACCCAAAACGAGGTCATCTTTGAAAAAGCCCTCGATTTCAATGCCAAGGAACGTTCCCGGCGTTTTTATGCGGTGGATACCCGGCAGTCAGCGCTCAAGGTACACGAAAAAGTACTGCGCCGTTCGGTATCTCTTTTTGAACCCCGCCCCGAACTCAACCATGCCACCAACGCCTTGTGCATCATCGGTCGGCGCTACCTCTCCAAGGGGCTATTTTTGGATCGTCGCTCTTTTCAACTCCTACGACTATACAATCGACCCAGATGGCATTTATTTGTCCAATATCCTCGATGCGGCTGCGCCCGTTTGTGGAGGAATCAACATGGAATATTTCTTCTCGCGGGTAGATGAACAAAAACTGGGTGCAGGCTCTAAATTGCCGCACAACGTTATGGGTTTGTTTGGGGTAGCGAACGGGATTGACGGCGATTTGCGGCCCGGCTTGCCCACTAAATGACGGAGGTACACGATCCTTTGCGCCTGCTGATGATCGTTGAACACGATCCAGTCGTAGTGGCCAAAAGTATTCAACGCTCCGCTGCCACCTACGAATGGTTCATCAACAACTGGATCAATCTGGTAGCGGTTCATCCCGAAACCCAGGAGCTGTACCGCTTCAAATCCGGGTATTTTGAGCCTTATCACACCTTGCAAAAGGACCTTCCGCTGTTGCACGACCTCAAATCCACGATTGAAAGCAACACGGAGAATTTACCTGTTTACCTCATTGCTCAACCCTAATCCCATGAATCAATTGCTTCCACTATTTGTGCTGCTCCCGGTGATCGGGTTTTGTGTGAGTTTGTTGGTACCCGCCAAAAAAGAGAACACCCTGTCCAGAGTGGTTTATTTGAGCATGGGTTTGCACACACTGCTGGTTTTTGGCTATTCCATTTATTGGTGGCTGCACCAACACGAAACCCAGCAAAGTCAGAGCATTACCCTGTTCAACTCGGCGCATTTCAGTTCAATTTTATCCTCATGTTCGATCTGATCACGGCTACTTATTGCTTACCGGGGCTTATCTGACCATGCTGGTGACCATTTACAGCAGCTACTACTTGCACCGGGAATCGGGGTACAAACGCTACTTCAATACCATTCTGTTTTTTTACATCGGTTACAACATCACGGTGATGGCCGATAATTTTGAGACCCTGTTCATCGGCTGGGAAATCTTGGGGATCACCTCTTTCCTGCTGATCGCCTTTTACCGCAACCGCTATTTGCCCGTCAAAAACGCCGTGAAAATTTTCTCGATTTACCGCATTGGCGATGTTGGGTTATTGTTGGCGATGTGGATGAGCCATCACCTGTGGAACGAAAGCATCACTTTTCAAAAATTACAAAATGCGGAGTTGGTGAGTACCCAATTGCAATCCCACACTTGGATTGGGGTGTTCATTTCGCTGATGATTTTGATGACGGCGGCGGCTAAATCGGCGCAGTTGCCCTTTTCTTCCTGGTTGCCACGGGCGATGGAGGGTCCTACTCCTTCCAGTGCCATCTTTTATGGCTCTTTGTCCGTGCATTTGGGGGTGTTTTTGCTGCTGCGCACCCACCCGTTTTGGGAGCATCAGTTTTCGGTGCGCGTCATCATTGCCTTGTTGGGTTTGAGCACCACTATTTTGTCCGTTGGTATTGCCAGGGTGCAATCTTCGGTGAAAAGCCAATTGGCGTATGCTTCCATTGCTCAAATTGGGTTGATTTTTATTGAAGTGGCCGCTGGTTGGCACGTTCTGGCATTGATCCACTTTGCGGGCAATGCCTTTTTGCGCACTTATCAACTGCTGGTTTCGCCTTCATTAGTGAGTTATTTGATCAAAGAACAGTTTTACAAATTTGTGCCCCGCCAAAAATCATTTGAGGGAAAATTTTTGTCCAATAAACTGGAATACAGCCTCTACGTCCTCTGTCTGAAAGAGTGGAATCTGGACGCGGCCATGTACCAATACTTGTGGAACCCGCTGAAAAAATTGGGTAAACGACTGGATTTTATCACCTTATCGTCCTTGTGGTGGTTCATTTTGCCTACCTATCTTATTGGCTTGTATTTCTTGCGTTTTGCTGAGGACAAAATCAGCCCTTTTGCCCATGCTTATTTGCCTGCGGTGTTTGGTTTGATCGGTTTTATTTTGGCCTTGAAAGCTTTTTCTGAGCGGATTCATGCCCGCTTGAGTTGGGTTTTAGTGGTCCTAAATCACGGATTCATTGCCATGGCCGTGTCCTACAACGAGCATTTCGACTTTTTTCAGGTTTACATCTACCTGAGTGGCGTGATTGTCGCGGGGATTGGCGGCTTTGTAGTGCTCAACTGGCTAAAAAAGACCGAGACGGTCAGTTTGGATCGTTTTCATGGTCATGTATATGAGCATCCCACCGCTGCGATGCTTTTCCTGATTGCCTGTTTGGCTTTATCGGGTTTCCCGATCACGCCTACTTTTATCGGGGAAGACCTGATTTTTAGCCACATCCATGAGAATCAGATCGTTTTGGCAGCCTTTGTAGCCTTGAGCTTCATCATTGATGGCTTGGCGATTATGCGGATTTATGCTCGGGTGTTTCTGGGCCCACACATCAAAAATTACCATTCGATTGCTTATCGATCTTCATAAACAATTGTCTTTAATGGTATTTACATCAAAGGCTGATTCATTACACTGCCGTGAATCAGCCTTTTTTTGGGCAAAAAAAAAGCGCCCCAGTGGGAGCGCTACGAAGTTTGGATGAATATGAAAACTTGCTGGTATGGTATTCAGGTGATTTCTTGAAACAAAGCTAAAATCATTTTTTTTGCGGTGTTTTATTTGTGGTCAAACCTTCAGATCGGGGGCGAAATGCCATATTTTGGTTTTTTCAGCGATTTGACGCAAGAATCACATTTTTGTCGTTTTTGGCTTCAAAAAACCTACATTGATTGCAGATACTGCGGTGTGTAGCCCCAAATTCTTACCTTTGAATCATGATTAAGAGAATCGCCAAACATATCCTTTTTTGGGCCATCATCTGGTTGTGGACAACCATTTTGTGGATGAACATGGATTGCGAGTTCTCAAACATCGCCTGGGCCAGTTTGTTTCGGATGCCTTTGCTCATGGCCGCCACCTATTTCAACAACTACTTTTTGATTCCCCGTTACCTGGTCAAGCAGCGCAATTACCTGGCTTATGGAGGTTTGTTTAGCCTTTTGGTTGGCACCCATTGGTTGTTGGATCGCTCCTGGATGTTGTTGTGGGTTTTTTCGGAGTTTATGGAGGACCTGGGGTACAATTTTTACTTTTTTTACTACCTACCCAACCTGCAAAACCTCTTCGTATTCCTTTCGGTGATGCTCTTCGCGGCGGTAATCCGTTTTTCTCGCGTTTGGTACGAAACTGAAATGACCACGCGCAAACTGGCCGCAGAGAAACAGGCTACCGAGCTGGCGTTCCTCAAGGCCCAGGTCAACCCGCATTTTTTGTTCAATACCCTCAATAGTTTGTACGCCCTGGCCGTAGAAAAAAACCAGGAGGAATTGGGACAAAGCATCGCTTCACTAGCTGGATTGATGCGCTACCTGACTTACGAAACCAACGCTGAAAAAGTGCCCTTACGCCGTGAGGTTGAGCAAATTGGTGGCTTCATCGAAATTCAACACCTGCGCCTCAGTGAAGACGACGATGTGATCATCAGCCTCAATACCCAAGGAGATATGGATGGAAAAATGATTGCGCCAGCTATTTTGATTCCCTTTGTGGAAAATGCCCTCAAACACGGCATCGATGTAACCAAACAGTCGATGGTCAAAATTGAAGTGACGGTGGAAGGGCGAATGTTGTATTTCAACACCAAGAATACCAAACAGGTGTCTACTTCACTGAATCAGGAGGGCATTGGCCTGGAAAACGTCCGCAAACGCCTGGCGCTCCTGTACCCGGATCGACATACCCTGCGGATTGTGGACGAAGTGGACTATTTCTCCATCCACCTTAGCCTTAGCCTGGACGAATGAAAGAAGTACTGATCATCGACGATGAACCCAAGGCCATTGAGCTGCTGAGCAATTACGTCAATCGTATGCCCTGGCTGAAATGTGTAGGAACTTACCGCAATCCACTGGAAGCACTGGCTTTTTTACAAAGTCATCCCGTCGACTTACTGCTGTTGGACATCCACATGCCGCAGATTTCCGGGGTGGAATTTTACCGCGCCTTACCTGACAAGCCCAAGGTCATCTTCACGACTGCTTACTCCGAATATGCGGTGGCCAGTTACGAATTGGAGGCGCTGGACTACCTGGTCAAACCGATCACTTTTGAACGTTTTTTGCAGGCTTGCAGCCGTTGTAAAGAAGCTCCAACCAATTCGAATATAGTTCCAGAGACCAATACTGCAGCTCAGGAAATCTTCATCAAAAGTGGCCCCAAACTCTACCGCTTGAACTGGGAAGAGGTTTTGTTTTTGGAAAAAAGTGAAAACTACGTGGTTTTTCACACCCAGGATCGCAAAATCCTCAGTCGACAAAACATGCAGGACGTGCAGGAAATCCTGCCCGATTTTTTCTGTAAAATCCATAAGTCCTACATCATTTCACTGCGGCATTTGAATGTAGTCGAGCGCCATCAGGTCAGCATTGGCAAACACGAAATTCCGATTGGGCAGAGTTACCGGCCAGCGTTTTTAAGTTATTGTCGGAAAGATGGGGGCAGGATAAGGTGTTTGATGCGGTGTAGGGGCAACCATTGCGGTTGCCCTCAGTAATGTTATCAACGATGACCATCGTTGATAACGTTTGCCAAATGGGCGTTACATCACAATAATATCGTTCCTTTTCCGCTATTTTTGTAAAAAATTCACCCATGCCAATCCTTTTTCTGCTCATCTCCTTTTTCTGGACCATCCCGACTCCACCCGAGCTCCCCACCGGCATCCAACGCCTCCAAAAAGCCTACCCCGAGTTCATCGTCAAAGCCGACGCCAACAGCATCACCATGAAAGACGGCACCGTATTCAGCTACGACGATGGCAAAAAAAATAAAAGCTTTCAGGAATTGCTCGATCAACCTGATTTGGAAGACCAGTTTCGTTACGATTATCCTGCGAAATTCCCTGGCAAGGACGGCCTACCCGTCAATCACGACCCTGGCCGCATACGTTTTATGCCCTTCTACATGAAAATGTACGGCAATACCCAGGAGGAAGTACGTGCAAACCTGCGCGAAATCGTATGGCTGCCCAAAACCATCGGCAGCAAAATACTGGTGACCAAAGTGAACGGTGTAGACAAAAAACTGGAAGCCATTTCTGCCGAATTGGACAAACTCCCCGGCCTGAAACAATACCTGGAAAACCCTGGTGGCAGCTTCCTCTGGCGGGTCATTAAAGGCACCAATCGCCTGAGCATGCACAGTTTTGGCATGACCATCGACATCAATGTGAAATATTCCCACTACTGGCAATGGGATTGCAAATGCACCAACGAAGATGCCAAATTGGGCTACAAAAACAGTATCCCCAAGCAGGTTGTTGAGGTATTTGAAAAACACGGTTTCATCTGGGGCGGCAAGTGGTATCATTACGATTCCATGCATTTTGAATACCGACCAGAATTTTTGTAAAACCAAAAACAATACACCATGAAAGCAATACTTTCGCTGTTTCTTCTCATCAGCTTGACTTCTTGCGTGCAAGCTCAATCCACGGGCATCATCACCCAAGACGTTGCTACCTTCAAAAAAACCATCCAATCCAAAAAAGTACAATTGGTGGACGTACGTACCCCGCTGAATTCAGTGCGGGGAACATTGAAGGAGCTCAAAACATCGACGTCAAAAATGCCGAATTCAAAACCATGGCCGCCAAACTGGATAAAAAACGCCCCGTTGCGGTATATTGCCTATCTGGCATTCGCAGTGCCAGGGCTGCCAATTATTTAAAAGAAATGGGCTTTAAAAAAATTTACAATTTGGATGGAGGGTATACGGCGTGGACGGAATAAGTAAAAAGTGAAAAGTGAAAAAATAAGCGGTGGAAGCCAATTGGTGTACCTGCTTTTCACTTTTAGCTTTTCACTTTTCACTTACTTTGTAATTTCACAGCGCAAAACAGCGCCACCATGTCCAAACCTAAAAAAAAGCCTTACCCAAAACGCCCCACTCTGCCTAACGCTAAACCGACGGCTGAACGTAGAGACGCGATTAATCGCGTCTCTACCTCAAGCATTAAACCGCAGATCTTGCTTTGGATAGCCCTGCTGGCCGTTTGGGTGTTCATTGCCTATTCCCGGGCTTTGGACAACCAGTTTGTCGATTGGGACGACCCCACCTACGTCACCGAAAACCCTTACCTCAACCCTGCCAATTCGGAAAACCTGAATACCCTGATGCGTTCGGTGGTGTCTTTGAACTACCACCCGCTGACGATGGCGACTTTGTGGTGGAACGCTGCCAATTCTGGCATTGAAAGCGCCCGTTCGTACATCGCTTTCAATCTTGTTTTTCATGTAATCAATACCGTTTTGGTCTTTTTCTTTGCCTCGGCCTTGAGCAAGAGTAATGTGCTGATTGCGCTGGTAACGGCATTGGGCTTTGGCCTGCATCCCATGCACGTGGAGTCGGTAGCCTGGGTATCCGAGCGCAAGGATGTATTGTACGTGTTTTTCTTTTTGCTGGCGGCATTGGCGTATTTGAAACATTTGGACAAAGGGAAAATTGGCCTCTGGTGGGGCCTGGCGCTGATTGCCTTTTTGTTGTCTTGTTTGTCCAAGGCGATGGCGGTTTCGCTGGTGCCGATCCTCTTTTTACTCGACTACTGGCAGGGTAGGAAAATATTGAGCTTGGGCAGCCTTTTGGAAAAAATCCCTTTCATTGCGCTGGCAATACTGTTTGGCCTCATTGCCCTGAATGTACAGAATGGCGGCAGTTTTTATGGGGTATTTGGCATGGTTGAAAAAAACGATGCGCTCGCTGATTTTGAAGTGTTCAGTTTTTTCCAACGCCTCAAATTTGCGGGTTATGGCTTTATGATGTACATCGTCAAGTTGTTTTTACCGTTCAATTTATCCGCTTTTTACCCCTATCCCAATCTGGATGTGGTCAAACAAGGCAACGAAAGTGGCGTGTACATGCTCGGTTTGATCTTCACACTGGCTTTGGGTGCCTGGAGCCTCTGGAATGTGGGGAAAAACAAAATTTACCTCTTCGGTTTTGGCTTTTATTTGTTCAGCATCGCGCTGGTTTTGCAGGTCATTTCGGTAGGTGCCGTGATCATGGCGGATCGCTATACTTACCTGCCTTATGTCGGTTTGTTTTATATGTTGGGATATGGACTGGATGCTTTAATCCGCAATGTTCCGTCCAGCAAATACGCGGTATGGGGCGTCATTGCCGGGCTCAATGTCTTTTTTATGCTCCGCACCCGCGAGCAGGTCGACATCTGGCAAGACCACGACACCCTTTGGACCAATGTGATCAAATTGTATCCCAATGCGGGCGAGCCCCGTAAAATTCGTGGTCATTACTATGGTAAAACGGGCCGCATCGACCTGGCCATTGCTGACTTCGAAGCTGCCCTGGGCAATAATTTCCAAAACGTATCCATTTACGAAGGACTGGGCAATGCTTATGGTACCCGGGGTGAAATAGACAAGGCCATTGGCATGTTCAATGAGGCCCTGAAACTGGATTCCAACAACGTCAGCGTACGCTACAATCGTTCGATCGCACTATTGAATAAAAACCCTCAAGCGGCGATTGCCGACCTGAATTTTGTGATCAAAAATTCGCTACTGGAAAAAGCAGCCAATTTTGGGGCTCGTGGCTATGCCTATTTGCGTACTGGCAATTATACTGCTGCTCAGGCGGATTATAACAAAGCCATTACTCTGGATGCTCAGGACCCTTATCATTTTTTCAACCGGGGCCAAGCCAAACAAATGCAGGGTGACAATGCTGGCGCAATAGCCGATTATCAGGCGGCACTGAAATTGAAGCCAGGTATGCCGGAGGTGGTGGAAAAAATGAAGGGTTTAGGCGGGCAATAAACAAATAGGGGCAGCAAAACTGTTTCGATATCGATCCTAGGATTGATACTAACATTTCAATTTTCATGCGTACACTTATTCTTTTCCTCTGTATTCTAAGCCTACTCTTGTACAATTGCAAAGGCAATGACGAAGCAGTTGAAGTTTTTTCCAAAGAAGATGTCTCGGTCGAACGGATTCAAGACGTGGACATGCTGTACAGCGATTCGGCCCTGATCCGCGTGCGCATTCGTGGGCCGGTGATGTTGCGCCACCTGGTGAGCGACGATCCCCGCCAAGAGTTCATCAAAGGCATCAAAGTTGATTTTTTCAACACCTATGGTGCCCTGGCCGGTACACTCACCGCCAAGTACGCCGTGCGTTATGAATTCAAAGGCATCACCCTGGTACGCGACAGTGTGGTATGGAAAAGTGTGGACGGCAAAAAACTCGAATCGCCCGAACTCACCTGGAACGAGCGGGATCAGCAGGTTTCCACCAATCGATTTGTCGTCGTCAGTACCCCCAAGGATACCATTCGTAGCCATGGTTTTACAGCCAATCAGGATTTTTCCAACATCCGATTTAGTGCAGTGGATGGTAGTTTGGAAGTCAAACAATGAGCTGATTTACTAATGGGTTGATGTGCTAATTTGCCAATCAAAACTTAATTCTTTGGCTCATTGCCTGGATGTAGGATGAGGATGGAAGGAGCATAAGCCATTAGTTCGTAGCGCTGCAATTTGATGATTTCCCAAAATTGCGGCTCAAAATCAATAGATCGTAGGCTCGAAAGGTGCTCATTTCCAGGTTGGATTGGACCACCCAATTGCCCTTTGCTGCATAAGGCGCAGCTACTTCGGTCGGTTCTTCCTGACTTAAAACCTGAAATTGCGGCATGTTTTCCCGTTCAAAACAATGGTGCAGCAGGTTCAACAAATGCGCATCCTGCTCATTGTAATACACCATCAACACTTTTTTGATTTGGCTAAAACCTTTGTCTATCAATACGCCGATGGCACAATCGATGCTTTCAAAAAAAGTTTGCACCATGCCCCCCGTTTCGTCACTTGAGAACAATGGCCGGGAGCTACCAATCAACATCAAATTATAAGCCCCCCGATTGGCGTGTTGGATGATTTCCTGCGGCACATTGTTACTGGCTTTGTAATGCGTTTGTACAGGAAGATGGTATCTGTCAGCCAAACCTAAAATGGGCTCAAACCCTTCTTTTTCAAAAATTTCTGCCTCCGCAATGGAAATATCCGCATTGGGGGTAAAATGTAAGGCGTGGGTTTCACCCAAAATGTGCAATTGTTGCGCCAATTGTAAAAGGCGAGCGCCTGCCTTGGGGTGTCCGAAAGAAATCAATAAACGAAAAGGAGCCTGTTGGGTTTGCTCGGGTAGCACCGGAGTGGCGTCAGGTTTATTCTCGAATTTTTGCTGAAACCATTGCAACGCATCCAGAGCAGGTCCGGTCATAAACGTAGTTGCCAAGGCCATTAGCACCATCATGGCAAATACTTCAGGAGATAAAATGCCGAGGTCAAAACCAATGTTGAGCACAATCAACTCCATCAAGCCCCTGGTGTTCATCAAAGCGCCTAAAGCCAGGGAATCGTGCCAAGTTTGTCCGCTGATGCGTGCAGGTACAGCACTGCCGATGAATTTCCCCAATACAGCAAAGAGGATGATCAAGCCACAAGTTTGCCACAATTCCGGCGTATTGAGTAGTCCAATTTGGGTACGCAGTCCCGTAAACACAAAAAAGAGCGGCAACAAAAGCACCACGGTCAAATCTTCAATTTTATTGATGATCACGTGGCGAAATTCTTCATTTTGAGGAATGATCACTCCGGCCAAAAAAGCACCAAAAAGCGCGTGAATGCCAATGATTTCAGTCATCAATGCAGAAAGTACTAGGACTGCAAAAATGACCGCGATCACCGTGCGGTTCATCGTCTCGTAGCTAAAAAATCGGTTGGCCACCCTAGCCAATAAAGGCCGAACCACATACAACATAAACAAGACATACAGCACCGAAAGCCCAATCGTCAGCAAGGCGCTATGCGCCGGGCCAGTGCGCACCACGGCAATAATCGCCGCCAGGATACACCAGGCCAAGACATCATTGATGGCCGCAGCGGCCAAAGCCAAACTACCCAAAGGGGTTTTGTTCAACCCGCGCTCCTGGGTTATCCGCGCCAAAACCGGAAAAGCCGTAATGCTCATGGCAATCCCAATAAACAGGGCGAAAGCCACAAAACTAACCCCGGTGGGGGCATAGGTTTGGTACAGTAGCCAGGCCAGCACAATCCCCCCCACATAGGGCACAATGATGCTGGATTGGCTGATAAAAATGACATCCAATGCCGACTTGCGCAGTATCCGCAAGTCCAGCTCCATGCCTACCGTAAACATGAACAGCACCAAGCCCAATTGACTGATCAGTTGGAGATTGCCCAAGGAGTTGGGCGCAAACAAAAAACCAAAAAAATCGGGGGCAAGCCAGCCCAATAAAGAGGGGCCGAGCAAAATCCCCGCCACAATTTCTCCTACTACGCTGGGTTGCCCCATTTTGCCAATCAACCAGCCTAACAAGCGGGCAATACACAGTATGGTCAAAATTTGTAGCAAAAAAATACTCAGCGGATGGGTTATTCCTTCAAGGATTGAATCCCAAAAATGCATTGGTGCATCCTGTACCAGGGTTATGGAACTGTTAGGCGCTTCCAGCACCTGACCTTGTTGCAGTACCCACCAGCCCAGCAGCACCAACAAAGCGATGACTATCCCATAAAGCACCCAATTTTTTTTCATTCAGAAGCCAGTTTGGGCTGCAAACTACGAATTTGAAATTGAGTGTCTTCCTTATATTTAGGTTTTTTTACCAAACCAATTGAACGCTATGTGGAAGGAATTTAAAGAATTTGCGCTCAAAGGCAATCTGATCGAAACTGCTATTGCCTTCGTGATGGGTGCCGCCTTTGGCAAAGTGGTGACTGCTTTTGTGGAAAAAATGTTTGCCCCATTGGTAGGTTTGCTGACAGGAGGGATAAACCTCAACGATTACAAATTCATCATTCGCGCAGCTAAGGCCAATAGCCCCGAAGTCGCAATCGCCTGGGGAGAGTTTGTGACCGCAAGTATCGATTTTATCGTGGTTTCGGCGGTGATGTTTTTTATCGTCAAAACAATCAATACCGCAAAAAAGAAAGAGGTGGTCTCCGTGAGTGGAGCTCCAACGGAGGTGCAGTTGTTGGGGGAAATCAGAGACCTGTTAAAAAAATAGGGTTCCAAAGTTCCAGGGTTCGGTCCGGCACTTCGACTACGCTCAGTGACCGGACCGAACCCTGGAACTTTGGAACCTACATGGTCACCTTCTTCGATGCCGCCCACCATTCTTCATTTTCCCAAAAGTTATCCCAGCCCAGTTTGCGGTATTTTTCGTTGATTTCCACGTCGCGTTCGCCGATGGAGAATTCTTCGAGGATGTCGTTGGCAAAGCGGAAGAGGTCTTTGGACCAGATCACGGGTTTGGATTTGCCCGTTTTGTAGCTTGTCCATAGGCCATCATAACGGATGCCGCTGCCCTGGTTGGGGGTTTCGGAGAAAAACCAGATTTCGGTCGGCGCCTTGTCGTAGGAAGCAAAATCCATTTGCATCTTTCCGGTAAAGCGACCAGAGTATTTTTTCAGGCTGTCTTCGGCCAGAGTAAACTTCCCATTGGCAGAATAGATGCGTTGTACACCCATATCGCCGACTTCTTCAGTATCGAGGTTGGGGTCGAAATTTGCGCCAAACTATCGATGCGCAAGGTGCCTTTGAATTCTGAAACTACCTTCTTGTGGCGGTTTTTACCTACGATGTGGTACAGGAAAGGGTCTTTTTCATCTTTGGTCACTTCGGAGAAATAAAACTCGATTTTGTAGCGGTCTTCGCCATAAAAGCCCAGTTCCGCCCAATCGTGGCTCACCACGATGTCCGACAAATCCAAAGTATCCAACAACCCGTGCATGCCTGCCGAATTGAGCCATTTCAGGTTGATGGGTTTGATTTCACTTTCGGCAATGTCTTCAGAACGCAAAGTATCAGCCCCCTCAGCGTGCGTCATCAGTGGAGTGGGTTCGGTTTCTTTTTCGGTTTGTTGGGCAGCCTTTTGCGTGCACTGCATCAACCCGAATAAGCAGAGCGCAAAGGCTACTGCAAAGAAGGTCAATTGAGAAAGGTGTTTTTTCATGTGTAGTTTGTTTTATGATTTAACGATGAAGGGGGGAACATTCTTTTGATCATATAGGGACCCCAGCCCAAAAAAATCAAGATTTCGGCGATAAAGAGGTTGCCTACCCAGGAAAGCCAGGTCACCGTCAGGTAGGTTTCGATGGGTTTGGTGCCCAGGTAGTAAAACATAAAATAGCTCTCGGTGCGCAGGCTCATCGCCGCCAGGGTCACAGCAAGACTGCGCAGTACCGTGTTGGCATGTTTTTCCCATTGCTGCAGGCGGGCATATCGCCAGGCTTGCAGGGTCAAAAACCACCAGGCTATACATTGCAGGGAGAATCCTACTTTGGCGGCCAAACCACCATTGGCATAAATGGCCAGTCCCAAACCCGAAGGGCAAGCCAGTACCAGAATAACCGCAGCATAGATCCGCCCCGTCCAACGGTGAAATTTGGGCCAGTTGCGGTACATTGCTGGAATGAGTTGCAGGGCACCCGTAGTCATCACCACCCAGCTGCTGGCAATGTGGATGTAAAAAGAAACCTGGAAAAGGGGTTTGGCCAAAACATGATCGGTCTTGGTGCCCAAAAAATCCTGGAGGGGGTTAAAACTAAAGTAGGGCACAATTTTGGTGCCCATCAAACAGGCAAAAGCCAGAATGACTGCCGCTGCCAGGAGGAGCAGGGATTCCATAATCGTGTCGAAAATAGTGGCCCGTTGGGCTGTGTTGGCCATAAATGCTTGAGATTCTTAGGCAAGATTAGGGAATTTGGGGGAGAAAGCGAGGGGTGGGGACAAAAAATCAGAGATTTATGCACAAATCTAGAACCCCTCCCCGAAGGTTCCAAACCTTCGGGGGGGTACAGCGGAGGTGTTTTGCTCGACCGCCCCGAAAGTCTAAAACTTTCGGGGCGGGATTCTAGACCGTGCATGCACCTTCACCGCTTCTCAAAACCATAATCCCGCTCCACTTTCGCAATCCTCAAACGGTACGACTGGTACCACACCTCCCGACCCAAATCCCTAGCCTCCACGTGTTCCATCTGGTATTTCCAGTTTTTGATGCTTTCCAGGTCTTTCCAGTACGACACTGTGATGCCAATTTCATTCCGGGTACTTTCTGCGCCCAGGTACCCGGGCATGGTGGTAGCAAGCTGAGCCATTTTTTCCGCCATTTCCCCATAGCCATTGTCGCCTTCGGTGCGGGTGGTGCTGAAAATGACGGCGTAATAAGGCGGCTTGGGTGTATCGGCTAATGTAGGTTGTTGATTTTCGGTATTGGATGACATGGTTCATTCATTTTGAACAAAAATAGGGCAAAAAGGACTAACACAATTAACCAGTTTATAAAAAATCAATAGTCCAGATTTGTATTTTTGGCGGGAACAGACCATTACCAACATGTTGCCATTCGCTACCCTCATCCACATCGACAAAGGAGTTAAAGCTCCTGTTTTTATCCAAATCTCCAACAGCCTCGCGGAGCACATCCGCAAAGGCACCATCCCGGTAGGTGCGCAATTGCCGGGGACTCGGGCACTGGCGCAAGTATTGGGGGTACATCGACAAACGGTTGTGGCTGCCTATGATGAACTGTTGGCTCAAGGCTGGATCGAAACCCAGGCGGCCAAGGGGACTTTTGTGAGTCAAAAACTACCTGAAATCAAAGTCCAGGGCTTCGATCCAAGCTCCAATGCAGCCGCCAATCCCCGGGTCAAGGCTGGTTTCTCTTTTTATGCCGATCCAAGCCTGAGTAAACCCGTTTTGCGCGGCAGCAATAGCCTGGCTTTTGACGATGGGTTCCCGGACGTACGCCTAGCCCCCTGGGATGCACTCAACCGCGCTTACCGCACGGCACTGCAGCAAGGTTACCGCAAAAATCTTTTCTTTTATGGTGACACCATGGGCGAGCTATCTTTACGGACGCAGATGACCAAATACTTGCGCGAAACCCGCGGCCTACCCATCGAATTGGACAATGTGCTGATCACCCGTGGCAGTACCATGGCGATTTACCTCACCGCTCAGTTGCTGGTACAGGCTCAGGATGTGGTGGTAGTAGGAAACATATCTTACGGTTCGGCCAATCTGATCTTTCAGCGCAGAGGCGCCAAATTGTTGCAGGTCCCGGTAGATGAGCACGGCATCGATGTGCAGGCCATCGAACGATTGTGTCAGGAGCAGGCCGTGCGCCTCGTCTATGTCACGCCGCACCACCACTACCCTACCACAGTGACCATGCCCGCCGAGCGCCGCCTGCGCCTCTTGCAATTGGCCCAACAATACCATTTTTGTATCCTGGAGGATGATTACGACTACGATTTTCATTACAACAGCAACCCGATCCTCCCCCTCGCGGGTGCCGATACGGGCGGACATGTGGTGTATGTAGGCTCCTTGTGCAAAGCCTTTTCTCCCTCCTTGCGCATTGGCTACGTGGCTGCTCCCAGCGAAGTGATCGAAAATCTGGCCCGTTTGCGCCGCATCCTGGACCGGCAGGGCGACAATTTATTGGAAGCGGCTACAGCCACCCTCTTCCGGGACGGGGAAATGAAACGCCACCTGAAAAAAGCCCAAAAAACTTATCAGCTGCGCCGCAACCTGTTTTGTGACATGCTGACCCAAGAACTAAGCTCCATCGTTGAGTTTAAAAAACCAATGGGCGGTATGGCGGTGTGGGCACAGTTTGACCCGGAATTTCCATTGCGCAAAATCCGCGAAAAACTGCTGCAAAAAGGCTTGTACATTCCCGATGCATCCAATTATACCCCGGATTTGAATGTTACCCGACTTGGTTTTGCATCGGCAAATGAGGAAGAAATGGAGCGTGGTATGCACATTTTTAAAAGCTGTTTGTAAAAAAAAGTGCTAAATGCTGTAAAACCTCTAAATCCCGCCGCATTTTTGCAGTATGGGAAAGTTTAAACTGACTTTAGAATACGATGGTGGCCGCTTCAAAGGTTGGCAAGTCCAAGAAGATGTCCGCTCCATTCAGGGCTTATTGATCAAAGCTGCAAAAACAGTATTTGAAACCGAAAAGGTAGAAGTATATGGCTCCGGGCGTACCGACGCAGGTGTACATGCCCTCGGGCAAGTAGCGCACCTGGACGTGAACTCCAAAATGCCCGTGCGTTTGATTCGGCAAAAACTGAATGACCTGCTGCCCCACGATGTCAACATCATCAGCGTGGATTCGGTCGGGCAAAAATTCCATGCCCGCCACGACGCCATTGCGCGCAGCTACATCTACCAGATCTCGCGCCGCCGCAACGCTTTTGGCAAACACTTCATGTGGTGGGTCAAAGATCCTTTGGACGTGGAACGTATGAACCAAGCCGCTGCATACCTGGTGGGTTTTCATGACTTCAAGTCCTTCTCCAATGAAAAAGGGACGGAAAAAAGCTCCAAAGTAGAGTTGCAACAGCTCAAGGTGGTAGAAAAAGGCGACATGATCATTGTGCACATCGTGGCTTCCCATTTTTTGTGGAAAATGGTGCGCCGAGTTGTGGGTTCTCTGGTGGAAGTAGGCACGGGCCGAATGGATCCTGCCAAATTTAAAGAATGGCTCGAAGCCCCTAGCCAGGAGCCTGCTCAATACACCGCACCACCAGCTGGTTTGTTTTTGGAACGGGTGTATTTTCCGGGGGAACAGGTGAGTAAGGAGTTTAAGACTTTACTTTAGGGTTTCTTTAGTTTCTTAGGTGGTGAAAGAACGTCCTGCTTCGCAGGTTTTTTTCCACCTAAGAAACTTAAGACACTAAAGAAATCACCTCAGGAATGATGCGCCCAGGGTGCTCACAAGTACCTCAATAAAATTTTAGCCCCAAAGATTAACATTCAAACCGCCCTCAAGCAAAAATTACTATTTTAGCCAACTCTTCATCAACTCGCAAGCAAATGTTATGAAACGATTGGCTATTTTTTCTCTACTTGGGCTGTTATTTTTGTGCGTCCTAGCCTGGATCAATGCGGATACCGATCCCGCCGGTTCCGATTGGCCAGAATACCTCGGTGGTCCCGACCGCAACCATTACTCCGAACTTGACCACATCACCCCCAACAATGTCGAGCAACTCAAAATAGCCTGGAGTTATTCCCTGCCCGACTCAGGGCAAATGCAAGTCAATCCGCTGGTGATCAACGGCATATTGTACGGCGTAAGTGCCAGTGTACAAGCCTTTGCGCTAGACGCTGCGACAGGAAAGGAACTCTGGCGCTTTGGTGATCCCCTAAAAAACTGGGCCAGTACCAGTCGCGGCGTATCTTATTGGACCGATGGAGAAGAGCAGCGCATTTTGTACACCGCCGGCCCCAACCTCTGGGCTTTGAATGCTAAAACCGGTAAACCCATCCCCAGCTTTGGCGACCAGGGCAAGGTGGACTTACACACCGGGCTGCCTGAAATCGCGCAGAAAAAATTCGTCATTTCCAATACCCCGGGTACCATTTTTGAAGACCTGATCGTGATGCCCTTGCGGCTTTCGGAGGGTTCCGATGCAGCCCCTGGCGACATCCGCGCCTTCAATGTCCGTACCGGGAAATTGGCCTGGACTTTTCACACCATCCCCTATCCGGGGGAATATGGCTACAAAACATTCCCCAAAGACGCCTACCTCAACACCTACACTGGTGCCGCCAACAACTGGGCTGGTATGGCCGTGGATCGCAAGCGGGGCATCTTGTATGTTCCAACCGGCTCGGCTGGGTACGACTTCTACGGCGGCAACCGCAAGGGGCAAAATCTATTTGCCAATTGCCTATTGGCCCTGGACGCTCGCACGGGCAAACGCCTCTGGCATTTCCAGTTGACGCATCATGACGTATGGGACCGCGACATGCCCGCGCCGCCCAATTTGATGACCTTGCAAAAAAATGGCAAATCTATCGACGTGGTAGCGCAGGTAACCAAGCAGGGGTTTGTATTTGTATTTGACCGGGTTACGGGTGAACCAATTTATCCGATCAAAGAAGTGCCCGTACCTGCTTCGGATTTGAAAGGGGAAAAGCTCTGGAAAACCCAACCAGTACCCACCCTACCCCTTCCCTACGCACGGCAATCCAGTGCCTTGACCGAAAATGACATCAGCCAATACGCCGAAAATCGCGAGGAGTTGATGCAAAATTTCCGCAAGTACAAAACGGGCTTTTACGACCCACCCAGTGTCGAAGGCACCGTGATTTTTCCTGGTTACGACGGTGGTGCGGAATGGGGTGGTGCAGCCGCCGACCCCGAGGGCATCCTCTACGTCAACAGCAATGAAATGGCCTGGATTTTGACGATGAAACCACCCGCCAATGATTTGCTGGCCAACGCCAGTCCCGGTGAAAAGGTCTACCTCAACACTTGTGCTTCTTGCCATGGTGTAGACCGCAAAGGCAACGCCAAAAGTGGCTTCCCTTCTTTGGTTGACATTGGGAAAAGACGGGACCGGGAATTTGTTACCCAAATCACCAGCGCGGGCAAAGGGATGATGCCAGGCTTTCCGGCGCTTTCTTCCTCCGAAAAACAAGCTTTGGTAGCCTACCTGTTTGGGGATGAGAAAAAAGAAGTAGGTGCCGTAGCTGGAGCTCCGAAACCAGTCCAATTGCCTTTTTACAGTACGGGCTACAACAAATTCCTCGACAGCAAAGGTTTGCCCGCGATCAGTCCACCCTGGGGTCAGCTCAGTGCCATCAACCTGAATACGGGTGAATACCTCTGGCAGGTGCCTTTTGGCGAAGAACCGACCCTGGTAGCCAAAGGGATTCGGAATACAGGTGTAGAAAACTACGGCGGCCCGGTGGTAACCGCCTCTGGTTTGCTCTTCATTGCAGCGACCAAAGACGGCATGTTTCGGGCTTTTGATAAAAGAACGGGCAAGGTATTGTGGGAAACCAAATTGCCTGCGGCTGCTTTTGCCACTCCGGCTACCTATGCAATCAATGGCAAACAGTATATTGTGCTGGCTTGTGGGGGCACCAAATTGGGTACGCCCAAGGGCAATCAGTACGTGGCTTATGCCCTGCCTTAATGATTCAAATGGTACGTTTATTAAACTTTTGAAGTTTAGTATACGTACCCCCCATTCGTCTTAACAACTATAAACAATACATGAAAATGAAAAAATCAATCCTCCTGCTTTTTGCGCTGGCTTTGGCTGGCAGCAGTTTTGCGCAGTCCAAAGCGGAACAACAAGTGGCCGATGCAGTTACAGCCTGGCGCAAGGCCATGATTGACGCGGACAAAGCCGGGCTGGAAGCCATCTTGGCACCCGAGTTGAGCTATGGTCACTCTAGCGGTAAAATTGAAGACAAGGCCATGCTCGTGAAAGCCATTTCAACGGGTGAGTCCGACTTTCTCACCATGGAATTGACGGAGCAAAGCATCAAAATGGCGGGCAAAACGGCGATTGTGCGCCACAAATTGGCCGGGAACATCAATGATGGGGGGAAGCCAGGGTCGGTGAAACTGTTGGTGCTGCAAATCTGGCAAAAGCAGGGGGCGAGCTGGAAGTTGTTGGCGCGGCAGGCGGTGCGGCAGCCGTAGTGCTTCGCAAAACCAGAGCGACATGATAGGAACGCGGACGACGCGGATAAAGCGGATTAACGCGGATTTTTTTCACGCCTGAGGCGTGATGGGATAAATGAGCCACGAATTTTCACGAATTAGACATTCACTTCGTTCATGTTAACGCGCTTTCGCGCAAACGAAGTTTGTGCCTAAATTCGTGGAAATTCGTGCAATTCGTGGCAAAAAAAACTTTGCCGCAGGCAAAGCAAAATCCGCGTTAATCCGCCTAATCCGCGTCGTCCGCGTTCCCATCATGCCGCTTTGGCATTATAGCACTACCGATACAAAGTCGACACTTCAATCCGATTGTTATCCGGGTCCAAGGTTTCAAACTCATAATACCCATCCCCCGTTTTGCGCGGCCCACTCAGGATCGGGAAACCCGCCGCACGCAGTTCCTCCACTTTTTGATCCACCTCTGCCATCGTATTTACTCCAAAGGCGAAATGAATCAAGCCCAGGTATTGAGCCTTCACCGGGTCGTTGGCATTTGCGGGGAATATCGGGTCGACTCATCAGTTCCAGGCGTGCGCCCGAAGCAAAGCTCAAAAAATAACTCTGGAACTGTTTTTGAACATTGGTGTACTTGTCATTGGGCTGGGCACCAAAGTATTGTATGTAGTAATCCTTTAGTGCTTCCAAGTTTTGGGTCCAGATGGCCAGGTGTTCGATGATCATTGGTATTGATTTGGTGGAGAAGTTGAGGAGTTGAGAAGTTTATGCCTACATTCGTTGCAAAACCTATTCAACATGCGCAAGTTCGGCCTTTTTCTACTCATTGCTCTACAGTTTTCAGCCTGTGCTGTCCAAAAGATGCACAGCGGTCTGGAAAAGTTGTCTTTTTACAAACCCGCTGAAAATCCCATTTTAAAGGCCGATTCCAGTTTTACTTTTTTTGACCCCGTCAAAAAACAAACGGTGCGTTGGCAAAGGGCGGATGTGTTCAATCCCGGCGCCATTGTCAAAGATGGCAAGGTGTTTTTACTGTACCGCTGCGAAGACAATCCCGCTGCGCATTTGGGTGGGCGTACTTCACGCCTGGGTTTGGCGGAGAGCACGGATGGCATCCATTTCACCAAACACCCCAAGCCCGTTCTATACCCCGATAACGATGACCAAAACCAATACGATTTCCCCGGCGGTTGTGAAGATCCCCGCTTGGCCCAAACTGAAGATGGGCAGTACGTAGTGGCCTATACCGCCTGGAATTACAAAACGCCTCGTTTGTGCATTGCTTTTTCCAAAGACCTCGAAACCTGGGAAAAGAAAGGCCCTGCCTTTGCCAAAGCCTACAACGGAAAATTCCTGGACATGGCCTGCAAATCGGGCTCCATGGTCACCAAAATGGTCAAAGGCAAACAAGTATTGGCCAAAATTAACGGCAAGTACTGGATGTACTGGGGCGAATTGTTTGTCAACCTGGCCTGGTCGGAAAACCTTTACGATTGGTACCCCGCCGTGGACGAAAAAACGGAACTCAAGGCCGTCATCCGTACCCGCCCGGGTATGTTCGACAGCAGCCTGACCGAGTGTGGCCCCCCGGCCATCATCATCAACAACGAAATCAACCTCTTTTACAATGGCCGCAACAGCACCGACGAGAAGGCGGATCCCAAACTGCCCAAGGGCACTTACTCGGTAGGCCGGGTTACTTTTGACGCCAGCAATCCTGAAAAAATGCTGCGCCGCCTGGACGAGCCGTTTATAAAACCCAGTTTGCCCCACGAAGTGAGTGGACAATACTCGGCAGGGACAACTTTTGCTGAAGGACTGGTTTATTTCAAAGGGAAGTGGTGGTTGTATTATGGGACGGCGGATTCGTTTGTGGGGGTGGCGGTATCGGAATAGATTTTATCTTTTCTTGTACTGGATACTGATCTCGGGATTGATCTGGAGGAGATGATCCAAAAAAGCTTGTTTTTCCCGTGGGGAAATGAGCACGCCGTTGTGTGCAGCGTAACGGATTTCCAAACGATCCAGCGAAATCGCGGGGGAGCTGAGCAGGTTATTGGTTTCGGAAACCTTGGTAATGGTATGGATATCGATGGTCGAATGGTACAAGAAGCCGGATTTGACTGTCAATTGATGGCCTTCGATGGTGTAGTAAGTGTTTAAAAAAAGGTGTAGGATGAAGGCCAATACTGCCAAAATGGTCAATAATCCGAGCCAGGACTTG
Source organism: Haliscomenobacter sp. (assembly GCF_016718685.1). Lineage (GTDB taxonomy): Bacteria > Bacteroidota > Bacteroidia > Chitinophagales > Saprospiraceae > Haliscomenobacter. Next base: position 56,947 of record NZ_JADKCX010000019.1, on the reverse strand, counting down.
GATGTGACCATGAGGGTACCCGTGCTTAGAAAAATGAAGAGGATCGGGAGCAGGAGTTCAAGACCGATTTTGGAAGGGTAGATTGTGGACATTTCGTTAAGTAGTTTGGTTGATTTTTCCCACTTTCTTCAATGATTTCATTGATCTTGAAGTGTGACCTATTTTGACCATTTGTACAAAGATATGGCGTTTTGTACTTTATTTTTGAGTACACTTTTAAAGGGTAATCGAAAATGCCATTTTATACATTCTTACTCTTCCTCCCGCTTCCGCAAGAACTCCAACAAGAGAAGGTGCTTAACTATGTGCTCTGCAATAATTCGCAAAAATATCAATGGCCTCATACAATTCAAATCCAATACCTTGGGCAAGTTGGTTTGGTTCGGTCATGCTGTGCGTTAAAAATATGGAAATGGTTTTTTTCGTGGGGTCGGCGGACCACCAACCACCATATGCACCTGGCCAACCAACGGAGCCAATTGAGCCCGCGCAAGGAATGGAGCCGTATTGGGTTTCTTTCAATACCACCGCAAGCCCCAAACCAAAGCCATAATGCTCCCTAAACATGGGTGTCCCCATCAATGTGGACTGTTCTCTTTGAGCGGCGGTCAATTGGTTGGAACACATGTAGTCAATGGTTTCCGGTTTTAAGATTTGAATGCCATTTGAACTTCCGTTTTGTACAAAAAGGGTGGCAAATTTCAAATAGTCGCCGACGGTGGACCAAAGTCCCCCACTGCCTGATTCAAACTCCAAACCACTGGGGCGTTCTTTAAAAGCCATTTGTAAGGGAACGGTTTCAAGGTTTACCAAATTTCCCGATTCGTCATACCCAAAATTCGAGGCACATCTGCTTTTTTTGTGATTGGGAACTTCAAAAAAGGTATCGGCCATGGCCAGTGGACGGAATATTTTTTCTTCCATTACTTTGCCCAGTGATTTCCCTTCGATGGTTGAGATGAGTATACCCAATAAATCGGTTGATTTGCCGTAATTGAACAGTTCACCCGGCTGATTGACCAAGGGTAAACTCGCCAATCCATTGATCCATTGTTCATTGGTCAATTCCGAATCAATGTCGCCTCCTAAAACCCTACGGTAGTCGACTCTAAGTTTTCCTTGCTGAAATTCACTGTACAAACCTGCGCGATGGGTGAGTAAATCAAGGACGGTGATGAGTCGCTTGGCAGCCTCGAATTCGCCCTGCTGGTTTTTTAGGACTTGCATGTTCCTAAACTGCGGAAACCATTTGGTGATCGGGTCCTGCAAATCTAATTTTTGCTCTTCCCACAACATCATTGCGAGGACCGAAGTAATGGGTTTGGTCATGGACGCAATTCTGAATAGGGCATCGATGGTCATTGGTTCGTGCGTCTCCAAATTCTTGTAGCCGGAACTTTCCTGGTATAGAACTTGACCATCTTTCCAAAATGTGCAGTTGAGGCCGCCCAATTTGTTGTTGTCTAGTAGTTTTTTGAACATTTGTGGTTAGGTGTTGGATGCATTTCGTCTGACTTTAGGTCCCAGTCTTCTTCACCATTTGGTCCTGCAACATATCCGTCAACGGAAATCCGCATTTGTAATTTTAGTTTTCTAATTTTCTATTTTTGGTCATCGCAAGAGTAAGCAAAAAAGGTTTCTATCAATGCTAAAAACACTATGGGTAATAAGTTTCATGTAATGCAATCATTTGCCCTTTTCAATCAATGATGTTTGTTGTTCCGCAACGAAGTTTATTTTTCCTTCCAATACTTGAACACTAATCATCCCATTTAATGTATGCGGTTTCAGTTCGGAAGTTTTGCAGGCCCATGAGCCATTGCATGGTTTCTTGATTTGAAAATGGTAACTCGCGTTGCGGTCGCTTGTCCAAGTTGTTTCACCCTTTATTTTTGGGCGATGACCTTATTCTAGTCCATTTCTCACCAGTGGGGCCTTACCACTCTGATTGTCTTCTCCGGACGTTGGGTAGGTGCATCAAGGATCATTTTCCATGGTATTGTAGTGTTTTATTGTTGTGTGATTCCTCAGGGAACTAGTTCGATTCCTGTCTTTTACTTGGTCTATCTAAACTGAAAAACAAACCAACAAAGTGTCACTGTTCCAATGCTAAAAACAGTATCACCTACAACCCGAAGCCATTTTAAGACGTACATGTGTGGCAGTTGCATAAACTCAGCCGAACGGGCATACCACATTCCCCTTTGTTAATACTGGCTACTGTTTGCAGAAACTAATCGGAGCAACTACAAGACCATTACCACAAACCGAGGTTAATCGACCAGAAAGAAATGGCCACAATTTTTCATTCCATTTTAACATTTGTGTACAAACTTCTTAAATACGAATAGCATCAATCTAATACCCAGCATTCCATATACCCGAATAAAGTGGATGTCCGTGAACCGCCGTTACTTAAACCCGGATATAGTACAAAGCAATCAGGGCCTATTACAAACCGCAAAGATACCAGCACCAAGGAAAATTCCAGGAAAGAAACGGATAAAAATAGGCATGGCCACTTGTAATCTTTAGCCATTTTGGTTGCCATTGCTCAGTCTGTAATTGTGAAAAGTCAAAGCCAATTAAGATCAATGGAACTATTTCCAATGCCTAAAGTTGCACCAAGAGCTATGACTTCCTTAGGTGCTTCGCAAAACACAGGTGATGAAATGTTCCTGAGAATACCACCTGTTAGAAAGAGATGATGGTAGGCAAACAACACACTACTTAGGCGGCTTTGGTTTGCAATAAACCTAGACTTAAAAAAGGAAGGGAAGCGACTTTATCGCTGCAAATACTTAAAATCCTTTCTACCTCCAATAGGCAGAACAAACCCACCAACGCCATTATTCTGCAACTCTAAATTGGCTTGTCGTCCCTATTACTTAATCCTGCCGGATAAAAAGGGGCAAGGCCGTACAGGGAAACAAGGAACAGGATCGGGGTAAATGCTTTTCTTCGGTTTTCGTCTGATCACTGGGATAATTGGATGAATCATCAACAATAACTAAAGCAGTAATCCTACCAATAGAAATATTTGCTAAAATCTGCCCAGGTCAACATATTCTAGCCCTGATGTCCAAAACAAAAATTGCTTACAAAACCGGAGCCTTCTTTGCATTAGCCCATCCACCGGCCATGGCCACGGAGCCCAGCACTGATGACCAATAGTGCGTCAAAAAGAAAAATTTACACCTAGCTTTTGAAAATTTTGACCAACGCCGACAGCGATGGCCCAATACACAACTCAGCCAAACCACGCTGTAGCAACTACAAAATAGCAAGCCGGACATGCCAGGTTCCGGAACAGCATAAGTGAAATAATCTGACAATGGAAACCATAAAAGCCATATTTCTACGCCGTAGTGTGCGGTTACTACGCCCATTAGCACCTGGAAGAAGGATTAATAAATTCATTACCCAGAAATATTTCTTAACTGCTTTCATCGAAGGCGTAAGTTCTGCCGCATTAAGGGGTCTTCTGATTGGAGCCAGGGCCTCTTCTTCTTCCTCTTTGGTTTTAGCACGATAAAAATTAGAATCCCGATCCCTAGCGCTAACATCACTACACTGAAGCCTGTCCACAAAATAAGGTCTCCGTTGGTTTATTGCCTAGTTTGTTCATCGGGTGGGCCAATTGTGTGTATAAGAAATTTTTTCTCCTCGCCGTCCAGCTACACATGCCCAAGCCACCTAAAAAGAAATTGGTCATCCGGCCTCATTCGGGTACTGTCTTTACGGCATTTCTTGGAATGGTGATAATCAGACCGGAAGTTGATCCAACTCCGTACAACAGTGTACAATGCCGAGTAATAGTGGTTAAATGGGCAATGGCTTTTTTCTTAAAGGGGAAACAGTAAGTGTTTGGGTCTGAAAGTGTTTCTTTTCGCACTTCATTTGCAGTCGTTGCTCCAATGCTTTTTTGTTCACTATTGATTTTGTCAAAACGCTGGTTGAAGTCTGTTGTTGAATATTTGTTTAGCATAATTCTGGCCTCCCGGATGCAGCCAATCAGCAGTCCAGTCGGAGCCAAATAAGCTCCATGCCCCCATACTCTACCCCCCCTCTTGTCCGCCCATGCTTTGCCAAATATTTGCCCTTCTTTATGTCCTGCCCGGAAAACAGAACTTCACTATCAGTAGTGACCACCTTTGCGGGTACAGGCGCTTGTTGATAAATTTCATATCCGTATTAAATTAAAAACAGCAATGAAACACTCCATAACGAGGGTAAATGCAATCCAAAGTTTTTCTCTGATTTCATAATTCGCTCATTCACGTTACGGTAAAAATTCATACGTGTTAAGGTTGGCCTCCAAACACTACGAAGTGTTACATGATTGTGAGAAACTATTACATAATCATACAGGATAAAGCCCGGATCAAAACCTTCAAGAACTTGTAGATCCGACTACTGAGCAATTTATGTTCTTCCACATAATCTTTAAGGGTAACATAAACCAACAATTGTTTAATATCTTAAATGGCAATTGTATTATTTTTGTGCAAGTAGTTATACCCTTGGGAAAGTGTGAATTTTTTCCATTCGAAATCAACACCCCCAATCAAAAATTTTTAAACAAAAAAATTTTTTAAACTAGCATTAAAAAAAGACACTGCAAAGTGAATCGCGTTACGCGACAGACCAGCCTTTTAAAGAGCCCCCCCATTAATGATCAACCCTCTAGAGTCAATACAGACCGGAAGACACGCTCGAGACTTATTCTCCCATTATACGGCTGACATCATCAAAGAAGATACCATTTTCTTCAGGTGCCAGATTAGCAGAAGCTCACTTGCGGTGAGCTCTGGCATAAAGTCAATGGTGCTGAAATAGCAGTCCATAACTTTCTTCCAAGAGGATGTCTTTCCATTCTTTGATCAAATGTTTATAGGCTACGCCCACTGGCATGATGTTTCGATCTAAGTCGTACAAACCCAGTTCATTGATGTTTCCTGCATCATTCCTCAGTGCAGAATCCCAATCAACCTGATGCAGCAAACTATACCAGGTAAAGCCTATAATCGGCACTCCATCTTGCTTCAGCCGGTGCAGGTTAGCCCACTGTTTTAACAGCCACTCTTACACGCGGGCATTCTTATATTTGTTTCGGTATGCATGATGGGTAATTTGTACCTGTTGTAATACTGATTGGTTAACACATAGTACCCAAATATCTCTCCCGATGCTTGGGTATGTCCATCCGGGTGCACCAGGTGCTCATTGGTTACATAATAATCATTTCCCATGATACACCTTGCTTTTACCTGGTTTTGGGTAAACCAATTGTATTCGCTTTTAGTCATCCCATTTTGCAGCAAGTATTCATACATGGTAACATCGAGGGGGAAACCATAGGTAAGGTCGAGTGACAGAAATCTCTTTTGATTTAGAAAACGGGCAAGCGGTAATGCTTTTGGTTCAGTAGCATGAAAATATTCTGTGGATTCACTTTGGATAAACGTTGCGTCCGGTTGTATTTTTAAAATGGCATGCATGGCCATCACATTTGCTTTGGATAGATTTTTTAATGCTGATACAAAAGCCTTATCAGAACTCAGCTTTTCGTTCCACCAGCCATATTGTGCAGAAAACATAGCAGCTATAAATATTTCATTAATCGGCGTGTAAAACTGCAGTTAGGAAACCGGGTGGCAAAAGCAGCTGCATACTCAGCAAAATAATAAGGGAAATCTGGATTTTGAAAATTCCCTAACCAATCCGGCACCCCGAAATGACAGAGGTCAACCAATGGTGTGATCCCCATTTCCTTCAGCCGGTTAAAAGTAACATCCGTAAAGACCAGTCAAACGTACCAGGTGCGGTATGGGTTTTGTAGTAAGGTGGGCCATAGCGCAAAAATTCTATCCCCATTTCTTTCACCAAATCGAAATCTTTTTCCCAATGGAGGTAATGCCCTGTTTTCTCCATTTCATCTACCCGCTTGGTAGTACCATCAGGCAACAAAATAGTGGGATAGCTATTTTCAATTCCAGTGGCAAACATGAATTTACTTCCGTGCATGTTGTATTTTATACCGAGTTGGTTAGCCTTAAGAGTGCTTAATCAGAGTGCTTTTGTCATGCAAAACCAAGCGGCGGGGAGGAAACAACCTTTGGGCCCCCGGGGCCGGGCCCCCCCCCGGCCTTCTGCACTTGGTACGTGCAAAGCTCTTACTGGCAGAATCTTGTTCTAGACGTCATCCCAAATTCCGGCATAGTGCCAATCATGTAAATAATCCCAATCGGGCCGGTTGACCATCGGATACCAGCAAATGCCCCAAAAAGGGAGCTCGGCTTGTAACAATTTTTGTGATTCGGCTTCAATCATTTTAATCCACAATGGCCGGTCTTCTTTGGGGTGGCTTGTTTCGGTGAGTGCAAAGGGGCGATTGTATTTTTTGAACGCTGAAATCAGCAATTGATGCAGAGGAATAAATTTCGGATTTGCCTCGCCTATTTTCCAATCCAAGAATTCATGTGGTGCTGATGTCCATTGATTGTTGTAATAAAAATTATAGCCCAATATATCGAGGTAATCTGCGCTACCCCCTAGCTCAGGACACATCCTGCCAGACAAAATTTCTGTCACCTGAAATTGAGCTTCATGTAATGCTGCGGCATGTTCTATTTCTTCACTTGTTGCAGCATAACTCGGCACAATATTTATTAAAGGCTCCGTAGTTAGAATACGCACAGATGGATCAGCTGCTTTCAGGGCGTCAATTCCTTTGATGTAAGCTTTCATTAAATTATACTTCACCTCCCAACCTTGGTTGGTGCAGTAAGGTGAGGTGCCCCTTGCATCTCCTCCTAACCAGGATAAAAAGCTTACTTCATTGATTGGCGTAACAATTAAAGTTGAGGTGGGATCAATGCTTCGATAAAATTGTACAAAGGCGGTACACAATGCTACAAACCGATTGGTGAATTGGGGATGCAAAGGGGTTAAGTCATCCGGGTATCCAAAATGGCATAAATCCCAAACTTGCTGGATGTTGTTGGCCTTGCCACTTTGGATCATATTACCGACCACAGACCAGTCGTATTGATAAGCTTTTGTTTCTACCTTGCTCCATCTTATTCCTTCGCGCACGGTAGAAATTTTAAATGGAGCAAGGTTTTTATAGTCGGTGTCAATTAAGTGAAGGTGGCCGGTTGCGTTAATCAGGTCAACCCTAATGCCAAAAGCATTTAATTGGTCGGCACATTCATAACCAGCCATCCAAAAAGAATGAAATGGATTAGCGTTATTCATGGTTTTTTTAAGTTCTAACTAAGCTGCGTCGTGCCGTTTGATGATTTGATGGGTTCATGCTTATTATGGAGTTGTTCTGTCTGCATTATTTTTTTAAACAAGGTCAGTGATTGTGCAATTACCTGGTCCATATTATAATATTTGTAGGTGCCCAACCGCCCTGTGAAAAACGTATTGGGTTCTGATACAGCCAATGTTTTATACTGATTGTATATCTCCATATTTTCTTTTCGTGGTATGGGGTAGTAGGGATCGCCTTCTGCGGTAGGGTATTCAAATACAATGGAAGTTTTCTCATGCTTTTGCCCCGTCAGATGTTTAAACTCAGTGATCCGGGTATAGGCCTGGCTCATTGGATAATTGACTGTTCCTGTCGGCTGATAATTTTCACTGTCTATCGTTTGGCTTTTAAAATTGATGGAGCGGTAAGGAAGCTTTCCGAAACAAAAATCAAAATAGGCATCAATAGGCCCGGAATAAATTAAAGTCTTAAATTTGATTTCATCAACCAGATCTTTATAATCCGTGTTGAGCATGATATGTATATTGGGATGATCCAATAAGCGGTGAAACATATTGGTGTACCCATGCAGGGGCATTGCCTGATAGCTATCCGTAAAATACCGGTTGTCTTTATTGGTGCGGGTAGGTACCCTTGCCGTTACTGAGGCATCCAGTTCAGACGGATCCAGCGCCCATTGTTTAACCGTATAATGCTTAAAAAATTTCTCGTACAATTCCCGGCCTACTGCATTTACCACCACATCTTCTGATGTAAGGATCTGGTCTTTTTTTTCTGCTTTTGAATTAAAAAAATCTTGCACCTGCTGCTGGGAAAGATTTAACCCATACAATGAATTGACGGTATTTTGGTTGATGGGTATGGGTACCAACTGCCCATCCACACTTGCCAATACGTGGTGTTCATAAGGCCGCCATTCCGTAAAGTTGCCGAGGTAATCGAAAACTTCTTTGCTATTGGTATGAAAAATATGAGGGCCGTATTTATGAACCAAAATACCATCGCTGTTATAATAATCAAATGTGTTTCCACCAATATGATTTCTCTTATCGATCAATAAGACTTTTTATTGGCTTTGATGCCAACCGTTCTGCCAAAACCCCCCCTGCCAGTCCTGCTCCCACGATTAAATAATCATACATATTCATTGATTTTATTGGTTAGTAAATTTTGATTCTCTCTCAATTTCATTTTGCATCAACTCATCCATCCTTTCCCAGGTGGCATCCCATGATATGGTACTGAGATATTCGTCTACTTTGGTTAGCCATTCACGCTTGTCGGTAATATTTAATTCGGATGTTGCCATTTGTACCAGGTCTTCTGCATTTTGTACAATATGCACTAATCCTAATTCAAAATAAGGGTTTATGACATCGGTTATGGCGGTAGAAATTACCGGCTTTCCCCCGGCAAGGTATTCCGGTGTTTTGGTAGGGCTGATGTACCGGGTAGATTCGTTGATGGCAAAGGGAATCAATGCTATGTCCCAGCCACTGAGGTAGGATGGCAACTCCTCGTAAGTTTTAGGACCGAGATAATGGATATTTTTATTTTTAGGTAAAGTGGATGCATCAATTTTTATAATTGGCCCTACTAAAACAAAATGCCAGTCCGGTTGGGCATCTGCTGCCTGCTTGATTAAATCAATATCAAAACGTTCATCGATTACCCCATAGAATCCTAAACGGGGATGGGGTATAGCTGACTGGTCTGCAACTTCATTGTTGTTGTCCCTGGCTGCTTTAAAATGTGCTTTATCAATACTGCTGGGAAAAGAATGAATATTGTGATGCTGCGCCTTCTTTGCCTTATACAAGTTGTTACCACCCGTAAAAACAACATTCGCTTTTTTAAATAATTCCTGTTCAAATATTTTTATCTCCGGTGGTGCAAATTTAAAAGCACTTAATTCATCCATACAGTCATATACGGTAGCTATGGGCTTAAAATTAGCCGTAAAGGCAAGGGCCATTGGCGTGTAGTACCAAAAGATGTATGATTGTATGGAATGCTCTTTGAAAAGATTTTTTAGAACAATTTCTTTTCTTTTGGTTTCATTCCGTACTTCTTGAATGCTGTTGCACAGATGGGGCACAATCACGGTAACATTTTCATTGGTAATGTTTATAGAGTATCCGTCTTCTTCTGTACTATAGATAAACTCTTCAATATAATAAACAGCATAATCTTTGGTAAAGCGGCTTAAGAGATGCTGTGGGCGCTGGTATACAAATTTCCATGACAAATGGGAAAAGCAAACGAGCTGCATCGTGGTTTTTTTTTCAAGGACCATAGTATGCAATAATTTATTTTTAGAGCTTGAGTAATATGTAAAATTTTCATTGCTCAATTATTACACATTACAACGCAAAGGTAGTGTTCTTAATCAAGTAAAGCGTTACACGATCAGTAGGAAGAGTTACATAATTCACACATTATTTTAATTGCATACTCAAACCCTCTTCCTCGTGGTCGATGACTTTTTCCAGCCTGCGGATCAGTTCTTCGGGGTATTTTTTTTCTCCATTCATTTCTTCCAAAGCTTTTCGCCGTACCTCTACCAATTCCAATAATGCGGTACGGTAAGCCGAGATATAGGAAGGCATATCATCTTCAATGTGCAATTGCTTTTTTTTGGGTCTTCTGCAAATGTTCATAGCGTTTCTTTAGCATGCGAAAAGCATTGTCGGTTTCTGTTTCCTGGGCATAACGGGTATTGATGTAGGCCAAAACACTTGATACCAGATGCATTTGTATTTCCAATTCCTGCTCCGTTTCATTATCTTTGATTTCAAGTCCAATTTGCTTACCAAAAAGGTAAACTCAAACCCTGTAACACCAGCGTGCACGGGATGACGATAAAGGAAATGAACAAAATAAGGTTCCGCTGCGGAAAGGCTTCGCCAGAACTCAAAGTGAGGGGTATGGATAGCGCTGCAGCCAGCGACACTACGCCGCGCATGCCGCTCCAGGCAATGAGAAAAACCGACTTCCAGCCGGGATAAGATTCGTTGGTTTTAATTTTTTTACTGAGCAGTCTGGGCAAATACGCTGCCGGGAAAACCCAGATGATGCGCACCAAAATGGTCACAAAACTGATGATGACTCCATAATAAATGGCATGGGTGATGGTTCCAGGATCCAGACTTTTTAAGATCAGGGGAAGTTGTAGGCCAATCAAGACAAAAACCACCCCGTTGAGCAGAAATACCAGGGTATCCCACACGCCCTGTGATTGCAATCGGGTGCTAAATGAAAATACTTCGGTAGAACGCGAGCTTAAAAAAAGTCCCCCACTCACAACAGCCAATACCCCTGAAAAGTGAAAATGCTCGGCAGTCACATACATCAGATAGGGCGCAATCAAAGTAATGGCGGTATCGATGCTTGACGTGGTGGGTAAAAATCGGTGAAAGGCATAGATAAAAAAGCAATGGCCAGACCGATCAAAATTCCAGCGGTGACCACGACAACAAAATCAATTCCAGCTTCCAGCAATACAAATTTATGGGTCAAAACTGCCGCCAGGGCAAGCGAAAAACAATTAAACTCGCGGCATCATTGACCAGGCTTTCTCCTTCTAAAATGCTGACTACCCGTTTGGGGATTTTTAATTTTTGCAAGACCGAGGTAGCGGCAATGGCATCGGGTGGTGAAATAATTCCACCCAACAAAAAGCCCAAGGCCAATGAAAACCCGGGAATCAGCATATGTGAAACGATGGCTACCGCACAAGAGGTAAAAATGACCAAACCCAGGGCCAGTAAGCTGATCGAGCGGCGTGCCAAAAATCTTCGGTATTCCAGGCCGGCATAAAGCAATGGGGGTAAAAAGGAATACCAAATCGGGCTTCAGGGTGATGTCCAATACGTGGGGGATAAACCCGATAAACAAGCCACAGATCACTAAAAAAATCGGATAGGAAATCCGCAACTTTTCGCTCAACATCGAAAAAAGGGAAACAACCATCAACAGGATAATGATGAGCAACAAATTATTTAGCAACATAACGAAAAATCATCAGTGCATGTCAATTGGAAAGTATCGATCCATAAAATTCATCAGTTGTTGATTGAATTGGGCGGGGTTCTATATGGCCAAATGGCCAGCATGTTCTACAATGACCAAAGTAGAATGCTGGGTTTTGTCAAGCATCAAACCAGCTACTTTGGGCGGAGTGATTTTATCTTCTTTTCCCACTAAAATTAGAATAGGCATGGTTAGCTCCGATAACTTGCTACAGGTTTCTCTGCGCACCGACAAAGCATGCAAGGTATTGCACATAGATTGTGCAGTGGTTTTGTTCATCATTTCCTTTACGCTGCCTATTTCCATTGGTTTGGTGTCAAAAGATGCTGCAGCAAAAAGGTTTTGAATGCTTTGCTCAACATACAATTCCGCTCCTTTTTCCCGAATGCTTTCAATTGCCGCCATTCTTTTGCTATTGCCCGGGGTATCCTAGGCATTTATCGCTTAAACTAACATAAAACGTTCCGGGTGTTTTCAATAGCGCTTAAGGCAATATATCCGCCCATAGACAACCCGCAAAAATCCAAGTTGCAGGGTATCCATGAATCCAAGCAGGTCTTCAACAAAAAGCTCAATCGAAAATCCTCGGTTCCCGCTTCAATTTCCATGCCCTCGTACGTCACGCAACCCGATAAGTAGGCTTTAGTGCTAACTGAGCATCCACATGGACTTATTTAAAGGAAATCCATGGATAAACAGGACGACTGGAGCTTCAGCTGGCCCCTCATCGTTGTAACTGACCATCAGCCCATTTACGTTTGTATTGATGTTTATTCCTAGGCTTCGCATTGGATTGTTTTTGATGATTTTAAATAGCTAAGAGGCTGCCAATACTTTTGTAAAGACAGCCTCTTGTATTTTGACTAGATACAATTAAAATCAATTAGTTGCGCGGAACAATATCAATAATAACCGTCCGGTTGTAAAACGTTCCTCTGGATAATTGTTGTCAAAGGGTGACATACTTTCGTCTTCTCCGGACCCGTAGACCTGGAATTTAACATCATTTCTACCCAATCTAGACAAACCATTTTCCATGATGCGTTTGACATCATTGGCACGCTCCATCGACAATTTTTGATTGTAAGTTTCATCGCCAATGATGTCCGTATGGCCGTGGACAATGACGGTTCCACCTTGCGGAATTTTGGGGATAACGACGTCCGTAAGGTATTTTTCATAGATGGAGATCGCTTTCGATTCATTGAATTCATAAATTACGCTGAATCTCATCCCTTCCTCGTTGGTAGGCGGAGTCCAAAGCACCATATCTACAGCAGCTTCCTTTTTTACGATTTTCCCAGTCTTCGTCTTACCGATCATGGTTACGGTGTAGTGACCTCCGGGCCGGGTACCCAAAATCGATTTTCCAGGTAAGCTGACCGATTCCCGCTGGTATGGACCAAAGGCTTGCACGATTCCTTTGTCATCCTTAATGTCCATCGACCAGGAAGAGAATGCTTCATTCGCTCCCATGACATAAAAATTGACATAGCTGTCATAAGGCGCTTCTTGTACTGCCGTATATTCTACTGGCTTCAAAAAGACCTCCGGGCCGGTTTGGAATTCCATTAACAAAGCAGGAGAACTGCTTTCAATCGACACGCGACGGTCACCTGCCCGCAACAAATCAAGCTCAAGGGTACCTCCAGGTTGTTCTGATGGAATATTGGGTTTGGTCCGGCCTTCACGTTGATCCTGGAATTGTTGATGCCAAATACGTTCACCAAATAACGTTGAACGGACTGTGCCATGATCCGACCATCTTCTGGCCCTTTCTCCGAAGATCCTACCAAATTAATGGCTGTACCCGGGTTTTTACCCATGCGGTCGCCCAGAATGTTCAATACGTTGTAATATACGGTCATACCCCGTGCGGAACGACCCAACAATTTTTTAGGCGTGAATACTTCGAGTTGGTCTTCTTTGAAGTCTTTAACCTGATCTCTGGTGATCAACGCATAACGATCTGGAATCTCCGTTGATCCCAAGTCAAAAAATACGTAGTTCCGCAGCGGAAAAGTTTCCCTTACCCGACGTTCAACTGGAATGTTTTTGGGAGACGTCACATAAAACTGGACCTGGGGATCGACCACTGCAACATTTTCGGTAAGGGGTAGCGGTTCGGTAATGGTGGTCGAAGTTGAATTTTTCTGCCGTGGCCAAACTTCAAAGCAGCGCCAACTCTCAGTGTCGTAATGTTCCAGGTTTCAACCGAGCGTGGTTTCTGACCAAAATAAGGTTGAAAAGAAACAAAGGGCGAAAAGATGGCTTGCATCGGGTATGCAGCCGTAGAGAGGGGAATATCAAACCCTGCTCCAATTTGCATCGAAACCAGTGTAGGTGTTACGTTGCTCAAATCACCTTTCACGTCCGGGGTGGGCAATTGATCAGGCAAATCAGGATTGATGCCCAAAGAATACGTAAACGACTTTTCGATATTGAAGGCCATCCGTGGCCCGCCGAACAAATAAAATCCCGATCCAAATGGCGCAAAGCGCAAAGTGGGTTCTACCGTGATGTAGCGGAGTTTAGTGGTCAAGTCTGCGGGACAGTTACAAGGGGTAATCTCCTGATTAAAAGCACTTTGACGGCCATCATAGCCTACTTGTAGTGACACACCCAGGTTTGAGGTTGGGTGGACATATTCTATCAAGGGTGCGATGAAAAAATCTGCACCATCTGCATAGTTGAACGCAACGGGAGCCGTGAACGTTGGATTCAACATTTGGGTCGATCCGCGGTAAAAATTAAAATTGGCACCAGCGGCTATTCCAAATCGAAAAGAAGATTGGCTGTAAGTTGTTTCTTGAGCCTGTAGAAACAGCGGGATACCCATCCAAAGCAACAAACTTAAAAGAAGACTTTTCATACTCATGCTAAAAGGAACCCACGTCATACGGAGTCCTTTTTTATCAATAGTTGTGACTTGCATGTTTTTATGATTTAAGGTTCATTGATCTACCGATCAAATACCTAAGCTGGCGAAATGATTATTGAAAGGTGCTAAAGCTCCAGACATAGTCCGCTTGTAAGGCATTGCCTTTTATTGACTTTGCTGCGGTTGTAACCTTAGCTGTATACGTCGTATTCGGGCTGAGGGGGCTAGTAGGTGTAAAAGTTGCCGTTGTATCGGTATACGAAATCGTTCCCGCAACTGCACTTGCTGCCTGTAGGCTAAAAGAGGTAGCATTGAGGGTAGCTGGGTTCATCCGCTCATTAAAGCTTACCGTAATGACGTTGAGCAGTGGTACACTGGTTGCCCCGTTTACTGGGTTACTGGATACGACAACGGGACAGAGTCCCACGATTTCCACATAATCGTCTTTTTGGCAGCCGACGAATAAAAAAACCGATACAATGGCCAGGAGTGTCAATAGTTTTCTCTTTTTCAATTTCATAAACTTTAATAGTGAATGAATTTTCACAATACAAATTTCGTTGATTTACAAAATACATACATTACACAATTCTAGTCTTTAGTTACATCTTTCACACTTTTTTCCTTGCGCTTTGTTTTTTTGACGATGGCGCTGAAATTCAGATCCAGTTTGACCAGTGGAGGCATGGTATCCCCCAATAAAAAGCCCCAGGGTTTCCAGGGTTCAATGCGATCGAGCACGAGTTTGATGACTGCCGTTAAGGGAATGGAAAGAAACATCCCGGGAATGCCCCAAATGGCGGCGCCCACAATCACGGCAACGATAGAAATCAGGGCATTGAGCTTCACTTTTGAGCCAACTATTTTGGGAACGATGTAGTTGTTGTCGATGAATTGGATGACCGAGTAAAGTGCGATCACATAAGCCATATAAATTGGTGTTTTGGTCACCAGGGCAATCGCGGCGAAGAGCCCCATCGCAATAATTCCACCAAGATAGGGAATCACGTTGAGGAGAGCACCTACAATGCCCAGCAGGATGGCGTATTCCATCCGAAGTACCAATAGTCCCAGAATATTCAGTACCGCTACAATCGCAAATTCGGCAAAAAGACCGACGAGGTAGCCCTGAATAATGGTCTTCGTCTCCGTCAGGATTTCGCTCACCTGGCTGTTGTTGGACACGCCAAACAAACGATGGGCAAACTCTACCAAATGCGGCTGGTAAAATAAAATCATAAAAATATACACCGGGGTAAGGAAAATGGCAGCCAGCACCCCACTCATGGTGGTTAAGGTAATGCCGATCACCGCATTACTGTTGTTCAAAAGGTCTGCTTTTGTATCGGTAATCCATGTATTGATTTGCCGGATACTAACGCCTAACCAACCTGAAGCCCAGTTAATGGCTTGATCGCACAAATCATCAAACTTAAGCACCAACTGGGGCCAAGCCTGGCTGAACATACTGGCTTGAGATACCAATAATAAGATCAGTCCAACAATGAACAACAGGGCCAAAATAAGTACGATAAAAATGGCGATTGCCCGATTGATTTTTTTCTTGACCAAAAAACTGACCACAGGACTAACCGAAATAGCAATGATGGCGGCATAAACAAGAGGAAGGATAATATCCTGCCCAATGGAAAGAATACTAACAAACACATACAATCCAATCAACAGGAGTGCAGTCTTTGCATAAAAGGCAATTTAATCAACGTGCTCATTTCCATGTTAGAAGGTGCTTAGAGCATGTTTAAAATTTGGGGAGTGGCATGGCAGTTTGATGCTTGGAATTGCGGATGGACATTAGTTCTTCCCGAATTTTTTTCGCTGCATCGGCGCGGGTGAGTTGGTTTTCTGTACAGTAGTTTTCCAAACTTATTTGTTCACAAATCAATTTGTTCAACAGTGGCGTATTTGCAAAATGTTTGAGTTTGAAATTGTATTTCAGTTGACTGGTGCCGAGTTGTTCGTGGGCGGTTTGGAGGATTAATTTGATTAAGGTTAGATAAATGGGGGGGGAATGTCCGTTCAATTGCGTCGATTGCTGTCGGTGAATTTTTACAAAGGTGCCGATGAGAATTTTTTCTGCTGCGGCTTGATTGGGCGCAATTTCCATGGCAATACTGTAAAGTTGGGCGCCATAGCTGTGGTATAATTTTTCTACTGAAGTATTAGAAGTTTTCATACGCATTGGTTTGTTATCCAATAATTTTGTCCATCTCTTACCTGTTGTTTGTGAGCACAAAGGTCAGGGGATTCAAGGAAAAGTGTGTTACATAATTTTTAAAATGAATTGCATTATTCTCACATTTTTGATGACTTAGATCGTCGCTTATTTACTGCTGGCTTGTGTCCAAATAGTGGTACATTTTTCCTCTTTTTGGGGAAAAGTGGGGAGTGGTATTTTTTCTGCCCGTGGGTAAAATGGGGGCGGATTACCCATTTACAAATTTCTGATTGTATTGATTTTCTGGGCGCTAACTGTGAATGATGTAAATTATTTCTGGATTTGTGTAAGCCTTATGAAAACAAGTGGCTGCATATTTGCAGTGTAAAAACTATTCAAAACTTAAACGTACCAAATCATGAATAATCTGCTCTATACCATTGCGGTAATTTTAATCATCGGTTGGGCGATTGGTTTCATTGGTTTCCACGCCGGAGGCCTTATTCACGTGCTGCTGTTGATTGCAGTGGTCGCAATAATCTTGCGGGTTATTAGTGGAAAAAAAGTGGTGTAAGGGTCAATAGACTCGTTGCAATAGAAGCCCCTTAAACTAAAATGAGAGGAGGGATCCTAATTGAGACTTGTTTTTGCCCAAGGGAGTCTTTTGTTGTAGCGAGTCCATTGATTCTGTACCTATTCCAAAACGACAAAGGCGACACTCCAACGTAAAGTTGACATGTCGCCTTTGTAATTTATGCTTCTGTAGCTTAGGCTATCGCGCGGGAAAATTTCTTTTTACCGCCTGGCTTTTTACCGCCAAAGCCTTCGCCCTTGTATGAGCCGTATTCTTTTTTCTTGGGTGGGCCTGACTTATAGCCACCGCCACTGTTGCCACCTCTTGAGCCGCCATTGTAGCCACCGCCATTGCTGTTGCGGCTGAACTCGCGCTCGCCGCCTTCTCTCACCGACGGGCGTCTTTCACGCTCAGCGTTCAGGTTGGGGATTTCTACTGCATTGACGTCTGGCATGGCCATTTTGACCAGGGCAACTGCCAGTTGGCGGCTGTCCAATCCATTGTTTTTGCAGAAGTCCCGAGCCAGGATTTCGTATGGTTCCAGGTCTCCACCTTCGGCCAGTGTTTCCGTAACTTTCTCCCAAAGTTTAGCCTGTTGGCGTTTGGCCAAATCTTGTACAGTGGGTACATTGTGTCTGTCGATACGGACCTTGCTGAAATCTTCGATGTCGCGCAAGCGGTAACGATCGTTTCTTCCGGTAACGAAGCTGAACGATTTGCCCAACTTACCGGCACGGCCCGTGCGGCCAATGCGGTGTACATAGTATTCTGCGTCGTAAGGGAGGTCGTAGTTGAATACGCCGTCTACTGAGCTTACATCGATGCCCCGAGCCGCTACATCCGTAGCCACCAGTACATTGACCGATCCACCACGGAATGCAGTCAGTACGGCGTTGCGTTGGTTTTGGTTCAAGTCACCGTGAATGGCTTTGGCACTGATACCCAAAAGATTAAGGCCTTCGGTCAGGTCATCAACGGTTTTTTTCATGTTGGCAAACACAATGACACGTTGCAGGTCATAGTATTCGATCAAACGTGCAATTACCGCTTCTTTGGCTTGTACGGGAATATCGTAGTAGATCTGATCGATTGAGGCGTTGGTCAGTTCTTCCTTCACCACTTTAACGTGGATTGGGCTCTTTTGGAAACGCTTGGCAATTTCGAGAATTGGCCGCGGCATGGTTGCCGAGAACAAAACCGTTTGGCGCGTTTCGGGCATTTGGTTCAACACGTTTTCGATGTCTTCCCGAAAACCCATGTTGAGCATTTCGTCTGCTTCATCCAGTACCGCCATTTGGATGTGATCCAAACGCAAGGTTTTGCGCTGAAGGTGATCCATAACGCGTCCTGGAGTACCTACCACTACTTGTGGGCCAGCTTTCAATTCCTTCAACTGCCGTTGGATGGAATCGCCACCATAGATAGTAGAGATGAACAATCCTTTTTTGTACTTGGCCAGTTTGCGCAGCTCTTCAGCTACTTGTACCGCCAATTCGCGGGTAGGACACAATACAATTGCGGCTACTTCACGAGTGCTGCAATCGATGGATTCCAAAAAGTGGAATTCCAAATGCTGCAGTTTTGCCGTACCTGTTTGAGCCTGACCAATCAGGTCGTGCCCCTTGAGCAAATGAGGAATGGCTTCAGATTGAATTGGCGTCGCCTCAGCAAAGCCCATGTCATTGATCGCGCTTTGCACTTCCTGGCTCAGTGCCAGTTCAGAAAAATTCAATTGTTTCATTAAGTTGTGTTAGATGTCGGGGGCGCACTATCCGTCAATTTGTATGCTGTCGCGCGACCCTTTTGACATAATTTCGCCTGTGATGCAGGCTAGGTAGGCAATTGTCCGTAGGAAAGTATTGCACTGTAAGCCCTGTAAGGCGGTGCAAAAGTACAACTATTTTTTAAATTCCAAATTTATTTGGAAACCGACCTCCGGGCAATTTTCCCAATTTCATTCCCTGCGTTTGGGGCTTCCCAAAAAAATCGTATCTTTGCCTACCATTTTTTTAAGCTTGAAACAGCGTTTAGTAAAATCACATTTTGCATGCCTCTAGATCAGCGCATTATTCCCGTTAACATCGAAGACGAAATGAAGTCTGCCTACATCGATTATTCGATGTCGGTGATCGTTTCGCGTGCTTTGCCGGATGTACGGGACGGCCTTAAACCCGTGCAACGCCGGGTCATGTACGGGATGTCCGACTTGGGCGTTACCTACAACAAAGCGCACAAAAAATCAGCCCGTATTGTGGGGGAAGTACTGGGTAAATACCACCCCCATGGTGACACCTCCGTATACGACACCATGGTGCGGATGGCCCAGGATTGGTCCTTGCGTTATCCTTTGATCGATCCCCAGGGAAACTTTGGCAACATCGACGGTGACGGCCCTGCGGCCATGCGTTATACCGAAGCCCGGATGCGCAAAATCGCCGATGAGTTGATGGCCGACCTGGAAAAGGACACCGTAAACTTCACCAACAACTTCGACGATACACTAACGGAGCCTTCCGTAATGCCCACCCGTTTCCCCAACTTGTTGGTGAATGGCGCTACGGGTATTGCTGTGGGGATGGCCACCAACATGATGCCCCACAACCTTGGTGAAGTGATCGATGGCGTAATCGCAACCATTGACGATCCAGAAATCACCATCGATGAATTGATGAAATACATCCTGGCACCCGATTTCCCCACGGGTGGCATTATATATGGTATGTCGGGCATCCGCGATGGTTTCCGCACCGGTCGCGGCCGGGTGGTATTGCGTGGTAAGGTAGAAATTGAAACCACCAAAACCGGCAAGGAACAAATCATCATCACCGAAGTACCTTACCAAGTCAATATTTCTTCGCTGGAAGAAAAAATTGCCGATTTGGTCAATGAAAAACGCATCGATGGCATTTCCGCCATTTCCAACGAATCCAACCGCATGGGTATTCGAGTCGTACTGGATGTGAAACGCGATGCCATTGCCAAGGTGGTACTGAGCCAACTCTACAAATACTCTCCGCTGCAAAGCTCTTATGGGATCAACAACGTGGCTTTGGTAGATGGGCGTCCGTATACGCTCAACATCAAGGACATGATTGAGGAGTTCATCAAGTTCCGTCTGGAAGTTGTTGTCCGCCGCACCAAGTTTGATTTGCGCAAAGCCGAAGAACGCGCCCACATCCTGGAAGGTTTGTTGATTGCCCTGGATCACCTGGATCAGGTCATTGCCCTGATTCGCGGCTCCCGTACGGTGGACGAAGCACGGGAAGGCTTGATGAGCAACTTTGGCCTCTCAGAAATACAGGCCAAAGCCATTCTCGACATGCGTTTGCAGCGTTTGACCGGGTTGGAGCGCGACAAAGTGCGCAACGAATACAATGAGATCAAAAAACTGATCGATTACCTGAACTCCATTCTGGACAGCGAAGAATTGCGCCGCTCGATCATCAAAGAGGAATTGACGGAAATCAAAGCCAATTTTGGGGATGCGCGCCGCACCGTCATCGAAGCTGCCGACGGGGAAATCAATATGGAGGACATGATCAAGGAAGAAGAGGTAGTGATTACCATTTCCCACCTTGGTTACATCAAACGTACGCCTGTTTCTGAATTCCGTCAACAAAGCCGTGGTGGACGAGGCTCCAGGGGCAGCAAAACCCGCGATGAAGACTTCATCGAGCACATGTTCGTCACCAATACGCACCATTACCTGCTGCTCTTTACTTCCGCAGGCCGATGCTACTGGTTGAAAGGATACGAAATCCCGGAAGCTGCCAAAACCGCTACGGGACGGGCCATTCAGAACATCCTGGCCATTCCTAAAGAAGACAAGGTAAAGGCCTTTATCGTCATTGAAAGTTTGGTTGACAGAGAATTTGTCGACAACCACTATATCATGTTCTGCACCCAGCAGGGCGTCATCAAAAAAACACCCGTGGAGGCTTTCTCCCGTCCACGTGCCGGGGGCATCAATGCCATTACCATCAACGAAGACGACCAATTGCTGGAAGCCTGGCTGACGGGTGGTAATCACGAGGTATTTTTGGCCAGTCGCCGAGGATATGCCGTACGCTTCAACGAAGCAGGGGTACGCTCAATGGGACGTAGTGCTGCCGGGGTACGGGGAATGACTTTGGCCGAGGATGGTAAAGATGCCGTGGTCGGCATGGTGTGTATCGCACCTGACGACAAGGAATCCACCCTGCTGGTTGTGTCCGAAAAAGGCAACGGTAAACGCTCCGAAGTAGAAGAATACCGCCTCACCAAGCGGGGAGGAAAAGGGGTAAAAACCATTCAAATTACCGATAAAACCGGAATGTTGGTGGCCATCAAATCTGTTAAAGACGACGATGACCTCATGATCACCAACCGTTCGGGTATCATCATCCGCATGGCCATCGGTGGACTGCGCGTGATGGGCCGCGCTACCCAAGGGGTACGGGTCATCCGCCTGGACGACGACGACAACATCGCTGACGTAACTGTGGTGAAACACATCCCTGAAGTAGAAGGGGAAGAAGTGGATGGCACGGAAATTGCAGACATCACGGAAACTACTGAATCTACCGAAACCACCGAATCTACCGAAACGGAAGTGGTGGAATGATAAAGGGTTCGGGGGTTCGAAGTTCGGGGGTTTTGGCGTTTCAACGTTAACGTTGTCGCGAACCTCGAACCCCCGAACCTACGAACTTCGAACCCTTATAATTTAAGGTTTCGTTAAATTTCCCTACATTAGCTCAAGCAACTGTTCCAAAAAAGGAACATTGGCGTCATAACAATGACTTTAATTCAATCAAAAATCATCTTTAACATGAAAAAACAGTTTTTCCTGGCTCTGTCATTCCTGCTGGTCCTTACGACAGTCAATGCACAGGACTATAAAGATGCAAAGAAAGCATACAATACTTTCACGCTCGACGCTTTCAACAACAAGCCAAAGCTGAAAGAAGCCAAGGATGCCATCGATAAAGCGATGGGGGTTGCAGAAAATCAAGCCATCCTGGATGCATGGCTGACCAAAGGCAAAATCTACAACGAGATTGCCTCGCAGATCATTCAAATCAAAACCACGAACTTGGGCAAATTGGAAGATCTGCCCACAGCTGAAGCACCTGCGGTTGAAGCGTACACTGCTTTTTCCAAGGCGCTGCCACTGGTGACCAAAAAATTTGAAACCAAAGACATCCTGACCGGTCTGCAAGCTGTACAAGGCAACCTGGACAACTTTGGTCGCGTTGCTTTTGAAGAGCAAAAGTACCAACTGGCTTACGACAACTTCAACCTCCTACTGGCCTCTCACGAAGACCTGAAAAAGAATGCGACTAAAAGTATTCTGGAAACGGAAGAAGCGTACAACTATGCCGTATTCCTGACCGCTACTGCGGCGCTTTTGGCGGAAAAGAATGACGTTGCCAAGCCCTTGTTGGAGAAATTGTACGCGGCTAAATACGACAAAGCGGCCATCTACGAGAGCCTTTATACCCTCAATGCGGCAAACGATGTAAATGCAGCTTACAAATATCTCGAAGAAGGCCGCAAGCGGTATCCAGACGACATCAGCTTGCTTTTTGCCGACATCAACCACCACCTCAAATTGGGTAAACTGGATGTGTTGATCGAAAAACTGAAAGCCGCCATTGACAAAGAACCAAACAACGTTTCTTTGTATACTGTATTGGGCAGTGTGTATGACAACCTGTACCAAAAAATGGAAACTGCTGGCGACAAGGTCAAAGCGGATGAATACTTCAATGCTGCCCTGGATTATTACAACCGAGCCATTAGCAAAGATGCCAAAAACGTGGATGCGGTGTACAGCATTGGTGCCTTGTACTACAACAAAGCAGCCGTTACGACCCAAAAGATGAACGTTTTGGAAAACGACTATTCTAAAGAGGGGTTAAAAAAGTACAAAGAAATGAAGGACGAGGTGTTCGCTCAATTTGAAAAGGCGCTGCCTTTCTTCAAACGCGCCGAAGCACTGGATCCCAACGATACCAACACCTTGATCGCCTTGAAAGAAATCCACGCCAAGAAAAATGACCTGGAAGCTTCGAAGGAATTCAAGCGCCGCCTGGATGTGATTCAGGGTGGTGGAAAAAATGATAAGGCTTATTATCAGCAGTAATTGTTGATGGTTGGTGAATAGAAAAGCCCCTTGGTTTCTGGAAGGAAATCAAGGGGCTTTTTTATTCACCAACTATGCGCTGGCGATTATTCGTCATTCGAGAAATTCGTCATTCTGTTATCTACCCTATTTCAACCGATACCTCACGCCCACATCCACCCAATTTGGTTTCAGCAACAAATCAGCTGATTTCGTAAAATGTTGCAGGGAATGGCGATAGCCCAGATTGACGCCCCAACGCGTGGCAATCCGATAAGAGAATTCCCCTTGCAGTGCAAAACCAAGGGTTTTGAAATTGCTTTGGGATAAACTCTCCGCTTGTTGACCAAGGAAGCCATTGTTTAAACTATTGGCAAAATCGTACTTCGCATTGGAAGTATTAAAGAATGGCCCTTTAACATATTGGTCACCCAATCGGATTCCTTCAAGATACAACATACTGCCGCCTACCGCAAGCCCAAAACGCTTCCCAAGCGGGTGATACAGTGACAGGTTCAGGTTCATGAATTGCAGATAGATGCTCGATACTGTTTGGGCCTGATCTGCATTGACCGCAGGTGAAGATGATGTTAATGGCGGTGTAGCGAGTTTTACATCTGTTAAACTTTCTCGACCCGCAACGTCGCGTTGAACGGCTTTAAAGTCTACTTCAGTGTTTTGGTATTCAACGCCAACCCGCATACGCAACTTCCCGAGGGGTATTCCCGCCAGCAAACCAGCCCGATAGCCACTTGGCCCGCTGATGCCCGCTGTCATTTGGGTGCCCGTTTCAGCCCACCATTCCAGCTTTTGTTTAACGTGAAGTGGTGTTATACTGGGGCTTTCTATTTTTGCTTCGCGCACATCCAGATCAAATTGTAGGGTAGCAATGGGATCGCTACTGCTGATTTTAGCTTCCGCCTCTTCATTTATTGTGGTTGTTTTTGGCGCTTCTTCTGCGGTGGAGAGCACATTGACCACTGCTTCCTGATCCTTGTTCGAAGCATCCGGCACCCTCGGCATCGAGGTAGTTGGGGCAAGCTCAGCATTTTGTTCAGCCACCAATCCAGGTTCTTGCCGGTTCGACTGGGGCAGCAAGGGTAGTTTTTGCACCCCTTTTGTGTTGCGTTGCAGCGCTGGAGCCACGGCTCTGGCCAACTCCGCTACCGTCGGATTGCTTGTGTTTAGTTTTTTCAATTGATTTTGCGCTGTTTCCAGCGCTGTCTTTTCCGGGTTTGTTTTGCTGCGCAGCTCTGCTTTGATTACAGGCTTTTCATCTGCCTGGGCAATGGCACGCGTGTTTTGTTTTGGTTTTTCTGCAGCAACTGGAATTTTGGTGTCCACTGTGGTATCACGACCCAACAACACACAAAAGCCTAAGGCCGGTAGCAACCAAAACAAGAACCCGCGGCGCTTGCGTTCCGGCATTTCCCGATCCAGAACCTTGTGCATTTCCTGCCAGGCGTGATCGGCAAATAAATCGTCGTGTAAATTATCCCGCATAGTTCCGTTGGTTATTGAGTTGACGATTGATCATCTCTTTCAATTCTTTTCGTGCAATAGACAGGTACCATTTTGAGGTACCTTCACTCATGCTCAACATCTCGCCAATCTCGGCGTGGGTATATCCTTCTATCGCATACAGGCGAAACACGCGTTGACTTACGTCTGGCAAGCGCTCCACCAGGCTCAGCAGGTCTTCCAGGTACAAGTCGGAGAGGGCCGAAGTACGGGTTGGCGCGTCCCTTCCGTCCAGTTCCAAAAAGTCGATTTTCCGGGTATTTTGCCGGAAATAATCCGACAAGCAGTGGAACACCACCCGGCGAATCCAACCTTCCAATGAGCCACTAAAAGTAAAGGTGTCGATCTTTTGAAAAACCCGTAGAAAACCATTGTTGATGATTTCCAGGGCTACGTCGCGGTCTTCGGTATAACGCAAACACATCCTCAACATCACCGGAAAGTACTTTCGGTAAAGGAGTTCCTGGTAGTAACGGCTGTTGGCCGCACAGCCAGCTACAATCTCTTTTTCGGTATGTTGTTGCGGGTTTTGCGCCATAGTTCGATAGTTACTTGTCGAGTACGTGTACGTTCTAACATCAACGACACCTCGACTTCGCTCGGTGACCGTGGATGTTAGAACAGTAGACCCATTTTAAACACCCAACGATTCATTTTGTAGCCATTTTCTCGTCTCCACTGACTCGTTTCCCACCAATCTTCTACCAAAGTAGCCCGTTGGTGCAAAAAACCCAACTCTGTGCTGAGGCGAGTACTACCTCTGCCGTTCCAGGCAACACCCAATGCTGGATGGATTCTCCAGCCGCCTTTTAGGCTGTAAGCTTCACTGGTTTTGTCCGCCATCCAGCCCATACTGTACCCACTATCCAGCAGGGCATAAGCGCGATGACGGCGCTCGGGGTTGTTGTAGTAACGAATTTCAGCCACCAAGGGTATCAACCGATCGGAAAGACTGCCGAACATAAAGTTCATACCCGTACCGACACCCAGGCCCAACTTTGGGCTCATCTGCATGCCAAAGCTATATTCAAACCCAAGGCCAGTACTGCTATTTCCCGCAGTTTTGGCGCCAAACGGAATGACGAGGGCAACGTTATTGTAAAATTTACCGGCTGCCAAAAAGGGCTTCTCAGGTTTCTCGGGTTTCTCCTGTTTAAATAAGTTGTTGAGTTCAGTCGTCCGTGCACCAGCAACAAACCGCCACACTACTTCAGCAGGAATTTTCATCTGTATCCCTTCATCAGTCAGAAAAATCATTTCTTTCCCGACTTCGTACTTCAGGATTTTTCCTAGTATTTTTCTTCCTGTTTTGAGAATGACCAGATCTTTACTCTTGCCAGCCGACTCCGCAACCGTAACGTCTTGCCCATACAAGCTTGAACCAGCCAGGCATAAAACAAAACATAGGTAAAAACAGTATTTCATAGGCATTGGTGTTAAAGCACTTGGATAAATATAGGGAAGTTTTGGGAATAGGAAGCGAAATAGAGGCAGGCCAAAACCTACCTCCATTCAGCATTTACTTCGCGATATTCAGTACACTTAAACGTTGTAGTTTCTTCGGATTGGAATAATCGTACTGATAAATGCCATTTTTGCCCGTAATGATGGCCAAGGACTCTTTTTCCAAAGCGATGATGTCAAAAGCATCGAACTCATCGAGGTGTTGCAACAAGTTTTTATCGATCGTCAGATCATCTTTGGCATTGAACACTTTGAGGCCCTGGTCACTTTCACAAATCATCAGGATTTCTCCGGTAATCGATAGGCCAATGGGGCGATGCAGTGGGTACGTTTTGATCAACTTGGGCTGCGTGACATCGGTGATGTCCAACACGTCCAGTTGATTGTTGAAGCCTTCACAAACTGTACCTTCCCGCAGGGTCACGTAAGCCCGATTCCCTTGTGCTACCACCGGATCACAAGCCCGGGCGTGTTGGAAATTGGACAAAAACTTAGGCGATTCGGGATCAGTAGCATCATAAATCCGCATGCCCGACATGCCTCCAATGAAGAGTTTGTTGTCGTAGGGGTAGATGGTTTCAATGTCCCAGCCAATGTTAAGCGTATTGGCCAGCTTGGGCTCGGTGGCATTCAGCAGGTTAAACACCCGCAGATTGGCATTGTCTACCGTATACAGGTGATTTTCTGTAATCGTGAAACGAGCAGTAGAACCGCCTACCCCAACCGTAGTACCACCTGGCGCGCCAACTTTACTGCCACTGCCCGCATTGGAACTGAATCGTACCGCGGCGTCAGCAGATTGCATCCACAATTCCTGGCCTCTAAAAAAGACAATGCCGCCCTGATCACAAGAAGGAATACTTTCGGTTACTTCGGATGCCTTGTACGTTACGGTGATGCCCAGCACGGGGTCTACCCCAAAATTCGGAAAAGCATCTTGCACCCGCCCGGCAAATTTCGGGTTGGCGGGATCTTCAATGTTGAACATCACCAGGTCGACCCAGCTATCTGCGTACAAAATATTGTTGCGGATGGCCATATCAATGTTGCCTGGAATCGGCACAAAAGAAACGGGAACAGGACTTTTGGGATTACGGTTGTCAATGATGTGTAGTCCTTGCTCCGGCTCGTTGATGATCAGGTAGCCTTCATATACGTATATTTTTCCAGCATCTTTCAGTGGCCTTGCGGCTTCTGGCTTGATGTCTTTACGCAATTCAGTTGTAGTGATCCGAACCGGATCCATCCGAACATAAGTTGTAGAGGTTTCACAGGAATCCTTCAAACAACTGCTGAGTACGGTAGCCAGCATGAGCCCCAATATTCCAGTCAGGTAGTGTTTACGAAGCATGGTGTCAGGTTTTTTGTACTTGTTTGGGTTAATCCAAACAAGTCTTGAGTTATCAGAATTCGAATACCGAAGCAGCTACTTCATTTTTTGAAGACGTGGGAATCCAAAAAGGGGTTGGAAAAATGTGGTGATTTTTGCAAAAATAGCTTATTTATTGCTTATTTAGAGCAGCTTAAAAATCATTTTATGAAAAAACAAACTTTCCTACTGCTCTTGTTTTGCACAATAGGTTTGCCTTTGAGCCTGTTGGCTCAAAAAAAGAGCAAAACACCCGCAGCCCTTGTTGATCCTTTCCGTGACATTGAGACCTACATCGAAAAAGCCCGCCAGGACTGGCTGGTTCCTGGGGTGGGGCTGGCGGTAGTCCGCAATGGAAAGATCATTTACGCCAAAGGATTTGGATTCAAGGATCTGGAGCAAAAAACAGCGGTCACGGCCAACACCCAATTTGCCATTGGTTCTTGTTCCAAAGCTTTCACAGCATTTGGCGTTTGCCAATTGGCCCAGGACGGAAAAATTTCCCTGAACAAACCCTTGGTGGAATACCTTCCTGATTTTAAATTACACGATGAGTATGCTGGCGAAAAATTAACCCCTGCGGATATGCTCAGCCATATCTCCGGTTTGCCCCGCCATGACTTTGCCTGGTATGGCTCGCCTCGTTCACGAGAAGAATTGTATAAATCCATTCCACTATTTGAACCTACGGTGAGTTTTCGGCAACAATGGCAGTACAACAATTTTATGTTCATGACTGCGGGTACCTCATCGAAAAATGTCGGGGCAAAGTTGGGAAGATTACACCCGCGCCAAAATCCTGGGACCTTTGGGCATGAAAGAAACCAATTTTTCGGTCGCCGACCTGCAAAAGACAACAGATCATGCCCTACCCTATGGCTGGGAAGACAAACCCATGGGCAAAGTAAAAAAACTGGATTTCCGCAACATTGACGCCATGGGGCCAGCTGGGTCGATCAATTCCAGTCCCAACGAAATGGCCAAATGGGTGACCATGCTGTTGCGGAAAGGAAAGTACGAAGACCAAACCCTGATCAATCCAGACATGCACCAGGAACTTTTCCGCCCCCGCAGCATCGCTTCCACTGCACTGGATTCGAGCTACTACACTTTTTATGGACTATACGGCCTGGGTTGGTTCATCACCGATTACAGGGGGCATTTGCGCCATGACCACGGTGGCAACATCGATGGTTTTTCGGCCAATGTAGCACTTTATCCCCGCGACTCGCTGGGCATCATCGTCCTGACCAACATGAATGGTACGGGTTTACCTGGAGTCGTGCGCAATTATGTAGCCGATCGTTTATTGGGATTGCCTACCGTAGACTGGAATGACAAACAACTCAGTGCCTTGAAAAAAGCCCTCATAGCTGGCGAAGAAGCCGCTCAAAAGGTACAAACAAGCCGCAAATTGGATACCAAACCCAGCCATGCACTAAGCGAATACATTGGTAAATACAAAAATGAAGCTTATGGCATCATCGAAATCACAGCCAGCGGGGATACTTTGGGCGGTAAATTCAATGACCTTGAACTCAAAGTAAGTCATTACCATTATGATATTTTTAGTGCAAACGCAGACGGCGCAAACATCCAATTCTCCGCGTTGAGCAATTTGAAAGGAGAAATTGAAACCCTCGAAATAGTACTCGAAGCGGGGGTAAAACCGCTTCGTTTCGACCGTTTTAACGAGGCCATCAAATCCTCAAAAAATGATTTGGAAAAATACGTGGGCGACTACGATTTGATGGGCGCCAACATCAAATGTTTCCTGCGTGGTGAAACCTTATTTGTCAACGTCCCGGGGCAAACCGATTATGAACTGGTACCCGTGGGGCCCCACAAGTTTGACCTGAAAGTGGCGAAGGGCTATCAACTCATTTTTGCAGAAGAAGCAGGGAAAATCATTTCTGCTACTTTTGACCAACCCAACGGAAAATTTACGGCCAAACGGAAACCTTGATGCCGTGCAAGCGTGTAGCCATTTTTTTGTTTGAAAAAACAAAACAGTTCTCTACCCTCGCTATTGGAATTTTTTCTCGGAGGCTTGAATAGCCCCAGGCTTCAGCCTGGGGGGCATCGGCACACCCTCAGATTCGGGCTTTAGCCCAAGCCTTAATGTTAAAGCTAGGCTAAAGCCCCATTAATGTGAATTGCCATTGTCCCGAGGCTGAAGCCAGGGGCTATTCATGTCCTCCACTCCCAGACAACAAAAATGTCGTCCAATAGAATGGTATCTACCCCTATTCAATTTCTACAATCATTTCCACCTCCACCGCCATTTTACTGGGCAGTGAGCCTACACCCACTGCCGAACGGGCGTGTTTCCCTTTTTCACCAAAAACTTTGACCATCAAATCGGAAAATCCGTTGATCACCTTGGGTTGATCACCAAAGTCGGGACCACAATTGACCATTCCCAGTACTTTTACGATGCGTTTTACCCGATCAAGGTTGCCAATCTGGGCTTTTAGTGCCGCGAGTTGGTGCAAAGCGGTGAGTTGAGCGGCTTCGTAACCTTGTTCTAAGGTTAAATCGCTGCCCACCTTACCCGTGATGTAGGTTCCATCCTCACGTTTTGGGCCTTTTCCTGCCAAAAAAATCAATTTTCCGGTTTGGACGGCGTTGACATAATTGGCAATTGGTGCCGAGGTAGCAGGGAGAACCAGACCCAATTCTTTCAATTTTTGATCAATTTTGGATGGCTTGGTCTGTGCCTGTCCCCAAAAGGGGAAAGTCAATAACCCTAACACCAAGCCAGTCGATAAAAGTGTGCATTTTGACATACGCTTTTTATCACAAGTTAAATGACTCAGCGCAATAAATCTAGGGTTTTTTCAACTCAATGATGCGCAGCGCATGCGCATCAATCGGTATGGATTTTAAATGGGAGATGTTTTGTCCACTTAAAACATCTTGCCCTCCCGTGAATCCATCTATCATTTCGCTGTAACGATTCAGTGCGTGTTCCTGGGATTGATCGCTGGTATTCCACAAGACCATCACCCGCTTGGCATCGTCGTAGCGGAAATAGACGTACACGCCATCTTCAGGAATAAAATGCCGCGTCTTCCCGGTCTGTAACGCGGGCGTGCTTTTGCGGTAGTGGAGCAATTTGTGCAACAGTTGATAAGTTTCTTCTTCCTGAGTACTACGGCCCGCAGCGGTAAATTTGTTGATTTTGTCTTCCCGCCAACCGCCGATAAAATCGCGCCGTCCCGCCTCGCCAAAGGAGCCGCCAGCACCGGAGATGCCAATTTCGGTGCCGTAATACAGACAAGGCAAACCCCGGATGGTCAACAAGGCGGCCAAACTGGTCTGAAATTTTTTCCAATCGTTGTTAAAAACCGAAAGTGCCCGGCTGACATCGTGGTTGTCCAAAAACGTAACGTTGCGCCGCGCATCCTGGTACAAAAAGTCGTTGCTGAGGGTGAGGTAAAGCCGATTGGCACCGTCCGTCCAGCCTTGTTTTCCTGCACCCGCTTCGAGTAAAGCGTAATTGAGTTGAAAATCGGTTACTGCCGGGAGGTAACGTTGCCCTTCACTCAAGCGGTTTCCCGCCGTAAATTGGGCTTGTGCGAGGGTACTTTGCACCCAGGTTTCGCCAAAAAAGGTATAGCCAGGATATTCTTGCAACATCCTTTTGCCCCAATTGATCATAAAATCCTGTTCGGGGTAAAAATAGGTATCAATGCGGTAGGCATCTTGCCCTGAATACTCCATCCACCACAAGTTGCTGTACAGCAAAAAATTGGCCAAAAAAGGATTGCGCTGGTTCAGGTCGGGCATGTGGCTGTCGAACCAGCCGGTGGCCAATTTGCGGCGGTCGGCTTCCGAAACATAGGGGTCGATCCATACGGCGTCCCGATAATTGGATTTGGTGTAGGTTGGCCATTCCTGATTGATCCAGTCTTTGAATGGAATGTCCCGAATGGTCCAATGACGGTCTCCCACGTGGTTGTGGATGATGTCCATGATCACTTTGATGCCCTTGGCATGGGCTTTGTCCACCAAGAGTTTGTACAATTCATTCGTTCCATACCGCTTGTCAATGGTGTAATGGTCGGTGGGGGCATAACCGTGATACGACTCATAGGGTTGGTCGGATTCCACCAAGGGCATGACCCAAATGGCGGTAATGCCCAACTCTTGCAGGTAATCCAGGTGATCAATGATGCCTTGAATGTCTCCTCCGTGCCGAAAGTAAATCTTGTCCCGATTCAGCAAAGCGGAGCTCATGTCCTCAAAACTGTCGTTCGCGGGATCACCATTGGCAAAGCGGTCGGGCATGATCAGGTACATGTTATCGGCGGGGCTCAGTCCCTGGTTGCGATTGGGGCTACGATCGCGCGCTTGAAGTTCATAGGTGTAGGTTTTTTCTACACTACCAGACAAAACAATAGTGAATTTCCCCGGCTTGGCAGAGGGATTGATTTGCAAATCAATAAACAGGTAATTGGGGTTGGTAGCAGGATGTACCTTCAGTACTTTAACCCCCGGGTATTTGATTTTTACCGCACACTGGCTGATGTTCTGGTCGTAGATCATCAATTGCAGGTTGGGGTTTTTCATCCCTACCCACCAGTTGGGCGGGCAAATGCGGGATTTGTCTACTTTTCCTCCCGTAGGCAAATGTGGCTGATAAACCGAGAGTTGCATGCCGATGGGCAAACGCTGCATCGGGTCTTGGTCATAAATGGTTTGTGCAAAGAGTGGAGATTGGCTGAAGAAAAACAAACACATCAATCCTCCCCAAAACGATCTGATAGCTTCCATACAAAGAATATTTTTCTACAAGAAAAAGAACCTTGGCGGAGTATCCAAGTTTTTGGGGTGCCACTTTGGGGAAAAGGGGAACCATTTTTTGGGGGGGGGGGGTTCAGGGGTTCGGGGTTCGGGGGTTCGAGGGTTCGGGGGTTCGGAGGAGAATTGAGTGCAACCCCCGAACTCACGAACCTCCGAACCCTTATAGATACTGATTTTTCACCAAAATCATCTGCGCCAAGATGCTCAACGCTATTTCGGCAGCAGTTTTTGACTTGATGGGGATACCTACGGGGGCGTGGATACGTTTGAACTCCTCTTCGGTAAAACCTGCGGCGAGGAGTCTTTCTTTGCGTTTTTCATTGGAGCCTTTGCTGGACAATGCCCCAATATAGGCGACTTTGGAGCGAAGCAAAAGGTGCAGTGCCTGGTCATCAATTTTGGGATCGTGGGCCATTACCACGGCAAAGGTGTATTCATCCAGCTCGTATTCGGGCAGAATTTCGGCGGGATAGTCTTCGTACATTTTATCTGGAGCCGTGGGAAAATGCGTGTTTTGAGCAAAAGTACCACGCGGATCGATAACGATGGTTTGGAAATCAAAATAATTGGCCAGATGCACCAATTCTGCGGCAGCATGTGCGGCACCGATGACAAACAGCTGGTGTTTTTTGGGAAAAACCCGCAAAAACCATTTTTCACCCGCTGCTTCTACCCCTTGGCTTTTACGCTCCTGATATGCTGCTTGTGCCGCAGTTACCAATTCAGCGGGCGTTTCCCCGAGGGTAGTTCCATTGGGGTATACCAGGTAATGCTTCCCGGTTTCGCCTGAAAGTTTAGAAATCAATACACAACTTTTGTTTTCGAGGAGATTGTTGCGTAGGGCCTGCCAGATTTCCGGGGCATCGTACGCTACAAATTTTTCCAAAAATATTTCAATGGTACCGCCACAAGTCAGGCCTACCGACCAGGCATCGTTGTCAGAGACCCCAAACTTGAGGTTTTTGATCTTGTTGTTGTTACTGGTTTCTTCCGCTTCTTTCAATACCACGCCCTCTACACAGCCCCCTGAAACGGAGCCGAGCATTTCGAGTTCTGGCCCCACAAACATCATGGTGCCAATGGGGCGTGGTGCACTGCCCCAGGTGTTGATTACGGTTGCAGCGCTAAAAGGTTTGCCATTTTCTAGCCAGCGATCGATTTCGGTGATGTATTCGCGCATTGTAAAGTCTTTTGTCTGATACAAATGAAAGCCAGTCCCAATTAACTACAATTGTGAGCAAGCGTACAATGATAAATGACAATGGAGAGGCTAAAGTTCAAAAGACTTTCGTCTAAGATCAAAGCGCACGATCTGCATGAACCACCGCAAACATTTCGAGTAATTCGGACATTTTCTCTTTTAAGTCCTTGCGGTCGACGATGAAGTCCAAAAAGCCGTGCTCCAACAGAAATTCTGAAGTCTGAAAATCTTCGGGCAGTTCGCGCTTGATGGTTTCTTTGATGACGCGTGGCCCCGCAAATCCGATCAAAGCCTCGGGTTCAGCAAAATTGATGTCCCCCAACATGGCAAAGGAAGCGGTAACGCCCCCCGTAGTTGGGTCGGTTAGTAGGGAAAAGAAAGGGAGTTTTGCTCTGGCCAAACGGGTGAGTTTGGCCGATGTTTTGGCCATTTGCATCAATGAAAATGCCGCTTCCATCATACGAGCACCGCCAGTTTTGGAGATGATCATAAAGGGGAAACGTTCTTCGATACAAAAATCGATGGCTTTAGCAATGCGTTCGCCTACTACCGAGCCCATTGATCCACCAATGAATTTGAAATCCATCGCCGCCACCACCAAAGGCAAGTCATTGACTTTTCCAACCCCTACAGTAATGGCATCCGTAACCCGGTTCTTTTTGTATGCATCGGCGAGGCGATCAGGATAAGGTTTCAAATCGGTGAAATGCAGCATATCCTTGGAACGCAGTTCTTCGAACAATAAAGCGTATTCCTGATGATCGTAGAGGATATCAAAATAATCGTAGGAACCAATTCTGGTATGGTAATTACATTTAGGGCACTTGTAAAAATTCTCCCGCATTTCTTTCATCGTGCTCGCTTCTTTGCAGCGTACACACTGATGCCAAAGCCCTTCGGGGGCTTCCTTTTTGTTGCGGGTGGCAGTTTGGATACCGTCTTTTAATCGTTTGAACCAACCCATGAGCGATCGTTACTTTTTTGGCTGGCGGTAAAGGTAGGAAAAAATTTGAATGGGACAAGTCAATAATTGGGGCATCGTATGGGCAACCCTACTGGTTGCCCATACAGCCGTTTATTTAAACATCTCGATGAGTTTCGTTTTCATCGTCGCAAATTCTTCTTCAGAAAGGATACCACTGTCCCGCAATTCGGCCAATTCTTTCAATTTTGCCAGGATTTCCTGACCATTTGGTTTGGCTGCTTTTTCTGGCGTGGATGCAACAGTTTCATTGGGCTTGGCTTCCTGTGGTACTTCCGTAGATTCCTCGGTAGGTTTCTTACGGATTTTTTCTTCTTTATGCCACTGTTCGGCCACTTTTTTGCCTTTCTCAAATTTTTCTTTGTACATCTTGCTCAGGCGAGAGGTATCAAAGTCAAGGAAAGTGCCCCCTGAATCAAAGTGTTTTTTGAACACTTCTCCTAAAGCATAAGTGGATGCCCCCGCAAAAATGGAATTGGAAATGCCTCCAATCACCGTTCCCACAATGGGAATCATTTTGGCAACACTACCCGCAGCGATACGCGCAAGGGTTGCACTGGTCAGAGAGGTGACGATGGCTTTTCCCTGAGTTTCAGAAAAATCGATGTTGTACACCCGTGCCAATTGACGAATCATGTCCAGTTGGAGGGCACTAACGGCAAAAACATCAGCGATGACCACTGGAATAAAACCAGCGCCCATTGACCAGAGTACGTGATTGCGAATGATGGTTTCCGCGTGTTTGGAACGCTCGTTGTCTTGTTCCGTCATAAAACTATTTTTTAGCGTGTTTTTGGCAAAATCAAACAATTGCTTCTTCACTGTTGGAGAATTTTGAACTCAAATTTATGGATTTAGGGCACGAGATGCTGAATTTATCGACAAGAGGAGAAAGATAGGAGATAAAACCTCGAATAAAACTTAGATTAAAGAAGTCTTACTTAATTTTGCATCTTAATACTCGTGCAATTGAGCAAGCAGTACATCAACTTGGATGGTCGGCTGATTGAATCCAATCAAGCCTGCCTAAGTGCAAATAATCGCGCTTTTCATTATGGCGATGGTCTTTTCGAAAGTATTCGGAAACTAAACCATCAGATTCCTTTGCTGCAACTTCACTTGCAGCGACTCCACGTAGGTATGGCCGCGCTGGAAATCAAACCGCCCGTGGAGTGGACCCTGGATTTTTGGAAAGAGCAAATTGATCGCATCAGTGGCAAACAAGCCAATGCCCGCATTCGCATTACCGTTTTTCGGGCGGAGGGAGGACTGTATACGCCAACGAACAACGAGGCGCAATTTCTAATTGAGGCCGAAAAAATAGAGGAGAGCCATTATACCTGGAACAAAGATGGCCTCAGTGTAGCCATTTGTAATATCTCGCAGGTGCATGCGGGCTCACTACTGGCCAACTTAAAAACCTGCAATAGCCTGCCTTATGTTTTGGGTTCAATTTTTGCGCGCAAACACCAATTGGGGGATAGTTTGCTCTTGAACCAGCACGAACGTTTGGCCGAAAGTTCAAGCTCCAACCTTTACCTTGTACGCGATGAAGTCATCTACACGCCTCCTTTGATGGAAGGTTGTATCGATGGCGTTTTCCGCAAATTCTTGTTGCGTGAAGCGCCCAAGGCTGGTTGGAACATTCAAGAAAAGCCAATTCGTCCTGCCGATCTGCGGCAATCGGACGAAGTTTTCCTCAGCAATGCCGTAAAAGGTATTCGTTGGGTCAAATTGTTTGGCGATCGAAATTACGGCAAGCAACACAGTCAGAAACTCCAGGAATGGGTGAATGAAAAGTTGGTAAAAATGTAACCTTTTACGCTCAATAGGGGTCATTAGGGTATTACAGCATCTTTCCTTAAATTCACCCGATGTCCACTACTACACCTATATCAACTCCAGCGTCACGTATCCTCAGCGTTGATGCCCTGCGCGGTTTTGCCTTGCTCGGCATCATGATTGTACACATGATCGAGCAATACCTGGCTGCAGGTGCGCCGAAGGAATACAGCAACTACGCCGCTCAACACGATGTGGATCAAGTTTTTATGGCCATTTCCGGCATTTTCCTACAGGGCAAATTCTTTGCCATCTTTTCTTTTCTTTTTGGCTTGAGCTTTTTTTTACAAATGGACGCCTCCGCCCGCAAGGGGGAGCCATTTATTGGCAAGTTCGTCTGGCGTTTGGTGCTTTTGTTTGTGATCGGGTTCATCCATAGTCTTTTTTACCGAGGGGACATTCTCAGTATTTACGCCATGGTTGGCCTGGGTTTGGTTCTGTTTTATCGAGCCTCGAACCTTACGTTGTTGATTTTTGCCGGAATTTTCATCGGAGGCATTCCGCGCATGATTCTTTGGGCGGTCCGTTATGCCCTTGACATTCCGCCGATTGAATGGGAATCTTTAGAACCCCAGAATGCCTGGTATTACGACACCGTCAAAAACGGTTCCCTGCTCGAAGTTTTTGCCGCCAATGCTACCGTGGGTTTCAAGATGAAACTTTTCTTTCAATTCGACACGGTCAGTCGAGGCTACATCACATTTGGCTTATTCTTGTTGGGCATATGGGTAGGACGCAGCCGTTTTTTTGAACGCTTGCAGGAAAATCGACGCTTGTTGATCCGCCTGGTTTGGCAAAGTTTTTTGGCCATTGTAGTCTTGGGACTGGCACTGGCGTTGATGTTCAGCCAGATCAAAGATTACAATAGCTTACCTGCCATGATTGGCATGTCCCTCGGTGACATTGGCAATTGTTTGATTGCCTTGTTTGAAGTCAGCTTGTTTCTGCTGCTGTGCCTGGGCAAATGGGGCAATAGCGTAATCAGCGCCCTGGCACCCTATGGCAAAATGGCACTGACCAATTACGTGATGCAGTCCCTGATCGGTACGTTCATCTTTTTTGGTTGGGGATTAGGACAAATTGGGGCCTGGGGCGCCAGCATTAATTTTGGACTGGCCATCCTGCTGTACATCCTCCAGGTACAGTTCAGCAAGTGGTGGCTGAAACGTTATCAATACGGCCCCCTGGAGTGGTTGTGGCGCTCGGGAACCCAACGGCGTTGGGCAAACTTGCGCCGGGAAAGTGTCGTTGAATTGGGGTAAAATAGCCTTTTTCGCCAACAAACAAACGCTAGTTTTGGGGCCCGGCCGGGCAAAGGGGGGGCGGCGCCCCCCTCCCCCCGGGGGGGCCCACCAAGTCCAACAGGGCGCGCTGCTGCTTCGGCCGCCGAGTGGTTGGAGGCCGGGCCCCCCGAGGGTATATCCAGAGTGTTGGTGACTGGGCAATCTTTTCCAGACCAAATTGGTTGTGGGTAATCCAGGGTGGGGTAGGCTTCAAACAGGCTCCCAGCCCCACCCCGGGCCGGCCGAAAAGCCAGGGCCGAATAGCGGGAAATTATTTATCAATGAGCTTTTTCAAAGCCTGAAAAGCCTCATTTTCTTGAGGATCTGTAAATTTCAAGGTGGAAATTTGGTAACTTTTGATGGCTCCTGTTTTGTCACCAAGCAGCAGTTGTGCTTCGGCCAGCAGGTTGTAATTCAGGTAGAAATTGCTGTTTTCCCGGGCATTGAATTGTAAAATTTCGACCGCATCCTGAAAGCGTTTCATTTCCATCAATTTAATTCCGGTTTCCCGCAAGCCATTACGGTCTGAACTGCGCAGGTTATAGGTATAATAGTTTTGCGGGTCCTGAATCAATTGAAGGTACTGTTTGATGACGGCTTTGGCGTTGCGTTCCTGGGCGGTTTTGAGCAGCAGTTCCCCGTAGTCCTTTTTAGGCTCATTCAATCCTTGTTTTTTGTTCAGAACATTGGCCAGGTATTCGGTGGAAATGGCTACGGAGACACCTTTACCCGTTTTGCTGTCGCTGGAACTGGAAGAGATGATGCCAATCAAAAAGCCATTGGCATCAATCACGGGCGAGCCGCTGGAGCCGCCCTTGTGATCTTGCATGTTGCGCTCGATCAAGATGTCCATGCCCAGTTTGCGCAACACGCTCCCTTCGTAAATCATGGTCGTAGAGTCGCTGTAGGCATAGCTCAATATGTATACTTTTTCACTGGGGATCAAAGGGGTGTAACGCGGCTTCAAGGGGTAAATCTGTGCTGAGGATTTTTTTACCGAAAAAACAATCCAGTCTCTTTCCGTAACGCTGGAACCTCGTCCTTCCAAGACTTCATTTGGGTCTTCGTTCAACAAACGATCCATGATGGCCGAATCCCGAGTATTTCCTTTGGGGCGCATGACCCATTCTTTGAGCTCTGCATTGATTTCCACGGCTTTGGATTTTTTGTTTTTGGCAATCCACAATGCGTGTTTGGCCGTAGCGGCGAGGGTATCGTGGCCATTGTCAATTAAAAAACCAGTGCCGGCATAAGTGAAGGAAGGGTCAATATAGCGGTCGCCGTTTTTGAACTGGACCGTATTGATCAGCGCGATTTGAGGCCATGCTGATTTTGGAGCATCGATCCATTTTTCTTTGCTTTGGGCCAGTCCAGTCAAAGGGAGCAACAATAAAGCGAGTTGAGCAACATTCGGGTACGTCATATGGGTAATTTTGCCACAACTTACGATGGAATGGCATGCATAGTTTGAATGAAATGTAAAAGTTTGTAACGGAATGAAAAAATGCGCTAATTCTTTTTTTGCTGATCGTACTTACTCTTTTGCAAAAATTCAATCGGGTTATCGATTTCAATGATGTCTATAATGGCTTGTTTTTTGTCCTTCGAATTATTGTAATACGCTTGGGTAATTTTGTAGCCGATGTAATAACCTAAATCAGCAGGTCGATCTTTCACCGTATTGCCATTGTACATCCATTTTTCGGCAGTAGGATAACACAGGGTGGATTTGAATTCATTCCACATCTCGTTTTCATGCGCATCGCCATATTGATTGACCTCGGAATAATTGGTTGTCCCAGTAACCAGCTCACTGATAAAATTGGCGGAGCCTTCACGCAAGCTCCCGTACAATTGCGTGCAGACAATGGCATTGCTGTCAAGTTGATTTTTTTGCTGGGTATGGATACATTCGTGGGCAATGATACTTTTGATGCGCTGAGGAATATTCACTTTGCGTGGTTTGTTCGGATCGGGTCGGGAAGCCTCATCAAATTCCGAAAAATCTACATGGTCTCCCGTAGTAGTCATTTCGGTACCAATCAATACAAACCGATCAGAAACCGTACCGCCAGTCCGATTAGGGCCAATGGCAAAACAGACCTTAAAGGGTTTGAAATTGGCGTAGAGCGATTTAAGTTTATCAAAAACCTCCTGAATCAGCGGTTCAGCTTGTTTGACTTCAAAAGTGTAGGGTCTAACCGAATGGTAATACCTGGGATATTTACGCACAATTTTCACATATTCTTCAGCTGTAAAATTCCTTGCGTCAATGAAATCGATTAGCCCTGTGTAGCCCTGTCAATGTAAAGATTTTGGAAAGCAGTAAGGCTGTCATAATGGTTTTTGGCGTGTTTAAGCTGGTCAAACGCTTCCCAAAAATGGTCAATATCGGCAGTGAGGAAATTTTTTTTATTCTCAACTTGAAGTTGCTGCTTGGTTTGTTCACGAACCAGCATTTCTGTTTTGGAGAATTTTTTGACATAAAAAGAGACCACTCCTTCCTCTGGGTTTCCTTCATCTTCCAGGCGTTTGATTTTCAGCCAACAAGTTTTGGATTCACTAGGTATGTACTCTAAAATTTCGGGGCCAAATTTTCCATTGGGTGAATCTTTTTCCAGGATGTTTTGTTGGTTTTTATCCGCCAATACCAACACCACATCCATCCCTTCTTGCATGGTGTAGAACTGATACAAAACCCCTTTTTCCAATTCAATGGCTTGGGCATATTCCTTTGCCTTGGTTATTTTAACGTTGAGGTATTCCTGGTTGAAATCAAACCGGGGCAAATTTTGTCCCTGGCTAAAACCGGGTACAATGAGCAACAATGCCGCAAAGATTTTTTCCATGATTAATATTTAGCTCCAGAATAAACGTGCAACCCGATGCAATATTACGCTCGTTTCGCAGCAATGATCAGCCCCGTTGACCAATTCATTTTGGTCAAATTAACATCTTCACGTTGTTCCAGGTACGCGACCAAACCATCTACTTTATCCTGGTGCCCGGCAGGCCAATTGGGCTGCGCCGACATGTCGTCGATGACATAAAACCCACCCACTTTTACCAAAGCCAGGATTTCTTCAATCTCGCTGTATTTGCCCGGCCAGGCATCGGCAAAAACCAAATCAAATGCTTCGCCACGGTAGTTTTTGATCCACTCGGTTCCATCGGCACAAACGATGTTGAGTCTTGATTCAGTGCCAAAAAAATGCTGAGCAATAGCGCAGAGTTCAGGGTCATTGTCAACGCTGGTCAGTTTGGATGTGGCATCCAGGCCATCAATCATCCAAGATAAGGACAGGCCGATGCCCGTGCCCAATTCCAGAAAATTGCCCGAAGGTTTGGAGGTCATTAAGGTTTTGAGCAGCGTACCAATGTAGAGATCAGAAGGCATGGTAAAGCCAATCTCCCTGGATTTGGCTTCGATGGCAGCGTGGATTTGGGGCTTATCGAGGATGTTTGCGTCGTTCATCATGTGCTAGTTTTGTCACTCTGGTGATCCAGAACTTTGGAAAACTAGCGGTTTTTGGATCGACTCAAAACCCTGGTTTTTGGATTTCTACAATTTGTAAAACCTGATTTTAAACTCGTTTTTCTCGGGCTTCTTCTACCGTGGCTACAAAAATAACGCGTCCAACTTTGTTGCTCTCAAAGATAAAGTCCTTTAAACTTTGGCTGCTGTATTGGCTAAAATCACCCACAATGGCCAATTGCATCTGGTAGTTGGAAAACTTTTGCAGTATTTCTCCGGCAATTCCGGTTTTTAAGTCAAAAAAATCGGGTGCAAGATGCCGGGCTTGGATGATGATCTTAGTGGCTCCCTGAAAGGCGCAGTTGGCCAGCATGTCCAGGGCATCCTGGGCATTGTGAATGATGGTGTGTTCGGCGTTGATTTCGGCAATGTCAGTGCCATTGTGTTGGGTGATTTCGATTTTCATGGTGCTTACAAGTGGTCAATTCTTTGGGCTATTTTTGTACCTATTTAGCGCCCGCCTGCGGCGGGTTATGTTTTATCTTTTTCTCCCGCAGATCGCGCAGATTTCCGCAGATAATGTCTCTTTTTTGAAAAAATCTGCGAAAATCTGCGCGATCTGCGGGAGAAAATTCATAGAATCCACTCCGACGAAGTCGGGGTGCTAAACTACATTTTTTTCTTCTTCTCCATATCCGCAGCAACGGTACGCGAGGCCGCAAACAAGACCAGTGCCAACAGGGCGCACAAAATTGGGATGATGTACATGGCGTGGTGCAAACCGATGGCCTTAAATTGCTCCGTCATGGCGGTAGCCCCGGCTACGGCCATGGCCTGCCTGGCAAAATGATCGCTCAGCATGCCCGTGATGACCGGGCCAAAGCTTGCCCCCAACAAATACATCGCAAAAAAGTAAATGGCCATGGCCGTGCCCCGTAGAGCCGCCGGGATCACGTCCTGAATGGACGCGTATACACCGGCATAATACACAAACATGAGCATGATACCTGTGCCCATTAAAAGCATAAACGGAAGGATGGCACCAGGGGCTTGGTTCAAAGCAAAATAAATACAAGGCGCGGCAATGGCTGTGGCAATGGCCGAAAGCAAAAGTTTCCCATCAGCGCGTTTGCGGCTCAAACGGTCGGCACCCCATCCTCCTCCCAACAAGCCAATTACTCCAACGGCTCCAAGAACAATGGAAGATACGGTGGTGGCCTCTTTAAGCCCCAACAGGTGGGTACGCATCAAAAAAGCAGGCAAAAAAGAATTGACCGCGTACATGTTGAAATTGTGCAGTGCCCCTGAAATGATGATCCACAAAATGGTGGGAATCCCCAGCACCAGCCAAAACGGCGATTTGCTGTGGGTTTGGGTAGACATGGGGCGCTCTTCGGTAGCCCCCCGCGCTGGGTCGGGAAGTTTGAGCGCAAGCAAACCCAGAATCAACCCCGGGATGCAGGCAAAATAAAAGGCATAACGCCAACCATACGCCGAGGCGATGAGCCCACTCAGACTATAACACAAAAATGTGCCGATGGGCAGCCCCAACATAAAAATAGACAAGGCCAGTGCCCGGCGGCGCGGCGGAAACAAATCGCCAATCAGGGAATTGGCGGCGGGGGCACAACTGGCCTCTCCTATGCCTACGCCCAAGCGGCTGACAAAGAGCCAGGTAAAATTGGGCGCCAGCCCCGAGGCGGCAGTAAGTACACTCCAGATACTCACGCCGATGGACAGGATTTTTCGGCGGCTCCAAGTATCGGCCAGTCGCCCCAGTGGCAGGCCCACTGCGGCATACATCAAGATAAAGGCAGTGCCCAAGGTACCCAGCATAGTATCGTTAAGCGACCATTCTTTGCGGATTGTTTCGGCCAGGGCACCCATAATTTGGCGGTCGTAAAAATTCATCAAGTTGATGCCAAAAAGAATCCACAGGGCGAACCAGGCCTGTTTTGTTGCTTTATCTGTGCTCATCGTTGATGTAGTTTAGGATAAAGGTAAAAGCTTATCGTGCAAAAAAATAATTATGGTTAACTTGCTCTTGTCATTTGGCGCTCATTTTCTACCATTCGGAAGGTCAAAAGCCACTTTGGGAAAGACGCTTCTTATTCCTGCCACGCTTTGCTTACATTTAAAGTATCGAAGGTCAAAACACGAAATTCAAAGTTAAACTGCCATTATGGAACGCTATCTGAACAACGCCGCTCTATTGTTTCGCTTTTTATTCCTCTTGCTGGTCTTCGGTTCATGCGATACCGCTCCCCGCAATATTCCTTTTCCCACATCGGACGCAAGCTACTCCCAGCCAACAACGGGAAAGCTGCGGTTCAGTGAACCTCAAAAACTCAGTTGGATAACCATGCACCCCGATAGTGTGCAAGTGGTTGAGTCAAAGTTTGATTTAAACAAAATCCCTTCGAAACCAATCGCCCTCGGCAACCCGGCGCCCCTGAGCATCCCCATGGGGGGTCACCCCCTTCGATTTGGCGCACATGCCGGATACGGTTTTTAACCTAGACAAGATCCCTTCCCATAAATTGACATTCAAAACCGTAATGCTCGGGCAGCCCAAACGGGTCAAATCCGGGTTCCCCAGAATCAAGGACGGTGCCTCAGAAAACCTCTTCCAGTTCGGCCTGGACCAGGGCTTGTCGGGAACCGTTTATACGGCCTTTGCGCAGGACAAAAACGGGGCGCTGTGGATCGGAACCGATGTTGGGTTGTGCAGTTTTGATGGAGAATATTGTGAAACCTATTCCGTCGCCCAGGGACTGAGCCCGTCTTTCGTGACGAATTTCCTGGTGGATAGGCAGGGACAAAAATGGATCCGATATGGAGATCAGCTAGGTATCAGTGTACTCAATGAAAGAACCGGCACCATCAAACACCTCAGCACCGCCGGAGGGCTGAGCAATAAACGTGTCTGGGCATTAATGGAAGACAACAAAGGCCGGATCTGGGTTGGCACTGAAGAGGGCGTGAATGTGATTGACCCCAAAACAGACAGCGTAAAATACATCACCAAAACCCAGGGATTAAGGGGCAATGACGTCTACGGGCCTATTTTTCAGGATAGCCGGGGCAGGATATGGGTTGGGGTGTTTGAAAAAGGCATTGACCTGATCGATGAAAAAACCGGGACGGTCAAACACATTGCCCCGCAACATGGGCTGGGAAACGGGCTAAACGAGCTCATCCAGGATCTTTCCGAAGACAAATCGGGCCGGATGTGGCTGGGCACTTGGGGCGGGGGTGTAAGGATGATTGATGAGCGTGCAGGCCGGATCAAAAGTTTGACCACTGCTCATGGTCTTGGCAATGATCGGATCATCAGCTTCGCATTTGATGAAAAAGGCAGCGCATGGATAGGCACCTACGGCACTGGGGTTGATGTGTTTGACACAAAAGCCCAAACCATCAAACACCTGCGCACCGCACAGGGATTGAATAACGATATTGTACTGTCAGTATTTGCCGATAAGCAGCACCAGATTTGGATAGGCACAGAGGGCGGCGAAGCGAATGTTTACAATACCGCCAGTGGGAATATCCACCATTTGAGCAGTCGCAACGGGCTTAACAACGGGAGCGCATTTTATTTTGGTTTTGCCCAGGACAGCCAAGCTCGAACCTGGGTGGGCTCATTTGGTGGCGGAGTGGATGTGCTGGATGAAAATACCGGAACCATGAAGAACATCACCTCAACCAATGGACTGCTCTACCCTGATATTAACTTTTTATTGACCGATAGCCGGGGCAGAATTTGGGTAAACTCCTAGAAGAGCACCCTCACCTGAGTGCGGTGGAAGTAATTGATGAAGAAAAAACGAAGCATCAAATCTTTTAAATCAAATAAAGGCTTGTCCATTTTGAACGGGGGAGGGATTA
The DNA here is from genome assembly GCF_016718685.1 of Haliscomenobacter sp. Classification (GTDB taxonomy): domain Bacteria; phylum Bacteroidota; class Bacteroidia; order Chitinophagales; family Saprospiraceae; genus Haliscomenobacter. The sequence goes on along the minus strand of NZ_JADKCX010000019.1, from coordinate 12,059 downwards.
TCGTCGAAGACAAAGAGGAACAAATATGGACAAATAGTATCTATGGCGGTTTGTACGTCCTGAATGAAAAAACCAATACCATCAAATATGCAAAAGAGGTACAAGGCATCAGCAGTGATGGTGTTCAATATCTACTAAAAGACCGTAAGGGGCAAATCTGGGTAGCAACAGCGAAGGGACTGGATATCATCATGAAACAGCCGGCACCATAAAACAGGCCAGCTTCAAAGGGGTTACAGACTTGGGTTTTAGCAATTTGATAGAAGACCAGCAGGGCAACATCTGGATTGCCACGAACGCCAAGGGTTTGATCATGCTGGACCAAAATGCCGGAACCACCACCACGTTCACGCTGGACAGCGGGCTGCCAGATATGACTGTTAATTCGCTCAATGAAAAAAACGGCACCATTTATGCTGGAACAGGTTTGGGCCTTGCCGTCATAACCCCCATCAAGGCTTCGCCAGGAAAAAGCAAGCAAACAACTTCGTGGCAAGTAAAAACCTATGGAAAAGCCCAGGGTTTTACGCGTAGACCATAATCCAAGGTCGTTATTGACGAAGGACGGGCGGTTTTGGTTCGGCATTGCCGACGTGCTGACCATCATGGAGGCCCCAGAAAACGATACCCTGCACAGCCCCACCTTTATTACCCAATTGGATGTCACGGGGCGGCCACACCCTTTTTTGAACAAACAGATCCAATCCCATCTACCACAATGGATACCCTGTGAGCACCACAAATGATACTTTTTTATACAAAAATACTCCCCTAGCCGATACTGGCTACCTCCAACAAAACAACATTACATGGGACAGTACCAGTGGCCCACACAACCTGCCAGTCAATCTCCGGCTGCCCCATCACCAGAACTTCCTGACCTTTCATTTCACTGGCACCCACCTGGACAACACGAATAAAACACGCTACCGCTATATCCTGGAGGGCGCCGATAAAGCCTGGAGTGAGATCAGCGACAAGTCTTATGCGGAGTTCCGGAAATTTGCTTTTTGGCCAATACACGTTCAAGGTGTGCAGCCGCGGTTTCAACGGCCGTTGGAGCCAACCCGCAACCTTCAGCTTCACTGTTTTACCCCCGGTACCGTTCAACCTGGGCATATATTGTTTACGGCCTGTTGTTTATGGCTGCTGTTGTTATGCTTGACCGCATCCAGCGCCGCCGCCTTTTGAAGCAGGCACACGACAAAGCGAAGGATAGGGAACTGGCACAGGCAAAAGAAATCGAAAAAGCCTACACGGAACTCCGCTCCACCCAAGTCCAACTCATCCAATCGGAAAAACTCGCCTCCTTGGGGAACTCACCGCAGGCATTGCCCATGAAATTCAAAACCCGCTGAACTTCGTCAATAATTTCTCAGAAGTAAGTGCCGAGCTGCTGGACGAAATGACCGAAGAGATTGAAAAAGGTGATACAGAAGAAGTCAAAGCCATCGCTGCCGACCTCAAACAAAACCTCCAAAAAATTAACCACCACGGCCAACGTGCATCTTCCATTGTCAAAGGCATGCTCGAACATTCGCGGGCGAGTACTGGGGTGAAAGAGCTGACCGATCTCAATGCTCTGACGGATGAATACCTGCGGCTGGCGTACCATGGCCTACGGGCAAAAGACAACAGCTTTAACGCGACGATGGAGGCGCATTTTGACCCGGATTTGCCCAAAATTGAAGTTATTCCGCAAGACATAGGGCGGGTGCTGCTCAATTTGATCAACAATGCGTTTTATGCTGTGCACCAACGCGCCACCACCGTAGAGACGTTGCATGCAACGTCTCTACAATACCAACCCACGGTCACCATTTCCACCCAAAGAATTGGTGATCAAGTCCTGATTAAGGTAAAGGACAACGGGCCCGGCATCCCCGAAGCCATCCGTGAAAAAATCTTCCAGCCCTTTTTTACCACCAAACCGACGGGGCAAGGCACGGGGTTGGGGTTGAGTTTGGCGTATGACATTGTGACCAAGGGGCATGGGGGGACACTAACTGTATCGAGTATACCCGGAGCAGAAACTACTTTGGAAATTCAATTGCCCATTAACGTTACAAACCTCGGATCATGAAAAAAATCCTACTCCTCTTACTTGTATTGCCAGTTTACATTTTCGCCCAACGACGGGAAGTTTTCCGTATCGATAGCCTGCCTAAGGAGGAGTGGAGCTCAATAAAGGTTGGCGTTAGCACACTGAGTGATGATCCCGACTTTGCCAAACCTAATTTTGATGATAGCCAGTGGGAAAGTATTGATCCTTCTCAAAAAGTATCTAGTATGCCCTTCATTCCTAAGGGCATAAATTGGTTTAGGCTACATCTATCGATTAACCAAGATTTACTCAATCAAATGGTAATAATGGTTAGGCAGTCGGGAGCAAGTGAAATATATATCAATGGAAAATTAATTCATAAAATCGGTAAAATTTCTCAAAATTTTAGTGAAATAGAAGTCATCAACCCTAGATACAAATCTTTTTCTTTTCCTTGCAATGACGATAGCGTACAAGTATTGGCGGTACGTTTTACGCTACATCCCGGGATGCTTTACAGTAGAATGTTTAGTCGTTCGTACGATTTTTTATGTTTAAGACTCATTACGCCTTATCATGCAACGGAACTAGGTTATCAATTATTTGGCTCAAATGATGAGCGCACTATTGCCAGGTTCAGCCTATTTTTGCTTTTAGGCGTTCTTTATTTTGCCCTTTTTTTATTTAATAAATCAAAAAAAGTTTATCTCTATTTTTCATCTCTATGCCCTTTCTTATGCATTTATTTGGTATGCTTTTTATTTTGAAAATAAAAACGAGCATCTTATATATTTTTTTTACATAGATTGTGCTTTATTAATGGTTCAAATTGCATCAGTTTTATCTTACTGAAAGCTGTTTACGATTTGATGGCGCAGAAACTAGATTTATTGTTTTACAGCATAATAATTATTGGGCTCTTGAGTATTCCTTCTAGTATTTGGCTCGAAAATGGTTTTCTTCTTTTTAGTATTGGATTCTTTACAATGGCTAATTTAGTCATTTTAATAGCAGCCATAAAAGCATTCTTAGGCAATAAAAAGGGGGCTTGGATAATTGCGATAGGTGGCGTAGTTTACTTAATATCTTGGGTGATGTTCATTCTCCAAACTTATGGGTTAATTTCTCCAAATCAACCTTTCCAGTACTTTGAAGTCGCCTTTTATAGTGTTCCAATTGCTGTTGCAATTTATTTAGGTTATGAGTCGGGCCTCACGAATAGTATTTTACAGCAAAAACTGTTTGAAAACGAAGCTCTTTCTGCTGAGAAACAACAAATTCTATCCTCTCAAAACGAAACCCTCGAACACCAGGTAGCAGAGCGTACGGCTGCATTAAAAGCCTCCCAGGCCCAACTCATCCAATCCGAAAAACTCGCCTCCCTCGGTGAACTCACGGCGGGCATTGCCCACGAGATTCAGAACCCCTTGAATTTCGTCAACAACTTTGCCGAAGTCAGTGCTGAAATGCTAGGCGAGATGAAGGAGGAAATAAAGGCGGGCAATACCTCCGAAGTCATCGCGATCGCCGATGATTTGGAGCAAAACCTCTCCAAAATCAACCACCATGGCCAACGCGCCTCCTCCATCGTCAAAGGGATGCTCGAACACTCGCGGGCGAGTACCGGGGTAAAAGAGCCCACCGACCTCAATGCCCTGGCTGATGAATACCTGCGCCTGGCCTACCACGGCTTACGCGCCAAAGACAGTAGCTTCAATGCGATGATGGAGACCCATTTTGATCCAGATTTGCCCCTTGGTTTCGGTCATCCCGCAAGACATTGGGCGGGTGCTACTGAATTTGATCAACAATGCGTTTTATGCGGTGCAACAGCGGGCGAGTGTCGGCGTGACTTCGAGTCACGCCGACACTATGTACCAACCCACCATCACCGTTTCTACCCAGAAAATTGACGATCAAATTCTGATTAAGGTTCAAGACAACGGCAATGGCATCTCCGAAGCCATCAAAGACAAAATCTTCCAGCCCTTCTTCACCACCAAACCGACCGGGCAAGGCACGGGATTAGGGCTGAGCTTGGCATACGACATTGTGACCAAGGGGCATGGCGGAACCTTGGAAATACTTACTTCTGAGGGGGCAGGTTCAACATTTATAACAACATTAAAAATGTTATAAATAATTTAAAATCAAATAATTATGAGAATTATAATTTTACCATTCATTCTTGCTGCTTTCTCCATTTGTGCTCAACCGTTGCCATTTAGTACTGGGCAAATTGATAGCATGAAGCATGAATTGGCAAAGAAAATATCCGATAGCATGAGGGTAATGACACTCTATGACATTGCTTCTGGTCTAACATTAGTCAATACAGAACAATCCCTTCAATACGGGAAAGAAGGAGCTGCATTAGCCAAAAAAGTAAATTTCCCAGTTGGTGAAATCAAATGCTTGGAGGGAGTATCTTTTGTTTATGCCTTAACGGGAGCATGGGAAAAAGGCATAAAAACCATTTTTTATTGTTTAGACCTATCAAAGAAATATGCCCCTAAAGAATCGGTAAGACTAGGTAATATTATGAGCCTTCTATACCTGAAATTAGGTGATGATGTTGGTTCTTTGGAATGGGCAAAAAAATCATATCATGACCCTCTTTTCAAGGATACAGACGCTGTCAATCAATGGGCGGCACTTCATCAGATTTCAGCTCAATATTTAAGATTGAACAAATTAGATTCCGCACTTTTATATGCCAAAAAAACACTTGATTATTGCAAAAAATCCTATCCTACTGGTTTCGGTCATGCTTATTTGATTTCAGGCCTGATTGCATCAAAACAAGGTAAAGTAGATGAAGCGGTTTCTTTTATTCGCAAAAGTATTGAAGTGTATAAAAAAATCAATTGGGAATATGCTGTTTATGAAGGGCTTGATGAATTGGCAAATGTTTATTATGGCCAAAATCAATTGGACTCTACCCAAAAATATGCACAAATCGCCTTAGCTGGTGCTTTGAAAATGAAAAACTATATCGTGATTAAAAGCTCCGCGAAAATACTGGAAAGTGTTTATGAAAAGAAAAACCCATTAAAAGCCTATCAAATGCTTAAAATATCGAGCGCTGCTAACGACACGATTACCAGTCTTGTAAAAATCAAGCAGGTCAATCTTTTAGAACTTAAAGAAAAACAACGGATTGAAAGCCTTCACTTAGCCCAATTAGAAAGCCGGAACAAACTTCGACTCAATACAATTTTGGGCATTTTGATGAGCGTTTGTATCATTGCTTTGATTTTATATCGCAACAAGCGTCAAAAACAAATGTCCAATCAAGTTTTGGAGAAAACACTCTCAAATTTAAAATCCACCCAGGCCCAACTCATCCAATCCGAAAAACTCGCCTCCCTCGGTGAACTCACCGCGGGCATTGCCCACGAGATTCAGAACCCCTTGAATTTCGTCAACAACTTTGCCGAAGTCAGCGCCGAAATGATCGGGGAAATGAAAGAGGAGTTAAAAGCAGGAAACACCACCGAAGCCATTGAAATAGCCGACGATTTGGAGATAAATCTAACGAAAATCAACCACCATGGTCAACGCGCTGCTTCCATCGTCAAAGGGATGCTCGAGCACTCGCGGGCGAGTACTGGTGTAAAAGAACCCACTGATATCAATGCCTTGGCTGATGAATACCTGCGCCTGGCGTATCACGGCCTACGGGCGAAAGACAATAACTTTAATGCTACGCTGGAAACCCATTTTGATCCAGATTTGCCCAAAGTCTCGGTCATTCCGCAAGACGTTGGCCGGGTGATTTTGAATTTAATCAATAACGCTTTTTATGCGGTTGCTGAGCGAAGTCGAAGTACGGTAAACGAGAAGGCGAAGCAAGGGATTGAGGGTTACGCTCCTACGATAACGGTCAGCACTCGAAAACTCGAAAATGGCATCGAAATCAGCGTCAAAGACAATGGCAACGGCATTCCTGAAGCCATCAAAGACAAAATTTTCCAGCCGTTCTTCACCACCAAGCCTACCGGGCAGGGTACGGGGCTGGGGTTGAGTCTGGCGTACGACATCATCAAAGCCCATGGTGGAACCCTCGATGTCACCAGCACGCCAAAAGAATCGACTGTGTTTGTACTTTCTATTCCGATTTAGAACACCCGACAAGGTCAGGATTAGTTATAAACAAACGTCCTGAGCTTCGTACCCCCGTCTCGATGCTTCGGAGGATGAAACCAACCATCGGGAAAGTAATATTGCCCATTCGGACAATTTAACTATTGCATTCAAGGCATTTTAAGCATCTTGTACAGTAAGAAAGATTGATCTCCTGAAACCGTTTTCCAAATCACCAAAGAACAGCTAAAACCATGCAAAAGCTCATCGCCATCAGTACACTGCTGCTTTGCTTTATTAACATCAACTTTGCCCAAAATGCCACCCAGGCCATCCCAAAACTACCCTTGATCTGGGTGAAAAATTTACCTCAATACCTGTGCAAATTGCCACAACAGCAGCTCAGAACTCAAAACCAATGGCCCCAATATTGCTTTGCTGGCGGGATGTCGCCCCGAGCCATCCACAGCGCTTTGAGCAACGGCAAAATGCAGGCGCAGGGCGCAGCACTTTCAGATGAAGAGCGAAAAGCTGTTGCCCAATGGATCACCAAACGCCCCTTGGTAGATTACACGATGCCTAAAGAGGCTTTTACCACCTTCAGCCTACCACCCAAGGTAAGCTACACTTCAGGTTGGGGTGGGAATCTGGAGGGCACCGGTTTCAGCACCCAAAGCAACATCAATCCAGATAACGTTGCTTCACTAAAGTCAAATGGGTTTTTGCCTTTCCCGACGCTACCCAGGTGCGCAGTAAACCCGCAGTTGTAGGCGACTGGCTAATTGTAGGTAGCCAATTTGGGGATGTATATGCCCTCGATCAAAAACGGGTAAAATTGGCTGGCACTTTAAAGGAAGTGCAGCAATCAGGGGCGCTATTGCCGTTGCCCCTACTGCCAAGGGTCTGGGGGTTTATTTTGCCGATTATTCCACCAATGTGTATGCGCTGGATTTGGCTTCGGGCAAATTGATCTGGCAGGTCAGAGCCGGAGAACACCCCTTATCGGCAGTTACGGGCTCAGTAGCAGTATACCAAAACAAGGTGATTGTACCCCTCACTTCTTTTGAATTAGTTTCGGCTCAAGATCCTAACTTTCCTTGCTGCAGCTCATCGGGGGAAGTAGTGGCGCTCAATGCCGAAAATGGTAGTTTTATCTGGCGGCATCGCGTGATCAAAGAAAGTGCAAAAATCCAGGGCCAAAAGAGCAATGGCCAACCTTTTTATGGCCCATCTGGAGGGATTGTGTGGTGCAGCCCCAGCATTGATGCCAAACGAGGTTTGGTGTACATCGGAACCGGCGAAAATTATACCAACCCTGCAACCACTACCAGTGATGCCATCCAGACTCTGGACCTAAAAACGGGTAAACTGATCTGGACTTATCAAGCTACTTTTATGCGGCCAATGCGGACAACAAGTACGCCATGTACCCTTATGAGAATGAAGATACTACCCTGAAAGCCAATCCTGGCCTCTTTGCCCTGGATTTGCAAAATGGCAAAATAAGCTGGAAACAATCCACTCCCGATTGCTCCCACATTCCCAACTGTATGACTGCCAACTCCGCGGCACCTTTGGCTTTGCCAGGGTTGGTTTTTGCGGGCACCCTGGATGGCCATATGCGGGCCTACGATGCAACTAACGGGAAGGTGTTATGGGATTTTGATACCTTAAAGGAGTTTACGACCATCAATGGGATTCCCGGCAAGGGTGGTACCATCGACGGCCCTTCGCCAGTAGCCGTAGGCAATCGTTTGTTTGTGAATTCCGGGTATCAGTTTTTTGGAGGGATACCGGGTAATGTGCTGATTGCTTTTGAGTTGGAGGAATAATTAGGTAGTTTTACATCGAACGAGTTATCCTGGAGCTTGGTTTTCCAGGCTACCGGGATGAATGAGTTTTGATCTATTCAAGCAAATTATACTTACTTTATGAACCCTTCATGGTTTAAGTTAGTACCAATGGAATTGCCTCTTTTTCGCAAGGTTGGCTTGATGTCCTTTCTTTGGAACCGATTTCTACGAAATGCTTGGGATTTGCTCGATTTGCCGTTGCGTTTAACCTCTCCTACACCGCTTTCTGGATTTGCAAATAGCAGAGAAACAGGCACGGGCTTGGGATTGAGTTTGGTGTATGACATTGTGACGAAAGGGCATGGGGGGACATTGGAAGTTGTTTCAACTTTCCAGGAACCCGCGCTCAAGGAGGCTTTTGTAAGTATTGAACAGGAGACTGGCTCCGTATTTCTTATGACCTTAGCCATAAAAAACACCTAAAATGAAAACAATACAAACACTCATTATTGTCATTTGTGCTATATTTTCCCAGCCAGGCATCAGCCAAACCCATTTTCCGGCTGCTTTTGACATTGTATCCGATACTTTTGGCACAATAACTCTACCTGCCAGGCATTGGCAATATGCCGAGGACAGAGCAGATAGTTGGACAATCGACTCCATACGCCAACAGGCTATTGAGGCTAAATTTCGTGGCATTACCGCTAAAAAGTCGGAAAACATGGATCCTATGTACAATTATTGGGTGCGTTTCCGCTTGAAAAATACAATGCAGCGAGAGGCTCAAATTGCTTTGGAATTTTCTAGTCCGTGGCAATCTGATATATATATATTTGACCCTACTCAAAAAGAACGCCATTTCAGGAGTGGCATAATTCCATGGAGCAAAAGAGATGGCTATACAACAAAAAACCTGGCCAAATCGTATCTGCCTGTTTCCATTGCGGCAGGTGATGAATGGGTGGTTTATATGAAAAATAGTACTATAAACGGCCAAGGTACTATGCCTTCAGGATTGTTGATTCAGCTATATGATATGGATAAAATGAGATCCGAATTGAGTCAGAGTGAGGATATAAATTATATCCTCACGATCAAAAACTCGTTATTTTTTGGAATTTTGCTTTGGGTTGCCATCTTCAATTTATTCTTTTTTTTAATTGTGAAAGAGCGCGTCTACTTATATTTCGCTTTGTATGTTTTCTTTCTTGGGATGACAAGATTCCTGACACCCCTATATCATCTTTTTTTCAGGGAGCACCCCACTATCCTTTTCCCTTATTTCTCTACTTTTTCCCTTGCATTTATCCCTTTCTTTACGACCCACTTTTTCGCAATTTGTTCAGAACATATCTTCACTACCCTGTTTTGGATAAGTTGCTATTGATCTTAAGTACAATAAGTCTCATTTGTTATTGGACTCGATCGTTTTTTATTTATTACATAGTGTCACCCCAATGGGTTTCTATATTTAATAGTTTTACTCAATTAACTGCGGTAATTGTTTACCTTTTGTTATTGGCGACCCTAATTTTATTTGTTCGAATGCCTGAAAAATTATATAAAAGTATGGCATTTATCCTGTTGCCACCTTTTGGCACATGGGTAGTTTTATGGTCATCAGGTGTTGTAATCACCCAGTTAATAATTTGGTTTGGCATTACGCCACCATTTTCTTATCTTATTTGGCTCAGTGAACATTGGTCTGATATTGAAATAATCTGTTTAATCTGGATGGTTGTTTATTTTAGTTGGGTGCTCCTGGAAAGATTCAATGTGTTGCGTAAGCAGGTCGTACAGAAAGAATTAGAAAAAGAAATTGCACGCAATCAATTGATGACACAACAAAAAGAAGAGCTTGAAATCCAGGTTGAAGAACGAACGCATAAATTGCAAGAATCATTGGAAGCCCTCAAATCCACCCAAGCTCAACTCATCCAATCCGAAAAACTCGCCTCCCTCGGTGAACTCACCGCAGGTATCGCCCACGAAATCCAAAACCCGCTGAACTTCGTCAACAATTTTTCGGAAGTGAGCACCGAACTGCTGGACGAAATGCGAAGAGATTGAAAAGGCGATACTGAAGTGCAAAGCCATCGCCGCTGACCTCCAACAAAACCTCCAAAAAATCAACCACCATGGCCAACGTGCATCTTCCATCGTCAAAGGGATGCTGGAGCATTCTCGGGCAAGTACAGGTGTAAAAGAACCTACGGACCTGAACGCTTTGGCTGATGAATACCTGCGTTTGGCGTATCATGGCCTGCGGGCGAAGGACAATAGCTTCAACGCGACGATGGAAACGCATTTTGATCCGGATTTGCACTTAGTTTCGGTCATTCCTCTGGACATTGGGCGGGTGTTGCTGAATTTGATCAACAATGCGTTTTATGCGGTTGCTGAGCGAAGCCGAAGCACGGTGCACCAGCGCGACGTAGAGACGTTGCATGCAACGTCTCTACAACATCCCCCATATCAACCCACCGTCACCATTTCCACACAAAAAACAGACAATCAAATCATCATCAAGGTGCAGGACAACGGCAACGGCATCCCCAAAAGCCATACGCGAGAAAATATTTCGAGCCGTTTTACCACCAAGCCGACGGGGCAAGGGACAGGGTTGGGCTTGAGCTTGGCGTATGATATTTTGGTGAAAGGGCATGGGGGGATTTTGGAGGTAAAAGATGCGAACGATCAAGGGGCTATTTTTATCATTAGGCTACCCATTGTAGCCACTTATTTGATTTAATCAGACAACACCTGTTTATGACATATACTTCACACTTTTTAATACTCTCTCTGGATAGCAGTTGCTCAAACCAAATGGCATCTTATAAGGCCACTCTCCCAAACCAAGGGTTATGAAGCTTGTAAATTCAAGCTCTCGGCTTTAGTACGCATGGAACCAAAGGATACCAATGCCAGCGCACATCTTTGGGCCAGGGTAGATAAGCAAACAGGGCGAGGCTTTTTTGATAATATGGCCAAAAGGCCCATTCGCGACCAGCAATGGAAAACCTACAGCATCGAAGGCACTATTGACTCCAATGGTGTAACCATAGCTTTTGGCTTATTGACCTATTTCGCAGGTCGGTTTTTCTTTGATGACATTCAATTTTGAGTTGAAACAAAAATGGAGGAAAACCTTGTTTAAAGAAATGACTTTGAAGATGGGGCACTTGGTTTAAAAAGGGACTTGGAGTTGGAAAAGGCATTGGCGAACCCCTATACAAAACCGAAATAATAGGCACAGCTGAAATAAATTTTTAAAGTTGAAGCCCCCAATGCTTTGAATTTTACAAAAAAAGCTTGCTTACCTCATGAGAAGATACGAATAAAGTAAATGGACTTTATTTCTTGGCTGGTTTATATATAGACAAAAAGACCGGGAAAAAGCAATCCATTATTAGTGACGAAGGTCTAAATCTAGCGTACAAATAGGTTTGAGCGAGGGCAGTTGAAGTATTTCTACGGTATTGAAACTTGTATCGCAACACCACACCTATTAACCATGATAAGGCCATTGAGGTTTACAAAAGGTCTGGAGCATAGCCAAAAAATAGCCGCAAGGAGGGATGCTGCCGCCTTTGCTCATCTATTATTCCAGCTTTACGATCATATGGGAAATTTGACTGGAGTCAATAAATACGTTTATTTTGAACTAAAAGAATACGAAGCACTACAAGATAAAGCTAACATTGGCAGAAACTACATGTTTTTAGGCACTTTAAGGACAAGTCAAAAAGACTATTTAAAATCTTGCAACATTATAGTTCAGCTTTAAATATACTGAAAAACACGGACAATAAAAACGATCTGGCACATTGCAATGTATGCATAGGGGAAGTTTATGCTGAAACAGGTCATTTAGATTCTGCTCAAATAAACATAAACAAAGCCATAGACCTTTTTACAGCGCTAGGGAGAAAGGCTTATCCTTGGGGCTTAGCCTTTTCTTATTCAATTACAGCTAAAATGCAACTAAAAAGAGGAGACCTATCTGCCAAAAGAAAAGAAGAGGCTCAGGCTTCCATGTATTTTAAAGAAGCTTTGGCTTATTTCATAAAAGCTCAAAAACTACTACGAACGCAGTATTCTCGGACCATGGGAGATATGGCGGATATCGATAT
>NZ_JADKCX010000018.1 GCF_016718685.1 Haliscomenobacter sp. | reverse complement strand
GGAAGCAAACGATGATGGTATATAGTAGGCGGCCAATGGGGCCTGCGGACAGTGTAGGCAATGTATTGCCTGCCGCAGTATGACGCTCTTGAAAGTGCCTCAAGGGGTTTGTACAGGCAGAGGTGGGCGGTAAAGCAAACGATGATGGGTATGGAGGCCAATGGGGTCTGGTGGACAGTGTAGGCAATGTATTGCTCTGCCGCAGTATGATGACATTCGAGTTGCCTCAAAGGGTTTGTACTGGGTCCAGGTGGGCGGTAAAGCAAACGATGAAGGGTATATAGAAGGAGGCCAATGGGGTCTGGTGGACAGTTTAGGCAATGTATTGCTCGGCCGCAGTATGACGCTCTTGAAAGTGCCTCAAGGGGTTTGTACAGGGTACAGGTGGGCGGTAAAGCAAACGATGATGGGTATATAGAAGGCGGCCAATGGGGCCTGGTGGACAGTTTAGGCAATGTATTGCTGCCGCAGTATGACGCCCTGAAAATGCCTGCAAAGGGTTTGTATTGGGTAAATGTGGCGGCAAAACAAATGCTAAGGGCTATTTAGTAGGAGGCCAATGGGGTATGGTGGACAGTGTAGGCAATATATTGCTCAAGCCGCAGTATGATGACATTCGAGTTGCCTCAAAGGGTTTGTACTGGGTCCAGGTGGGCGGTAAAGCAAACGATGATGGGTATATAGAAGGCGGCCAATGGGGCCTGGTGGACAGTTTAGGCAATGTATTGCTCAAGCCACAGCATGATGCCATTGAAAGTGCCTCAAAGGGCTTGTGCAAGGTACAGGTGGGTGGTAAACCAAACTCTTTGGTAAATAGAAGGCGGGCCAATGGGGCCTGGTGGACAGTTTAGGCAATGTATTGCCTGCCGCAGTATGACAATATTCGAGGTGTCTCAAAGGGTTTGTACTGGGTGCAGGTGGGCGGTAAAGCAAACGATGATGGGTATGTCGGCGGCCAATGGGCCTAGTGGACAGGTGTAGGGATGTATTGCTCAAGCCACAGTATGATGCCATTGAAAGTGCCTCAAAGGGTTTGTACAGGGTAAATGTGGGCGGTAAACCAAACTCTTTTGGTAAATTACAAGGTGGCCAATGGGGCCTAGTGGACAGTGTAGGCAATGTATTGCTCTAGCCGCAGTATTACGCCCTTGAAAGTGCCTCAAAGGGTTTGTACAGGGTACAGGTGGGGGATAAACCAGACAAGTATGGCTATATAGAAGGAGGCGAGTGGGGCCTGGTGGACAGTTTAGGCAATGTATTGCTCTAGCCGCAGTATGCCGCCCTTGAAAATGCCTCAAATGGTTTGTACAGGGTAAATGTGGGTGGTAAAGCCGACATTAGAAGTGGAATAATAGGCGGCTACTGGGGCCTGGTGGACAGTTTAGGCAATGCATTGCTCAAGCCGCAATATGACGCCATTGAAAGTGCCTCAAAGGGTTTGTACAGGATAAATGTGGGCGGTAAACCAAACGATTATGGTACAATAGTAGAGGCCAATGGGCCTGGTGGACGGTGTAGGCCATGTAGTGATCAAGCCAAAATATACCAAAATCGACGAACCCTTCCAAGACAACTACGCCCGCACCCATCTCGACTCCAAAGTCGGCCTCATCACCCCCAAGGCGAAGCCCCTCCTCCCCGTCTGCACACCAAAATCTACTTCACCGGCTACCACATTTTCCTGCTCGAACAAACGGCCGCTTCGGCCTCTACGCTCCCGATTATGGCGTATTGCTCCCCTGCAACTACGAAGAAATCGGCTACCTCAAAGAAGAAAAAGACTGGATCCGGGTCAAACAAAACGGCAAATGGGGCTGGGTAGATAAAAAAGGCAAAGTGATGATTCCCATCCGTTACGATGCCATTGCCCCTTTTGAAGACGGGAAGGCGCCGGTGATTCAATTGCCGTATGAAGACCATTTTTTCATCAATTACCAGGGGGAGTTTTTGTTGGAGTCCTTGCGGAAGCGGGAGGAGGAGTAAGGCGGGGGAATTTTATCGGGCAGATAAGGCATACCGAATTTTGAAACCCCAATCGCGGCAGCGGTTGAATCTTGAATAGCCGTGGTCGTCCGCGGGCTTAGAGGCCTCGCAAGGCTTTGCAACCGCAGTAGCGGTTGAATTTCGCCACTTTGTTCAACTACTGCCTCCTCTTCCTTTCAACCCTTTCCAATTCAATTCTCTCCGGCACGTCTTCTCCATAATTGACAATTTCTTTGATCTTCAAAAGTATCATAGACTTTTTGTTCAGCCTCTCGATCTCATATTCCACAACCAGTCCTTCTCTCATGCATACGAGCCTTTTGGAGTGTTCAAGCAATCTGATCCAAGTGTTGTTACAAGAGTTGGCTACAACAACGTATTTGTATACAATCAAGCTGATCACACAAATTTTGGCATTTGAAATTCCAATTTGACGCCCGCTGAACTGTAGCTCACCAAATGTATATTCTTGGACTTCGTTGCTGTTTTTATTTCCAAAACGTCCCGGTATCCACATGCGTTTTGTTCCGATGTGGCCAGCTCTTTCCCGGCAAGGAATACAGTTTATATTCCAAGTCCCCTCGATTCGTTTGTCTGGAAGGAACCTGGGATTGTGCAGTCATTTGGAATGCTGCAATTGCATATGCTATGGTCTACGAGCATGTCTAAAATTTTTTGTTTTGCTGCAAATGGCCCGATTTAGGGTGAATTTCACCCCACCCATTCCGTCTTGTTCTTGCCGCTTGTAGATTAAAAATACTCCATTATTTTGGCCATCTAAATAAAATGCAGGATATTACACCTACCGAATTTGTTGATCCAGTCGCATCCATTCATGCCACTCAACAAGCAGCTTAATCACAACACAATTCTTTGTCATGAACTCACGTCGCAACTTTTTGCAAAAAATCACTGCAACCGCAATCGCCTTTCAATTGCCAGATTTGATTTTGGCAAGTACTGATGAAGCCGATCAGCAACCCTATGAAGGCCCCATTTTACGCGTAGCGATTATGGGCTTGGGCAGTTACGGCACTCGGGTTGCGGACGCCATGCAAGCCTCCCAAAAAGCCAAATTGGTGGCGGCCATCAGCGGTACCCCTTCCAAACTAAAAGACTGGCAGAGCAAATACAACATCCCGGAAAAAAATTGCTACAACTACGAGACTTTTGATGCGATCAAGGATAATCCCGACATTGATGCAGTGTACATCATTACGCCCAATGCCCTGCACAAAGACCAGGCGATCCGGGTGGCCAATGCCGGCAAACATGTCATCTGCGAAAAACCCATGTCGATCAATGCCAAAGATGGGCAGGCCATGATCGATGCCTGCAAAAAAAACAATGTCAAGCTGCTGGTGGGTTACCGGATGCATTTTGAGCCCAAGACCCTGGAAATCATCAGGATGAGAAAAGATGGGGAGCTGGGTAAAGTTTTATTTTTCCAGGGACTTTGCGGCTTTACCATCGGCAATCCCACCCAATGGCGGCTCAACAAAGAACTGGCTGGTGGCGGCGCCATGATGGACATTGGCATTTACGCGATCAATGGCGCTCGGTACATGATCGGCGAAGAACCCATCTGGGTGACGGCCCAGGAAACCAAGACCAATCCCGAAAAATTCAAAAAAGGGGTGGATGAGACCATTCAGTTCCAACTCGGTTTTCCCAGTGGAGCGGTGGCTTCCTGCCTGTCGACCTACACGATGAACAACCTTGACCGCTTTTTCCTGAATGCCGAAAAAGGTTTTGCAGAGTTGTTGCCCTCTACCGGTTATGGCCCCATCAAAGGGCGCACCAATAAAGGGGAATTGAACTACCCGCATGTTACGCACCAGACCGTGCAAATGGATGAAATGGCGGGGATCATTTTAGAGGGCAAACAACCTATCGTACCTGTAGACGGCGAAGAGGGTTTGAAAGACCTCAAAATTATTGATGCGATCTTTTTGGCCGTCAAAACAGGGAAAAAAGTACCGCTGAAGTTATAAGGCACGATGAAGAAATAAAAAGACAAAAGGACTTTGGACATCCAAAATTTAACTTTCAGACAACTCCGGGGGGACGAACAACTACCCTACGATTTACTGTTGCTTGCCGACCCTTCAAAAGCAATCATTGAAGCTTATCTGGCTACATCCAAAGTCTTTGTCGCGGAAAAAGACCAAAAAGTCATCGGGGCAATTGTGCTGTCTCCGCTGACCAACATCATGACTGAAATAAAAAATGTTGCGGTTACACCAGAACTACAAGGACAAGGCGTTGGGAAATATTTGATAGAAAATGCCATTCAATTTTCCATTCAAAAAGGATACAAGTCCATCTGTATTGGGACTGCAAATTCAAGCGTAGGCCAGTTGTATCTGTATCAGAAACTAGGCTTTGAAATGAATGAGATCAAAAAAGACTTCTTTATCGACAACTACCCTGAGCCAATTCATGAAAATGGCATTCGTGCAAAGCACATGATCGTGCTGACAAGATTGTTAGAGGAGGGGTTGTAACAGCCCGGCTTTGCGCAGCGCTGAAATAAACTTCACTTCACTTCATTATTTTTCGGAACTTGTCAAAACCGAGCTTTTTTGCAAGAAACAAACTGTAAAAACAATGACTTAGCAACATGGGCGGACAAAACAATCATTACCCGAGCGTCGAGTGCATACGCTTTAATTCATCAAACGAAAAAAGAGTTTATGAAAATCTATATAAAAAATATGGCTTGCGAAAGTTGCAAAGCGGTTGTTAGAGAAGCTTTAGAAGAACTTGATATATCGCCTATAAAAGTAGAATTAGGTGAAATAGAAACCAAGGAAGATGTTTCTGATGATGAAAAAAGGGAGCTGAATAACAAAATTAAAAAAGTCGGATTAGAATTGTTGGAAAAAAAACAAGGTGTATTGATTGAGAAAATCAGAAAAGTCATGATAGACTATGTGTACAATTCAGAAGAAAAACCCAACATTAAGTTTTCGGCTTTACTAAGCGAAGAATTGAACAACAGCTATACTTACCTGGCTAATTTCTTTTCCGAGGTTGAAGCCACCACCATTGAACAATACATTATCGCATTAAAAATTGAACGGATCAAAGAGTTGATCATCTTCGGAGAACACACCTTTTCTGAAATTGCCTACATGCTGCATTACAGCAGCGTTGCCCATTTATCTGCGCAATTCAAAAAAGCAACCGGATTAACGCCCTCACATTTTAAAGCATTAAAAGAAAAAAGAAGAATTACCATTCAAAACATTTAGGCTTGTTGAGCCATTTCAGCAAGTACACCTTCCTTAACATCAAAATCGGAAACCAAAATGCGTGGCACCCCCGTCAACTCCAGCACAAATTGAATCAGGAGCATGCCTACAACAATCATGTCGATCCGGTCGGCGGGGATTTCGGGCATCATGCTCCGTTCTACTTGACTCGCCTGAGTCACTTTGGAAAAAAATGAGGGCAGTTGTTCAATGGGTAAAATGGAGCAATGGGGCCCTTGTTTGGTCGTGCTGAATTGGGCTACCAACACATCAAAAGTACCTCTGGTACCTACCAGGTCCGTAACCTCAAATTGATTTAACGCTGCTTGAAGGGAAGTCAATTGTCTGGAAAGAAATGCCCTTAATTCTGCAATTTCTGACGGAAGAATGGGGTCATTTTGGTGAAAATTTCGGTACAAAACGGCCATACCTACCGGAAAACTTTGCGCCCAGTACACCTCGTCCAAATCAGCAATGATGAACTCTACACTGCCGCCGCCAATGTCCATGATCAGTTGTTTATCCGCCCCAAACTGCACGGCCTGCTCAACGCCCCGATGGATGTAATGCGCTTCCTGATCGCCATCGATCAGGGTGATGTCCAAACCAGCTGTTTCCTTTACAGCTTGAATAAATGCTGGTCCATTGCTGGCGGTGCGCATCGCTGCGGTGCCAATGGCCCTGGTTTGGTCTACCCGATGCTGAAGCAGAATTTGGGCGTATTCCTGGATACAGGCCAAGCCACGCTGAAAGGGTTCCGGGCCAATGGTATCAATGCCATCCGCAGCCAATTTGATGAACTGGCTGCGGCGGAATAACTCCAGAAAAGAGCCATCTGCCTGCATCTTCACGATGCGCAAGTGAAAAATGTTGGTGCCGAGATCGATGATTGCAAGGGTCATTTTTTTTTAGGGTTTTATGTTTTAGGGTTTTATGTTTTAGGGTTGGGAGCATCCGTCGGGGCGTCCCTTGCGAGCGACCAATTAAAAATAATAGATCCCCCGGATGCCAAGCGTGCGCGAGATGAACAGCCCGTCCGCTTTATTTGCCCGAAGGTTGTTCAGCGAGCGACTCCAACGCACATTGAGTGCCCAGCGTTCGCTGAAATTGAAGGTACCACCAAGTACAACATTGATCAGGTCGTCCCGAAAACCTTGTTGGAGGGTGATGTCGGCACCACTCACATCAATCACTTTGGCGTTGATGATACGGGCGTAAGAAAGGCCTGCCCCCAACTGGAATTTCCATTCGTTGAACAAAATTTGCACTGGCGCTTCTACCACATTAAGGCGGATACTTTCGTAAATCGACTGGGAGTTGGAGTACAAATTGCGCTGGCTTCCTTGTTGGTTGTACAGCAGTTCTACACCCAATTCCCAACGATCGCTCAAAATGGCACTCACGTGCATCCCCGCATGCAGGCCCGGCTGATCAAACCCGGTCAACAAATCGCCGTCGATTTGGGATAAATTCAAGCCCGCAACTGCACTGGCCACAAAACGGTTTTGCGCAGCAAGAAAAACGCTACTGCTCAACATTAGGCCGACTAAAATCAAAAGGAATATTCTTCGCATAAACAGCTGCTTAAACACTTGTGTAAAAATAAGCGTTCCAAATGAAGGACTTATTACGCACACGTTACTAAATTCGCCATATAATAATTTATTTTTCACGCAACATGGTCAAATACACGACGCATTTTTTGAAAAAATTAGAAACCCTCTTCTCGGAATTGGACTATACCGTACGTTATGAAAAAGGTTCCTTCCAATCGGGTTATTGTATTGTCGAAAATCGAAAAGTCGCGGTGGTCAACAAATTTTTTGACACCGAATCGCGCATCAATGTGTTACTGGAAGTATTGGGGGTAATTGACTACACCGAGGAAAAACTCAGTGAAAAATCGATCAAGTTACTCAAAGGTATCCGCAACAATTCATTAACCGACGAAAACGAAGAAGAGCCATCGAACTGATTGTAACCCTCACCGGCACGGGCACCTCTCAGGGGGTTCCGGTTTTAGGCTGTGACTGCGAAGTATGCCAATCAACCGATCTCCGCGACAAACGGCTGCGCACTGCGGCCTTACTGAGTTGGGGGGATACCACCGTGGCTTTTGATTGTGGACCTGATTTCAGGCAACAAATGCTGGCCGCAGGTACCCAACACCTGGATGCCATCCTGATGACACACGAACACAATGACCATGTGGTAGGCCTGGATGATGTGCGCCCCTTTAATTTCAAACAAGGCGGGGAAATGCCCGTTTTTGCTACAGAAAAAGTACAAAAAGAGCTCAAAACGCGCTTTGCCTACGTTTTTGCCGAAGGAGACAAACGCTACCCGGGTGCGCCCATGGTGAGTTTGATTACGATTGATAAAAATACCGTTTTCAGCATCAAAGGTTTGTCTTTTTTACCCGTCGAATTGATGCATGGCAAACTGCCTATTTTGGGGTTTCGGGTAGGTGATTTTGCTTATTTAACCGACGTTCACCACATTGAAGCAACAGAAATACACAAGCTGCAAAACCTGCACACCTTGGTCATCAATGCCCTACACCATACCGAACATTATTCACACCTGAATCTGAACGAGGCACTAGACCTGATTCATCAACTAAAACCCCAACATAGCTATTTGACCCACATGAGCCACCGCATGGGAAAACACGCCGAGATCAATAAAACCTTACCCGCTGGCGTTGAATTGGGGTACGACGGATTACAAATCCGGATTCCGTTACCTTGATCAGCCCACGAATGAATTCGTGGTTTCAAATAGTTGCTTATCTTTCTTGCGAAAACCAAAAACAAACACCTCCATGTCCAGACTTGATTACCTTACCATTGGCATCGTCGCAGTTTGTATTGCGGCCCTGATTTATTTGGTTTACCGCTATGTGAACCTACCCCACGAAGCCAATACTCCAAAGCCAACTACGGAAAAGCCCTATGTGGATACGACCCAAACTGCGGCTAATGATACCGCTGGTTATCCAGCAGAAGACAACACCATCGACCAACCCGCTGAAGGAGCAGTAGTTGAAAACAACCAAACTGCTGAAACCGCTGTCGTGGAAGAAGTAAAGCCAAAACCTACTCCCGTAAAGCCTCAAGTTACACCAAGCAGAGACAACGCAGCAACAGCGGAAGTGGAAACTGCCCCTTTGGCTTCATCCAGTGGGAAGTACATGGTCATTGCTGGTTCTTTTGAACAAACCAGCAGTGCCCAAAAACAACTGAAGCGGGTTCAAAAACTAGGGTACAGCAGCGCCCGGGTTGAAAAATTCAATCGCGGAGCCTATGCCACAGTACTCGTCAACCGTTTTAACAACGCCAGCGAAGCCAAGACATTGGTCAGCGCCTTAAAAAGCAAGGGCATTGACGCGATGGTTCTCGAAAAACGCTGAGCATTTCCCAATCCTGATCCTTTACCATCACCTTATGAACAATTGGCTCAATCGGGAGATCGACTCCTATTCCCAAATATTGGAAGCGGTAAAACACCGCGCGGAAGTTTACCTACAAAACATTGATGAATGGCCCACGGCTGTGCCGCCACCCCGGTTGGAGCCTTCTACCCTACCTACCGCGGGTGCTGGCGCCCTGGCGGCACTTGAAGTTTTCCAACAACGTTTCGCCCCTTTGATGGTGGCTTCCACTGGCCCCCGGTATTGGGGATTTGTAACCGGAGGCGCTACCCCTGCCGCATTGGCAGGCGATTGGTTGACCAGTCTGTACGATCAAAACACCCAAAGTGCCAGCCAAACCGGGGATGTATCCGCCGTGGTGGAATTTGAAGCCATCAAACTGCTGCGCGAACTTTTTGGTCTGCCCGAGTCCTTTTTCGGCGGTTTTGTGACTGGGGCAACCATGAGCAATTTCACTTGCCTGGCTGTAGCACGGCAGTGGTATGGAGAGCAATTGGGCGTCGATATCGCCGAGGAAGGTGTTTTTGCCCTCAAAGATCTAAAAGTTTTAGCCGCTCAACCGCATTCCTGTGTGTACAAAGACCTGGCCATGCTGGGCCTAGGCCGCAATAGCCTGATCAAAGTAAATTTGTTGCCCGACAATCGGGAAGCCATGGACACCAGGGATCTTGAAGCCAAATTGATCGCCCTCAATGGCCAACCCTGCATCGTCTGCGCCAGTGGAGGTACGGTCAACACGGTAGATTTTGACGACATGCAGGCCATCGCTGCGCTGAAGAAGAAATACAATTTTTGGTGGCACATCGATGCTGCTTTTGGCGGCTTTGTGGCCTGTTCACCTCAGTTTGCGCCCCTCATTCAGGGTTGGGAACAAGCCGATAGCATTGCGGTAGACCTCCACAAATGGCTCAATGTCCCCTACGACAGCGCGGTAGCGCTGGTGCATGAAAAACACCTCGGCTTGCAGCTCAATACCTTCCAAAATGCCAACGCGGCATACTTGGGTGATCCCAAAGCAAATTTCAATTTTCTCAATTTTTTGCCGGAAAACTCTCGGCGCATGCGCGCACTTCCGGCCTGGATGACCCTAATGGCTTATGGCCGCGAGGGCTATCGGGACATTGTGGAACGCAATGTAACAAATGCCCGTTTGTTGGGCGAATTGATTGAAAATTCCACACACTTCAAGTTACTGGCCCCGGTTCGGCTCAATTGTGTGTGTTTCACCCTCAAAGACCGGCCTCAAGCGGAAGTGAGCCAATTTTTGAGCCAATTGGTCGCCAACGGCAATGTGTACATGACACCAACTGTTTACCTAGGTCAATCCGCCATTCGGGCCGCTATGGTCAATTGGCGCACTCAGGAAGCGGACGTGGAAATGGCTTTTTTGGAAATGGAAAGTATCCTCAACCATCAATAATTTTCGGCATATGGCAATCATGGAAATTACCGAGGTGGTTTACCCTCAAAATAGACAGGAATGGCGAGCGTGGTTGCAAACCCACCACAACAGCGGCAAAACTGAAGTTTGGCTTCAAACCTACCGCAAGGCCACCGGCAAACCCTCTATCGCCTACGACGACATGGTAGAAGAATGCCTCTGTTTTGGCTGGATTGACGGGGTGGTAAAAAAATACGACGAAGAAAGTGCCGTACAACGCATCACCCCACGCAAGAAAAAAACCTTCCTTTCCGAACTCAACCGCCAGCGCATTTGGAAGCTCCAGCAACTGGGGCTGATGACCCCAGCCGGGATTGCCCCCATTGCCGGGCAAATTGGTTCCATCGACGATCCTCTAATCGTTCCCGAATGGATCACCGCCCAGCTACAGCAGGATCCTATGGTATGGGAGAACTTTCAAGCCTTCCCACACCATTACAAACGCCTGAAAGTATACTGGATCGATGAAATTAAAGGCGAGAGCCGGAATGCTGAGAAACAAAAGCGCATGGACTATTTGATCAAAATGACCCGGCAGGGGAAAATGTACGGCACGCAGCCCTTGAAGAGTTGAAAGTGGTTGAAGGTTGAAGGAAGTTGAAAGATGGCCTTCGACTTCCCGCGACTGTCTTTTCAACTTTTCAACTTCTCTTCAACTTTTCAACTCTTCAACTCTTCAACTCTTCAACATTTCAACTTTTTGATCCACAAAGGCAAGTTGTAATAATTGGTCACCCGCACAATTTTATCATCGGCAAGCTCCAAAAAGGCACCAACCGGCAAGACGTAAGTTTGTCCATGCGCCGCAGGTAAATCGCCATCCGTTTTTTTGTACACCCCAGTTACCGTAAATTCTACCGCCACACGACGACCGCTGGGTTCAGTGAAATAAGTAAAGTCACTGAGTTTTTCAGCGTAACATTCATCCATATGGTTCAAAAATGCACGAAAGGCTTCGATGCCAATTTGAGCCTCGCCCTGATTGGCTTCATGCCGAATATTGGGATGCAGCAAGGCCAACATGCCCGGCCAGTCTTGATCGTTGAAACACTGGTAGTACCTTTGTACAATTTCCAATCCACTCATGGTAAAAGTTGATTTATGCGTCTTTAAATTAGGCACGATGAAGAAATAAATTTAAAAAATAAAGTGATGAAAAAAAATGATTCTCCGAGGGGTCTATCAACATTTCAGCCTTTCCCAAATGGGCGTTCTATTTGCTCATTTTGGGACTCATTTTTACAATGAGTAGTACCCGTTTTACCCCCGGTGATGAAGCTGATTGGCCCGAGTACAACGGCGGCCCCGACAAAAACCATTTTTCGGCCTTAAAACAAATCAACACCCAGAATGTTGCCCAACTCAAAGTAGCCTGGACCTATCAATCCGGTGGAGCCGATACGGTCAAAAACACCACCCAGATGCAATGTAATCCCCTCATCATCAAAGGCGTGATGTATGGAGTTTCGGCGGGTTCGCAAGCCTTTGCGCTGGATGCGTCAAGTGGGAAGGAATTGTGGAAAACAACGTTGAATGACAAAACCTTCAGCATGACCAGCCGAGGGGTTTCCTACTGGAGTGACGGCAAAGAAGCCCGCATATTTTTTGGATACGGCGCATTTTTGTACGCCCTCGATGCCCAAACCGGGCAGCCCATTCCATCTTTTGGTAGCAATGGAAAAATCAACCTCATCGATGGCCTCAAACGCCCCGGTGCTGACGAATACGTCATCTCCAACACGCCCCCTTCCATTTACAAAAACATCCTGATTGTTGGCACCCGAGTTTCGGAAAGTGCCACGGCATTACTGGGCGACATTCGGGCTTATGACGTGCGGACGGGTCGAAAAATCTGGACTTTCCACACCATTCCACGCCCAGGAGAATTCGGCTACAAGACCTGGGAAAAACAAAACTACAAAAACATCGGGGGCGCGAACAACTGGATGGGCATGGCCCTTGACACTGAAAAAGGCATTGTCTATGCGCCCACCGGCTCGGCGGCATTTGATTTTTATGGCGGAAACCGCAAAGGGGATAACCTCTTTGCCAACTGCCTTCTTGCACTGGACGCCAATACGGGCAAAAGACTCTGGCACTTTCAAACCGTACACCACGACATTTGGGATCGGGATATCCCCGCGCCCCCCAATTTGTTTACGCTTACCCAAAACGGCCAAAAAATAGACGCCGTATCCGTTCTGAGCAAACAGGGGTTCATGTTTGTCTTCGACCGGGTAAGTGGCAAACCTTTGTTTCCCATCGAAGAACGTCCTTTTCCCGCCTCAGAAATTGAGGGGGAGAAAGCATCCCTTACCCAACCCATTCCGCTGGGACCCGAACCCTTCACCCGCCAAAGTTTTACCGAAAAAGACGTCAATGATTTTGCCGCAGATCGGGACGACATCATCGCCCAGGTTCGCCAGGCCAATACCGGGCAGCCCTTTATTCCGCTCGGGAATAAACGTACGCTTTTTTTTCCCGGAACCGATGGAGGTGCACAGTGGGGTGGTGCTGCCGTTGATGAAAACAGCATCATGTACATCCCCGCCAAAGAAAACCCGGTGTACAGTTCTTTGGTAGCCAACCCCAAAGCCGAAGACAAGCAAGCCCAGAAATCGGGCAAACAATTGTACCTCACGTATTGCGGTGCTTGTCATGGCGAAAACCGCGAAGGCAACCACGATGGTACGTATCCGGGTTTGCAAAACATTGCCGCCAAATACGATGAGCCTGGCATTCGCCAAATCCTGGCCAAAGGCCGGGGCATGATGCCCGCGATGAGCCAGTTGAAAGAAGCAGAAACCAAAGCCATCGTCGGTTTCTTGTTCGGAAAAAACACCAGCATCAAGGCACCAAAAGATCAAAAATTGTCAACAGTCCCCTACAAACATACAGGCTACAACCGCTGGTACGACCGCGATGGCTATCCGGTGAGCCAGCCTCCCTGGGGTACGCTCACGGCGATCGACTTGAATTCGGGCAAGCGCCTTTGGCAGGTTCCCTTGGGTGAATACCCCGAGTTGATCGCCAAAGGTATCGCTCCAACGGGGACGGACAATTACGGCGGGCCAGCCGTAACGGCAGGAGGCATCTTGTTCATAGCTGCCAGCAAAGACGAATACATCCGGGCTTTTGACCGGGAGACCGGGAAAATCTTGTGGCGGGCCAAACTGCCTGCTGCCGGTTACGCATCCCCTAGTGTGTATGCGGTAAATGGCAAACAATACCTCGTCATTGCTTGTGGCGGTGGAAAACTCAAAACCAAATCTGGTGACAAGTATGTGGCTTTTACGCTGCCTTAACTATTTTTACCCTGAATCATTAGCACCCCGACTTCGTCGGGATTTATGTTAATTTAACCGCCCGCAGATCGCGCAGATTTGCGCAGATAAAGTTCTTTCTTGAAAAATCTGCGTAAATCTGCGCGATCTGCGGGAGAAAATATCAACCATCATGACTACTGTAGCAATCCTTGGATTTGGGCTTTCCGGACGTTACTTGCAAGCGCCGTTTTTTCTGGCCAATCCAAATTTTCGACTCAAAACCATTGTCAGCAATACCCAAAACCCCCAGGACATTTATCCCGGTGTGCAAAAGGCGACCAGTCTGGACGCCGTACTGGCCGATCCGGAGATTGATTTGGTGAGTGTAGCCTCGCCCAATGAAACACATTTTGCCTACACCCAGCAATGTCTGCGGGCAGGAAAACACGTTTTGACCGAAAAACCGTTCACCCCGACTGCTGCCGAAGCAGAAGAGCTGATTGCCCTGGCCAAACAAGTAGGCAAACACTTGTTTGTGTTCCAAAACCGCCGCTGGGACAGCGATTTTCTCACCGTGCAAAAAGTCATTTCGGAAGGTTTGATCGGTGAAGTCTTGAGCTACGAAGCCCATTTCAACCGCTACAAACCAGTGTTGAACCCCAAAAAATGGAAAGAGACCATTGCCCCGGGTAATGGCATTTTGTACGACCTGGGTGCGCATACCCTTGATCAGGCCATTGTGCTGTTTGGTAAACCCAAATCCGTATGGGGACAAACCTTTACCCAACGCGAACACTCCGAAGTAGATGATGCTTTTGACGTGCGCCTGGACTACGGTAAAATCAAAGTCACCCTCAAAAGCAGTCTGCTCGTGCGGGAAGATACGCCCCGTTACATCATTCAGGGCACCAAGGGCTCTTTTGTCAAATATGGCATCGACGTGCAGGAAGATCACCTCAAGGCAGGGATCATGCCTGGCATGCCCGGCTTTGGCATCGAAACCGAAGCCAACTGGGCTACGATCAACACCGAAGTGGGGGGGCTGCACCTGCGTGGGCGCATCGAAACCCTACCCGGCAACTGGGCCCCGCTTTTTCAAAATATGAACGAGGTGATCAGCGCTGGGCAGGCACCCTTGATCGATATGCAGGACATTGTGGAGCAATTGCGGGTCATGGAGGCAGTAAAGGCAGTATAAGGGTGAGATAGCGGACAGGGTGTGTTCGGAAACGGACACATCCTGTCCGCTTCTGAACAAGAAAACCCCATTTTATACTTTTCAATAAATTGATTTTCAATTCTTTAAAACTTTGGCACAGGGCTTGAACTTCCAATCGACAGGATAAAGAATGGTGTAAGCACAACCATTCACAGCGAACAACAAGCCAAAACATTACCATGGATAGGAAGATTGAAAAGAAATTTTGGACCACCCAACGAATCGTACTTTTTGTACTCGGTGCAGCATTTGTCGGTTTTTTCGGCTGGCAATTGCTCAAAGACCACAAAACCACGCTCAATGTTGAGCAAGACAAGCTCACCATTTCAGAAGTCACCAATGGTACTTTTGATGAAACCATTCCGATCACGGGCAATGTTCAGCCCCTCAAAACCATCCGCCTTGACGCCGTAGTGGGTGGTTATGTCACTCAGAAACTGGTAGAAGGCGGCAACGAAGTGACCAAGGGGCAAACCCTCTTGAAATTGGAAAACCAACAGCTCAAACTCAACTTTTTGCAATCTGAAACCGAGGCCAGCCGTCTGGTCAACGACCTGCAAAACACCCGCCAACGCCTGAAAGTAGAGCGCTTTGCCTTGCGCCGCAGTTTGAACGAACTGGACTTCAATATTGAACAGGCCAAAGATTTATACGACCGCAACAAGCAACTCTTTGCCGATAAAGTCGTCTCTGAACAAGAATACCTGCGGGCAAAACGCGACTTTGAGCGTTTGACCAAACAACGCGAAATCGAAATTGAGTCCCAAAAATACCAGGAAGAAAACGCCGTCATTCAAATCAAACAGTTGGAAGGCACCTTAGAGCGCACGCAAAGAAACGTAGAACTCTGGCGTCAAACCCTGGAAAATCTGGAAGTAAAAGCCCCAGTTCCCGGTTTGCTTTCTTCGATGGATGTGGAAGTAGGCTCAAACATCAGCCAGGGCCAAAACATCGGCCAAATTGACGATTTGCGGGGTTTTAAAATCCGCGCCGCCATCGACGAATACTACATCAACCGGGTATTCAGTGGTTTGCCGGGTAGTTTTGATTTCAACGGTAAAAATTATGGACTGGAAATCATCAAAATTTACCCCGAAGTACGCAGCGGCCGCTTTGAAGTAGACATGAAATTTTTACTCGGTGCGCCCGAAGGCATCAAACGCGGCCAATCGGTAACCGTCCGCTTGCAGTTGGGGCAGCCTACCAAAGCCGTATTGTTACCCACAGGAGGATTCTTTTCCACTACTGGCGGAAACTGGGTGTATGTGCTGGAAAATGGAGACAAACGCGCCGTGCGCCGACGCATTTCTCTGGGCCGCAAAAACCCCGAATTTTTTGAAGTATTGGAAGGCCTAAAACCCGGCGAACGGGTCATTACGTCTTCTTACGATACATTTGGAGAAAACGAAGTACTCGAATTTTAGCGAAAACTAGGCGATAAGCGAAAAGGGATTGCATCCGTTATTCATTCGCTTATCATTCATTCAACATCATCATTTTACTCATTAATCTCTATGATAAAGACCGTCAACCTTCAAAAGGTTTTCACGACCGAAGAAGTAGAAACCACCGCCTTAAACGGCATCAGCCTGGAAATCCAGGACGGAGAATTTGTTGCCATCATGGGGCCTTCCGGCTGCGGTAAATCTACCTTGCTCAACATCCTGGGCTTGCTGGACAATCCGTCTTTAGGAGAATACCATTTCTATGGCACCGAAGTAGCCAGAATGCCCGAACGCAGTCGGGCACAATTGCGCAAAGGAAACATTGGTTTTGTATTCCAGAGCTTCAACCTCATCGACGAGCTTACGGTGTACGAAAACGTGGAGCTTCCGCTGTTGTACCTCAAAGTTCCTGCCGCTGACCGCAAAAAGCGTGCTGAGGCATCTCTTGAGCGCATGAACATGATGCACCGCCGCAATCACTTTCCGCAACAATTGTCGGGTGGTCAGCAACAACGTACGGCCATTGCCCGTGCCGTGGTCGCTACTCCCAAGATGATCCTTGCGGATGAACCTACGGGTAACCTCGATTCTTCCAACGGCGAACAGGTAATGAACCTGCTTCGCGAACTCAATAACGAAGGAACCACCATCGTGATGGTAACGCACTCACCGCACGATTCAGGCTTTGCCCACCGGGTCATCAATTTGTTTGACGGTAAGGTGGTGACGGAGAATTTTCATGTTTAGGGTTCGAGGGGTTCGTAAGTTCGAGGGTTCGGGAGTTCGAGGGTTAATGCTCCGAGCTCAAGAACTCCTGAGCTCCCGAACCCCGAACCTTCGAACCCCAAACCCCCGAACCCAATAACCCTTTCCTGCCATGTTCAAACTCTTCCTACGCATTGCGTCACGCGCATTCTTCAAGGATCGGACTTCGGGTTTGATCAATATTGTTGGTTTATCCTTGGGCATGACCGGGGCATTGCTCATTGGCATGTGGGTCAGCAACGAGTTGAGCTACGACCGTTACCACGACCACGCCGAGCGCATTTATCGCCTCAAAACCCACATCAAAATCAGCGATACCGAAACATGGCATTGGAGTACTGTTCCATTAAAATTGGCAGGTATTTTGGGCAGCCAACTGGCCGAAATAGAACTGATTTCTCAAGCTACCTCTGGAGCAGGGTCGGCCACTGTAAAGCTCAAAAACCAACTGATCAAGGTTGAACACTGTGCAACAGTCGATTCCAGTTGGTTCAAACTCTTCAAATACGAATTTATTGATGGCAGCCAGGAAGCCTTTTTTGAGCACCCTAAAAGTGTCATCCTCAACCAGAGCACCGCCCGTCAATTTTTTGGTGATGCCGATCCAATTGGCCAAATCCTGCGCATCGACACCAACGAATGTGTCGTTCAGGCCATCATCAAAGACGCGCCGCTCAACTCCAGTTTCAAGTTTAACTTGTTGCTGCCGCTGAAATTGTATTTGGGCGATCCCAACAATTTTTCTAATTCCAACAGCTGGGGCAATTTTAACTTCAACGCCTACGCCCGCCTGCGCCCTGACACCGATGCCAAAAAACTGGGCCAGAAAATCACCCGAATTCTACGCAAAGAAAAAAACGACAGCACCATTGTCGCTACCATCGAACCGCTGACAGAAATGCGTTTCGACCAGTCTATTATGTCTGGTGATGAGGCCACCACCGACTTCAGCACCATCCGCATTTTTTTCATCATTGGTTTGCTGATCCTGATTGTCGCCTGCATCAACTACGTCAATTTATCCATTGCGCGCACCAGCAAACGCAGCAAGGAAATTGGCATGCAAAAAATCTTGGGCGCAAGTAAAAAACAAGTATTCAGCCAGTTTATGCTGGAATCCGCAGCCATGTGTGTAGTGGCTTTGCTGGGCACTTTACTCATGGCTCGCCTGAGTATGCCCATGTTCAATCAGCTTACGGGTGAACAATTCCACCTCGAGCTTTTGGATGGAAGTTTGTGGAAAATCATCCTGATTGTACTTACCTTGGTCATCCTGCTAACCGGAGTTTATCCGGCGCTACTGCTCTCTTCTTTCCAACCCATCAGCATCATGAAGGGCAGTGGGTTTTTGAGCAAACACAAAACGGGGTTCTGGAAGGGTTTGGCAGTGTTGCAATTTGCCATTTCGGTGGGTTTGATTGTCAGTACCCTGACCATTTACCAGCAATTGCAGTTTGTGCGCAATAAAAATCTGGGCTTTGATCGTGAATATGTCATGCGGCTGAATTTCCCTTGGCAGATGATGAGAGATCTGGCAGGTAAAGGAACAGTTGAACGTATGGCCCGCGAAATTGAAAATAATCCTGCCGTGAGTGGCATCAGCATGGCTTCTGCCGACATTGTCAATCATGGCTCCAGCAGCAGTGGCAACTTTGAATGGGAGGGCCGTAAGGAAAATGAAAATCCAACTTTTGCTCCTTTTTCGGCTGATGCCAATTTTCAAAAAATATTCGGTTTAAAATTGATAGAAGGCCGCTGGTTTGAAGAAAGCAACAAAGCTGATGAAAGCAATTTTGTGCTCAATGAAACTGCGGTTAAAATTTGTAATTTAAAATCCCCTGTAGTTGGCCAACGCTTTGAAGGCAATGGTATCAAAGGG
This sequence comes from Haliscomenobacter sp., assembly GCF_016718685.1. Lineage (GTDB taxonomy): Bacteria > Bacteroidota > Bacteroidia > Chitinophagales > Saprospiraceae > Haliscomenobacter. The sequence continues at coordinate 76,007 of NZ_JADKCX010000018.1, read as the reverse complement.
CAAATCATTGGGGTGGTCAAAGACTTCCACCTGCGCGATATGCACGAAAAAATCCCCCCCGTAGTGATCAACGGTGATCCAAGCTGGCGGACAACTTTATACGTCAAAACCAGTGGTGCTAACGCCAGTAAAGTGGTTGATTTGGCGGGTGGCCTCTGGCGGAGCAATATTCCCAATCGCATTTTTGAATACCATTTCCTCGATGACGAATTTGAAAAGTTATACGAAAAAGACCAGCGCACGGCTTTGATGTTTAACATATTTTCGGTAATTGCCATCTTGATTTCCTGCTTGGGATTGTTTGCGCTGGCCGCATTTACCGCTGAGCGTCGCACCAAAGAGATTGGTGTACGCAAAGTATTGGGCGCTTCGGTGTCTGGCATCATTGCCTTGCTCTCCAAAGATTTTGTGATCATGGTCTGTATTGGCATTGTGATTGCCTCTCCACTAGCCTGGTACGTGATGCAACAATGGCTGCAAAATTTTGCCTATCGCATTGATATGCAGTGGTGGTTCTTCGCGGTTGCGGGGTTGATGGCAATGGGTATTGCGCTGCTCACGGTGAGCATTCAAGCACTCCGAGCGGCCTTGGTCAATCCGGTACAGTCCTTGAAGTCTGAATAAAGCTTTTATAACTTCAGAACCTAATTCTCATGGCAAACAACCCTATAAAGCTGGCTTTCAAAAGCTTGCAACGAAACCGCCTTGTGGCTGGAATCAACCTTCTCGGCCTCGCTTTGGGGTTTGCAGTGTGTACTTTGATTCTGTTGATGGTGCTACACGAACGGGATTTTGATCGTTTCCACACCCGTTATGAGCGGATTTATCGAGTCAATACTACGTCACGATACGAGGGTACTGCGGAAAGCACGGGGCCATTCAGTAGTTATCCCATGGGGCCATTTTTAGCCAATACCTTTGAAAAAGAAGTAGAAAATTATACCCGCCTGGCACCAATTGATCAAAATTTTGTACTGAGCTACAAGGGCATTCCCAATACCATCGGGCAGGTTTTTGCTGTGGATACTTCTTTTTTCAGTGTGTTCGATTTTCCTTTATTGGTGGGTAATCCACGTACCGCATTAGCGGATGAGCGCAACGTTATACTGAGCAAACAAAAAGCCGAAGAAATTTTTGGGCATACCGATGTTGTGGGTAAGGTATTGACCAAAACCTACGCCAACCCTTACCAAAACAACCAGGATACGGTAGAAAATTTTACGGTCAGCGGGGTTTTGGCCGAAATTCCGGCACAATCTCACTTGCAATTCGATTTGTTGTTCCACATCAAACGTCTGCCATTTTGGGCCGTCTGGGATCCAAACATGGTCAACAATTGGCACGCCCAGGCCACCTTGACCTATGTGTGCATGCGCAACGACAAAGTGAACGTTGCGGCATTGCAGAAAAAAATTCCTGAAAAACTAAAAGCCCGGATGGCTCAATCCGAGAACATTGCCCTCAGTTTGCAAGCGCTCAAAGACGTGCACATGCGTTCGGGCAAACTACAAGATGGGGAATCCACCAACCACGCCAAATTCGATGAGGCTTATTTGTTGATTTTTGGAGCCATAGGTTTGTTTATCCTCTTCATTGCTTGCATCAATTATTCCAACCTTTCCACCATCATTGCTGGCCGCAGAGGGCGCGAAATTGCGGTGCGCAAAACCATAGGCGCTTCCCAACAATCCATTGTTTTTCAGTTTTTAAATGAATCCTTCCTGATGACGGGCCTTGCTCTGGCGCTTTCCGTGGGGATTGTTTTTATGCTGAGGCCGCTGCTTGCTGGTGTTGATTACCCGGTATCTGCTTTGCACTACTTGTCAACTCCGGGTTTTGGTTTGGCCATTTTGGCGGCCATTTTTGTATTGGGCATCATTTCTGGTGCTTACCCGGCTTTTGTCGTGTCCCGTTTTTTGCCCGTAAAAATATTCCGTGGCAGTAAAGGGTTGGAAATGCGGCGTAGCAAATTGATCCCCGCTTTGGTGGTAATGCAATTCACGGCAGCCATTGTATTGGTGGTTTGTACGCTGGTGTCTTCCCGTCAGCTTAATTTTGTGCTCAAAAGCGACATGGGTTATGCGACTGATCAAATTTTGGTGGCCGACCTGGGCATGTCCAATATTTTTAAAAGTCAGGTTTTGAAGGAAGAGTTGGAAAAAATTCCGGGCGTTGAAGAGGTCGCTTTATCCGATCAGACCCTCGGCGTTGGTTTGATGCAAAATGGCATTAAATACGTCAACAAAAAAGGAAAACTGGAGCACCTCGCCCTACCTCGCATCGCGGTAGACCAGAATTTTATGGATTTTTACCAAATGAAACTGGTGGCAGGGAAAGGCATCAGTGCCGAAGGCCCAGCCAAAGGCAACGAATACCTGATCAACGAAACCCTGGCACGAAAACTGGGTTGGACGGCTCAAGAAGCCATTGGCAAACAAATGCGCTATGCTGAAATGGCCGATATGGGGCAAATTGTAGGGGTGGTCAAAGATTTTCATTTCAACAACCTCTACCAGAATATCGAGCCATTGTGCATGCGTGCCAGCAATTGGACTACAGCCATTAGTGTAAAAGTAGCCACCAATGACCTTTCCAAAAACCTGAGCAGCATTACCAATGCATGGCAAAAAGTCATCCCCGACAAACCTTTCAATTACCAGTTCATGGACGATCGGTTTGCCATGGTTTATGCCGCCGAAAGTCGCTTGAATCGCCTGACACAATTGGGATCAGCCTTGGCCATCTTTATCGCCTGTTTGGGTTTGTTTGGCTTGGCCACTTACGCCGTAGAACGCCGCACCAAAGAAATTGGCATCCGCAAGGTGATGGGCGCCAGCATCAGCAGCATTACCAGTTTGCTTTCACGCGAGTTTATTCGCCTGGTGTTGATCGCCACCTTGATTGCCGGGCCCATTGCCTGGTACATCTCCGAACAATGGCTACAAAACTTCAGCTACCGCATCACCCCTCAGTGGTGGATGTTTTTGATCGCCGGTTTGGGCGCAGCCTTGCTGGCTTTTTTGACCATCAGTGTACAAAGTGTCCGAGCTGCCACGAGCGACCCGGTGAAGTCACTGCGCAACGAATGATTTTCCAAATTCTCAAAATACACTCCCTATGCTTACGAACTACCTGAAAATAGCTTTTCGTAACCTGATGAAGAACAAGCTCTTTACGGGCTTGAATTTATTGGGCTTAGCCCTGGGTATTGCCGTAGCGCTGTTGCTGCTGGTTTTTGTCAAAGAAGAATTGTCTTTTGACCGCTACCACAGCAATGTAGACCACATTTACAGGGCTTTGGCAAAGGTTGAGTTTGGAGACGGAGAACAAACCTGGGCAGGCCTTCCCAATAGCATGGGGCCAGTCATGAAAAATGAAATTGCGGGCATAGCGGAACAAATGCGCATGTGGGAGTTCAACTTTGGCGAAAAGGCAATGATCAATGCCGATGCCAACAAGTTTAGCCAGGAAAATTTCTACTGGGCAGACTCTTCGATTTTGCGCATTTTTGACATCAAGTTATTATCGGGTGACCCGGCCACCGCCTTGAATGGCCCCCGTAAAGTCATCTTGTGTAAATCCGTGGCTGATCGGTATTTCCCAAACCGAAATGCAGTGAGCCAAACTATAAAAATTGAGAACAGCCTGGTATTGGAAGTAACCGGAGTTTACGAGGATTTCCCCAGTAACTCTACTTTAGATGCCGAGGTGATTGGTTCTTTTCCTACGGTGGAGCGGATGCACAATGAACTCACCTGGAGCAATTCCAGCTTTGAAACCTATTTTTTACTGCGTCCCGGGGTTGATCCGGAATTGGTGGAAAAACAGTTTGCTAAAGTGTTGGACAAATATGTGCCCAAAGAGAAACAATGGCAAACTTTTCAATTACAGGCATTAAAAGACGTCCACTTACAATCAACAAGCGTAAGTTCATCCTACAGCGAACGGGCAGGGGATCCTCGTCAGGTAAGGATATTGATCATTCTGGCGCTTGTGATTTTGACCATTGCTTGCATCAATTATATGAACCTGGCTACAGCTCGCTCTCAGCAGCGATTTCGAGAGGTGGGTATCACCAAAGCGGTCGGAGCAACGCGGATGCAACTGGCCAGAAGGTTTTACTTGGAAACTGCAGTATTGGTTGCGCTCGCGGTGGGAATTGCATTGATCTTGGTAATGGTGTTTTTGCCTTTGTTCAATCAATTGGCTGGCAAAACATTTGGCATTAAAGATGTCTTGACTCCAACGGTACTTGGAGGTCTGTTTTTGATTTGGCTTTTGGTTTCATTCATCGCAGGTTCATATCCCGCGTTGATGTTGTCTTCATTTAATCCCAAAAACCTCTTGCAGGCCAGCTTCAGGCAGAAGTCTTCGGCTGGTTTGTTGCGCCGCACTTTGGTGGTCGTGCAATTTTCAGCCTCTATCATCCTGATGATTTGTACCGCACTATTCTATCAGCAACTCAACTTCATCCAACAACGCAACCTGGGCTATGAACCCGAACAGGTGGTCGCCATCAACATGTCGGGAGCAGACAACAATGAACAAATAAGTGCATTTACTACGCAAGCTGAAGACACTACTGTGCAGGTGGTGGTGAATAAATTGATCTGTGATTATTTGGGATACACCCCTGAAGAAGCCATTGGTAAAAAAGCGGTCAATTTGTTTGGTTATGATCGAGCCGAAATAGTAGGTGTAATGGATAATTTCCATTTTGAAGATTTCCATCAACCCATCAAAGGTTACGCTTTTCACAATGCTACTACTGAACCGCTTACCTACAACTTGGTCAAATTGAACACCAAGGATCTCTCCCAATCCATGCGCCAGCTGAAAGAAACGTTTGATAAAATATTGCCCAATTCTGCGTTTGATTTCCTATTTCTGGACGAGCACCTCAATTCCCTGTACCGCCGCGAACAACGAACCGCTTCGGTGGTCATGGTATTTTCCTGTTTATCGATTTTGATTGCTTGCCTGGGGCTCTTTGGCCTGGCTGCTTTCACAGCAGAGCAACGTACCAAAGAGATTGGTGTGCGCAAAGTTTTAGGCGCTTCCGTAGGCAATATTGTCAGTTTGCTTTCACGGGATTTTTTAGGCCTGGTGATGATTGCGCTAGTATTTGCATCACCAGTTGCCTGGTATTTCATGAGCAATTGGCTCAAAGAGTTCACATATCGCATCCATATCGAATGGTGGGTGTTCGTTGGTTCCGGATTCATCGCCATGTTGATTGCGTTCGTGACGGTGAGCATGCAGAGTGTGCGGGCGGCTATGGTGAATCCGGTGAAGTCGCTACGGAGCGAGTAGCTGATGCTATTTTTCGCATAATCAGAAGGGGTTGTCTACACAATATGCAGACAACCCCTTCTTGTCTGGTAAAACACCTGTTTCACGTTATTGACTTTATACCTTTTTTTTTCGCATATTTGTGTCCTGAAATTTTTGCAACTAAAAACCGTTTCATGTAGTTTAATGAGTGTTTAACTATCCATGACATGTCCGAAAATTTGTTGGAGTACATATCAGTGCTCCTGTCTAGCTCTTTTAAATTTCTTTTTGGCCCACTTCAAGGAAAGGCCTATGGCTTGCCTTGGCTACTGACTGCTGCACTCACTGCTGCCGGGATGATGCTTAGTGTGGTGGTCTTTACCTATTTTGGGCAATACCTCAAACAGCGATTTTTCAAAACCAAACGTGTATTCACTCCACACAACCGCCGCAAAGTGACCTTGTGGCGCAAATACGGAATCATTGGTGTAGCCTTGTTCACACCCTTGTTTCTCACCCCAATTGGCGGGACTTTAGTAGCCAATGCGTTTGGGGAAAAGCGGGAAAAAATCTTTTTCTGGATGTCCATTTTTGCCAGTGTTTGGGGAATTCTTATAACTTTGATGGTGTACGAAGCCGGAGATCTTTTAACCAGTTTGTTCCACCACCCCCGAGTACCTTAAGCAGCAGCATAGATGACTCAAATTGAACTTTCTTTACTTTTCTAATCCTATTGCAAAATTAAATATTCACAGTCTGTTTTAGAAAATCAAATGTCACAGTCTGGAAAAATTAAATGACCTCCTTCTCGGTATGCTGGGCTGGTAGTTCAACGTATATTTGTTCACCGCAATAAAACCTATTGATACATGAAATTTGAGACTTTGCAATTGCACGCTGGTCAAGAAGTAGATCCAACTACTCGTTCACGTGCAGTACCCATCTATCAGACCACTTCCTACACCTTTAGAGATTCCGAACACGGTGCCAAACTTTTTGCCTTACAAGAATTTGGCAACATCTACACCCGGATCATGAACCCCACTTCCGATGTGTTTGAAAAACGCGCGGCAGCACTGGAAGGCGGAGTAATGGGCTTGGCCGTAGCGTCTGGACATGCAGCACAATTCATCGCCCTGAATAACATCATGCAAACTGGCGATAATTTTGTCACTTCGTCCAATTTGTACGGGGGAACGCACAACCAGTTCAAAGTATCCTTCAAACGTTTGGGCGTAGAAGCACGTTTTGCCGCAGGCGAAACGGTAGCCGATTAGCAACTGATCGACAGCAATACCAAAGCGCTGTATTGCGAAACCATTGGCAACCCAAGTTACAGTATCCCAGACTTTGAAGGTTTGGCGGCACTGGCTAAAAGCATGATCTACCGTTGATTGTGGACAACACCTTTGGGGCTTGTGGTTATTTGTGCCGCCCCATCGAATGGGGTGCAGCGGTAGTGGTGGAATCCGCAACCAAGTGGATTGGCGGTCACGGAACCAGCATTGGCGGGGTGATTGTCGATGCGGGCAATTACAATTGGGGCAATGGAAAATTCCCCCAATTCACTGAACCATCCGAGGGTTACCACGGGATGGTGTTTTGGGACATTTTTGGCGATAAGGGCCCATTTGGCAACATTGCCTTTGCCATTCGTTGCCGAGTGGAAGGCTTGCGAGATTTTGGACCGGCGATTAGTCCATTTAACTCGTTTTTATTGTTGCAAGGCTTAGAAACACTTTCTCTGCGGGTCGACCGTACGTGTGAAAACGCACAGGCAGTTGCAGAATGGCTGGAAGCCCACCCAAAAGTAGAAAAAGTTTGGTATCCGGGCAAAGCCACGAAAGCCACGAGCGGGCCAAAAAAACTTGCGCAATGGTTTTGGCGGTGTACTGAGCTTCACCTTCAAAGGCGGCAAGGAAAATGCGACCCAATTTGTAGACTCCTCAAATTGACTAGCCACCTGGCCAATGTTGGAGACTCTAAAACCTGATCATCCAGCCTGCTGCAACTACCCACTCACAGTTGGATGCTGAGGAACAATTGGCGCGGGGGTATTGCCCAACCAATTGCGCATTTCACTCGGCATCGAACACATCGATGACATTAAAGCGGATTTGGAACAAGCTTTTGCAGCGTTGTAATCCATTGAAAAATAATATTTTAAAAAACCTTCCAGAGGCGTAGTGCTGCTGGGAGGTTTTTTTTTGAAAAAAAAATCCTTTTCCCGGAACGCCCTCCTCCCCTTCCAACACCTATCTTAAATTCTTTTCACCTAAAACCCTTTTTTTATGAAATCCCTGCATTTCCTTTCCTATTTCAGCTTTGTTATCCTGGCCTTGGCCATTCTTCCACTTTCTGCTGCCAATTTGGTACAAAACCCCAATTTTGAAACGGTAGGTGCCAATGGCATTCAGGTCAACCTTCCAGGCGCACCCGCCCCTTTTGAATCTCCCGCCAAGTTCTGGTTTTTACATACCAGCAACAACAACGCGCCACTGAGTTCAAGAATGTTGGCTTCAAACGGGCCCAATGCTCCCCGGATGATTGAAGTGCGCTGCGGCGGCAATGAAAGTGGTGTTTTCCAAAAATTCAACCCCAATGGAAACAAAAAAGTTACCGTTACGGCCTATGTAAAAGTGGTTACCGGTCAGGTACAACTCGGCGTAGGAGTGGATGGTTTTACCAGCCAAGCTGTAATGATTGGCGCTACCAACAAATGGGAAAAACTCAGCTTCGTAACCGATGGCACCAAACTCAACAACTGGGTATGGGTATACAACCAAAACCCCAACGGTGGCTTGTTTTTTGTCGACTTTGTATCGGTAGAACCCGTTTGTACTCCAGATGTATTTACCGAAAATGGTAGCTTCTCATTCGTTGGGCCACTGGGCATTGCCACCAACAACGCTGGCGTGATTCCTCCCGGCACCCCTTCTGCGGCTAAAGATTGGTATGTACACAACAGCAACGCCGGAGCAGCCATCAATTCCAATCTGATGGGTTCAACTGGCCCTGATGGCGGTCGGATGCTTCTGATCCGCACCATGGGCAATGAGGGTGGAGTCTTCCAGAAATTCAATTCTAATGGTGTTCAAAAAGTAATCGTTACGGCTTGGGTATACGTCATGAAAGGCCAGGTTCAACTAGGCTTGGGCAAAGATGGCTTCACCAGCCAGGCTGTAATGAGTACCAAAGTAAACCAGTGGGAAAAATTGACCATCGTTTCCGATGGCGCTACCCTCAACAACTGGGTATGGGTGTACAACCAGGCTCCGACTGGCGGCGATTTTTACATCGATTTTGTGGAAGTGAAATCGATTTGCCCTCCGGTGTTGATCCCGAATTTGGCGGTGAGAAATTAATCAGAACAAGTAAAAAATGCACTAAGACTTAGAATCTTAGTGCATTTGTTATTTCCACTTAAACTTTACTTTCCGGATGAATGATCACCTGATCAATCCGCACCCCATCTCTATCCACAATTTCTATCCGCCTACCATTGAATTCAATTTGTTCTCCCACATCCGGTATCCGTTCCGTTTCGTGAATCACAAATCCCGCCATCGAGGTGTAAAATGTATTCTTTTCCGGGATAAAATCGATTTTCAAAAAATGATTAAGTTCATTAATGGTAACACTGCCCCCACCAACAAAAGAACCATCTTCTCTGAGATGATTTCAGGGGCTACTTCGTCCTGATCGGGTAAATCGCCTACCAAGGCTTCCGAAAGGTCATGCAAGGTAATCACCCCTTCAAAAGCGCCAAACTCATCCACGACGATGCCAAAATAGCAGCGCTGTTTTTTGAACTGTTGGAGAATATCGATGGAGAACTGATTTTCCGGAATAAAAACCGGCTCCCGAATGATGCTCCGGATTTGAAATCCAGGTTCATTTTTTTTGGCAAAAAAATCTTTGACATGCAGGTAGCCCAGGATATTGTCGTATTTGTCTTCACAAACTGGAAATTGAAAATGATTGCTTTGTAATCAAGCGCTCAGTTTTTCCGGTGGATCACTTACATCTACCCAATCTACCTCCAGACGGTGGGTCATCAGGTTTTTTGCCCGTAAATCGGCAAAAGAGATGGCATTGTTGTGGATTTCGCTCTCTTCTTTTTCAAAAAGCCCTTGCCGTCCCGCAGTTTTGATGATGTAACGCAATTCTTCCTCGGTGACTTTTTCCTCTTCGGCGGGTTTGATGCCTAAAATGCGGAATACCAGGTTGGTGGTTGTCGTAAGTAACCACACAAAGGGGCGAGCAAATTTGGAAAAGATCAAGATAAAACCCGCAATACTCAAGGCTACTGGCTCAGAATATTTCATCGCCAAGGTTTTCGGAATAAGCTCCCCAATGACGATGGATAGGTAAGTGATCAATGCCACCACCAATACGTAGGCAATTTGCCCCGCATATGGCCGCAGCACTTCCACCTGTTCCACTACGGGACGAAAGTTATCCGTAAGTGTTGCTCCGCCGTAAACCCCCGAAACAATACCAATCAGCGTGATGCCAATTTGTACCGCAGATAAAAAGTCTTCCGGTTTTTTGAGCAATTGCAACACCTTGCGGGCACGCAGGTTCCCCGCCTCGGTCAGCTGAACCATGCGTTGTTTTTTGACCGAAACCAGCGCAATTTCAGAAAGGGCAAAAATGCCGTTGATGAAATTAAAAATGATGATGATGAAAATTTCCACTAGTGATTCATTGGGTGAAGAGATTGACAAAGATAAGAGGCAATTACGAAAACGGTGCTTCTGTTTCGCTCGGTGGCCGTTTTCGCAATTCATTCCCTATCTCGGAAATCGCCAAGACAAACCCGCCGTCAAAAAGTAATAGCTCCGGTCTGCTCCATAAAAAATCCACGCTCTGTCGTATTCCGAGGCCCTAATGCCGCCAGATAAATCCACCTGGATGTTAGCCTTGGGATAATACATCACCCCAGCTTCTGCATAAGTCTGTTGGGTCGTAGAGACCTTGCCCCCACCCAGATTGGTTCTCTGAAAAGCGCCATGGCCTTGCAGGTAAGCGCCTATTTTATTGGAAAAAGAGAACTCGGTAGAAAGGGCATAATAATTCTCCGGATTGGGGTTGTCTCCATCCCAACTTGCACCGAGGTTGTAACAAATCGTCAACCAATCATTGATGGGATTGGCAAAAGACAATTGTAAATCCGGGCTCAAATAAGCAGGCTGGAAAGCATCCGTCGCGATACGTGGCAAGCCCAACATACCAATAAAGGTAACCGTAGGTATCCAGGATTTATTTTCGATCAACAATGCTTTCATCCCAAAGCGCAGGGGAAAAAAGCCAGTTTCGACCTGTTCAGCATCATTCGGCTCGGCACTGGATGATGTGCGGTTTTGCCAAAGGTTGTAATCAAAGCGCAATTCTACTTTTTCACCAATTCCGTAGCGCAACAAAGTGGAATTTAATCCAATGCCCCGAACGGTGACGGGTGTTGCTTTGTCTTCTTCGTACCAAAACCCGGTTTCCACCTGCAGATTCTTGAGTGGTACAATCGATACTGCGTCGCCAAAGCCTGGGCGATCAGGGGCGATTGTTTCGGTACTGTCTTGAGCTTTGAGCCAGACAGTGCTGCAAATCAGCAGGAGTCCAAGGAGATAATTTTTTTTCATGCGTTAGCGTATTTGGAATGGCTATACGGTGAATACCCTCAAGAGGTTACTGGTAGACATGAATTTAATCCTTTATTCAATAAAAAAAATCCACATATACGATTTGCTCAATGTAAATTCCCAAAGTTAGAGGAATAAAACATCTACATTAATCTCACCTATGCCCAATCCACAGCAGAGCCCCTTTTTGCTTTATTTAGCTCATTTAAAGCACAAATCAACCAGAATAATCCTGCTTTTACCAACCAACCTGAATCACTATGTGAAATTTGACACCCCCCCTGTGATCCTGAGAGCCACTGCCAGCGCCCAAATGCTGAACATGCCGTGATGCTCAAGCGAAAACGACGATTAGCCACGTGCCCTGGCAACACCCCGGCCAACACCACCATATAGACAACACCCCGCAGCGCGAGAGCGCCTGGAAACTGGCACCCACCCGCTGCAGAATCACCGACCACCAAGGCCAACCTGGACCGAAGCCAGGAAGCCACAACCGTGGCACAGCAACAGACGAAGCCTTTCTTTTTCAGCTGACGTGACACGCCCACTACCTCCTTTGAGGTACGAACGGACAGGCGCAGGCACACGACGGCACGACGGGCACGCCGCCCCCTGAAAGCAACGGACAGCCGCAAAGGCCCACGCACGGAAACGACAAAGGGTAGCGCATCAACAGATGTAACCCCAACGGGATGCACAGGATGCTCAGGACCAAAGCGCCGAGGAACTGCACCCGACTTACCTTATAATGCCACCATTTAATTGGGCCGCGCAGAGACACATCCACCCGTGGCAATCCGACCCCCCCACGCCAGCACCATGAACTAGAGTCAGAAGGCATACGGCTTCACACGGAACACCCTTTCAGCCGCGCCACTTTGCCACAAAAATTGCTACATCAGACCAAAATTGCGGACCACCGCCAGGCCTCCGCAATGGCAACACGTCCACCGTAAATGGTTGAGACCCGGCCCGAGCCAATACCAGACTACTGCACCCGCCCTTGCTGGAATACTTATTGCAGGATTGTCATCACTAGATCATGTACAATGCAGGCCTGGCTATCCCTAGAATTCATTGAAATTTAAACGCGGAGCCAACATTACCTTGGGTGGTTGCGCCTTCCGCAGCGCACGAGAATTGCTGAACAAAATTTAGCGGCCGATTTTGACCGACTTACGCACGCCGCTTTAAAGTTTCACAAGGGGCAGCGGCCCGGGCAATGGGGCTCCAATTGACGAGCAACCGCTGGGCAATTCTGAACCACAACACGAGACGCCGCCCTGGCCCATAGCCCGAGGAAGGCCACTTGAGCCTCACGACCCCGCCTGACAACAACGGGCAGCATTGGCGGCCCGGCTCAATATCGCCAAACCAAGGGGCCACTGTGCTTGCTCTCCCGCAGCTTGCCACCCAAAACATAGACACCGCAGCCAGAGCGCCCCGAAAATTTGAACCAGACAACAACCCCGCCCTAACGGAACGGGAGGCCTCCAGCCCGCCAGCAGGAGAAGATACACCTTGAGGCGCAACCTGACCACCCGCCGAGCAGTGACCACGCCCATACCTACCGTGCTATTACCGAGACGCCATGCAAAGGAGAATACTTTGGTGCGCTTCCGCAAGCCCAGGGGTACAATTGGCGACCAAGGCCAAGCGTTTTACACACAAGACACAGCCACACCAGTAGCAACCGATAGCCTGGAGCGCAATGCTTTGATTTTTCAGCGTTGAATCCTTTTGTGGCCACCTATCGCCAGGCTGGCTTGCGGGTTTTTGGGGTAAAAACGGGCCAACAGGGCGGCAGCACGCTGGCGCAGGATTTGGAACCTGAATACATTGCTTTTAGCCCGACCAAGAACGGCATACGTTACCCTCCCGGAAAACAATGCCATTGCCGCCACGACTTGATAACCAAACAACTGGCACACCAGGGACCCCGGCTGCGCCCCGGTTCAAGACCACAACAAACCCGCAATGGTTTGGATGCCAGCGACCCAAAGTACGAGCAATTTGGCTAATTGCCGACCGGGGAACATGCCAGATGCCATTGAGCATTGCGGAGGGGGCAAAACACCTGACAGCGCGAACGAAGGAGATCAAGAGAATACAGCCTTAACGGAGGAACCCAACGCCAAAACACCCGCCGGAACCGGCGTCCCGACCCCACGACTGCGCCTGGATCATTGTTGGTCGCACCGTAGGACCAAAGCCAGGGGACCGACGGCGAGGAGACACGATCAAATCACCCGCAGGGGCCGTTCTTTAGCATTGGACGACAAGGACCACTGTTTGAAGGGCGACCAGTGGAGCGCACCCCGCGATCACCGGTTAGCAAAATGTTCAACGCGAGAACGGCACCACAACGTGCAAAAACCGCAGCGAGAAAGGCCCGAACCAGAAGGGAAGCCGAGCGGAATCAACAAAACCACCTTACGCCCTGAGCGCATGGGGCGTCACGTCAGACCCCGAACCCCTGCACCTACGCACCACGCAACAACGGGCCCGCAAGCACGAGACCGGATGAAGGTATTATTTTCCCCCTGGTGAAGAAAGTCCCATGGCAGCCACTGGATTGGTGCCAATGAAACCAGCAACCGAGCATTTTCGGTGAAAGACAAAACCCAAATCACAGGGCACCAAAGATTGACCAGCGCTTCAGCTCAAAAAACCCCAACCGGTCAGAAGACTCTATTTCAGCAAATTGCTGAGGGCAATGTTTACAAGGAGACAGGGGACGCAGTTCCAAAAAGAGATCAAATGAGGGCAAATTGCCAGCGGTCTGTATGTTTTGCAGGCTGACAATGGGGAATTTGTCCGTTTTGTTGTAGAATAAAAAATAGTTAACACCAAATTAATAAGGCCTTGGGCTGTCAACCTGAATCTGGCGCGCCAAGGTTGGGATTTGTTTTATCCATTATTTCCTGCAAGTGAGTACAAAACCAATTTTTAAACTTATCAATTAAGTGCCTGCTGTATATTTAGCCCGTAGGCCTATTTTTAAAGCGACTTTATAAAAACACAGCTAATATGAAGAAATGGATACTTTTCTTCCTGTCAACGCTATGGCTATGCGTTGGCCTGATCAATGATTTAACTGCCCAAAAACTACCTGATGGTTTGAGGGTTAGTCAGGACGGCCAGCGCTTGGTTTTTGGCGAAAAAAGAGTCAGTGGTTTTTACGACACTGCTGACATCAAGGAGGTTCGCTTCTATTTTACCCAATCCGATTATTGGCAACAGTTGACCAATAACTACTCCAGAAGTGCTGATTTGCTGGGCAAAATGGTCTACGACGGTGTCACCTACGACAGTGTAGGCATCGCATTCAAAGGCCAAACCTCGTACAACCGCTTGCCCAGCGGTGCCCAAAAAAAATCCTTTTCTGTCAATATGCAATACGTTCAAGAAGACCGCAATGTGGAAGGGTACGAATCGCTCAATTTCAACAATGCCTTCGAAGATCCGACCTATCTGCGCGAAGTGCTGTACGGGATTCTGGCACGGCGTCATGCCCCGGCAGTACGAACCAACTTTATCCACTTGTACATCAATGACCAGGACTGGGGCATTTACCCCAATGTGCAACAAATCAATGGCGAATTCATCAAGGAGTGGTGGTTCAGCAACGACGGCATTCGCTGGCGGGCCGATTCTCCAGGCGGGGTAGGTGGCGGCCCTGGTGGTGGTGGCGGATTTGGCCGAGGATTAGCGGCAATCAATTACCTCGGTGCCGATACTTCACTGTACAAAAACTACTATACCCTCAAACGCTCGGAAGTAAGTAATCCCTGGGAGAAACTGATGCAAGCGGCAAATAAATTGAACCAAACTGCCCTTGCTGACCTGGAAACTGTACTGCCCAGTTACATCGATATAGACCGGACTTTATGGTTCCTAGCCACTGAAATTGCCTTTGGAGATGATGACAGCTATGTGTTTAAAGGTGCCATGGATTATTACATCTATTGGGATCCTGAAACCCAACGACTAACGCCCATCGAAGTAGATGGCAATAGTTCCCTGGCTACAAGCCGAGCCACCTGGAGTCCTTTTTACAACGAAACCAACGGGAATTATCCGCTGCTCAATAAGATGCTGGCCGTTCCTGCCTGGCGTCAACGCTATTTGGCGCATTTGCGTACCATCAATGAAAGCAGCATCAACCCCGCCACCGCTCATGTACATGTAGATCGATTGGCCAAAAAAATTGACGCCTTGGTAAAGACTGACCCCCGCGCGCTCTCCACTTATGCCAACTTCACTTCCGGTTTGACTACCCTGAAAAGTTTTTTCACCAATCGCTACAACTACCTGCGTAACCAAGCTGAAGTCAACCGCATCGCCCCCAGCATCAGCAGTACCCATTATCGAGTGGGCAATGTGCAGGGGCAACTGCCCCAAAGTGGCCAAAATGTACAAATACGGAGCACGGTAAAAGGCTCCGAAGGAATTTCCAATGTTTGGCTCTATTATTCCAACAACCTGACCGGTATTTTCACCAAAATCCAGATGAAAGATGATGGCAACAGCAGTGACGGTAGCGCTGCTGACGGGGTTTACGGGGCCACCATTCCTGCTTTTGCTGCGGGCACTTATGTTCGCTACTACATCGAAGCCGTGTCCAACAATAGTGTAAAAACCGTAAGCTTCGATCCGGTTGGGGCTGAGCACGATGTGTATTTTTATCAGGTACAAACCCAACTTACCGCTGCCGCCGCCGTAGTGATCAATGAGGTACTGGCTTCCAATACCAAAGACCTGGATGAAAACAAACAGGCCGATGACTGGATCGAGCTATACAATACCACCAGCAACCGCATCAACATCAGTGGCTATTACCTGACCGATAACCTGACCAATTTGAAAAAATGGGCCTTCCCGGAAGGCACTTTTATCGAATCCAAGGGCTTTTTGACGGTTTGGGCCGATGAAGACCAAAAACAAGGCCTGCTGCACGCAAATTTTAAACTTTCGAAATCTGGTGAATTGCTTATTTTGTCGGATTCTAATGGCATCCAACTGGATCGGGCAGAGTTTGGAGAACAACAAGACGACCAGGGTTATGCCCGGGTACCAGACGGAACAGGGAGTTTTGTGATCCAAAAATCGACCATCAACGCCAGCAACAATTTAACTACTCCCGTGCTGGATTTGGCGCAAATAGGGCTCAAAATCTATCCCAATCCTGCACAGAATCAAGTAAACATTGAAGCGGAAGGCGAAATCGAAGGCGAAATTTTAACCATCTATAATGCCCAAGGGCGACTGATTGCGCGGCAAATATTGCAGCAAAAAACCATTGTGAACACCAATAGCTGGCCAAACGGCACTTACTTGTTGCGCATCGGCGCAGTGGGGAGGAAGCTGATTATTATGAAATAAGTTGAGAAGTTGAAGGGTTGAAAAGTTGAAATGAAGGTTGAAGGTTAGTTAGTATGAAAGACCATTGGTCTCATCTACTTCTAAACTTATCAACTTCTCTTCAACCTTTCAACATTTCAACCTTTCAACTTCATTACTTCAGGCATGCAGGAATTTTTATCTACCTATTCGAAGATCGAGAATCCGACCTTTCAAATGGTCATTTTTACGTTTCTTCTTTCGTTTTTGTTGTCGGCATTGGTGGCATTCACCTACAACATGACCACGCGCAGCACCCTGCGCACCACCAATTTCATCCAATCGCTCATTTTGAGTGCCTTGATTGCCACCATGGTGTTGCAGGCCATTGGCGACAATGTTGCTTCGGGCTTGGGGATGTTGGGCGCCTTGACCGTCATCCAGTTCCGCACCGCCCTGCGCAATCCGCGGGATATTGTGTTTATGTTTGCTGCTCTGGGTACGGGTATCGCCTGCGGGCTGTACGGGTTTTTCATCGCCATTCTGGGGGTATTTTTTTTCTGTTTGTTGGCTATCGTACTCAGTTTTACCCCCTTTCATTATGGCAGGCATATTGTGTGGGAGTTGCGCATTCGGATGGAAGAAGGCGCGGGCGATCCGGGGGTCAACTTCGATCAAGTGATGCGACTCTACTGCCAGCACTGGACCCTAGATTCGGTCAATCTGGATCGCGGTAAAGACAACGGCATCTCCCGCGAATACGATTATACCCTGCTGTTCAAAGACGATACCAAACAACCCTCCTTTTTGCAGGCTTTGTTGGACAATGGCGTTTCGGTACGCCGCCTCAACAAACAAAACGACGAACTGACGCTATGAAATTTAACGTGCTGTACCTGGTTTGGGCGCTGGCTTTCCTGGCTTGCTTTTGGTTGAAAGACAATTTCATGGGCAGGGGGAATACTGCTTTTTTTGGCGCAACCGAAACGGAAAGCCGGATACTGAATTTTGATAACCCCGTCATCATTCAAGACGTTTTGGTAAAAACTGGCGACGAAGTGCGGGCGGGAGATACCCTGATGGTTTTTTATCGCGCTGAACTGGATCAGGAAACTGCCGACCGCTTGGGGGACATCAACCAATTCAGCGTTGAAAAAAATGCCAAAAACAGCATCCTGGACAAAACACTCGACGTACTCAAAGCCCAACACCAGGCTAAATTGAGCGAGCTGCAAGCCCAAATCCGCATCGAAGAAGCCGAATACCAGGCCGAAAGTGGCGTGCGCAAACTCCTCGGCGAGTCGGATACAGCCAATGGCATTGACCCCCTGCGTGCCGAAAAAATCGCCGCCCTGCGTACCCAAATCCAACAAACCGAACAAGAATACGCCGTACAAATCCAGGAATTAAAAGCCGAACGCAGCGCCAATCAGTCCATTTTTGACGCCCGCAACGCCAAAGTACAAGTCGAGTTGGATTTTGTCAAGGCCGAACGCCAGCGCCTGGTGCTCACGGCTCCTGTAGATGGTTTTGTGGAAAGCATTGCCGTTGGCCTCTACGAGATTGTGCCCCAATACAGAGAACTCATCAAAATCAATCCCCGCCAACCCACGCGCATCCGGGGTTTCATCTACGAATCGGCAGAAATCAGTTACAAACTGGGCGACACCGTCAAGCTGAGTTCCTATAGTCGCCGCAATGTCAGCGGCAACGGCATCATCATTGGCGGCAATCCACAGGTAGTGGAACTGCCTGTTCGGCTGCGCAAGGTGGCCGAATTGCGCACCTGGGGACGTGAAATTTACATCAAAATCCCGGCCGACAACCCGTTTTTTCTCAATGAAAAAATTGTCATCTCTTTCGAATAGCCCCCCCCCCCCCCCCCCCCCCCTCTGCCCCCCCCCCCCCCCCGCCCCCCCCCCCCCTTCGCCCCCCCGGCCGGGGCCCCCCCGCGCCCCGCCCCCCCCCCCCCCCCCCCCGGCCCCCCCCCGCCCCCCCCCCCCCCCCCCCCCCCCGCCCCCGCCCCCGCCCCCCCCCCCCCCCCCCCCCCCCCCCGGCCGGGCTAATGCATCCATCATGAAAGTGCTCCTGATTACCCTGGGCTTGCTGCTTGCTACCGTCAAACCAATAGACCCCATTAAAATTGGCATGAAAGAGGTGTTGGCTTCTGCCAGTCAGGACGAACAATGGCGACTGAGCCAGCAAGCAATCGATTGGTTGGGGCAACAAAACTATCAAAATCCACTGTTGCAAAAACTGGAACTGCGACTGGGTTCCAATGATTTTTCGCTGACCCGCCAGCAATACGGCATCCGGGTCAGCCCCAATGCCTTTGGGCAAACCAAATTTCAGCAAAAATACCAAAGGGCTCAAGTGGGTTTGCTGCAGGCCGAAACCGAAACCTACTGGAATCAAGCGCTGCTCCAGCGTTACGAATCCATTGCCAACTATTATTATGCTGTTCAACTTGCCCTTGCAGCCCGGCAACTCGATTCTCTCTTGCAGGAACAAACCCAAACCATGCGCGCTATGGTGCGTCAGGGCTTGAGTGTAAAAATTAAAGACGTTGTTGAAAATGAACAGGATCAGCAGGCCATTCAGCTCAGTTTGTCTCAATACAGCGGAGATCAACAAACGGCACTGGAGCGCATTCGCCAGTTTTTAGCCAGCACAACGGAAGTCGATCTTGAGCTAAGCGGTTTCGTCAGCATTGCCCGCATTGAACAAATTGTATCTAGTTTGCCAAATGGTTCGCCCAATGCGCCCACTGCCGAAACCAAAATCCGGCAAGCCCAAATTGGACTCATTCAATCAGAAATGGATTTGGTCAAAGTACGCAATCGCGAGTATTTGAGTTTTTTCCAATTTGGTTACGAACGAGCGCCCAAAACCCCTACCCTGGACGATGACTTGTTCATGCGCCTGGGCTTCAACATTCCACTGGGTAGCAACAATCGGATGAAAAACAATGAACTTGCGCTCGACCTGTATGAGGCCAATACCAAGAGCACGCTGAGCACCAGCCGCCATACCCAGGAATTAAACCTGCAGCGCATTAAGGTTCTGCAATTGCTGCAAGAGTACAAACTACTGCAAACCCAGGAAGAAAAAAACCTGGCCGTTTCTATTTTGGCAGATCCTGCCTTGCGGGCACAGGTCTCCCCCACTGAACTACTGGAATTGAAATTGCTGCGCGAAAAAAAGCAGTTTGCCCGTCTGAAACTGGCCCGCGAGCTTACGCTGGAATACCTCCATCTCCTGTATTTGAATGGAAATTTGGTACAAAAACCACTTTTAAATTACCTGAGTGCGGGCTTAGAACCCTGGTAATGCGTTCATTAGTAGCGCCAAACTCTACTTTTGTATAAAAAAGCCTTCCATTTGAGCCAACCATTGCTAAACTTGTTCTCACTTTAGTAACAGTTGTACACCTAACCACCACTGATTGGCTTATGGAATTATTTATCCAAAATTTATCCAAGACTTACCCCAATGGGGTTCAGGCTTTGAAAAATGTAAGTTTGCACATCCCTACCGGCATGTATGGCCTTCTGGGGCCCAACGGAGCAGGAAAAAGCACCCTGATGCGCACCTTGGCAACGTTGCAAGACGCCGATGAAGGTGTGGCAACCTTGGGCGAAATCGATGTATTGAAAGACAAAGATTCCGTGCGCCGGGTACTGGGATATTTGCCCCAGGAATTTGGCGTATACCCCCGCATGTCAGCCCTTGATATGCTGGATCATTTTGCCACCCTCAAAGGAATTCCGGGCAATCAACGCAAGGAAGTAGTGCATTCACTTTTACAGCGGGTCAACCTCTGGGACCACCGTAAAAAGGCCGTTAGCAGTTATTCCGGCGGGATGCGCCAACGTTTTGGCATTGCCCAGGCGCTGATTGGCGACCCCAAACTCATCATCGTGGATGAACCCACCGCGGGCCTCGACCCTGGAGAGCGCAATCGTTTTTACAACTTGCTTTCTGAAATTGGCGAAAACGTCATCGTCATCTTGTCTACCCACATCGTGGACGATGTACGTGAACTTTGCTCCAACATGGCCATCATCAACGGCGGTGAAGTAAAATATGCTGGTGTGCCCGATGCGGCACTTGGCGAGCTCAGTGGAAAAATTTGGGAAAAGGTCATTACTAAGGCCGAAATTGACGCATACGAAAAGAATTTCAAGGTCATTTCCAGCAAGCTTGTTGCCGGAAAACCCATCATTCACATCTTCAGCGAACAAAATCCTGGTGAAGGATTTCGCCCTGCCGATCCAGGGTTAGAAGATGTGTTCTTTTCGAAAATCAATCTATAATGGGTTCGAAGGTTCGTCGTTCGAAGGTTCAACGACCGGCACCTCGACTTCACTCGGTGACCGGTTGTTGAACCTTAGAACGACGAACCCCCGAACCTCAAACCCTTTTCCATGTTCTTCACTTTCCTCAAATTCGAACTTAAATCCTGGCTGCGTGCGCCAATGCCCTGGATTTTTCTCTTCATATTTGCGTTGCTGACCTTTTTTGCCACAGTCTCCAACCAAATCCAAATCGGCGGTAGTTTTGGCAACATCTGGAAAAATGCCCCCTATGTAACCCAAAACTGGTACGGGGTATTCAGCATCCTGTCGCTATTATTGATCACCGCATTTTTCAATACCGCAGCCATTCGGGACTTTGAAAACAATACGGCACAGATTGTATTTGCTTCTCCGGTGCAAAAAGCGGGGTATTTTTTTGGGCACTTTACCGGGGCTTTGCTCATTTGTTTGGTTCCCATGCTCGGTATCTCTCTGGGGATGTGGATCGGCGTAGGCGTCAATTATTTTACCCACTGGATCGATCTGGAGCGTTTTGGCCCTTTTGAAATCCAGAGCCACATCAATTCCTATCTGGTTCTGGTCATTCCCAATATGATCTTTGCGGGGTGTATTCTGTTTACGGTGGCGGCACTGACCCGCAGCACCATGTATTCCTTTATCTCAGCGATGGTCTTGTTGGTGGGTTACATCGTGGCGGGCAACCTGATGCGCGACATTGAAAACGAAAGCATCTCCGCTCTACTCGACCCATTTGGCTTTCGCCCTTTGGAACTCATTACCAAATATTGGACCGTTGACGATAAAAACCACCTGTCGGTAAGCATCACCCACCCGATGATGTTGACCAACCGCTTGCTGTGGATGGCCATCGGATTGGTGGTTTTATTCATCGGGTACTGGCGCTTCAGCTTTGCCGAAAGGGCAAAGAAAGTAAGCCAAAAGAGAGCCCGTGCCGCCGCCGAAGAGCCTTATGGCCTAAAACAGTTGGGAGAAACCCCTGTGGTACAACCCGCCACTGGCTGGAGTATTACCCTGGCTCAGTTTCGGAGCCAGTTGAAAGCCAATTTCTTCGGAGTCATCAGAAGTACCCCCTTTATTCTACTGGCCTTCATCGGTTTGCTCAATACTATTCCCAGCATGCAGTTTGCTACCGAAGGTTATGGCACCCACAATTTACCGGTGACCTACACGATGGTCGACATCATCAGGGGCGCTTTTTACATGTTTCTGGTGGCCATTGCCGCTTATTTTACGGGGGCACTGGTGTGGAAAGAGCGCAACGCCAAGGTCAATGAAATTTATGATGCTATGCCTACCCGCAACTGGACGGATTTTTTGTCCAAATTTCTCACCATTATGGGCGTAGTGGCCATCCTGATGAGTGTGTGTATTGTGGCTGCCGTTGTTGCACAAACGCTCAATGGCTATACCCGTTATGATTTGGGGGTGTATATACGTGAATTGCTCGTGCTGGATCTTCTGGGGTTTGCATTTATCACCGTTTTATTCCTGCTGGTGCATACCCTGGCACCCAACATGTACCTGGGCTTTTTCATTTGTATCGTGGTTATGATTGTTAACTCGTTTATTTGGGGTGCCTTACGCATCGAAACGAACATGGTGCAATTTGGCGCAACACCGGGTTACACGGTCTCCGATTTGTATGGCTATCAACCTTACGCCAAAGGCCTACTTTGGTTCAATACTTACTGGGGCTTGTTCAGCGCTATTCTGGCCGTTGCCGCGGTTTGTTTTTGGCCACGGGGTAAAGAAAGTGGCTGGGCTAAACGGTTTAAAATTGCCGGATTGGAGTGGCGCAGCTACCGTTGGGCCGGGTACAGCGCTGTGGCGCTCTGGGCATTGAGTGGTGTCTGGGTTTTTTACAATACATTGGTATTAAATCCTTTCAGAAACGACAAACAGGTTGAAAAGCTAACGGTGCGTTACGAAAAAGACTACAAACGTTTTGAAGGCAAGGAACAACCGCGCATTTATGACGTGAAGTACGATATCCAGATTTTTCCCGAAAAACGCAGCATCGATACCAAGGGGCAGCTTTGGGTGCGCAATCCCCACGCCAAAGCCATTGATACCTTGTTGGTTCAAGTGCCACAACGGGTAAAATTTACGCTGGAGGATAAACGCCTGAAGTTACTTAAAGACGATAAGGACGTTTACCTGCGCATTTACCGCCTGCAACCGGCCTTGCAACCGGGTGACTCGATGCGGTTGGATTTTAGCTCGGTGTACCGCAACAAGGGCTTTGAAAATGAATTAACCGTTGAGCAGGTCATGCAGAATGGTACTTTTTTCAACAATTTTGACATTGCTCCGCGTTTGGGTTACCAACCCGATGGAGAAATGACCGACAAAAACCGCCGTAAGAAATTCAAACTACCTGAAAAAACCCGTGCCCCCAAACTCAATCGACTGGACACCCTGGCACGCATGAACTCCTACCTGGGCAACGACGCCGACTGGGTCAATGTGGAAACCGTGATCAGCACTTCAGCGGATCAGTTGGCCATTGCGCCGGGTTCTTTGCAAAAAGAATGGACGGAGAATGGGCGGCGTTATTTCCAGTACAAACTCGATCATTTTAGTTTCAACTTTTACTCCTTCATGTCAGCACGTTATGAAGTGGCCCGCAAAAAATGGAACGGAATCGATCTGGAGGTGTACTACCACAAAGACCATGCAGACAATGTAGACCGGATGCTCAAATCCATGCAAAAATCACTGGAATACTACACCACCAACTTTGGTCCTTATTTCCACAAACAATGCCGGATCATCGAGTTTCCACGTTATGCCGATTTTGCCCAGGCTTTCCCAGGCACCATGCCGTATTCGGAAGGCATCGGTTTCATTGAAGATTTCCGGGCCGACAAGGACGACATCGACATGGTGTTTTACGTAGTGGCCCACGAAATGGGGCACCAATGGTGGGCCCATCAGGAGTGTGGTGCGTACATGCAAGGAGGCGAAATGACGGTGGAAACCTTTGCCCAATACAGCGCCCTGATGGTGATGGAAAAAGAATATGGCCGCGACATCATGCGCAAATTCCTCAGCTACGAGGCCGATCGCTACCTGCGGGGACGAGGCAACGAACGCTTACAGGAAATGCCACTTGGTCGGTGCGAGAACCAGGGCTATATTCACTACAACAAGGGTTCTCTGGTGATGTATTACCTCAAAGAAATGATCGGCGAAGAGCAGGTCAATCAAGGACTGCGCGACTTTTTGAACAAATTTCGCTACGCCAAAGCACCTTTCCCGGTGACCAACGATGTAGTGGACGAGTTTTACAAACAAACACCTGATTCACTGAAGTACATCATCAAAGACCTGTTCTGGGACATTACCCTCTTTGAAAACCGTACCACCGAAGCGACGGTAAAAGAATTGGGCAAAGACCGCTACAAAGTCAGCATCAAAGTGGAAAGTCGCAAGTTGAAAGGAGATGCCCTGGGCAAGGAAAAAGAAGCAAAAGTAGCCGACTGGATCGAAATCGGAGCTTTTGCCAAACCAGAAAAGGGCAAAAAATACGGCAAGACGCTTTACCGCCAACGGGTGTTCATCAATAAAAAGGACAATACCTTTACGTTTGAAGTACAAGGTAAGCCCGAAAAAGCGGGCATTGATCCATTCAGTTTGCTGGTGGACCGCAATCCGGAAGACAACATGCGCGATGTGAAATAATGGCACTGCACATTTGTTTTCATTTTGATTAAAAACAAAGGGAAGAGCTGATTACCAAGCTTTTCCCTTTATTGTTTTGCTTGTTTTTTGCCACATAAAAGCCGTAGTATTGTCTAATGATCAAACGCCTGAAATCATGCTTACCTTCAATTTTTGTCTGCTCTATAGCGCATTGTTCGCCGTGATTGGATTTGCCTATGCCCGCGTGCAAAAAGTCAATGACCAATTGCCGCGCACCGGGCTATTTATGTTGTATGCAGGGTTACTCCTGTGGACGATTTACCTGATTATCCTGGACCGATTGGGGGTATTGCGCCCGATGGTCAATCCACCACGTATTCCACTGTTCGTCATTTTGCCCGCCTTTGTATTCATTGCCTGGTTTTATGCTACTGGTAAACACCGGCCGTTTGCCCAAAGCATCCCCATTTGGCAACCTGTGCTGATCCAGTCTTTCCGCATCGGGGTAGAGTTTTTGATCCTGGGCATTTACCTCAAAGGCATTGGTCCGGTGCAAGCTACTTTTGAAGGGTACAATTTTGACATCGTATCGGGTTTGTTGGCCATTCCGGTTGCCTGGTTGTTGTACCGAAAGGCGGGAATTGCTCGCATAGCTACCTGGATCTGGAGTATCCTCAGTTTGTTGTTGTTGGCCAACATCATTTTTATCTTCAACACCCTGGTTCTCAGCCCACAAATGTGGGGATTTACCCAAAACCCCATCTCTGCGGAATTCACCCAAATGCCTTATCTGCTGATTGCCGGGTTTTACATGCCTTTTGCGGTGTTTTTGCACGTGTTTACTTTCATGCAATTGCGCAAAAAAGTCGAATAAAAAGTGTCCCTACATTTATTCACTCGATACTAAAACAACAAGCCATGCAACGCCGTAAATTCATTGCCCAGACCTCTTTTGCCGCCGCATCCTTATTGGCTCCGTCAAGCCTGGGCTGCTTTCCTCATCCTGAAAAAAAATTGGGCGTAGCCCTGGTCGGACTCGGCAATTACGCCACCCGCCAATTGGCCCCTGCGCTCCAACAAACCCAGCATTGTCAATTGGTCGGCATCGTAACGGGCACGCCCAGCAAAGCCGAAACCTGGAAGAAACAATACAACATCCCCGAGCAAAACGTGTACAACTACGACAACTTCGACCAGATTCGCAACAATCCGGACATCGACATTGTGTACGTAGTGCTACCCAATTCCATGCACGCCGAGTTCAGCATTCGTGCCGCCAAAGCGGGCAAACACGTCATCTGTGAAAAGCCCATGGCACTCAACGTCAAAGAGTGTGAACAAATGATTGCGGCTTGCCAAACTGCGAAGGTTCAATTGGGTGTTGGCTACCGTTTGTACTACGACCCCTACCACCTGGAAATCCGCCGGCTGGGCACCCAAAAAGTGCATGGCTCAGTCAAAACCGTCGAAAGTAGTCTGGGTTTTTCTATGGCCGACCCCAAAGTGTGGCGACTGAATAAAGCGCTCGGTGGCGGCGGTGCCATCATGGATCTGGGCGTATATTGTATCCAGGGCGCTCGGCGTACGGTGGGCGAACTGCCCAATGCAGTCACCGCCCAAGGTTTTGTGCGCGACGAAAAAGTGTTTAAGGACATTTACGAAATGGTGATGTTTCAGATGGAATTTCCTGGTGGAGCAGTATCCAATTCCACTACAACTTACTCTTCTTATGTAGACCGCCTGCACGTCACCAGCGGATATCAATGGTATGGCCTGCAACCTTCGTACAATGCCACGGGCGCACAAGGCGAAACTTTTGAAGGCAAACTAAATTATCAGACTCCTGAATTTCAACAAATTAAACAAATGGATGCTTTTGCTCAGGATGTAATGAACCAGCGTACGCCCGAAGCTTCCGGCGTGGAAGGCATGATTGATTTAAAAATCATTGAAGCCATTGTCAAAGCCGCCCAAACCGGAAAGCGGGTGCAATTGGATTGGAAGGGATGGAAACTTTAACCGTAATTATTTCGCACCTGGCTTTAAGCGTCCTGCATAGATAATCGGCTTGTCTCCCAGATGATTAAAAAACTAAAACTCACTGGTAAAATGAAACTGCACCTTCGGGTGGTTTTCCTGTACCATTTTCAGCGACCATTCTGATTCGGCCATAAAAACCAGTTTGCCTTCCGTATCGTGCGCGAGGTCTTTTTTGCGGCGGGCAGTGAATTCTTTTAAAGCCACATCATCGGGAGATGAAATCCAGCAGGCTTTGCGCAAGGAAGCGGGTTCGTAGGTTACTTTGGCACCGTATTCGTGCTCCAGTCGATACTGAATCACTTCAAATTGCAGGGCACCCACCGTGCCAATGATGCGCCGCCCGTCCGTATCACGGGTGAACATTTGTGCAACACCTTCGTCCATGAGCTGATCCAGCCCCTTGGCCAATTGTTTGGTTTTAAGGGGATCAGCGTTGTTGACAAAGCGGAATTGTTCGGGTGAAAAACTGGGAATGCCCTTGAAGTGCAGAACTTCTCCACCCGTCAGCGCATCACCAATTTTAAAGTTGCCGGAATCGTATAAACCAATCACGTCGCCGGGAAAGGCCTCGTCAATCACTGTTTTTTTGGCCGCCATAAACGAAGTTGGGTTGGCAAACTTCATCTTTTTGTTCTGGCGAACGTGTAGGTAGTTGGTGTTGCGTTCAAACTTGCCGGAACATATCCGCAAAAAGGCAATGCGGTCGCGGTGATTGGGGTCCATATTGGCGTGGATTTTAAAAATAAATCCACTGAATTGGTCTTCGGTCGGGTTGACGGGGCGTTCTTCGGTTTCGCGTGGCAGGGGTTCGGGGGCGATTTCCACAAAACAATCCAGCAATTCGCGCACCCCAAAGTTGTTGACCGCCGAGCCAAAAAATACGGGTGAGAGTTCACCCGCGAGGTAGTATTCCTGATCAAATTCGGGGTAGAGATCCTTGATCACCTCGGTTTCATCTCGCAGCGTTTTGGCCATGTCCTTGCCTACTTCCTTGTCCAGCCTTTCATCGTTGAGGTCGGTGATGCTGATGATTTCCTCTTCTTCTTGTTTGCCGTGGGACTGAAAGAGGATCAGGTTTTTTTCATAAATGCTGTATACGCCTTTGAAGCGGCTACCCATGCCGATCGGCCAGCTCAAGGGGGTAACACTCAGGCCGAGTTTACTTTCCACTTCATCCAGCAGGTCAAAAGCGTCTTTCCCTTCGCGGTCCAACTTATTGATGAACACGATGATGTGCGTATTGCGCATGCGGCAAACCCGCACGAGTTTTTTCGGTTTGTGGCTCCACCCCTTTGGCAACGTCGATGACCACGATCACGCTGTCTACGGCGGTGAGGGTGCGGTAGGTATCTTCCGCAAAATCTTCGTGGCCAGGGGTATCAAGGATGTTGATCTTGAGACCCCGGTAATCAAAGGCCATCACGGAAGTAGCCACGGAAATGCCCCGTTGCCGTTCGATTTCCATAAAGTCGGAAGTCGCTGCCTTTTTGATTTTATTTGATTTTACGGCCCCAGCCACTTGGATGGCCCCACCAAACAGCAGCAATTTTTCGGTCAGCGTAGTTTTACCTGCGTCCGGGTGACTGATGATGCCAAAAGTGCGGCGTTTCTTTAATTCTTCGATAAAACTCATGCGCGACGATTTTCGGAGCGCAAAAGTACGAAAAATTAAACTTTCAGATGGAAGTCATTGTGGATCAAAATTAGCACGGGGTAATTTTAAAACAAACTCCCTTGCCGCCCGTAGCTAAGCGGATTTTCCAGCTCCAACAAAGCCCGTTTCATGTCCAGGCCATAAAAATAACCGTGTAAATCGCCGCTACTCGCAATGCAGCGGTGGCAAGGGACAATGATGGCGATGTTGTTGTTGGCATTGGCCTGGCCTACCGCGCGTACGGCTTCGGGGTTGTTCAAGGCTTTGGCAATGGCGAGGTAAGAGGTGGTATGGCCGTAAGGAATCTTGAGCAGTTCGTTCCAAACTGCTACCGTAAAATCTGGAGTATCTCCAAAATCCAGTTTCAACTCAAATACACTACGCTCGCGGTTGAAGTATTCACGGAGTTGTTGCACGCAGTCTTGCAGTTCTTCAGGGTGTGTTTGCTCCGGGCAAGGGTCTTTTTGCACCTTTTTAACGGAGGAGATGCCCAGCTTACTGCCTTTGATTTCGAAGCAGCCGAATGGTGAAGAGAGGTAGGTTTGGAGCAGCATTGTGGTTACTTTAAAAAAAACCATGAAATTTAGTCCTCGCTTACGGCGAAGATCACAAGGATTTTATTAGCCACAAATTGCACAAATTTTCACAAAATCCATTCGCGAAAACATAATTATTTCTTGTGCCGTCCTTCCAAAATCTTCACCACATCGCCCAACTCATAGCCTTTTGCCGACAACAAAATCAAATAATGAAACAGCAAATCGGCTGCCTCATTCAAAAACAAATCGGCGTTGTCATCTTTCGCTTCGATGACCAGTTCAACTGCTTCTTCACCCACTTTTTGGGCAATTTTGTTGATGCCCCGTTTGAACAGGGAAGCGGTATAAGAAGTTTCATCGGGCTGGTCACGCCGTTGACGGATCACGTTTTCGAGTTGGCGCAAAAAATCGATCGAAACGTTGGTTTCATTCCAACAAGTATCCGCACCCGTATGGCAGGTAGGGCCATCAGGACGGGCTTTGATCAGGAGGGTATCCTGGTCGCAATCTACTGCGACGCTCACCAGATGTAAAAAATTACTGCTCGATTCCCCTTTGGTCCACAAGCGGTTTTTGGAGCGACTGAAAAAAGTAACGATTCCTTCAGCCAAGGTTTTATCCAACGCTTCGCGGTTCATGTAGCCTAGCATCAGCACTTTTTCGGTGGCAAAGTCCTGGACGATGACCGGCACCAATCCTTCAGATTTTTGAAAATCAACACTGTTTGAGTCAAAAGCAATGGACATTGGCTTCAATTAATTTGCCGCAAATTAACACCCAAAACTTCAAAGCCCCAAAAAAAGCCATTACATTGTCCTAAATAAAAGGTTAGCAATGACATTTCACGAAAGTGGTTTGGTTTTCCATTTCCCGGAAGATTGGCTGGTGCGCAAGTTTGATAGCCACACCTTTTATCGAGGGCTTAGTGGTTTTGGCTTCAAAGCGGTCGATTTTATTGTGTTGCCTCCTGATGGTCCATTGCTGTTGCTGGAAGTAAAAAATTATTTCAACCGTGATCCTCGTGTCAATGCTCCTGTTCCACCGGACCTGCTGCCGATGCCCGCAATGTTGGCAGACAAGTTGCGCGAAAAAGCTGCCGATACCCTGGAGGCGATTCTAAAAATTCAGCAACATTACCTCCGTAAGTGGAGTTACCGTTTGTTGTTACCTTGGTTGTTTCGGCTTCGTTGGAAAAAATCTGACTGGGTATTTTGGACCCTGGTTCACCAGCGTGCCCACGTGGATCGGCAAGCCCAGTTTGTATGCTGGCTTGAATCAGACGATGGGCAAACCGATTGGAAGGAAAACCTCAGCAGTATACTCAAAGGAATGGCTTTTGATCCTCCATTTGAACCCTTGATTGTTTCGGTGAGTGAAAATCCGTTTTTCCCAAATTTAAAAGTTGAGGATTTGAGGAGTTGAGAAGGTTGAGGCTGACGCAAAAATGGGTTTGAGTGTGAGGTGAGAAGTTGTGCATGTCGCAGTAGCCTCAACTCCTCAACCTTCTCAACTTTTAAACTTTTCAACTATCTTACAGCCCTGATAAGCAAAAACCATGCATACCAAAGCAATTATTCCTGTGGCTGGTGCCGGTACCCGTTTGCGCCCACTCACTTATACCCAACCCAAACCCTTGATTCCCGTTGCGGGTAAACCCATCATTTCGTTCATCATAGATCAACTGATTGAGATCGGAGTGCGTGATTTCATCTTTGTGATTGGATATTTGGGCGAAAAAATCAAAAATTACGTTGAGCAGGCCTATCCAGACATCGAAAAACAATTCGTCAATCAGGAAATGCGCTTGGGTTCGGCACACGCCATCTGGACCGCTCGCGAATCCATTCGTGATGCGGATGATGTGTTTGTTTTTTTTGGTGACACCATCATCGACCTCGATTTTCAAAAAGTACTCAACGACCCCTATTCTACATTGGGTGTAAAAAAAGTACACGATCCTCGGGAATATGGCGTTGTTGAATATGATGAAGATGGCCTCGTCAACAAATTGATTGAAAAGCCCCGCATCCCTAAATCGAATCTGGCGATGGTGGGGTTTTACCACATCAAAGAAGTTCCTGCTTTTATCCGGGCACTGGAATTCAATATCAGCAACAACATCCGTACCGATGGCGAATTCCCGCTTACCGATGCCCTGATGCGCATGATTGAAACGGGCACCCGATTCAGCACCATCGAGGTCGACAATTGGTTCAATTGTGGCAAAAAAGATGTGCTCCTGGAAACCAATGCCATCATGCTGCGACGCAAAGGCTACGCTTCGGCCAATTTGCCAGATTTTGACAGTTCAATTGTCATCCACCCAGTCAGCATTGGAGAAAATTGCCAAATCAGCAACTCTATTATCGGTCCACATGTTACCATTGGCAACAATGTACGCATCAGCAACGCCATCGTGCGGGATTCCATCATCGGCAATTATGCCGCCATTCAGGAAATCATCTTGCAGAACTCTGTAGTTGGCAATGATGCGTCCATCACCGGTTTGCGCCAAAGTTTGAATATTGGTGACAATACCGAGATTGATTTTAGTTAAAAGTTGAAAAAAGTTGAGAAGTGAGGCTACCGCAAATGCGACAAACCCTCAACTTCTCAACCTTCTCAACCTTCTCAACTTTTTTTCATGAAACTGACTTTCGATCGTTTGGTGATGATCCTTTTGGTGGCCGTAATTGGTGTGTATGCAGGGAAATACTTTTACACCAAACCACAGTTCATCAATGGCCAAAAAGCCTTGAATTTTCAGGCGGTTACCATCGATAATCAAGCCTTCAAGCTCTCGGATTTGCGGGGCAGTTATGTTTTGCTCGATTTTTGGGGGTCTTGGTGTGGTCCTTGCCGCATGGAAAATCCCGCCTGGGTTGCATTCAATACCCGTTATGCGGGAAAAAAACTCAAAAAAGCAGATGCTTTTCACATGGTCAGCATTGCTATTGAGCGCAATGAAGAAAGCTGGAAACGCGCCATTTTCAATGACGGACTCAACTGGCCTTATCACATTCTGGATCAAACCAGTAGCATGAAATTTTTCAACTCCCCTATTGCGCAGTTATACAAAGTGAGGGCTTTACCCAGCAATTACCTCATCGATCCGCAAGGCACAATTGTGGGCGTGAATGTACATCCTGAAGATGTGGAAAAAATCATCGCCGAATAATTTTGGCAGGACATTCTGACAAAAACTGACAAGCTGACCATCTATTCCCCATTTTTCCTGACATGGCAAGATAATTGCTAAGCATTTCCAAAAACTTTCAAGCCGTGAAGGACCAAGATAAAGAAATGGAAGTCAACGAAGAAACCATAGAAACACCCGTGGAAAACGAAAACAATCTGAACGATGCCGAGGGGCAAGAAGAAAGCTCGGCAGGTGCCGAGTTTGCGGTAGAAGAACAATTGGCTCGCTCACAGCGCGACTACGCCGAATTGCAAGATAAGTACATCCGGCACATCGCAGAGTTCGACAATTTCAAGCGCCGTACCCTCAAAGAGCGCCTGGATTTGATGAATATGGCTGCTCGCGATACCATTCAGGCCTTGTTGCCTGCATTGGATGATTTTGATCGGGTAAAAGCCGCTGGAGAATTGCCCAATAGCCCCGAACCTTTTGGCGAAGGGATCAAATTGGTGTACCATAAGTTGTACCATATTCTGGCTGCACAAGGGTTGGAACCCATGGAATCAAATGGACAGCCGTTTGATACAGAAATTCATGAAGCCATTACGGAAATACCTGCCCCCTCAGAAGACCTGAAAGGCAAAATTATTGATACCCTGGAGAAAGGATATAAATTAAAAGACAAAATGATCCGCTACGCGAAAGTAGTGGTGGGCAAATAACAAAGCATGGCGAATAAGCGCGATTTTTACGAAGTACTCGGGGTACCTAAAAACGCCGATGAAGCGGCTTTGAGAAAGGCTTACCGCACCTTGGCCATGAAATACCACCCGGACAAAAACCCTGGCGACAAAGCATCTGAAGAGAAATTCAAGGAAGCAGCAGAAGCGTATGAGGTGCTCAATGATGCAGACAAACGGGCGCGTTACGATCGTTATGGCCATGCAGGGGTAGACCCCAACATGGGCGGTGGCAGTGGTGGCTATGGTCCGGGGGGAATGAGTATGGATGACATATTCTCCCAATTTGGCGATATTTTTGGAGATGAGTCTCCTTTCAATTCGTTCTTTGGTGGAGCTGGTGGTCGTTCTGGAGGCGGAGGTCGGGTCAATGGGCAACGCGGGGGCAACTTACGCATTAAAGTTTCCCTAACGCTGGAAGAAATTGCCAACGGAGTCACCAAAAAAATCAAGGTCCGTAAACAAACGACCTGTGACGAATGCCGGGGAACGGGCGCGAAAGACTCCTCCTCGGTAAAAACTTGCAATACTTGTAATGGCGGCGGTTATGTACGCCAAGTGCGCAACACCTTCCTCGGCCAAATGGCGACCACTACGCCTTGCCCCACCTGCGGAGGTCGGGGTCAGGTGGTGACCAGCCATTGTACCAAATGCCGGGGTGCGGGCACCATCGAAGGTGAAGAAACCCTGGACATTGATATTCCAGCCGGGGTAGAAGAAGGCATGCAGCTCCAAATGCGGGGCAAAGGCAACATGGGCCCCAACGGTGGCCCTGCCGGCGACCTGATGATCACCATCGAAGAAAAACCCCATGAGCACTTGCAAAGAGACGGGCAAAATGTCATCTACGAGCTGTTTGTCAATTTTGCAGATGTAGGCCTGGGCACCTCTGAAGAGGTTCCTACACTGGAGGGGAAAGTCAAAATTAAAATTCCACCTGGTACACCAGCGGGTAAAATATTCCGCCTGAAAGACAAAGGACTGCCATCGGTACAAGGCTATCGGGGTGAACGGGGTGATCAGCTCATTTACGTCAATGTCTGGACGCCGAAAAAACTGACCGATGAAGAGCGGCGTTTGCTTGAAAAAATGCGCGAAATGCCTAACTTCAAGCCACAGCCGGGTAAGTCTGACCGCACATTCTTCGAAAAAATGCGCGACTTTTTTAAATAAGGGTTAAATAAATGATGAGTATTGGACGTTTCGAGGAAGCCTCAAACGCCCAAAACACAAGATCAAATTTTTGTGTTGCAGTATGTATGAAAATGATCAGTTCTCTTTGCCTTTTTGTTGCCCTCTTGCTCAGCGCATGTGGCCCCAATTACGTCTATAACCACAAGACTTCATTCGACAACGCTACCTGGACTTACCAGGGTCTACAGCAACATGCCGTAGAAATCAAAGACGTTGCCCACCTGTATAACCTGGTTATTGGATTGAAGCACAGTCCAGAGTTTGCTTACCAGAATTTATACGTCAAAATCAAGACGATTTTTCCGGATCAACAAACGCGTGAACAGGTTCTCTCGCTCAATTTGGCCGGTGGTAACGGTGAATGGTATGGCTCTTGTAGTGGCCAAACCTGCTCCATCGAGATTCCCATCCAACAAAATGCGATCTTTGAAAAGGCCGGTAAGTACCAGTTCATCATCGAGCAGTACATGCGTACCGAAAAGATTGAAGGTGTGAAAGCGCTGAGCTTTAAAGTAGAAAAAACCAATCAGGCTGTACCTGTCCAAAAAGAAAACAAATAATCACCAAGGCCGCCTTTCGTACACCACCGCCTTGTCCCGAATTTTTTTAATCTCCCGATAGCGGTACAAAAACGCTTTTGCGGCAGGTTCATCCGGCAATTCCGGTTGAAACACCACAAAGCGAGGGTTGATCTTTTGGATGCGCTCCAATTCCTTCGTCAAGCTAATTTTCAACACCTGACGGTGCCGTTTTTCCCAAATCAAAGAACGATGTACATAGGGCGTAGGGCTTTCCTGTTGCACCAGATGATAAACGATTTGGTGGTAATTGCCCATGTAAATCCGGTCGTCGGGAAACAAACGAGGGCGGAGGTAATTGGCCGTTTCACGGGCATGATCCGGTTTGTCCAGGTAGTCTTTTTTTTGCAAAAAAGAGATTCAGTAAAAATAAAACAGCCAAAGCCGCAGCTCCATATTTGAATTGGAACAAAAACGCTACCCACACAGGCCGTGGCGCATCCCGGGCGAAAAACTCCCCCGCCAACAGCGCAAAAGGCAACATCATCTGGATGAAGTAATGGCCAAAAGGTTTACCCTGCACATTGATGGCCAGCAAAACCAAAACCACCCAAATCGATGCAATCAGCCAGGGCTTCGTTTTTTTGACCAAACCCCAGCCAAAACAGAGGGCAATGGGTAAAAAGCGCAGCAAGAAGTCAAGTAGAAAAAGTGCCCGATTGCCCAAACTCAACTCCGCCGGATAAGCCCCCCCAACGCCAAAGGTGTAGTGCAAAAACGCTTCCTCTAATCCCCAAACCCGATACGTAAAAAAAGTAGCCAGCGGCAGTACCAAAAATCCAAGGACCAGCAAAATCCATTGCCCCAACAATCGCCCGTAATTGGCTCCTGGACTTAGGTAGGACAAGCCCAAAATCAAGCCCAAAGCCAGGGCATCAAAAGCTACCGTGTATTTGATCATGAACCCGGCACCCAAACACAAGCCTGCTACCAAAGCCCCCAGGGCTCCTCTGGGAAAAGCCAAAATCAACCACAGTGCTATGGCATTGAACAAGGCATAATACAACTCTGTATTCGGTGATACGCCGTAAAACGTAAATAAGGAACACATGAACAGGTACATCATCCCACTGGCACGCGCAGCACGATCATCACTGCCCATCGCCATTTTGGCCCGGTACAAAAAATAAGCCGTGCCCGCCACCCAAATTGCGGTAAAAAAGCGCAGCATAAAAATTGAGCCTGCCCCCATTTTTAATAAAGCCGCATAAATCAAAAAAATCCCCACTGGTTTGATGTCAATGCTATCTACCCAATACGTTTGCCCACGCAGCAACCCATCAGCGATGACGATGTACGTAGACTCATCGTGGTTGATCACGGTAGGGAAAAAAGAAAAAATACGCAGCAGGATAGCCGTTCCTAAAAAAAGCAGGAAGGGATTTTTGAACATAAGTTGAAAAGTTGAAGGGTTGAAAAGTTGAAGAGTAGTTGAACAGAATAGGCGTTTGAAAAGCCATTTTACGCAAGTTTATGGATACAGAAACCGAGTAAAGTATTCCAAATCTTGCGTTACCAAACTTTTCAACCATAAACTTTTCAACACTTCAACTAAATCTTTACGATCTTCTGGTACCCATAAACATTGCCCGCAATTACCCGGATAAAATAGGTGCCTGCTGGCAAAGTGTCCAAGGTAAGGGTTTTGGTTTGAAAATTGGCTTGTGGCAACATGTGTCGTTGCAAGAGCCTCCCCGTTGGATCCAAGACCTCCAATCTGCCCACGTCTGGTAGTGCGCCTAATTCTACCTGTGTACTGCCTTCGGTAACTGGATTTGGGGCAGCCCGAATGGCTATTTTTTGCTGCGTTGGCGTATCCACTGGAGTGATGAGTAATGCCGCTTCAACTGCGGCCAATACGTTGATCCGCCCGTACCCATATACTGCATTGGGGTTGTTGCTTCCCCGCAGTCCTGAACAAGACATGGAATCGGTAAGTGGTACGGCGGTTTTTTCCAATAAAGATTCAATGGCTTCTACCTGACCCGCCAATGCCGGGTTTGCCGAAATGATCAACGCAACCGCGCCCGCTACATGTGGCCCGGCCATACTGGTTCCGCTGAAGGAAGCAAAACCACCTGGCACGGATGAACGAATGCCCTGGCCTGGGGCCGATACATTGGGTTTGAGCACGAGTGAGTCACCCCAACGCGCCGGGCCACGGGAACTAAAGCGAGCAATGACATCGTCGATGCGGGTGGCGCCTACCGCAAAAGACTGGGGAAAAAACGCTGGCGCATCGTTGACCGATCCACATCCCTGGCTGCCATCGTTGCCAGCAGACACAACTACAACTACACCCGCAGCCCGCAGGTTGATGATGGCCTTTTCCATCAAACCCCAATTGCCCGGTCCACAACCTTCAATTTCTGGGCAACCCCAGGAGTTATTGATCACATGTGGGGCCAGCTTTGGATTGGGATTTTGATTTTTTAAATCGGTTGGTGCCAAAAACCATTGGAAACAATCCAGATAGGTAAAGGGACTACCCCAACCCCGATCCATATTCCGACAACCCATCCAACGCGCACCGGGTGCTACCCCAATTTGATTGCCCGCCCCATCATCTCCCAGCATCGTACCCATGGTGTGGGTGCCGTGACTGCCATCGTCACAGGGTATTCTGGAGCCAAATCCACATGGATTGAGGGTGTCAGCATTGAGTGGGCTGGCTTTATTGATCGCATCGTGCCAATTGTAATTGTGGTTGATAGCACTTCCTTCCGTACCTCGGTATTTCTGTTTGAGCGTGATATGTTCCCAATCGTAGCCGGTGTCTTGCCCGGCGATAACGACTCCTTGTCCGGTAAAGCCTTTGCTCCAGACCGCCGCCGCACCTATTTTTTCAATCCCCCATTCAACAGCAGAACGCAAGCTGCTGTTTTCAATTTCCATGCGTGGGGCAGAAAAATAAGTAGAAGGATTGCTGACGATCGCTTCTACCGCAGGGTGCGCTGCCAACAAACTTGCGGTAGCCTGATCCAATCGGGGGATGTACAAGGCATTTACAATCCATAAGGGCGTAGCACTCACTTTCGCGCTACGCAAAATATTCCACAAGGGGGCTTGGCTGCGCTCAGCTGTGCTCCTTAGTTTTTGGAAAACATACTCGCCTTTGGCCTCTTTATTGGGCAATTGTTGTGCAAACCGCAAATCAGCCTGCTCTACCAAAACGACAAAAGCTTCAGTGTATCCTTCAGTACTGAATGCTTCCAATACCTCTCGTTCTATTTTTTGGGCAAAAACGAATGAACCGGAGGTCAGAACAATTCCAAACAAACAAAGTGCGTTAAAGAGAACGTGTTTCATCGGATTATGGTTTTGGCCTTTTTTAAAGCCTTGAAGTAAACGTATGAACATATTTGAGAATCAATGAAATAAAAAGGCCGATTTTTTTTGGATTTCATCAAAAAACACTATTTTACATGCAAATGACAAATTGACCTCACATTAAACTCCGTTTCCAGCTATTGAGATAAGGTATTCCCATTCGTGCATATCAGGCAAAAGAGCAAAAATCTACGTACTCATTCATTACCACTACAGCATGGAACGCTCCATTCAGATGTACAATGCGTTTTCAGGGGTAAATCCTTTTGAAAACATCTCTCTACTCAACTTCTTTCGGGTACATACGCCCGACACAGAATACCGTGCCATTCAAGAAGCATTGGATTATGCCCTCAAAAATAAACCTTCCTTCGGAGGATTTGTACTCACTTATTCCATCAACAGCCGGATAGTAGCAGGTGTTGTCGTTAATAAGACAGGAATGCAGGGCTTCAAGTCAGAAAACTTACTCGTGCTTGCCGCTTTGCACGAAGATTTTAAATCCCAAACTACCTTTCTGGAAGAATTGATCAACAAGGCGGTAGATTATGCTGATGGCGACATCGCCATTTATGCCAAACCCAACCACCCCGCGTTGATGATGGCCAAACGGATGGGTTTTAAAGAACAATTTGTTGAGTTGAAATTTCAAAAAGCAGCTTTAGCCGCCAAAGTTCGCGTATAAACGTTTTGCATTTTCAAAATATTGATTTATTTTGCCTGGGTTTTTAAACAAAAAAATTAAAAACCCATGCAAGAGCAAATTATAGCTCATCTTTCCCGCGACCCCAAATTGGCTTCCATCCTGCCCAATATTGCCTTTCCCGATTATGGAGCAGACAACAACGATGTGTACTTTGGTCTATTGGAGTCCATTGCATCGCAGCAATTATCTGTCAAAGCAGCCGATACCATTTTCAAACGATTTTTGGCAATTTTCCCTACAGCGTACCCCACAGCGGAACTATTGGTGAATACCCCACAGGAGAGCTTGCGGGCGGTAGGCTTATCCAATCAAAAGGCGCAGTACATGCGCAATACCGCCACTTTTTTCCTCGAACATCAACTTTTTCAAAAAGACTGGTCAGGCTTCAGTGATGATGAAGTGGTAAAACTCCTCAGCAGCATCAAAGGCGTAGGCAAATGGACGGTGGAAATGATCCTGATGTTTGTGCTGCGCCGCCCGGATGTTTTCCCCATCGATGACTTGGGCGTGCGCCAGGCTATGATTCGCTTGTATGAAGTGGAATTAGAGGGCAAAGCTCAATACCAGAAATTGACGGAGATTGCGGAGGCCTGGCGGCCTTATCGTACCTATGCTTGTCGGTACCTGTGGAGGTGGAAGGATGCATAACCCACGTCTACCCCATTCCTGGTATTTTTGTATATTTTATATGATTTTTTTCCGACTTTGAAATATTGTGCCTATACTTGTACCATTATGACGTTGTTATGACAATTCAGCGCTTTCGTTGGGTTGTAGGCAAAAAAAAAGCCGCACTCTGATGTACGGCCTCACGCTAATAACAAATCATAATCTCATGAAAAAATAAGACGACCTAAAAATCTTTATTAGAACGAGCTAATGTCAAGTTTTGTTGCCTTTAACAGCTTGATAATGGAAGGTTCCCCGCATTTTTTTAGCGAGGAACCTTTTAAAGTTTATGGGATTATGATTACCGTACGATCAACTTACCTGTGTTGATTAGTTGCCCTTCAGATATTAACTGGTACGAATAAATACCAGCGGCAAGCTGATCACGATAAACATGACAAATATTGCTGTTAAAGAACTTTTGCTGAATCAGTTTTCCACTTAGATCATAGACGTTCAGCTGTAGTCTATTGTATTGACGGCCTTTGACTTCCAAAGTCACCATCTCACTAAAAGGATTGGGATAGATGTCAACTTTTACACCTGGAACGAACACTTCCTGACTAGAAGTAAGAACCCTTACAAAATCAGGGAAGTGATCGATCCGCCAGCGTACGGTGTTGGTTCCGGAGGGTAGACGGTAATCGAAATACACCGTAGCGCGATTATCGATGACCGTCCCCGTGGGATTGTTTGGTTTTTGGGATGCCCGGAATTCAACAAATCCGTAAGTTTTTTGCGCTGTGCCGCCGTTGGCAGGTAGCAGGTTGATACTGTCGAATGTAATTTTCACGATACCACCTTCATATACTTCTAAAAAGTAGGGATGGCTGCTGGAACCAGGTATGACTGTGGTGGGGTCGATTGCCTGGCTCAGGGTATCTCTGATTACTACACGCTGAACGGTATCACTGCCGGAGTTTTGGAAGATAACTGTAAATGTCAAATCGGTTTTTGCATCAATGGTACTTTGTTTACCATAGCCTTTGGGATGGCCTCTTAATGCCACCGACTGCACAGCGCTTAAAATCTCTTGTATGTCAATCGAGACAAATGGATCCTGATCGTTTTCAGGAAACTGGGTAACTTGTCCCGTTATGATTGGTTCTCCATCTTCAGCACATCCTTCGACTGCCACGGTTGGCAGGCTTCTTCCCGGATGTCCTTCTGATTGTTCTGCGAACAAACGGAAGGTTGAACCGTTCGGATTAGGAATTGCAACTTCAATGGATTTTCCACTTTGCAATTGGTAAGTTGGGTTAACATCGCGCATAATGATGTCATCGACCACCACAATCCCTTTTTTGCGTTCCTTCATATCGCCTTTGCCGATATTCTGGATTTCAAAGATGACTGTGTCTTTTTTGCAGATTCCCCTGACAACTATGCTTGACCGGTCCCAACGAGGATCCAGATCCAGACAAAAAGTATCAGGGAAAACCCTGGCGGAAACGAGGCCCGTCTGCCCGTTGGCGACGCCATTGCAATCAAGGGCGGTTTTTACCGTAAAAGAACCACATCCATTGGCAGCTACATTTCCAAGGCGGAAGCGAAATTTACCATCTGCCAGTTGTTCGGCTGAAAGTGAAGCTGATTGAAAAGTCAACTTGTTGTCCAGCGCAAGATCAACATAAGCATTTTGTGCGGTTACGGTTCCGGTGTTGCAGTAGTTTACGATGTAGTCCACTTCACTACATTGGGCCAGAAAAGGAGTGGTAATGTCTACCTCCATAAAGGGGCAGTTTACCGCAGCCTTAGCACCAAAGTCGATGTTAAGTGAGTCGTAAAATTCGCGCAAACGAACATTTACACCTTCGGTACTACAAGTAGACCAGTAGCGGTTTGGCGGCAATACTTTCAGGTTATAAATTCCTGTGTCTAACAGGATGCTATAACGACCTTCTGCATTGGTTGTACCATATACTACATCAATCCCTTTGGTTGCTTTTACGATCCAGCCAGAGAGGGGGGACTCTCCGTTATCGAAATCACATTGGTTGTCGCGATCTACAAAAACCTGGCCATTGACCCGATTGGTAATTGTGTTTCCTGCGCCATCCGTTTTGACCAAAATCAGGTCATTAAACGTGTTTAGTAGCTGGCCGTTGTACCCGGTAATGATGTAGCCACCTGCTTTGGTAGCTTGAATGTCCCGGCCTTCTTCAGTAAATTCTCCATCGCCGATGGCTTTTTCCCATAGTATGTTGCCTTTGGCGTCCACTTTGGCGACCAAGAGGTCTACATTTACAGAACTTACTAATTTCAGACCGGTAATGACCAAACTGCCATCTTTCAACTCAGTGATGGCGTTGGCTTCTTCTTCAACGTTTTCATCTCCGATCGAGCGCATCCAGCGTTGGTTGCCATTGGCATCGTATTTTACGATTAAGGCATCCGAATTATCGTTGATGACACCCGCGATAGCTAGTCCTCCATCTTGTGTAGTGATGATTGACCGCCCTTCTTCACGGAAACTATTAGCAATCCGGCGTTCCCAGATGATGTTACCCAATTTGTCAACTCGGTAGAGAACGATATTATTATCAAATCCGGTTTCATTGCGGCTATTGCCCAATAATGCGTAACCTTCTCCGATGCGGGTGATGCTTTTGCCTTCGTCTTTGCGCGGAGTACCATAGGTTTTAGACCAGGTAGCCGTGCCTTCAGCATCAAACTTCACCAATAAAATGTTCTCATCCTCCTCTGTGGCGTTTTTGCTGGTTCCAATCACGGAGAATCCTCCGTCTGAATCGAGGACTACGTCGTTTGCACGTTCGTTTCCTGCTCCACCAAATTGCTT
The DNA here is from genome assembly GCF_016718685.1 of Haliscomenobacter sp. Classification (GTDB taxonomy): domain Bacteria; phylum Bacteroidota; class Bacteroidia; order Chitinophagales; family Saprospiraceae; genus Haliscomenobacter. Next base: position 34,371 of record NZ_JADKCX010000018.1, on the reverse strand, counting down.
GCTCCACAGCAGACCGCCTTTGCGGTCTATTTTTAAAAGATATATGTTTTCCCTCTCGCCCGGTTTTCCAATAATGTTACCGACGATGAGGTAATTACCATCAGCCGTTGGGATGATTGATCTTGCTTGCTCTTGAAAACCTTCGTCGTAGTACTTGGTCCATAAAATTGTACCATCGATATCTGTACGTACTACGAAAATATTCTGATCATTGTCTGTGCCGAAGGATTCACCGAATCCAACTACGATGAATCCTTCGTCTTCAGTTTGCAAGACCGCCCAACCTTCGTCCTCTTTAGAACCGCCAAAATTGAACTGCCATCCCTGTGCTTTCAACTCTCCAGCAGCCAGAACGAATAAGATGAGTGCAACTACAAAAGTGCGCATGTACATCATCTTATTTGCTGGTCGGAGTTTCATGAGTGCTAATTCTAATTCCTTTACTGCTGAATGCAATACAAAGATGCATCTCCTTTTTGCTGGAAACAAAGACAAAAATCGACGATTGTTGAAAAAAAACCTCTTATTTTGTTGATCCATCATCGTGTTTTCTTTTTTATAGGGTTTGATTCACAAGATTTTATACCTTTACACAGCCAAATTTCCTGTTGAAAAAACTTTTTTAAGCCATGCAAAATAGTCAACTGATCCACATTTTATCTTCACTTTCCAAGAAAGAAACCCGAGAATTGCGGAAATGGCTCGTTTCCCCATACACAATCAACGCTCAGACGTGGTACAATTATATGAGTATCTAACGAGTAGCAACCGCCTGGAAGATGACAAAAGCCTGGAAAAAGAACGAATTTTCAGAAAATTGTATCCTAAAGAAGCTTATGACGACGCCAGAATGCGTCAAGCCATCTATTTTTTACAAGAATCCATTGAGTCCTACTTCACTTTCAAAAAAGCTTCAGAAGACGAAATTTTATCCAAGTTGTACCTTGCCCAAAATTATCGGGAGCGAAAACTGCTCAAACTCCATGACAAAGTCATGAAGGAAATCCAGTACAAAACCGAAACCTTCCCTTTACTGAATGATGAAACCCTGGAGCAACGTTACATCATCGAAAAAGAAAAATTGCTTCAACTGAGTGAAAAGTCTAGGGCCGTGGCCTTGAATTACCAGGAGATGTCGGATCTGGCGGAGATGGCTTTTATCGCCAAAAAGCTAAAACTAGCTTGTTTAATGCTTTCACACCAAAAAATCTACAAAAAGGATTACGACTTTGGGATGCTGGACCCTCTCTTGGCCTACCTGAAAGGTAAAGAGAGTATTTTTGAAACACCTTTTATCAAGGTCTACTACCACATCTACAATCTTTTTCGCTTTCCACAAGAGGAAGAACATTTTTTTGAAGTAAAAAAAGACCTGCACAACTACGATTACGCTTTCAACAATGCGGAAAAATCCGATTTGTACCTGATTGCCATTAATTATTGCATCGGCAGAATGAACATTGGGGGGAAATCCTTCGTAAGGGAGGCTTTCGAACTGTACAAAAAGGGGCTGGAAAACAATATTCTCCTAGAGAGCGGCTTTTTGAGCCCCCTAAACTTCCGCAACATCGTTACAGCGGGTACTACCCTCAAGGAATTTGACTGGGTCAGCAGCTTTATTGAAGAATACCAACAGTATCTGGGACCAGAGTACCGTGATAATTTTGTCAAATTTGCCCTGGCACGTTTGTACTTTGAACAAGGCGACTACGATCGGGCGCAGGACTTGCTGATCCAGTTCGACATCGACGACATCCTGATTAACCTTACCGCCAAAACCATGCTGATTCGTCTTTATTATGAAAAAGATGAGTTTTTGGCCCTGGAATCTTTACTGGACAGCATGCGGGCCTACATCAACCGTAAAAAAATGTTGGCCTACCACAAGATGTCCTTTAAGGAACTCATTAGTGCCTCCAAACGATTGATCAAAATTCAGTTCAACGACCGCAAAAAAATTGAAGTGCTGCAAAATCAAATCAACAACTCCCGCATCCTTCCTTCACACATGAAAGAATGGTTTATGGAACAATTGAAAAAATTGCGGCGATAGGGCGAGATTTAATAAGCGCAAAGATTGATTATCTTGCATTACCGAATCCATAGCTTTAAACTAATGCTATAAATTGCCCGCTGACATTTACCTTCGCAGCCACAACTCTTTTACCATGACCATTATCGAAGTCCAGGAACCAAAGCATTGGAAACTATTTCATCAAGTTCCACATCGCATCTACATCAACGACCCCAATTGGATCGCCCCTATGGAAGGAGACGTGCAGGGAACTTTCACCCCTGGAAAAAACCTGGCTTTTGAGCATGGCGAGGCTAAAGTGTTTGTGCTGCTGGATGACCAGGGCAAGCCTGCCGGGCGCATCGCGGCATTCATCGACCACCGCAACAACCAAATTCAACCTTATCCCCTGGGGGGCATCGGTTATTTTGAATGCATCAACGAACCAAGCTATGCCCAGGCATTGTTTGATACCGCCGAAACCTATCTGCGCGGAAAAGGAATGAAAGCCATTGATGGGCCAATAAATTTTGGCGGCAGGGATAAATTTTGGGGCTTGCTGCAAAAAGGGTTTGATCCGCCACTATTCCAGGAAACCTACAACCCACCTTATTATAGTGGGCTTTTTGAGGCGAATGGCTACATCGCCTGGGAACAGATCCTGACCATGAAGGGCCACCCCAATACAATTGACCTGGATCGCTTGAGGGCGGTAATTCAGCGCGTTCGATCTGGCAACAACAATATCCAGGTAGAAACTTACAACCCGGCCAAACTGGAAAAATACGCGCTCGATTTTACCGAAGTATACAATGCCGCTTTTGGCCATTATGAGCATTTCCGCCCCGCTGACCCCGAGGGATTCAAAAAACTCATGAAAGAGGTCAAGAACATCATCGATCCCAAGTTTTTGGGCATCGCTTACTACGAAGATAAACCCGCCGGATTCTGTGCTTTTTTTCCGGACATCAATCCTTATCTAAAATTTACCAAAGGGAAATTGAATTGGTGGAAAGCGCCGCTTTTTCTACTGAAATTAAAACTCTCGCGCCAAAGGCAGGCCAAAGGCACTGGTTTTGGGGTACATCCTGCCTATAAAACCAAAGGAATTTTTGCGTTCATTGTAGAGTTCATGAACTCGGACTACATCCAAAAACGCTACAACAACATTTACCTCACCACGGTGAGGGCCCACAACAAAGAGGCCGTGAGTATTTACATGAAAACGGGCGTTTGGATCGATCGGGTACACATTGGCTATCGCAAATCGCTGGACGAAAACATCGTGGTTGAACCGAATTATTTTATGGAGGTTTGAAATTCTGGGCTAATTAAGAACGGTTGCCTCGACTTCGCTCGGCAACCGTTCTTAATTAGCCCAGAATTTCAAACCCAACTGTTCGCAAATCCCGCCAAAAATCCGGATACGATTTTACCACCACCTCGGGTTCGTGGATGTTGATTTTTCCCAAAAATGCTAGCGGCGCGAAAGCCATCGCCATCCGGTGGTCTTCATAGGTTGCGAATTCTGGTGCTTTAGTCGGCACTACCGCTTTGCCTTCAATTCGGAAAAAAGCTTTACCATCTGCTCCTACCTTTTCCTCAATTACCTTCACGCCTACTTTGGCCAATTCCTGATCCAAGGCAGCAATGCGGTCGGTCTCTTTGATGCGCAGGGTTTCTAACCCAGTAAATCGACCCGTTACACCAAGGCCAGCACAGACCACCGCAATGGTTTGCGCCAAATCGGGGCAACGCAAAAAGTCGTATTCAAAAACCGCAGGCAGTGGTAAACCTGTCTTGCTCAGGTGTACCCCCTTGGCATTAAAAGTCGTTTTCACCCCTAAATGAGCCATGATTTCGGTCAATACGGCATCGCCCTGTAGGCTGTCTTCAAACAAGCCGTTCAATTGCAGATCAAGTTCAGTGGCAAAAGCAGCCATACCATAGTAATAAGAAGCTGCCGACCAATCTGCCTCTACCACGAATGGGCGAGCTTGATAATCTTGTGGAGTCACCCGTATGAATTGGCCTTTCCATTCGTGTTTCACCCCAAAATAGGCCATTTGCGCCAAGGTCATTTCGATATAGGGCCGTGAAACTATTTTGCCCACCAGTTCCAAGACCAATCCCTTGGGCAGGGTTGGGGCAATCATGAGCAGCGCCGAAATGTATTGGCTACTAGTATTGGCCGAAATTTGCACTTTATTGTTGCGGCCAAAGGCATTGGGTGGGCCAATTTGTAGTGGTGGGTAGCCTTCTTCTTCAAGGTATTCGATGTTGGCCCCCAAACTGCGCAGTGCATCAACCAGAACCCCAATTGGACGTTGTTTCATGCGCTCTGTTCCGGTTAAGACCTGGATGCCATCCTGGGTAGAGAGGTAAGCCGTCATGAACCGAAAAGTGGTTCCAGCCGCCCCGGCATCACGAACGATGGCATTGCTGGACAACAGACCTTGCAACAGGTCGGTGTCTTTGGCATTGGCCAAATGCGTGATGGGAAAAGCTTCACCACACAACGCACGGATGATCAAGGTACGGTTGCTGATGCTTTTGGAACCGGCGAGGGTGATTTCGCCACTTAAAGTAGTGTTGGTTTTTCGTATGGAATACATGATAGAGGGTTGTAGGGTTCGGGGGTTCGGGGGTTCAGGGGTTCGAGCGAACCCTCGAACCTACGAACCCCCGAACTCTCGAACCTATTCTTCTTCTTCGCCGCGAGCCTTTCTAGCCGATTTTTCGGCCTTTTCAGCTTTTTCCCGCAACGCTTTGTCCGATTTTTCGTAAGCGTTGATGATCTCTTTGACCAGGCGGTGGCGGACTACGTCTTCGACATTGAGTTCAACCTCGGCAATGCCATCAACATGGCGCAGGATTTGCATGGCCCGGTACAGACCAGATTTTTGGTTGTAGGGCAAATCGATTTGCGACAAGTCGCCGGTAATGACGCATTGAGCTGTAGGCCCCAAGCGGGTCAAAAACATTTTGATCTGTAACGTTGAACAGTTTTGCGCTTCATCCAGGATGATAAAAGCATTGTCCAGCGTACGTCCCCGCATAAAGGCCAAGGGTGCAATCTCGATGATGCGGTTGGCCATAAATTGTGCCAACTTGTCGGGTGCAATCATGTCGTCCAATGCATCATAGAGCGGCCGCAGGTAAGGGTCAATTTTTTCTTTAAGATCGCCTGGCAAAAAGCCAAGACTCTCTCCCGCCTCTACAGCTGGACGTGTAAGAATAATTTTTTTGACCTTCCGGTTTTTGAGCGCACGTACCGCCAATGCCACTGCCGTGTAAGTTTTCCCTGTTCCAGCTGGCCCCACTGCAAAAACGATGTCATTGGTTTCGGTTGCTTCAACGAGGCGTCTTTGATTTTTGGTTTTGGCCCTGATGGGTTTACCATCACGGGTGTGCAGGATCGTACGATTGTTGTCGGATTCGGGAAGCCTGGTTTCCCACAGGTTTTCACCCATGAGTAAATCTTCAACCGTTTGAACCGAAAGGGCATGCTGCTCTTTGAGCAACTTGACCATCATTTCAAATTTGGCCTTGGCTTCTTGTGTGTACTTCTTTTCGCCGGCCAGCTTCAGGTTAGTACCCCTTGAGGTAATGGTGATTTCTGGATAAGCCTTGCGTAAGAGGTTTAATTTTGCGTTGTTCTCCCCAAATAGTTCCAGGGGATCAACGCCGTCAATGGTTAAAATGATTTCGCTCAATAGTCCCTCCGTCGTTTTAATTATGAGCAAAAAAAGGTTTGCACTTGAAATTATATACAAGCAAAGGTTTGAAACAATAATTTTGTTCCATCCCTTGCCCAAATCTTGGGTAAAATTAAGATTTTAGCGCCGTTCAAAGCAACTCGTGTGCGGATAAAATCTAAAAAATGGAAAACTTATTGGAATGGCCATCGTGACTTTGACGACAGATTTTGGATTACAAGACTACTATGCCGCATTGGTCAAAGGAGCTTTGCTGTGCGCCAAGCCTGATTTACAGATCGTAGATGTTTCGCACCACATCAACAATTACGACATAGTTCAGGCTGCATTTATTTTGCGCAACACCTGGAAAAACTTCCCGGAAGGCACCATTCACCTGATTGGGGTGAATGATCTGGCCAGTGCTGAGCAACGTTTTTTAGGCTTAACCCAGGCCGGGCATTTTTTCATCGCCCCCGACAATGGTGTATTGGCACTGCTTTTTGATCAAATCGAAGAACCTGTTTTTTCACTACCTGTGCCTGTTGAAAGTTCGTTCCCGATCAAGGATGTATTTGCCCAATCCGTCTGGCACCTTACTCAAGACCAAAGTTTCGAGCAATTTGCCGAACCCATTACAGACATGGTGCAGCGCATTACGTTTCAACCCGTGATCAGCCCCAATCGCATCCGTGGAGCGGTGATTTATATTGACCAGTACGAGAATGTCATCAGCAACATCAGTCGGGAATTGTTTGAACGGGTAGGCCAAAATCGGGCCTTCGAGCTGTATTTCAAACGCAACGATCCAATTCTCAAGCTCAACCGCAATTATTACGATGTTGCAGTTGGAGAAACGCTCTGCCTCATCAATTCCGCTGATTATCTTGAACTCGCCATCAACATGGGCAAAGCCAGCAGCATGCTTGGACTGAAACTGGAAGATACCATTCAAATCGATTTTAAAGGATAGCCTTATGCTCAAACGTATGGTAAAAATGACTTTTCAAAAAGACCGCATTGAGGACTTTTTGGCCATTTTTGAGGCGAGTAAAAATCGTATCCGTCAATTCCCGGGGTGCCATCATGTGGAATTGTTGCACCTGGAAAGCCAGCCCGAGGTAATGTTCACCTTTAGCATTTGGGAAGGGCCGGAGGCCTTGGAAGCGTACCGGCAATCGGAGTTGTTTCAAAGCACCTGGAGCAAAACAAAGGTGTTGTTTGCGGGAAAACCGGAGGCCTGGAGCATGAAGGAGGTCGCGGCAGCAGATTCTTTTTAAAAAAACTTCTGCCCTGACAGCTGTCACAGCAAAGCACTACAGCAGTACCTGTACCCATGCTTTCAATTCCAACTATTCCTATTTTCTTCGTTCGTTTAACGCAAGCATTTGAAATAATCAAAAGGTTCAAGGCAGTCTTCGCAACGGTACAAGGCTTTGCAAGCCGTAGATCCAAAGAGGCTCAACATCGTAGTATGGGTGGATTGACATTGGGGGCAAGAAACCTGTGGTTCGGCACCGAACAAGGCTTTTGAACTGGCTAATGGTTCAACCGGAGGGGCAATTCCGTATTCCAACAATTTTTGTTTGCCCCGTTCAGATAGCCAGTCGGTCGTCCAGGCCGGGCTGAGTACCATATTTACTTTGACCGGAGCAAATCCGGCATTTTCCAAACACTGGCGGATATCCTGGGCAATGGTGTTCATCGCCGGGCAGCCCGAGTAGGTTGGGGTGATTTTTACTTCAACACCATCATCTGTTTGGACAACGCCGCGGATGACCCCTAAGTCAACGACGCTGAGTACCGGGATCTCCGGATCGTGTACATTTTCCAACAATTGCCAGATATCGGTCACCATTCGCAATCGGGATAAGCTCTTTGTAAAAATTGCATTTCAGCCAATATATAGCCCAGATGTTCGGTATGAATACCTTCTTTGCCGCCTTTTTGCATCCAGGTGCGGGTGGGGATTTGGAGGGTAGCTTCGGTCAACACGCTAAGCACCCGGTTTTGCCAATCAGCTTGAATTTTTCTCAAGTCAGGAACCAAACCCGCCGCATGTAAAATCTCATCGGTCTGATCCGGTTTGCTAAGTTCGCCCGTGAATTCCCACAGGTTGTTTAAAGCGGTTTGTATCCGGCGCTGGCTTTCTTCGGTGCCATCACCCAAACGGATCACCCATTCCGAAGACCACTTCAAGTGATAGGTAACTTCTTTTAAAGATTTCTGGGCAATGGCTGCAATGTTTTCATCAGCAGATTGCCCCAATTTTTGCAACAGATAATAATGGTAGGCATCAAATAAAAATTGGCGCATTACGGTTTGGCCAAAGTCGCCATTGGGTTGCTCAACCAAAAGGACGTTGCGGTATTGAGGTGCATCGCGCAGGTACGCCAAATCGTCTTCGGTTTGCCCTAGTCCGGCTTGTTGCGCAGCCAGTTGGTACCAGTTACGCGCTTGTCCAATCAAGTCCAGCGCCAGATTCGACATCGCGATGTCTTGTTCCAAAATCGGGCCATGACCACACCATTCCGACAAGCGGTGGCCCAAGATCAGGCTGGAATCAGCGAGCCGCAACAGGTAATCGCACAATGCCTGATTTACCTCACTTGAGTACGTCTTGGTATCAAACATGCGTTCGGATTAAATGTGGGTGATGGAATCCGGCACTTCGTAAAACGTAGGATGCCGGTAGGCTTTGTCATCCGCAGGGTCAAAAAAGGATTCCTGCTCATCGGGGTTGGAAGCGTGGATGTACTTGGATTCCACAACCCAAATACTCACGCCTTCGCGGCGGCGGGTGTACACATCGCGGGCATTTTCCATCGCCATTTGTGCATCTACCGCATGCAGGCTACCCACGTGTTTGTGGTCGAGTCCTTGTTTGCTGCGGATAAAAACTTCCCATAAAGGCCATTCCATAGTGCTATTTTTTTAGTTATGAATTCAAATAACTCATAACTCATAACTCATAACTCATAAACTCATAACTCATAACTCATAACTCTTTTCTTTGCATACGCCATCGCAGCCTCTCTCACCCACTCCCCTTCCGCATGCGCTTTCTGCCTTGCTTCCAGGCGTTGCCGGTTGCAGGGACCATTGCCTTTGACGACTTCCCAAAACTCCTCCCAATTGATGGCACCAAAATCGTAATGCCCACGCGCTTCGTTCCATTTCAAGTCGGGGTCCGGGATGGTCAAATCCAGGTATTCTGCTTGAGGAACTGTGGCGTCAACAAATTTTTGGCGCAGTTCGTCATTGCTGAAACGTTTGATTTTCCATTGCATCGACTGCGCGGTATTGGGCGATTCATCGTCTTTGGGGCCAAACATCATCAACACAGGCCACCACCAACGATTTAGTGCATCCTGGGCCATGGCTTTTTGTTCTTGTGAACCTTTGGCCAAAGTCATCATGATTTCATACCCCTGGCGCTGATGAAAACTCTCTTCTTTACAAATCCTTACCATCGCGCGGGCATAAGGTCCATAAGAAGTCCGACAAAGAGGCACCTGATTCATGATTGCCGCACCGTCGACCAGCCAGCCGATCGCACCCATGTCGGCCCAGGAAAGGGTCGGATAATTGAAGATGCTGGAATATTTGGCCTTGCCGCTGTGCAAATCAGCAATCATTTGTTCCCTGCTCACCCCCAGGGTTTCCGCCGCACTGTACAGGTACAGTCCGTGACCCGCTTCGTCCTGTACTTTGGCCAACAGCACCGCTTTGCGGCGTAAGGAAGGGGCCCGGGTGATCCAGTTGCCTTCCGGTAACATGCCGACAATTTCGGAATGAGCATGCTGCGAAATCTGCCGTATGAGGGTACGGCGATAAGGCTCAGGCATCCAGTCTTTGGGCTCAATGCGTTGTTCCTCGGCAACTTTGAGGTCAAATAGTAATTGAGGATCGGGCGTCTGCATCATTGGGACATTGGTTTATTTGGCATCAAAATCCAGGATAACCTGTTCAGCGCGTGGGTGTGACTGGCAAGTCAGGACGTACCCTGCCGCCACTTCATCCGGCTCCAAAGCATAATTTACATCCATCTGTACTTCGCCTTGCACCAACTTGGCCCGGCAGGTACAACACACTCCCCCTTTGCAGGCAAAAGGTAAATCAGCACCAGCACGTAGAGCGGCATCCAAAATGCGTTCTCCGTTGTAAGGAACGGACAAGTCAAACGTCACGCCATCCAAACGGATTTTGACTTTGCTGTGCAGGCCGTTCAGTTCCGGGACATCTGTTTCTGTTCGCAGGGTATTTTGCACCCCAAACAATTCGAAATGAATTTTGTGGGGATCGACTTCCGCTTCAGCTAAAACTGCTTTTACATCGTGGATCATTTCCTCCGGACCACAGATGAGGTAGTGGTCCACGGCCTGGGCCGGAATGAGTTTTTGCAAAAAGAAGCGACATTTTTCCTGATCAATCCGACCGCGCAAAATTTCGGCATCCGCCATTTCCCGGCTCAGGATGTAGTGTATGCTCAAGCGACCCATATAGCGGTTTTTGAGCGCTTCCAACTCTTCTTTAAAAATGATGGAACTGCGGTTTTTATTCCCGTAAATCAGACATACCTGGCTCTGGGGTTCCTGTCGGAGTACCGTTTTTAGAATTGACATGATGGGTGTAATCCCACTTCCTGCGGCAATGGCAACACAGTACCGTGTTTGAGGGGTTTGAATTTGATTCCCAAAACGCCCCATGGGCGGCAATACGTCTATGGAATCTCCCACCACAAGCTGTTCATTGGCGAACGTGGAAAATTTACCCCCAGGTACTTTTTTGATGGCTACGCGCAACTCTTTGTCCAGTGGACTGCTACAAATCGAATAGGAACGGCGAATCTCCTCCCCCCTCAGGCAGGTACGAAAGGTAAGGTATTGGCCTGCTACAAACTGGAACTGCGCCCGCAATTCTGTGGGTACGTTCAGGGCCACCGATACACAATCGGAGGTCTCTCGATAAATAGCTGCTACGGTTAATGGATAAAACTTCATTGGTGTTGTTGCCTGATCAATGAGGGCAAAGGTACGTTCATTTTAAATACAAACAAACGTTAGTTAGTATTTGTTTTACTGGAAAGTCCAACTCCATTGCTGGTCACTTTTGTAACCTTAAACTACACTGATCCCCACTTCTTGCTTTTCTTTTACTGCTTTATCGCTATACACCATCAAATCAAACTGCCCCAGGCGGACACAAACCCGGTAACGGCTCCCTTCAAAAATACTCCACCGCACTTCTGCTTTCAGGCCATCTGCTCCTGGTGTAGCTTGTACATGCAGGTACTCCGGGCGAATCAGCACTTGTGCATTGGGCAAAACATGCCAATTGTGCCTACCAAAATACTGCTCGGCCAAGGTCAGATCCAGCACATTGGCCTCTCCACTCAAACCTGCCACGTAAGCATTCAAGGGCTGATGGTAAATTTCCTGTGGGGTACCCACCTGAATCAAACTTCCCTGCTGCAAAATGCCCATACGCTGCGACAAGCCCAGCGCATCAGTGGTATGATGGGTGACAAAAATACAAGCCGCTCCACTCAGTGCCACCGACTTGCGGATGGTTTCGGCCAGGCGGCGATTATTGAGTAAATCGAGGTGGGCAAAAGGTTCATCCAGTAGCAAAATTTGCGCTTCTTCGGCCAATGCCCGGGCAATGGCGGTGCGTTGTTTTTCTCCACCCGACAACAATTTAGCGGGCTGTTCGGCCAGTGCTTGCAATTGGCAAAGCTCGAGCAATTCCTCAATTCGGGCATCACGAAAACTTTTTTCATAATACCGCAGTGCATAGCGAATGTTTTCTCGCACCGAAAGGTTTGGCGAAAGGCCGTAATCCTGGTGTACAATTTTGATGTCAGGATGCCCCGGAATGAGCAAATCGCTGGGCAAAGGGAGTTTTTCTCCACCCAACCAGACTTCTCCTAGATCTGGATTAATGAGGTTCGCCGCCAGTTGGAGCAGGGTGCTTTTGCCTGCGCCACTTTCCCCCAATAGCCCAAAAATCTCGCCTGTATGCAAACTTAGACTGAGTTGGTCTACCACCGCTTCTACACCATAAGATTTGGAAACCGAGCGAAGTTCAAGTAAAGGCAGATTGTTCAAAATGGAAGGTTTATCAAGTTGTACATAAAGTCTAATCCCTGCAACGGGCAGGAAGTTAAGGATAATCTAAGATTCCCTGTTTGTTTTCCGCCCCGTTACTTACCTTTGTGGCCTGGAACTAAACTAATCCCTTTGCTTGTTTGTCTTCCCATTGCAATCATTAAACTATCAGTAAAATGACATTAGAAGATCGGATCAACGAAGCCTTAAAAGAGGCAATGAAAGCCAAAGACGAAGCCACAAAAAGAGGCCTGCGTGAAATCAAAGCCCAAATCCTTTTGGCTAAAACCGATGGCAGCGGCAACGTAATCAACGAAGAGCGAGAAGTCCAGATCCTCCAAAAAATGGCCAAACAACGCCGTGAGTCCTTGTCGATCTACGTCGAACAAAACCGCAACGATTTGGCGGAAAAAGAACGGGAAGAATTGAGCGTAATCGAAAAGTTTTTGCCCAAACAATTGGATGCCGCAGAATTGACCGTCATTCTTCAAGCCCTCATTGCCGAAGTAGGTGCTAGCTCCCCCAAAGACATGGGTAAAGTGATGGGCGCAGCTACCAAACAATTGGCCGGCAAGGCGGACGGAAAGTTGGTGTCGGAAATTGTGAAGCAGCTGCTTAAATAAATAGGGTTCGGGGGTTCGGGAGTTCGAGGGTTCGAGGGTTCAGCGCTCCGAATCCTCGAACCTCCGAACCCCCGAACCCCCGAACCCTTAACCAATGAACAAAGATTTTCTACAAGTGCTCGGTCTCCAGGAAAAAAACCACGGAACCAGCACCGGGCTCGAATCTTCAGCCCTTTCTCAAACCTACATCGATTCCTATTCACCGGTTGATGGCGCTTTCATCGGAAGCGTCAGTACCACCAGCCGTAAGGAATACGACCTCACCGTAGCCAAAGCACAAGCAGCCTTTCAAGTATGGCGCAACGTTCCGGCCCCCAAAAGGGGTGAAATTGTCCGTCAATACGGCGAAGAACTCCGCAAGCACAAAGACGCCCTGGGGCGTTTGGTGTCCTACGAAATGGGCAAAAGCCTGCAAGAAGGCTGGGGTGAAGTACAAGAAATGATCGACATCTGCGATTTTGCAGTAGGCCTTTCCCGCCAATTGTACGGCCTCAGCATGCACTCCGAGCGCCCTGGTCACCGCATGTACGAACAGTGGCATCCACTGGGTATTGTAGGCATCATCTCGGCATTCAATTTCCCGGTTGCCGTCTGGTCCTGGAACTCCATGATTGCGCTGGTTTGTGGCGACGTTAGCATCTGGAAAGCTTCTGAAAAAACGCCGCTTTGCGCCGTTGCCTGTCAAAATATTTTCCACAAAGTATTGCGTGAAAACGAGATTCCCGAAGGCGTCTCCAGCATCATCAACGGAGATTACCGCGTCGGGGAATTCCTGTCCATGGATACTCGGGTGCCCTTGATTTCGGCTACAGGCAGTACCCGCATGGGCCGCACCCTGGGAGCGGTAGTGGCCGGCCGCATGGGGCGCAGCATTCTGGAACTTGGCGGCAACAACGCCATCATCGTTACGCCAAGCTCTGACCTCAATATTGTACTTACCGGGGCTTTGTTTGGTGCAGTGGGCACAGCGGGACAACGTTGCACCAGTACCCGCCGCCTGATTGTTCACGAGAGTATTTACGATACCGTGCGCCAAAGTTTAGCCAAGGCGTATACCCAATTGCGCATTGGCAATCCGCTCGATCAAAACAACCACGTGGGGCCATTGATCGATCAAGCTGCGGTACGCAATTACCTGGCTTCACTGGAAAAAATTGAAGCGCAAGGTGGTACCATGCTGGTTCAAGGCGGTGTACTGGAAGGCTCTGGTTATGAGAGCGGCTGTTACGTCAAACCTTGCATCGCCGAAATCAACCCTGATGCCGCGATTGTAAAACATGAAACTTTTGCCCCGATCCTCTACCTGCTCAAATATGCGGATTTGGACGAAGCCATCGCCATTCAAAACGGCGTACCTCAAGGGCTTTCTTCGGCCATCATGACCAATAACCTGCGTGAAGCGGAGCTTTTTCTTTCTTCTTCCGGCTCAGACTGCGGTATCGCCAACGTCAACATCGGCACCAGTGGTGCTGAAATTGGTGGTGCTTTTGGCGGCGAAAAAGAAACCGGTGGTGGCCGCGAAAGTGGCTCCGACTCCTGGAAAGCGTACATGCGCAGACAAACCAATACGATCAACTACAGCACGCAGTTGCCCTTGGCACAGGGAATCAAGTTTGAACTGTGAAAAAATGAAAAAACATTAGGAATCGGGAATTAAAAAAGGTACAGAATGGTCTCGGCTATTTTGTACCTTTTTTTTGTTTTTTTGTAAAAATTCACCCATTTGGGTGAGGCGGAGCACTTTTCCCGGCCAGTAAATTGCAGTGTATTCTAACCGCATTAGAATAACCCTAAAACTTTAATTAATCACTGCAATCATGAAAACAAAATCCTATTTCTTCTATTTGGCCTTAGTTGGGTTCTTGTTACTCTTTGGCACCATTTCTTGCAAAAAAGAAGACCCATGCGAGTCAAAAACCTGCCTGAATGGCGGCACTTGCGATAATGGCAACTGTGGTTGTACTGAACGCTGGACGGGCGAAACCTGCGGAACCCAGCAAACACCCAAAGTGATTAAATTCACTAAACTGGAGCTGACCAAATACCCGGCCAAAACTACGACAGGTGGCAATTGGGACCCTTCCGATGGCCCCGATGTGTACATGAAAATCTACAAAGGCACTACTTTAATCTGGACAGGACCAGTATTCCCATTTCCGCTCGATCCTGCTTCTGGCCAAAATCCGGTATTTTCCCCCGCTACCAAGCCTGAATTGACCAGCCCACTTGAAGAATACACCATCGAGTTATGGGACAAGGATACCGCTCCTGATACCGACGATTTTATGGGTGGTTTGAAATTTAAAGCGTACAATGAAACCAATAATTTCCCGGAAAGCTTGCGGATTGAATGTACGAGTTGCAGTACGGGCTATAAGGTGGATTTGGAGTATACTTTTTAAAATCGACTTGGAATTCAAGCTTTTTCCATCAAAAAAGCCCCCCATGACTGATCTTAGGTCATGGGGGGCTCTGTTTGGCTATTGCAGTCTAAGCTACTTTACAATAGCCTGTTTACTCACTATTTTTTGAATCGCTGCCTCCAAACTGTTCTCCGGCGTAAGCTCCAGGTTCTTTTCCTTGGCGCCGGAAGCAAAAATCATACGTGCTTTACCGCAAGCTGCCGGGCTGATCACCATCGTCACCCGATCCTTTCCTTTGCTGAAACGCAACGCATATTTGGCCATGAAAGGACAATTTTTAACATTAATCAGATCAAAGTTTTTGACATCCACCGCGGCAAAGGTCAAGGCGGTAGCTTCAGCCGGGTCCGTTGGAATAAACTCACTCACCTTGTAATCGGCTACATAAGTAGCGTCCAGGGTTTGCTCCTGAGCAGCGGTAGGAAAGGCTTCCACAACAAAAAGTTCAACCTTATCCGAAGTTTTTAAGAGGTTCACAAAATCCCCTAAGGCTCCAGAATTACAGGATTTATTTCCCAGCAAGACAACACTCAACAAGCACATGAATAGCTTTAGCATTACCATCAATTTTTCGGCGTAACGTCGTAGTGATAAATCCCGTTTTGCACGGTACAATTGCTACAAACTCCTTTAGAGGATTTTCTTTTGGCTCCATTTACAGTATTGTTGATCAAGTCTCGCCAATCGGCGGTATCCTCGCGCAGGAAACTGATTTCTTCGCGCAGCGATTGCAAAAAGCTGACCGTAAAAAAGCCGCCATTGGCATTATTCGCCCAGGAAACCTCTCCCGGACTAGCGGAAGTGGCCATCAAGTTGCCTTTGGAATTCATGAACAAAGCCCGCAGCTTGTCGTCGTTGTAATTGTTGTTGGCTTGCATTGCCAGGAACTCACTGCCCGTTAGCGGGCTACTGATGTCAATACCGGAGTTGCAACAATCCCCCAACACGATATTCAGACGGCCACCTTTGGCTTTGATGTTTTTGAACACAAAGTCCAAATCCAGCGCGGTGTTCTCGCCAATCCGGGTATACGGAGAACTACGCATGTCCAATTGTGGCCAGGCACCCTGTTGATCGTTCCAGCGGAAACCGTGGCCTCGGTACACAAAAACTACCACGTCATTGCTGCCCGGAACCAAGGTATTGAGTGTATTCAGCACTGCCGGTTTGGTAAAATTATCGCCGTTGATCAAGTACTGCTTGTACCCAATACCCAATGAAGTAGCAATTCCTTTAAATTCTGCAGTCAAGGAAGCTTGGTCGCGAGCACAACTCATCCCGATATCGCCAATGTTGGTATTCGCGGCAATGACCAGGTGCAGGGTTGTGCCCGCTGAATACGTATTGGTATTCGTTTTCGGCTTGAGGGTCAAACTATTCAAGTCCAGATTGAACATCCTGCGTAAAGCCTTGTAATCGGCTTCATCAGAGGAGTAAAATTCACGCAGGTAAGGATCGGTGATGTCGGTTTTGGTCAAAGCCCTGAATGCATCGGCATGCAGAAGCTTGGACGTGTCATTTGGGTCGTCGGTCAAATAGGGTTTTTCCTGTTTTTCCAAAAAAATGATGTGATCCGGATTGTAACCGTATTGCCCCGATTGGGTAATGAACCGGGGGTTTGAACCCATCAGTACCAGGTATTCGCTGCCGTCGGTTGTTCCATGTTCCGATTTGTAATCCACGTTCACTACCTTGTACATGTTTTCGGCATTGTAGGCCACCCGCATGTACATTTTGCTGTCGTTAAAAAGCACCAGAAGTCCTTTGTACTTTACACCTAATTTGTCGGTAAACTTGAGCTCAAAAAGGTCTTGAGCAGGTAAGAGGTTGGCAGCAAAGCATAGCACTGCCAGGATGTAGAATGCCCTTGTTAAGCATTGTTTTCTCATAAGGCGGATGTTTTGAGTAGAAATCCATAGCGATGACCACTAATATGGCTTACGCTGGATGCCAGAAAGATATTGTTTTGTTTTTCAAGGTATAACTTTTTTTTAAGAAATTTAGCACCACCCGGCAAAAGTAGATCAATACAGCGTCGAAAGCGGTTAATGCAGTAGTGGTGTGGGTATCGGAAAATGCCCGTAACTTTGTAGAAAATGAATAGCGAAAAGTGAAAAGTGAAAGAGAGTCACCATTGCTTTTGGGTTCACAATCAACTTTTCAACCCTAAACTCTTCAACTTTTCAACCCTAAACTCTTCAACTCAACATGACTGCGCACTTACGTCTCTTTTTCAACCACAGTACCAGCCGAGCCATCGGATTGGTTTTCGCCATGCAAGGATTGTTGTTTGGCACCTGGTCGTCGATGATTCCTTACATCAAGCAGAAGTTTCAACTGGATGAGGCCCAATTGGGTTTGTTGCTGTTGGCGCTACCGGCCGGGGTTACCCTGATGAATCCACTTTCAGTCGGAATTTTGCATAGGCTGGGTACTGTTCGGGCTACCCTAATTGCCCGTACCTTGGGTGCACTGTTTTTTGTCATTCCTTTTTTGATGCCCCAGGTGGGTTTGGTGGCCTTGGCCTTGTTTGTGATGGGTACCACTTTTTCTACCACCAATGTTTCGATGAATACGGCGGCAACCAGCCTCGAAAAATATGATGGCATCCGCATCATGTCGACCTGCCATGCCTTGTGGTCCAGTGGAGCCATGTTTGGTTCAGCGCTCGGCGCCACTTCGATGGGTATGGGTGTACATCCGGTCACGCACGTCATGTTCATGGGATCGATTCTGCTCTTGTCAACGCTATTCATTTACCAGTCGTTTCAAAAAGTGCCCAGCGAGGTCATGGTGAGCAAAAGCCAGGGGCCACGTCCTAAGTTTCGTTTGCCCAATGCGGCGCTGTGGGGCCTGATTTCCATCAGTTTGTGTACCAATCTGACCGAGGGAACGATGGCCGACTGGTCGGCGGTTTACATGCGGGAAATTGTCAAAGCGCCTGCAGCCCTGTGGGGTTGGGGTTTTGCGGCTTACGCCCTCTTTATGGCGCTGACCCGTTTTGCGGGGGATGCCATTCTGAAGCACCACAGCGGCGGAAAAGTGTTGCGGGTGGGTGGCTGTGTTGCTGCCAGTGGCTTGTTGCTGGCGGTATTGTTGCCTTATCCAGCTACGGTGTTGATTGGTTTTGCCATGGTGGGTGCCGGGGTATCGTTGGGTGCACCTATTTTGTACAGTGCTGCGGCTAAAGTACCTGGCATGGCCCCCGGTGCGGGTTTGGCTACAATGAACACCTTTGCCATGGTTGGCTTTTTGGGTGGCCCGGCAGTGATTGGGTTTATTGCCAAGGGGTTTAGTTTGCCGGTGGCGCTGGGGGTAGTGATTGCAGCAGGGGGCATTTGGATTTGGCGAGCGGGGTATTTGAAGGGGTAAAATTTATTGAAAATCAACAGATAAAGGGATAGTGCAGTGCATTGTCCCTTTTTCATTTTTAGCATAAGCGCATTTAATGTTAAAAATGGTTAAACCAGCACGCTCCATCAGTTTTTCACCAAAAAATGCCCGTATATTTGTTCAAGTAAATCACCATTTCTACCGACACATCCTAATCGCAAAACCCTCATGAAAGGCTCAACTTACCTCCCCTCCTACGCACTCCTAATCTTCCCACTATCCTGGTTTTTCTGGCCTCCCGGCCTGGCCGAACGCCTCCAGCAACAGCTCAAAAACTACCAAACCAAATATCCAACTGAAAAAGTCTACCTCCACACCGATAAGCCGCATTACGCACTGGGTGAAAACCTGTGGTTCAGCGCCTACCTGACCGCAGGTCCCGAACATTTGCCTTCGCTGCTGAGCAACCCCGTGTATGTCGAACTCGTTGGGCCTGATCAGCAACGCAAAGCCAGCCGCTACATTGGGATCCAGGATGGCGTAGGGACGGGTGATTTTGACACGGAACGCGATTGGCCGGAAGGCAAATACCTCCTGCGGGCCTACACCAACTTCATGCGCAATTTTGATTCTACCTTTTTTTTTCAACGTGAACTGGTATTTTTTAAACCCAAAATAGAAGCCGACAAACCAGCCGACCCTCTCGTTCAGATCAGAGATTTCAGCGTACAATTCATGCCGGAGGGTGGCGATCTGGTGCAAGGTTTGAGTTCACAAATTGGCGTCAAAGCCACCAGCAACCTCGGCATCGGTGTGCAGTTTGAAGGCAAAATCATCGACGATCAGGGCACTCCGGTGGCGGTGTTCAAAACCTATCGTTTTGGCCTGGGTGCTTTCAGTTTTACCCCCCAGACGGGTCGCAGCTACCACGCCGAAATCAGCCATCAGGGCATCGTCAAGAACGTCCCCTTGCCTACGGCATTGCCACAAGGATACACGCTCCAAGTGACCCAGCGCCCACCCAATCAGCTTTTGATCAATGTGCGTTGCAATGTGCCCAATGGCTTAAAAGACGCAGTTATTCTTGGGCACCTGCGCGGCCAGTCCATTTTCACCTTCAGCAATACGGAAGGCCTGGACAAATTGAGCTTGACCATCCCAACCGATTCGATTCCCGAAGGCATCGCACAATTCACCCTGTTCAGCAACACGGGTGAGCCCCTTTGTGAACGCCTGGTGTTTGTAGACAATCCCCGTGAACGCGCCCGACTGAGCATCAGCACCGACAAACCCCTGTACAGCAAGCGCCAAAAAGTAAAAGTCGAGTTGCAACTCAAGGATCAGGAGGGCAAACCCTTGCAAGCCATCGTATCTGCCACCGTTACCGATAAACAAAGTGTGTATTGGGCCAAATACGGCCAGGACATCCGTTCCTATCTACTCCTTCAATCTGACCTGCCTGGCAACATTGAAGACCCCGGCTATTTTTTTGTAGAAGAAAATGCCACCCGTCGGCAATTGCTGGACATGCTGATGCTGACCCAGGGCTGGCGCCGCTTCTCCTGGAAACAAGTGTCGCGCGATACCTTACCCGATCTGGCCTGGCTACCTGAACAAGGCTTCACCATCAGTGGACAAACCACCAAACTGGATCAACCCAACAAACCCGTTGCCGCCGACCTCATGATCGTAGCCGTAGAAAAAGGCATTTCTGAACGGGTAAGCTCGGGACCGGATGGACGTTTTGCCATCATGGGTTTTCCTTTTGTCGACAGCACCCGGGTGGTCATTCAAGCCGCCAAAGTACCCAACAACACCAAAAAAGGCAAAAATGCCGACAGCAATCAACAACAGATTGCAGGCAATCGCGATCTCAAAATTCGACTGGATGGAGACAATCCTCCACCGGTGAATCCACTGTTAGGTTTCACCTTGCCGCAGAGTGCTGATCCGGTACAACAAAACAGTTTTTTGGCCGATAGCAAAAAACTGGCCGATCTGGATTCCTTGTTCCCAGGCATTTGGAAATTAAGCCTTGCCGAATTTGAAGTCAAAGCCAAACGGGAAAAAAATCCTTACGGAGTGGGAGACATCCCCTACCGTGCGCCTACCGATCGGATGATTATTGATTCCGTACCGGGTAAAAATACGGCGCTGAGTGTTTTTGACCTCCTGCGTCGGATACCCGGGGCGCAAGTGGTAGGCACTTTTCCCAACCAGTCGGTGGTACTCCGGGGGGTCAATAGTTTGGGTGGCGCAGCACAGGCCTTGTTTGTACTGGATGGTACCGTTGTAGATGCCAGTACGCTGTCGACTGTTCCGGTTTCTACCATTGCCTTTGTAGATGTACTCAAAGGAGGCCAGGCTGCTATGTTTGGCAGCCGGGGCATCAACGGAGTTGTGTCGGTGTACACCAAACGCACGGGCAGTCAACCCGTCCAGTACGATGTCAATGGCATCATCAACTTCAAACATCCCGGCTTTTACAAAGCCCGCGAGTTTTATGCTCCCCTCTACGACCAGAAAAAACCGGAGCACGATCGGCCCGATTACCGCACCACCTTGCACTGGCAGCCGCTAATCGAAACGGACAAGAACGGCCGGGCTACTTTCAGCTTTTTCACCAGTGACAAAGGAGGCGCTTTTGAAGTTTTGGTGGAAGGGATGACTGTGAAAGGGAGTGTGGTGAGTGGGCGGTATTAACTCGGTGGGCCTTGTAATTAATGATTTTTGTGTTTCATCATTTCGACTTATTTGGTTTTACCTTTAATTTGTACGGCGCGCCCCATTTTCCGGCTAGACCATTTGACTTAATCTACCACATGAAAGATCCTCAAGCCAATAATCCACTCCACGGTGTTACCCTCGAAAAAATGTTGCACCATCTGGTTGAGCAGTACGGTTGGGAAGAAATGGGGCGGCAAATCAACATTCGCTGCTTCAACTTCGACCCGAGTGTAAAATCCAGTTTGACGTTTTTGCGCAAAACCCCCTGGGCAAGGGAACAAGTTGAAAAAATGTATGTCCAGAGTCTAAGGGACTAAAATAGGGAACCAAGCCCAAACTTGCTAAAGTCCCTACAAAATTGTAGCTTACGTAGTCTTTAATTTCTGCCACAACCTCCAACAATATGGCTACCATCACCCTAACCATCAACGGCGAGAAGCGCACCGTCAACGTAGAACCGGATACTTCTTTGCTGTGGGTGCTGCGCGAGCACCTGGGCCTCACGGGCACCAAATACAGCTGCGGCAAATCGTATTGCGGCGCTTGTACCGTTCACCTCGACGGCCTTCCGATCCGCTCCTGCACCACGCCCGTCTCTGTAGCTGAAAAACGTGCCATCACCACCATCGAAGGGCTTTCAACCAAAGGTGACCACCCGCTGCAAAAAGCCTGGATCGAAGAACAGGTAGCCCAATGCGGCTACTGTCAATCAGGGCAAATCATGCAGGCCGCGGCGCTCCTGGCCAGCAACAAAAAGCCCAGCCGGGAAGAAATCATCAACCAGATGAGCGGAGTACTCTGCCGTTGTGGAACCTACATGCGCATTCTCAAAGCCATTGAACGGGCAGCTAAAGAAATTTGACCATGAAAAACAGTAAATCTCCCGATACCACGGTTTCCCGGCGCAAATTCCTGAGCGCCGCCGGAGGCATCACTTTTGCCATCACCACTTATGCCATTCTGCCTCAATGGGCATTTGAAAACCCGGAACTGGAACCCAATCCTGAAGATAAGGGCCGCCAGATCAGCGCTTGGGTGCACATCCGTCCCGATGGCCGCATCAACATCTACAATCCTGCTGCCGAAATGGGCCAAGGCTCCATGACGGCATTGCCCGTCATTTTTGCCGAAGAAATGGACGCCGATTGGTCCTTGGTACACATTGAATATTCGCCGATCGAACCCAAAATTTATGGTCCCGGAGTCTGGGGCGGGCGGATGATGACCGTGGGCAGTCGCGCCGTATCGGGTTATTACGACAGCCTGCGGCAAGCGGGTGCCCAAGCTCGCTATGTATTGATGGACAACGTGGCGAAAAAATGGAACGTGCCCATTACCGAATTGAGCACTGAACCCAGCATGGTGATTCACCGGGCCAGTAAGCGCAAGATCAGCTATGGCGAAATTGCCAGTTTTGCTACACTGCCGGAAAAACTGCCCGCTATACCTGCCGATCAATTAAAAGACCCCAAAAATTTCCGCCTCATCGGCAATCAAAAGATCACCCGCTTCGACATACCGGCCAAGGTCAACGGCAGTGCCAAATACGCCATCGATGTGCGTTTGCCCGGTATGGTGTACGGTGTCATCAGCAGGTCTCCGGTAAACGGCGCCAAGCCCAGCCTCCTCAATGCCACTGAAATCCGCAAAATCACTGGTGTAATTGAGGTGGTTACCCTGGATCATGGCATCGGCGTGGTAGCGGACACCCTGGAAAAAGCCCTGAAAGCCAAAGCTGCGCTACGGATAGAATGGAGCAAAGGGGCCAAAGCTGCTACGCACAGCAGCGAACAAGCCTATGCAGAATATACCGCACTGGTCAATGACGACAGCCGTAAAGGCCGCTCCCTCGAATCGAAAGGTGATCCGGCAAACGCCATCAAAATGGCCACGAAGGTGTACACTGCCATGTATAAAAACGATTACCTCTACCACGCTCAAATGGAGCCGCTCAATGCCGTGGTTTCGCTTGCCGCCGATGGCACCAGCGCGGAGGTATGGTGCGGCACCCAGGCGCCGGATAGTGCCAAAGGGGCAGCAGCCCGGGTACTTGGCCTCGATGAATCGAAAGTAACGCTTTACCCGCATTACCTCGGAGGGGGCTTTGGACGCCGTTCCAGTCCAGACTACGTGGAGGAAGCCGCCGCTTTGGCCAAAGCGGTTCGCAAACCAGTCAAACTAATCTGGACCCGCGAAGACGATATGCAATATGGCCAATTCCGCCCCATTTGCCTACAGCACTTGCAAGCGGGTGTGGATCAAGCGGGCAACATCACCAGTTGGAAATACATCATCTCGGGAACCGGGGATAACCTCCTGGCCAGCGGAGCAGAAATGCCCTTTTACACCTTGCCCGATCTCTTGATTGAATTGCGGGCGGTGGATCATGGCATCCGCACCAAACATTGGCGCGCCGTAGGGCATGGGCCGAACAAATACGCCATCGAAGCCTTCATTGATGAAATCGCCCAGGACCAGCAAAAAGACCCCTACCAATATCGCCGACACCTCATGCGCAATCACCCACGCGCCTTGAAAGTGCTCGACACCGTTGCAGAAATGGCTGGGTGGGGTAAAAAACTACCCCAAGGCCGGGCCATGGGTATCGCCTTTGCCGAACGCAGTGGCAGCCCTGGTGCTGGGGTATGCGAAATCTCATTGGACCGCGAAACTGGTAAAATAAAGGTCCACCACATCTGGGCTGCCGTCGACGGCGGCGTCATCGTACAACCCGACAATGCCCGGGCACAAACCGAAGGCTCCCTCCTGATGGGTTTGAGTAGTGTATTTCACGAAAGTATTACCATCAAAAACGGAGAAGTGCAACAATCGAATTTTCACGATTATCCCATCCTCCGCATGGCCGATATTCCTGAAACGCTGGAGGTGAAGTTCATCGACTCGCAAGAAGCTCCTTCGGGTTTGGGTGAGGCCGGACTACCTTTTATTGGGCCAGCAGTGGCAAATGCTTTTCTGGCGCTTACGGGCCAGGCACTTCGGCACATGCCTTTTACCCCGGAAAGGGTTTTGGCGACAGTAGGTGCTAAATAGTTTTTTTTGGAAAACCTGGAGCCCCTTAATGCCCCCTTCTCATTAAAAGTTGTAAGTTTACCAACAACCTGCAATCCTTGTCGCATGAAAAAAATACTTACAACTTGTACTGCACTGCTGTTCATCACTTTGACGGTAGTGGGACAAAGTGCTTTTGACCAAAGTACTTCGCTCAAAGCTGCCACCGACTTTTTGGCCAGCTTAACTCCAGCTCAAAAAACCGTGGCCAATCTGTCTTTTACCGACAGCTCCAGGGTAAAATGGTCCAATCTTCCGCTGGAACAGGTGTACCGCCAAGGCATCCAAATGAAGGATTTGGACGATGCACAACGTGTGATTTTGCACAGCCTTTTGCGCGGTGTGTTGAGTCAGCAAGGCTACCAAAAACTCCTCTTCATCATTCAATACGACCAGGGTATCCTGGAGCGATTGAGCAAAGCCAATAGCCCCATTGCCAAACGTTACGGCAATCAGAACTATTGGTTCAGCATTTTTGGAACGCCGGGTAAAGACAAAGTCTGGGCATGGAAATTTGAAGGGCACCACATTTCCCTCAACTTGACTTATTCCCCTAAAGGTGTGACTTGTACCCCCATGTTTGTGGGCATCAATCCGGCATTGACCACTACTGGGCCTTACGCAGGTTATCACGTCATGTTTGAAGAAAATGACTTCGGCAATCAACTGTTCAATGACCTGAATGCCGCGATGCAGAAAAAAGCCCGGATCGGGCCACACCCGGTCGATGCGGATGTGATGACCCAAACGGGAAAGGAACCCCATCTGAAGGATAGAAAAGGGGTGCTTTATACGGAAATGACGCCGAAACAACAACGTTTGGTAGAAGGCATTGCCAAAGCCTGGGTGGAAAACCTTACGCCGGCCTTGGCTCAAGAGAAAATGAAGCGCATTTTGGCGGCCAAAGAAAAGATTGTTTTCACTTGGCAGGGCAGCAGCAATACCAATGAATTGCATTACTACTCCATCAAGACGGATTCGTTCATCATCGAATTCAGCAATCGGGATGGCGGTATTTACCACTATCACACCCTGTGGCGGGATCTTTCGGAAGATTTTTTGAGTAAATAGACTTATTACCTTTTCCAAAAACGCATCCAAATCCCGTCTTTTGGCCTCAAGGTAATCAAAGGCTGTGGCACCACCTCATGCCCCGGCTCCAGCGCAAAATCATAGCGCTTGATCATCTCGGCAATCACCAGTTGCATTTCCATCAGTGCAAAGTGGTTGCCGATGCACAAGCGGGGGCCGCCCCCAAAAGGCAGATACGCAAAAGGAGGAATTTTTGCTCCTTTCGCAAAACGTTCGGGTTTGAACACTTCCGGCTCGTCCCAATGTTCGGGGGAATGGTGTGCCCCGTAAATATAGGTCGCCACAATGGCACCTTTAGCAATTTTGATGCCGTTGAACTCATCGTCTTCTGCCGCCATCCGATCGGTAATCCAGGCGGGAGGGTACATGCGCAGCACTTCGTCGACCACCTGGCTCAGGTATTCCAGTTTGGGCAAGTCTTCAAAAGTGGGAATGCGCTCGCCAACTGTAGCATCCAGCTCTGTACGGATTTTGGCGACTGCCTCGGGATGTTGACTGAGCAGATACCAGGCCCAGGCCAAGCCATTGGCTGAAGTTTCGTGCCCGGCCACAAAAATGATCTTGAGTTCATCCAGCAATTGTTGTTGATTCATGGCCTCACCCGTGTCTTCGTACCGTGAGTCGAGCAGCATCTGCAACAAGTCGTCGCGTTGTTCTCCACTGGCTTGGCGTTGTTGCACCAAAGCCAGAATCGACCGCTCCAGATCAGCCGCAATGTCCTCGTGTTCCTTGATTTTGCCACTTAATTTGCGCCACCAGTTGAGGTAGGGTTGACGGATCAGTTGAATCACAAAAGCTTGAATCTGGGTAATTTGATCACTCATTTTGCGCACCTGTTCCTCTGGCACACTTACGCTGAAGATGGAGCGCATGATGATATTGAAGGCCATATCCATCATGTGTTCGGCCATATTTACCGGGCCTTGTTGGATCTCTTGGTCAAATTTGGCCTTGCGTTCCACAATCACCTCATTCATCAAATGTGTAAGGTTGGCAAGGCGGGAACGGTGAAAGCTGGGTTGGATCAGGCGGCGTTGGCGCAACCAGTGGTCGCCGTCAATGGTCAATAAACCTTTGCCCACAAAATGCCCCAAATGTTCAAAGTGAATCGGCGATTTTTTGTACAGCCGGTGGTTCTTTTGCAGGATATGCTGAATAAAAGCAGGATCAGCAGTAAAAGTGGCGGGGATGATGCCGCCGATGTAAAAACGATAGGTATGGCCGTATTCGGCCAGGTTTCCCCGGATCACGGTAATGGGATCGCGGAGGAATTTCAGAGAAGTAATCAAGGTTTTGAGGCGGGGAATGGTGGGGATGTTGCTGGACATAGTGCTTGTGGGTTAATTCATCACAAAGCGACGTGAATTTTAACACAAAGGACACCAAGGCAGCACAAGGGACGCAAAGACTTGTCAAAGCCTAACTTTGTGTCCTTTGTGCTACCTTGGTGTCCCTTGTGTTAAAATGTGTCGCTCTGAATCAATATTGACAATACTTTCTTTCGAAACCTTACACTAAAACCAATTCCGGAACCCGCTCCATTTCTCTTTTCAAATTTTGGAAATTCCCCTCCGAAAGCGGCACCAACGGCACTCGTACTTCTTTGCTGCACAGTCCCAAAATCTCCATCCCAGCCTTTACCCCTACCGGGTTGTTTTCGATGTACAACCATTGGTGGATGTCCAACAACTCGGCATTCAGGCGGGCGGCGGTAGGGAAATCCCCTTCCAGCGCGCTGCGTACCATCGACGAAAAATGGGCAGGATACATGTTGGCAATGACTGAAATGGCGCCATCGCCACCACAAGCCATCATGGGTACGGTCAGGGCATCGTCGCCAGAAATTACGGCAAAATGCTCGGGACGATCCTTGAGGATTTTCATGGCCTGGTTGAGGTCACCGGAAGCTTCTTTCACCCCTGCAAATTTGGTACTGCTTTCCGCCAGGCGGAGGATGGTTTCGGGTTTGACGTTGCTACACGTGCGCCCCGGGACGTTGTAAATGATAATAGGCACTGGTGAAATCCCGGCGATCTGCATGTAATGCTGGAAAATTCCCTCTTGAGGTGGCTTGCTGTAAGCCGGGCTGCTCGACATGATGGCGTCGAAGCCTTCCAGATTGTAATTGCGGATCTTTTCTACCAGTGCCTCCGTAAAATTGCTGCCAAACAGGCCGGCAACCAACGGCTTGCGCCCGTTTACCACTTTGATGGTGAAATCGAATACCTCCCGGCACTCTTTACTGCTGAGCGTGATTGCCTCGCCAGTAGTCCCCAATGAGACGATGTAGTCAACGCCCCCTTGAATGACGTGCTCGATGATGGTTTCGAGGGCAGCGTAATCTATGGCCTTGTTGCGGAAAGGGGTAATCAGTGCTACGCCGGTTCCTCTAAACTTTGCTAGCCCCATGTTTGATATTTGTCTTGGTCAACAACTGCTCCATCTCGCGGATGAAGTCCATCACACTATTTTTATTGCGTACATCGATCATCAGATCGTAGCTGTCAATGTTATTGGTGTTGGGACCAATTTTGAGGTGCGCGTTGGCGAGTGCAGAAATGTACTCCACGTGCTCATTGGTCAGAGGGTTGAGCGTGATGAGGATATCATAGGCTCCTTGCAAAAAAGTTTCTACACTTTTCCCATTGGGCCGCAGGGCCCAGTCGATGTTTTTGCGGTTGAAATAGCCAAAAGTAAAATCAACGCTGTCTTGTTTGCTGTCAAAAAAACCGAGCAGTTTGACTTTTTTGCCCAATTTGCTCAATTTTTCCGCATAACTCAGCGCGGTTTGGCGCTTGTCGTTGTCGGTGGCGTCAAAAATAAGGCCTACTGTTTGTGCTTCCTCAAAGTTTATCCGCTTGCGATGTTGGTTGCTGCGCAATTTCAATTTGCTTTTGAGCGAATTGTTGCGAAAGTAGGTTCGGATATCGTGAATGATTTTCATTTCAATTGGTTTATTCCTCGGTCTTTGCTTCGACTGGAACGTATTCGTACATGCCCATATTGGCGTACTTGTCTACCCGGGCATCGATCAACTCCTCGGTACCCAGTACTTTTAGTTCAGCGATGGATTTTTTGATGGCCGCCTTCAAAATTTGAGCCATTTCCTCCGGCGCCGAATGGGCGCCGCCGAGTGGCTCGGGGATGATGCCATCAATGAGCCCATTGGCAAGCATGTGCTCAGCGGTTAGTTTAAGGGCTTCAGCGGCTTGTTCCTTGTAATCCCAGGTTCTCCAAAGAATGGTGGAGCAGTTTTCGGGAGAAATAACGGAGTACCAGGAGTTTTCCAGCATAAATACCCGGTCGCCCAAACCAATGCCGATGGCACCGCCCGAGGCACCTTCGCCGATGATCACACAGATGATTGGGGTTTTCAACTGGGCCATCTCAAAAAGGTTGCGGGCAATGGCTTCGGCTTGTCCACGTTCTTCGGCTTCCAAACCTGGGTAAGCTCCGGGGGTATCGATCAGGGTAATCACAGGAAAACCAAAACGTTCGGCTATTTTCATCAGGCGCAGTGCCTTGCGGTAACCATCGGGGTTGGCCATACCAAAGTTGCGGTATTGGCGCATTTTGGTATTGGTCCCTTTTTGATGGCCAAGGATGACCACGGTTTGTCCATCTATTTCGGCCAGGCCACCTACAATGGCTTTGTCGTCTTTTACATAGCGGTCACCGTGCAACTCAATGAATTTGTTGCACATCTGGTTGATGTAAAAAAGGGTGTACGGCCGCTCCGGGTGGCGCGAAAGCTGAACTCTTTGCCATCCGGTGAGGTGGTCGTAAAGCTCTTTTCGCTTTTCCGAAATTTTGGTCTCCAGGGCTTTGATCGACTCGGAAACGTCGATTTCTCCGCTAGCACCGATTTCCTTGAGCTTTTCCAGTTGCTCGTACAATACTTCCAGCGGCTTTTCAAACTCCAAAAAGACCATAGCTATACAATTAGATTAGAAGGGCAAAATTAACAATTACCTGTATGGAAAATGGAAAGGACAGTTTTTTTTTATTTTTTGATGGAAATCAGTTGCAAGTTAGCGTAACTCAAATTACATTTGCAGCCACGTTAGCGAAAAGCGTTAGCGTGCGTTCCAGAAGCACCACGAGTTGCTGCTTCTGTTACCATATATATTGTTTCGATCTATTGGGCAGTTTCGGCTGTCTATTAAGGGTTCGGTAGTTCAGTTGGTTAGAATATCCCGATTTCATCGGGAGAGTCGCCAGTTCGAGTTTCGTCGAATCTTAAGGAGTATGGTTCGGTAGTTCAGTTGGTTAGAATACCTGCCTGTCACGCAGGGGGTCGCGGGTTCGAGTCCCGTCCGGACCGCCAACAGTTGAGGAAACCCTTTGTGGGTTCCCTGACAAGAAAAATAGATCGAAACGAATTTTTGGTTCGGTAGTTCAGTTGGTTAGAATATCCCGATTTCATCGGGAGAGTCGCCAGTTCGAGTTCCGTCGAATCTTAAAGAGTATGGTTCGGTAGTTCAGTTGGTTAGAATATCCCGATTTCATCGGGAGAGTCGCCAGTTCGAGTTTCGTCGAATCTTAAAGAGTGGTTCGGTAGTTCAGTTGGTTAGAATACCTGCCTGTCACGCAGGGGGTCGCGGGTTCGAGTCCCGTCCGGACCGCTTAACAGCGGAAGTCTTCAAGTTGAATAACTTGGAGACTTTTTTTTTGCGCCTAGCTATTCCCACCCACTTATCTCTTTATCTTACCCGGAAATTATCATTCATGCTCATCAGAGGAGTTGCACTACTCGCTGCCTGTTTCATCATCGGCCAACTCAGCGGAGAAACCCTGGGTCGAATACTCCACATTGACGCCAATGTCGGCGGCGTCGGATTCGCGATGCTCTTGCTGATCCTCGCCCAAAACTGGTTGGAACAACGCGGACGTTTTCACCAGGAAATGGAAGAAGGCGTCATGTTTTGGAGCAAAATGTACATCCCCGTCATTGTAGCGATGTCGGCCATACAAAATGTACGGGTTGCGCTGTCCAGTGGTTTGGTGGCACTGCTGGCTGGCATCATCCCCGTATTGGTTTGCCTCGCGGTGATGCCGCTCTTGTCCAAACTCAGTCCTAAAGCAGCATAACCCATGGACTATATCACTACAGTTTTGGTCAAAAACGGGCTGGTCGTCGCCTTTTTGGTCACAGGCATCGTGACGTACTGCTCCGAATACCTTTCCAAAGTATTGACCAACAAAAAAATCCCCGGTTCAGCCATTGCCATTTTTACCGGACTGGTACTGGCCTACATCGGCGGTGTGGTGACGGGTGGAAGTAAAGGCATTGCAGATATCAAGCAGTTATCCGGTTTTGAACTCATGGGCGGAGCCATGTTTCGTGATTTTGCCATCGTTTCCACAGCGATGGGCGCCAGTTTTGGCATCATCAAAAAAACGGGGCTGGCGGGTATTGTTTCCCTTTTTGTGGGCGTGATCCTGTCCTTTTTGGTAGGAGCAATTATTGCAGTAGTGATGGGTTATCAAGACGCGGCCAGCATCACGACCATCGGCGCAGGGGCTTGTACTTTTGTGGTGGGCCCGGTAACCGGAACGGCGGTGGGCGCTAGTTCGGAGGTGGTGGCCATCAGTATTGCCGCCGGGGTGGTCAAATCGATTCTGGTGACCATCGGCACGCCTTTTGTAGCCCGCTTCATTGGTTTGAACAATCCACAGGCAGCCATGATTTACGGCGGATTAATGGGCACGACGAGTGGAACTGCGGCAGGACTGGCCGCAACCGACCCCAAGTTGGTCCCCTACGGCGCCATGACCGCTACCTTTTATACGGGTTTGGGCTGTTTGTTGTGTCCTTCAATTCTGTATATTCTGGTTAAATTGTGCTTCAATTCTTGATAAAACTGTACAAAAATGGGGCCTTGTGTGCCCCGCCGGAATACTGCTTTTCCTGGCGCTCCAGAATCCCCAAACTCAACAGGCGGCGTTGAAATGTCGTACGCAAGAGCGGGGTTCCCAAGATAGCTTCATAAGCATGTTGCAAGTCTTTCATGGTGAATTTCGGCGGTAACATGTTGCCCTTGGCCAATTTGCGATCCAGGTTGTTGCGCAAGGTTTCCAGGGCTTTTTCCACAATCAATTGATGGTCCATCATCAGCGGCGGTAAAGCATCAATGTTGTACCACTGGCAGGAATCGGAGAGGGCATCGGGTTGGGGAACCACATCCTGGTAATTGATGAGTGCGTAATACGCAACCGAAATAAAGCGCTCGAGCATCCAGCTGTATTTTTCGGGCGACAAGCCATTGTTGGCCAAAATGCGGCGCATGGCCTCTGGATTTTGGCGATCGGCATCTCCAAAAGTATAAAACTGCTCCAGGTAAATATTGTCCAGTCCGGTGCGCTCTTTTAAACCACGTCTTACGGCATCGTTCAGGTGCTCTTCCTTTTTTACAAAGCCACCCGGTAGTGCAAAGATGTTGGTATTGTGGTATTCCATGATCAGAATTTTCAACCGCGTGCCTGAAAACCCAAAAATCACGGAATCAAAAGCAAGGTGAGGAATATGTTCGTTTACAGCTGGAGGTGGCATCTTTTGCATGGCAGCGAGGTAATAGACTTGTTGCGACGGGAGATTACTTGGCTCAAAAATGGTCTTTTTTCCCTGCTTTTCATTTATTTTTTCGTCCGTAGCGCTGCTACGCACTCAAAAAAAAGCCTCAATCAGGAAAAAAACCCCTTATTTTTGATCTCAAGCACTCCCGTCGCAACAAGTCTAATGTTTTCCTCAAAAGTAATAGGATTTTTTCAAAATAAGCATTACTATTGTCACGAAATGATACAATAGTATTTTGTCATCCTAAGTGATGGGACAGTATTAATTGGTAGAATTCGGCGCAGAGATTTTGAATTTCAGCGACTTATTTTTGAGGCGCAATACAAGGCATTGTAACGAAAAAATAAGGAAGATGAAATTCAAAAGATCAAGTCGAAAATATCAATTAATACTGTCCCATCACTTCCATTTATCAACAATGCAAAAAATATTCCTAGCACTTCTCCTGACTGGAGCTACTTATTTTACTGCGTTTGCGCAGCAAATTACCGGGGAAAACGTGGCCGTTGCCAGCACCGACGCGGGCAAGGTACGCGGCTACATCAACAACAGCATTTTTACCTACAAAGGGATTCCTTACGCCGAGGCCAATCGCTTTGAGTCGCCACAAAAGCCCAAGCCTTGGACAGGGGTGCGCAGCTCGATGACTTACGGGCCGGTGGCACCACTATTGACGCCTACTAATGTAACAGCAGCCGGAGACGAATCAGAATTTGTGTTTAACCACAGTTGGGGCTTCGCCGGAGAAGATTGTATGCGCCTCAACGTTTGGACGCCCAGCATCAGCGATGGTAAAAAACGTCCGGTGATGTTCTGGATTCACGGAGGCGGATTCACCGCGGGTTCTTCCCAGGAATTGCCTTCTTATGATGGTGAAAATTTGGCCAAAAAAGGCGACGTCGTGGTCGTATCGATCAATCACCGCCTCAACATTCTGGGCTATTTGGACCTTTCGGCTTACGGAGAAAAGTACAAACACTCCGCTAACCTGAGTATCCTGGACATGCGGGTGGCTCTGGAATGGGTCAAGGCCAACATTGCCAACTTTGGTGGTGATCCCAACAACGTGACCATTTTCGGTCAATCGGGCGGTGGTGCCAAAGTGAATACCCTGATGGCCATGCCATCTGCCAAAGGATTGTTCCACAAAGCCATCAACCAAAGTGGTGCTTTCCGCTCAAATATGTTGGGAAAAACGGAAACCCAGGCCATCACAGCCGAAGTACTCAAAGTGCTCAAACTGGCACCAAACCAGGCAGATAGCCTCCAGAAAATCCCTTTCTCACAATTGAGTGCTGCCGGAACTCAGGCATTGCGGACTGTTGCTGAGCGCATGCGTGCAGAAGGCAAAACCATTGGGGGTTTTGGCCTCAGTTGGGGGCCCAGCCTGGATGGTGATTTGTTGCCCTACCAACCCATGTCGCCGGAAGCGCTGGACTTGTCCAAAAATGTTCCCTTGCTGATTGGCACGGTGAAAACGAGTTTATGGCTTCGGGTCGCGCAGGGCTGGAGCAACGGTAGCCAGGAGCAGGTGATGGAATACATCAAAAAACAACAGGGCGACAAAACCACTTCCTTTGTTGCCGCAGTTAAAAAGCCTTTCCCAGCTGATAAAAGCCCTCGGATTTGCTGGATGTGGACATGATCTTCCGACCGGAGCAGAATCAGGCCGACATCAAATCGGCTGTAGTTGGCGGTGCTCCAGTGTACATGTATTTCTTTAGTTGGCAGTCGCCAGTTATGGATGGCAAATACAAGGCCATGCACTGCATGGAATTGCCTTTTGTGTTCAACAACATCGCCCGTTGTGCCGAGATGACCGGAGCAACCAAAGAAGCCCATGCCCTGGCCGCCAAAATGAGCCAGTCCTGGATCAACTTTGCGCGTACGGGTAACCCTGCTCATGCGGGGCTTCCAGCCTGGGAAAAATACACTGCGGCTAAAGGTGCCACGATGTTCTTTGACAACTTGTGCCAAATACGTTACCATCATGATCAAGATTTGATCAAATTGGTGGCTGCGCAATAGGGCTATACTAAGGTGTGTCTTAAGTGCCTGAGGTTTCTTAGGTGGTAAAAAAGCCATTCTTTCACCACCTAAGAAACCCCGGAAGACACACACTCCAACATTTATCCCACCCTTCTCCGTTCGTCTTCTACCCCACTGTTGCGCTGTCTGGCGCGGGTCACCGTATTTTTTCCAAAACGGTGCGTGAAGGAAGCGGTGGCTACTTTTGAATCCCAGGTGCGGTCAGTAAAAAAGTCCATGTTCTGATACTTGACCAAAACGGCAATACGATTGGTGTAAAAAATATCTGACACTGCGAGTTTAAACGTCGAATTTTTGTCCTTCGATACCTTCTGAATACCCGATGAAACCTGGGCCAAATTGCGGATGATGAACAAACCCCAGGCATTTTTCGACTGATAAAATCCACTCAGCTCGGCGCTCCAGCCTTTTTTGCCCAAAACAAACGTGTTGTTGATGCGGGTGTCCCAGGCTGTGAAATCATTCAGCAGGTTACCGCCCTGCAAGGGGCTGGAATACTGGTTCCAATACACGCTGCCATTGATGCTCGAATTCAGCCATTTTTTGATCGAAATGGGGATAAAAACCCCAAGATTGACCTGGTCAAAATCCTGGAGATTGGCAGGGACCTGGTAAGATATTTTGGTCAAATCATCCTGTACAAAAATGTCGGTGAT
>NZ_JADKCX010000017.1 GCF_016718685.1 Haliscomenobacter sp. | reverse complement strand
CGCTCATCTCAAAGCAAAAATCCACACAAAAACCAAAACCAATCCAAAACAGGTTTACTTTGTAATAGAAATCAAATGGCAGATTTGCAACTAGATATGGAAATAGCGATTAACCTCTTAAGGCAGCGACTTGAAAATGCTGGAATTTCTACGGCTGACGGGGAGAAAAGGCAAGGCGAAGACCCTGCTTCATTTAGTGAAAGAAATGGAAGATGGGGGAACATTTTTGGAAAAAAGTGCAGCTGGTCAACTACTGAGGTATGTTGTAGTCGCCGCCGCTGACATCTATTACGATTCTCCCAGTGGCGAATGTTACAGATTGAAAGAAGACAGACAGGTTTTTAAAGATGGTAGAGAAAGAAAGCGAAATTTAGGTCGGGCTGTTTCAGAAAAAATTAAACTTGCTGAAATTCCTGCGGAAGCCGTGATTCGTGGCATTCAGGAGGAACTGGGTATCGCCGGGGCAATAAACTGGGTTGAGGAAGGAACTACGGAAGAAACTATTGATTCTCCGAGCTATCCCGGCTTGACTTCACGCTATGTAAGTCATCAGTTCCGGGTACAACTAAATGATGAACAGTTTAAACCAGAGGGTTATATGGAATCGCAGGCGAATATGACTACCTATTTTCTATGGGAAAAACTGTAGCGATATAATAACACCCTATCATTACCTCAAATCGAGTGACACGTTTAAATCAACAACGCCCCCTCAACTCAAATCCAAGTCCCTCAACTTCGGGGCTTTCCACCAGGTAACCAGTACCACCAGCATCGTCATACTCCCGCCAAAAATGACTGAGGGAACGATCCCCAGCAGTTTGGCTGCCAGACCCGACTCAAACGCCCCCAACTCATTCGAAGACCCGACGAACAGGGAGTTCACCGCGGATACCCGCCCCCGCATTTCATTGGGCGTGAACAACTGCACAATCGTGCTGCGAATCACCATACTGATGTTGTCAAAAAAACCAGTACCGGCCAACATCAACAAGGAAAGCCAAAAGTTCTTGGACACCGCAAACAAGATGGTACAGATTCCATAACCCGCCACGGCAACCAGCAACCAGCGCCCGGCGTTTTCACGAGGCGGTCGATAAGCCAAGACCCAGGCCATGATGAATGCACCCACCGCCGGAGCAGCGCGCAAAGCACCAAAACCTTCTGGCCCAACGTCGAGCACGTCTTTGGCAAAAGCTGGCAACAAGGCTACGGCCCCGCCAAAGAGTACGGCAAACATATCGAGCGCCAGGCTACTCAAAACCACCTGGTTGTTGAATACAAAATTTAAGCCTGTGCGCACACTGGCCAGGAAACCCTCGCGGGGCAAAGTAGGTTCACCCTCCGCTTTGGCCACATGTTTGCTGGCAATACGCAAAATAAACCACAACCCCGTGCTGGCCAGCACCGCAGTAAAAGCATAACTGGGCCAGGCATTTTTGCTAAAAGCACACAACAAACCACCTACCGCAGGGCCACCAATGGAGGAAAGATGCCAAATCATGGTGTTCCAGGTCGCCGCATTGGTGTACAGCTGTGGAGGAATCAGTTGGGCGGCAAAAGCGGTTTGGGCTGGGCTCAAAAAACCTCGAATCAATCCCGTCAGTCCAATTATGATAAAAATAGGCAAAGCCCCGTACCATTCAAACACCTGGGGATAACGATGGGTGAGCAAATATAGGCCTGCTGCACAAATGGCGTACAAGACCACACAGGTAAACATAATCGTACGACGATCAAAGATATCGGCCACATACCCTCCGATCAGGGTGACGACCAAAAAAGGCAAAAATTCGGCCAAACCGATCAGCCCCAGGGAAAAGGGGTCTTGTGTAATTTCGTATACTTGCCAGCCTACCGTAGTCCCCAGGATGTTGATCCCCAAGGTGATCAGGGCACGGGCCAGGAGGTAGTTCCGAAAATCGGGAATTTTGAGTACGTCGTATGCACTGGCTTGGTTGGTTTGCGCCATGAGGGTCTGGATTGTGGTGTCAAAGGTAAAAACATAGACAACAACACAAGCGATGTATTTTGGCTAACGCCAAAATGTTTTTTCACCACGACGACACGACGTTTTTCGCGCTTCGCGCTTCAAAAAACACGACGCTTGCGTCGTGTGGTGCGGAGCAAAACGTCGTGTCGTCGTGTCGTCGTGGTGAAAAAATAAGCAGCGCAGCTGCGCAAGAACCAATCGACCTGGCCCAACAGGATTGCCACACACACTATTTTGTCCAGTATTTCGGTTTGATTTTTGTCCGGAACAAACTCTCCCGGCAAGGTTCGCAAGCAAAAGGGTTCGCATTCTGTGGAATGGGTTCACAAGAAGCCACGGCAGGTTTGGTTGTTGACTGCGTCCGGTTGATGAAAAAGCCATTTTCATGCACATCCGATACTTCAAAAAAACCATAGACCGGCTCTTCAGGATCAGTGACACACTTCAGGTTGCCCCGTATTGCCGCAGGAGCATTATCAAAAAGGCTACCATTGCTGGCCGAGAGTTGATCAACCGTACGCCAGTAGTCAAAGGCAGCCTGAGAAATCGATCGCTGCTGGATTTCGATGTAATAATCCTTCGGACAGTAAGGAATGTTCACAATGGGGTGGCGGGTAAGGTTTTTCCCATTGATGAGTGCATCCGACATGACATTGGTACAATTGATGTAACAACGCACAATGTCCCAACAAGGCAATTCACAACAAGTGAGTCCAACCAAGGCACGGGTGCGGCCCCAAATGGAACCCCATCGTAGGCAGAGCAAAAGGACAAGGGTTCAAAAGTGCAACCACGACCAACGGTAATAATCGCCCTTACTCGCGGGATCTTCGACATCCAACAAGACCGAAAAACTGGTCAATGCTGGGCCCAATAAGGGGTCATCAGTGATCACTTCTTCGGTGTATAATTTTTTGATGGGGGGTACTTCCCTGACCGTTTCGGGCAAAGATTCGTATTTCCGATTTTCAGTAGTCAATATGTGCAATACATAAGTTTTACCCACTTCCCCTACGTAATCGCGATCTACGGGTTGGTACCAGCCAAGGTTGTTGACAATTTCAGCAAATTCCTGCCGTTGCCCCTCGTTGTCAACGACCCATACCTGCGCTTTGCTGATGGGCCGGTTGTAGGCTTTGTTCGTAAATGGAGACGCTCTGAGTATACGAACCTCTTGTAATCCAGGTAGCGTAGTCAGGCTGGCCGAAATCACAATACCCTCAACCTCTTCAGGAACATCAGCTGTAAAAGGGCTGATGCAAGTGCACAAGCCAAGGCCTAAAACAATGACCAAAAAAAGTGAATACCATTTCATAACCCAGATTAAAATTTGAAGTTGTAGGTAATTGAAGGGAAAGCAGCACCAAAAACTGCCAGTTTATAGGCGTTGGTTTGCAAGCGTGGATTCAAATCAAAATAGACCGAATAGGCATTGTTCCGGCTGTACAGATTGTACACCGAAAGGATCCAGGAACCTTGCCATTTGCGCACCCGATTCGGATTGGGTTCGATGATCAAAGCCAAATCCAGTCGGTGGTAATTGGGTATCCGCTGCAAATTTCGATTGGGGAAAATTGGAACCGTATTCCCACTTGCCACAAAACTACCAATAGGGTAAGTAGCCGGACGCCCGGTACTCAGGGTAAAATTACCCGACAAGGTCACGTTGATGGCCGTCCGGTAATTCACCATCAGGTTGAACGTGTGGGGTTTGTCGTAATTGGCCGGATACCAGGCCCCGGTATAATTGTGGATCAACTCGTACTTGGGGTCGATTTTGACCTGGGTGCGCGCATATGTGTAGGTCAGCCACCCGGTCATGAAGCCGGTGTTTTTGCGCGCCATCAGCTCGAGCCCATACGCTTTGCCTTTTCCCTGAATAATTTCTTGCTCCAGGTTGGATGAAAAAATCAAATCGGCGAGATCCCGGTAATCCGGGAACTGTTGGGATTTGCGGTAATACAGCTCCGCCGAGGTTTCCCATTTGTTTTCCTCCAGATTTTTAAAAATACCCACCGACACTTGATCCGCAATTTGAGGCTGAATGTTGACATCACTGGTTCCCCAACGCGCCGTGGGAAGTGCCGCCGTGGTATTGGAAATCAATTGTACATACTGGCGCATGCGGTTGTAACTTGCTTTGAGCGAAGTATTGTCGTCCAGACTGTACCGCAGGGATACCCGAGGTTCAAAACCGGAGTAAGATTTGGCCACTTCGCCGCGGGCAAAGAATTGGTTCTCTTCCACGTTTTCCAAACGCCGAATCGCCTCCGGCGCATAGAGATAAACACTATCTGGGCCAAGAC
The DNA here is from genome assembly GCF_016718685.1 of Haliscomenobacter sp. Lineage (GTDB taxonomy): Bacteria > Bacteroidota > Bacteroidia > Chitinophagales > Saprospiraceae > Haliscomenobacter. The sequence goes on along the minus strand of NZ_JADKCX010000017.1, from coordinate 80,015 downwards.
GCTGAAAAAAGGAATACCGCAACCCGGTCAACATCGAAAACCTGGGGCTGATTTTCCATTCATTTTCCAGGTACGCTGCCGATTCACGAGCAAATTCGGAGGCAATGTTGACGGGCAATATATTGGAGAATGGCCCGGGGACCAGTTGATTGGGGTCTATTTGGTAGTGGTTGCTTTCGAGTCCAAAAGAAAGGTTGTTTTTCTTCCCGGAGTAAACATAACGCGCCTTGAGGCTGCGTAGCCGAATGCCTGAATTCAGTTCAAAAGCAATGCTGGAATCGGGCACACTGGTATTGGCTTTGTACACACTTTGAATGGCAGCGAGTGTCAGCGAGGCATTGGTGCCCACAAACCAGTTGAAACGCAGGGTTTGATTGTAGGTGCGGTATTTGTAGGTACTGGATGTAGCATTTACATTCACAGTGTTCAGCGAATCCGAAGGCAATTTAAAAGCATCAAAGCTGTAATAAGAGGTATAGGAAAGCCGCGTTTTCTCGCTGGTTTTGAGCAAAACTTTACCCGTAAGGTCATAAAAATTGGCCACGGTGCCTCGGATAGACTCCGGGCCGAGTTTGAACAAAAAATCGTTAAACGAACCCCGGGTCGAAATCAAGACGGCCAAACGGTCTTTGATCAAAGGCATTTCCAGCCCCAAACGACTGGACACCAGACCAACCCCGCCGTAAAAGCTGCTTTTTTCCAAATCCGGGTCTTTAAGTTTCACGTCCAACACTGCCGTAGTTCGCCCGCCGTATTCAGCAGAAATTCCCCCCCTGGAAAGAGAAACATCCCGAACCGCGTCGGGATTGAAGATGGAAAAAAAGCCAAACAAATGGGAGCTATTGAACACCGGGGCGTCGTCCATCAATACCAGGTTTTGGTCGATGCTCCCCCCCCGAATGTTGATGCCTGTAGAGCCCTCTCCTACCGTACTCACGCCTGGCAACATTTGTAAACTCCGCACTACATCTATTTCGCCCATAAATGCCGGGATTTTGCGGATGCTGCGGATGCTGAGTTTGGCTACTCCGGTTTCGGTACTCCTGATGTTTTCTTCGGGCTTGCTGCTGATGACCGTAACTTCTTCCAGAAACTGGGCGTCGACGCTCATCGGGATATCCAGAATCAGGTTCTTGCTGATGTCCAGTTTGATGACCTTGGCTTTGTACCCCAAATAACTGACCCTTAAGGTAAATTGGCCAGCCGGAGTACTGAGCCCGTAAAATCCTTTTTTGTCTGAATAAGTCCCATTCTTGCTCTCCAGGATAAAAACGGCTGCGCCTCCAATGGGTTCCTGAGAAACAGAATCTATGACCGTACCGTAAAAGGTAAAATTTTGTGCTTTATCCGTTACTTGGGCCTGAATTTCAGGGAAAAATAATCCACCTAAGCAAAGTGAGGTGATTAAAAGCAATTTGCGGCTCATGTGCGTTGTTGTGATCGATATTGCGTCAAAATAGAGACTAATCCCCGAATGACCAAACCGATCCACTGCTGTGTCGGTAAAAAAGCAAAAGTGAACGACAAAAAGGCAATAACCGGTGTACGTTTTCGTTTAGTCACCTTATGGAAAAAAAATTGCGTTGTGCTGTAACTTTGAAGCAGGTAATGCATTATGTAAAGGAGGCCCGAAAGAGCATTGGTTGGGAGCGAATAGGTTAAATAAAAATTAAACTCCCTGAAATCTACAACCTCGACACCTTTTTTTGTTTTTTAATTCCATGAATACCAAAAAAATGAATCACTATGCGATGGAGTGGTAAAACGCTATTGGCGTTGGTGGCAATGCTCGCAGTACCTTATTTTTGGTCAAAAAAAGACGTTTCGGAAGTAAAGCGCGAGCTCAAATACCTTCCTGAAAATCTTGAAAATCCACATACGCGGGATTTGGTGAACAGTTTTGATCAGTTTTTCAAATCAGCCATGCAGGGTTCGCGTACCCCTGGTGCGGCGGTAGTCATCATCAAAGATACCTCAATCCTCTACATGCGGGGATTCGGGGTGAAAAATGCGCGGGTCGGGGATTCGGTAGACGTCAACACGGTATTCAGAATTGGTTCTTTGTCCAAAGGTTTTGCGGGTGTGCTGAGTGGCATGCTCGTAGAAGATGGTCGTTTTGCCTGGAATGATCCGGTCAAAAAATACTACCCTGATTTTAAATTATCTACCCAGGAACATACCGATCAGGCCACCATTTCCCATTTGTTGTCGCACACCACGGGTATGCCCTATCATACTTATTCCGATTTGGTAGAAGGGGGTTGGACCTTGCGAAATATTTCCGCAAAGCTCCACCGCGTTCGCCCTGCTGCCCCGGTGGGTAAAATGTACAATTACCAGAATGCCGTGTTCAGCCTGATTGAAGAAGTGATAAAATCATCAACGCATCAAAATTACCAGGACCTGGTGCGCAAGCGCATTTTTGAGCCAGCAGGTATGAAAAACGCTTCGCTCACTTACCGGGAAATACTACAAACCAAAGACAAAGCCTACCCCCACGACAATTTGGGCGGGCGGATGGACATCACGTCTAAATACTACAATACGACCGCCGCAGGAGGCATCAACGCCAGTATTGCCGACATGGGCAAATGGATGCAGGTGCTGCTGGGCAATCGCAATGACATCGTAACGGATGCTACCCTGGATCGGGTGTTTGCCCCCATCATCACCACGAGCAACGAGCGTCGGGTGTTTCCCCACTGGGCACCAATGCGTGATGCCTATTACGCCCTGGGCTGGAGGGTACTGGATTGTGGAGCAGACACGCTCATTTACCATGGTGGCTACGTAAACGGTTACCGCAGTGAACTGGCATTTGACCGCAAAGAAAAAGTGGCGATTTGTGTGCTCTTCAATTCACCAAGCCCAATTGCCAGTTCTTGCATACCGATTTTCTTCGACATGTACCGTTTTCACTCCGACAACATCAAAGAGTGGGAAACTACCGGGAAGTTTAAATCGGCGCTGAGTTATCAAAGTAAGTGATGGTACAATATTTATGGGATATGGTCCCATCATTTACATAGCAAATAATGTGTTTAAGCGGGGTCAGTTGGCTCCGCTTTTTTTATTTTTGCCCAAAAGTTTATTCATGCACATTCGTCCAGCTACTTCCGCCGACTTAACCGGCATTACCCGTTTATTTTTTGCCACCGTTAACAAGGTCAATTCCAAAGATTACAGTGCCGAACACATCCAGGCCTGGGCTGAAGCAGCCCTGGATCAGGAATACTGGCAAGCCAAAGTGTCTGAACTGTATTTTTGGGTGGCGGAAAGTGCAGATGCTGAACTGCTGGGATTCATTTCCCTGACTCCAGAGGGCTACCTCGATCACATCTTTGTCCATGATCAACATCAGCACGAAGGCATCGCGAGTGCGTTACTGACCACGTTGGAAGCAAAGGCACACGAACTCAATTTGCAAAAAATTGACTCCGATGTCAGCATTACGGCCAAGCCTTTTTTTGATCAACAGGGCTACATCGTGGAAAAAGAAAACCGCAAAGAGTGGAAGGGATTGGTGTTCATTAATTATCGGATGAGTAAAGTGTTGTAAGATTCTTGCTAAAAATTTATCTTATTTTTTTGCCAAAGAAATCCTTACTTTGTTACTCAAATTTTGCAACGCATGACTCATCCATTTAGATTTCTTTGCTTCATTGCTTTACTTGCCTTGAATTTCTCCTGCCAAACTTCTCCAAAGTACGACCTCGTTATCCGCAATGCGACCCTCTACGACGGTAGTGGCGACGCGCCAATCCAGGGCGATATTGCCATCAGTGGGGATACCATCGCGGCCATGGGCGAGATCCTAGAAAAAGGAAAAACCGAGGTAGACGCCAAAGGAATGGCCGTTAGCCCGGGTTTTGTCAACATGTTGAGTTGGGGAACCGAAAGCCTGCTGGTTGACGGTCGTGGCTTAAGTGACCTCAAACAAGGCATCACCCTGGAAGTCATGGGCGAAGGCTGGTCGATGGGCCCACTCAACGATCAAATGAAAAAAGAAGAACAAGCCGCCCAAGGCGACCTCAAATACGACATCAGCTGGAAAACCCTCGGTGAATACCTCCAAACCCTGGAGAAAAAAGGAGTGGCGCCCAATGTGGCCTCTTTTTTAGGCGCAACGACCTTGCGCATCCACGAAATTGGTTACGACAATCGGGAACCCAGCAAACTGGAGCTGGACAACATGAAGCTCCTGGCTCGTCAGGCCATGGAAGAGGGCGCATTGGGCATTGGTTCGTCCATGATTTATGCACCCGCTACCTATGCTTCCACCGAAGAATTAATCGCCCTATGCGAAATTGCCTCGGAATACGGCGGCATGTACATCACGCACATGCGCAGCGAGGGCAACAAATTGCTCGAAGCGGTAGATGAAGTGTTGGTCATCTCCAAAGACGCCCGGATACCTGCTGAAATTTACCACCTCAAAGCTGGAGGTAAAAACAACTGGTCAAAAATGGATCAGGTGATTACCAAGATAGACAGTGCTCAAAAGGCTGGGCTGAAAATCACCGCCAACATGTATACTTATGTGGCTGGTGCAACCGGATTGGACGCGGCAATGCCAACCTGGGCGCAGGAAGGCGGCTATACCGAGTGGGTCAAACGCCTGCAAGACCCCAGCACCCGCAAGCGCATCATTGCCGAAATGAAAACCGATGCCCAGGATTGGGAAAATCTTTATTTCGCCGCAGGATCGGCAGACAAAATTGCTGTTGGTGGGATTCAAAGCCGATTCCCTCAAAAAATTCACGGGTAAAACACTCGCCGAAGTCAGCAAAATTCGGGGTAAAAGCCCCGAAGAAACCGCCTGCGATCTGGTTATTCAGGACGGTAGCCGGGTAGGTACTGTATATTTTCTGATGTCGGAAGACAATGTGAAAAAACAGATCAAACTCCCTTATGTTTCCTTCGGTTCGGATGCGGGCGCCTTGGCCAATGAAGGAGATTTTATCAAATCGAGCACCCATCCACGGGCTTATGGCAACTTCGCCCGCTTGTTGGGCAAATACGTGCGCGAAGAAAAAGTGATTTCCCTGCAAGAAGCCATTCGACGGTTGAGTTCGCTTGCCCTGTGAAAACCTGAAAATCCAAAAAACGGGGTAAATTGGCTCCAGGATATTTCGCCGATATTGTCGTGTTTGACCCACAAACCATTGCTGATAAAGCTACTTTTGATCCGCCACATCAATACGCCGTGGGGGTTAAACACGTTTTTGTCAATGGCATTCAGGTGCTGGCGAATGGTGAACCAACTGGAAAAGCTGCGGGAAGGTTTGTGAAAGGGCCGGGAGCAAAGTAAAACCCAAAGTGCCTATTAATGGCTTTTGGGCTCTTTTAATAGGCTAAACGAGCGATAATGCTTATCTTGCGCCCTGTTATGGTAAAGATTCCCTAAATGATCCTGGCTTACATTGTGCTAAACAATGGAAAATGTTGATTAACTAAAAATCCGTTTACGACAAAAATCTGTATTTTAATGAGAGATTTTGCACAAATTACCATTACTGATCCGATGGGCGCTCCACAGCCAAAGAACTTTTTGGATCGCTTTTGGATAAGCTTGCTTAAGGATTCCAGGGATTTACCACTGATGCAACTTACCTTCAGAATTACGGTGACGTTGCTTCCCCTGACTGTATTGTTGTTCTTTACCCAGGGTTGGGTATGGGCATTGGTCTTTGTGGCCCATTTTTACCTCAATCACTTGTATTTCAAAGGGCCTTTTGGGCTGATGTTGCACTGTGCCATCCACCGTCCTTTGTTCAAAAAAGAATACGAGCCACTGAACAACTATTTGCCCTGGTGTCTGGCACCTTTGTTTGGCCATACCCCCGAAACCTACCGTGCCCACCACATTGGCATGCACCACGCGGAGAACAACATGGAAACCGATGATAGCTCCACTTTGCAATTCCAACGTGACAGCTTGCGGGATTTTGGCAAATACGTCGGGCGTTTTATTTTGTATGGGGTGTACAACCTGTACCTCTACCACCGCGCTAAAAAACGCAAGTTTTTCATGACCCGCATCCTCGCTGGTGAAATCGCGTTTTATACCATGGTCATCGCGCTGTGTTTTGTCAATTTTACCGCTACTTTTTTTGCGTTTATTTTCCCACTCTTTGTATTCCGTTTCGTGGCCATGTTGGGCAACTGGTCGCAGCATTCCTTTGTGGACGCAGCAGACCCCAGCAACCATTACAAAAACAGCAGCACCTGCATCAACCATTTTTACAACCACAAATGTTGGAACGATGGCTACCACATCAGCCACCACATTTTCCCACACATGCACTGGACAGAACACCCCAATCATGTGCTGCAAAACCAAAATGACTACGCCGCAAATAAAGCCCTGGTGTTTGAAAATCTGGATTTTTTAAGGATTTTCATCCTGCTGATGCAAAAGAAATACGATGCGCTGGCCGATCATGTGGTCAATTTCAATGGGACTTTTAAGTCAAAAGAGGAGATTGTCGAGCTGTTGAAGGCTCGGACAATGAAGATTGAGGCACCGGTAGCCCCGGTAAAGCCAGTAGCAGTACCTGCATAGGCTAACGAGTTCTAATTTATGGGAGAAGGGCGCTTCCGAGTCAAATAACTTACGATCAACATGTTCTACAAACGTTGACTTCTCCGTCATTCCGACTGAGTCGCATGTTTTACTAAAGCGTTTTACGACTTCGGGAGTGACGAACTGAATTTAAATTCACATTAGGCTTTTTCCCCCCAAGCAGTTCGTCATCCCAAATGACACCTGGGTTCTTGGGATGACGAACTCTAAAAAGTCCCCTTTCCTTTCTGTATTTTTCAGTTTCTTCCTCTGCTTTTTACATGCTGAGGTCAGCCTGGAAAACCTCAAAACCAATTATCTAAACACCCCCCTCGGCACCGACCTCCCTACCCCCCAGTTCTCCTGGCAAATGACCGCCCCAACCAGCAGCCATGGCGTAGCCCAAAAAGCTTTCCGGATTTTGGTGAAAAACGAAAAAAACCTTAAAGTTTGGGATTCCGGCAAAGTAAATTCCGCCCAAGCGCACGCCATCCAATACGCTGGAGAAGCCTTAAAGCCCAGCACCCGCTATACCTGGGCACTCCAGGTTTGGGACAACAAGGGCAAGTTGATCAAATCCTCCTCCTGGTTTGAAACGGGGCTCCTCGATCCATCAGAAAAGCCTGGTCGGGTGCCCAATGGATTGGCGGAGGCGCGGCAGACGATGTTTTTTACCCCCACTATTTATCTGTTTTTAAATTCAGTTTTTCGGTTCAATTGGATAAAAATACGGGCTCAACCAAAGGGGCGTTCGTATTTGGTGCCAACGATACCCGCTTATCCAACCGCTACCTCAACCTCATGGGGGTAGAAAAAGGCAAAAATGAAAGTTATGTGGCCCTGGAACTAGACATTTCCGATTTGAATGATCGCCCCGACTCAAAAGCAAAACTCCATATTTTCCGGGTAGGTTACACCACCAATGACAAAGCCGATGTGCCTTTCCAGTCTTTAAGCATCCCCCAAAGCATCATCAACCAACAAAACAAATACAACAAGCACCAAATTTATGCGGAGTGTAATTTTGGCTTGTTCGAATTTTATGTCAACGGTACCGACAATGCCCACAAAATTGCCTTGCCTGGCCCAGAGCCAGCTTCGCCTTTTGCTTCCAGAGGCCTGAATTTGAACCCCGTTGGTTCGGGCAACAACTTCATCAGCTTCCCCATGTTGGCCGATATGGGTTTTAAAACCGAAGCAGGTCAAACTGCCTATTTCTCCGATTTAAGCGTTAGAAATTTCCGCTTCCCCAGCAATCTTGTTTTTGAAGACACCAACAATCAACTCTTCAGGAACATTGCCGTAGAAAACGGTGCCTATAAATTTTCGGGAAACATGCTGGTTACCGCCGATGCTTCCCGCAATGCCACCCCGATGTTGAGAACGGCTTTCCAAACCAAAAGCAACATCAAAAAAGCCCGCCTCTATGTCACTGCCCGAGGAATTTACGAGGTTTATCTGAATGGAAAAAGAGTCAGTGAGGAGTATTTCAATCCGGGGCTGACTCAATACAACAAACACCACCAGTACCAGACTTTTGATGTCACCCAAAACCTGATCGCGGGCAAAGAGAACGCCTTGGGTGCCTGGCTCAGTGAAGGCTGGTGGAGTGGCAACATCACCTACAGCGGCGAAAGCTGGAATTTTTTCGGCGACCGTCAATCCTTACTTGCCAAAATGGTCATCACTTATGCGGATGGTTCCGAACAAATCATCACCTCCAATCCCAAAGACTGGAAACTCTTCACCGATGGCCCCATTCGCTACGGTTCCTATTTCCAGGGTGAAGTATACGACGCCGGGAAAGAAGCGGCAATACAAGGCTGGACGGCCGCAGGTTTTAATGACGCGGGCTGGAAATCGGCCAGTGTAGTCCCCCTGGAGGGCAACGCCTACCTGGGCACCTTCACTGAACGGGGCAGAGCAACGACATTTGATTACAAAGATTTCAAGCTGATCGGCACCATGGACGACAATGTAAAGATTGTCGGTACGCTAAATGCCCGCTCTGTAAAAGAAGTCCGACCCAAAGTCTACGTCTACGACATGGGGCAAAACATGGTTGGAATTCCCCAGATTTTGATCAAAAACGGCCAAAAAGGCCAGGTGATCAATCTGCGTTTTGCGGAGATTGTTTACCCCGCATTGCCAGATTATAAAGGCAACGAAGGTATGATCATGTTGGAAAACATCCGCGCTGCCTTGACCCAGGACAGGTATATCCTCAAAGGTGGCGATGAAGTGATCCAACCCCGCTTTACCTTCCACGGCTACCAGTATTTGGAGATTACCGGAGTGGATGCGGCCATCCCAATCGAAAACGTAAAAGGCCTGGTGCTGAGTTCGGTCCATGAATTGGCTTCGCACTACGAAACCAACAACCCGCTGGTCAATAAGCTCTGGGAAAACATTACCTGGTCGTTGAGAAGTAATTTCCTTTCTATCCCTACCGACTGCCCGCAGCGCAACGAACGGATGGGCTGGAGCGGCGATATTTCCGTCTTTTCCAAAGCTGCGACCTATCTGGCCGATGCACCGATGTTTTTGAGAAGGCACCTCCTGGCCATGCGGGATATTCAGGCCGAAAATGGCCGCTTTACCGATGTAGCCCCGGTTGGTGGTGGTTTTGGTGGCACCCTTTGGGGCAGTGCGGGCATCACGGTTGCCTGGGAAACTTACCGCCAGTACGGCGACATCCAGCTCTTGCAGGAACATTACCCGGCGATGAAGCGATACGTGGATTTTCTGGAAACGAAAATTGATCCTCAAACTGGAATCCTCAACGAAGGCCCACTGGGCGACTGGTTGAGTCCGGAGGGGAACAAAAACGACAATACCCTCTTCTGGATGTCCTATTATGCTTACGATTTGGACATTTTGAGTCAGATGGCAGAGGCCTTAGGCAAAACCGCAGACGTAGCAGCATTGAACCAACGTAGTGCAAACATCAAGGCCAAAACCAATGCGGTGTATCTCAATGAAGCCGGTAAAACCGTAAAATCTGGCCTAAAAACTGGGTTCATGGGCGCACCCAATGAAAGCGACAGCCGTACGCAGTCGGAAAAGGGCAACCTCATGGATACCCAGGCCTCCTATGCCATTCCACTGGATCTGGACATTTTCAATACCACCAATAAAGCAAAAGCGCTGGAGGGTTTGCGATCCACGATTACGAGAACCAACGTAGACGATGGCGGCGTAAAACGTCCAGAATATTCCCTGATGACGGGCTTCATCGGTACCGCTTCAATCAGTGAAGCGCTTTCTGAAAATGGCGCCGACGATTTGGCCTACAAACTATTGACCAATAAGCAATATCCATCCTGGTTGTATTCCGTGGTCAATGGTTCTTCATCGATCTGGGAAAGACTGAACAGCTATACCGTCGAAAACGGATTCGGCGGAAACAACAGCATGAACTCCTTCAACCATTATTCGTTCGGAGCGGTGGCTGCCTGGATGTACAATTACTCTTTGGGCATTCAAAGAGACCCCGTAGTACCCGCCTTCAAATCTTTTATCCTCCAGCCTACCCCTGACCCAAATGGGGAAATCACTTCGGCCAGCGGGTATTATGAGTCGATGTATGGACGGATTGTCAGCTCATGGAAAATGGACAAGGGAAAGCTGTCCTACATGTGTATAGTACCCCCCAATAGTTCGGCCACCTTGTATCTGCCCGCTAAAAGCATCAGCCAAATTACCGAATCGGGCGAGCCCATCGGCAAATGGGCCGGTGTAGCTGTCTCTGGCACAAAAGTGATGATTCCATTGGGTTCTGGGGTATATGAGTTTGTGGTGCAGTAAAAAAATAGCTAACCTGAAAAACACCTCCATGTTTACAACCCATCCTACATTTAGTCGTGTTGCATTCTTGCTGCTGCTTTTGCTGCAAACAACCAGCACTTTCGCCCAAACCCCTTCCCAAAAACACCGGGTTTTGGTGCTCACCGACATTGAAAACGAACCCGACGACGCCATGTCTATGGTGCGTTTCCTGACCTATGCCAACCAATGGGATGTAGAAGGTTTATTGGCCACAACTTCCACCCATCTGCGGAATAAAACGGCGGCCTGGCGCATTCGCCAAATCGTCAGAGCCTATGGGCAGGTGCGCAACAACCTGCTGCTGCATGAAAAAGGCTACCCCGATACCACTTATTTATTGAGCATCATCAAAGATGGTTTACCGACTTACGGCATGACTGGCATAGGAGCTGGCAAAGATTCAGAGGGCTCGGAATGGATCATCAAAGTGGTGGACAAAAGCGATGCGCGCCCGGTATATGTCCCCGTTTGGGGCGGTGCCAACTGTTTGGCCCAGGCACTTTGGAAAGTTCGCATGACGCGCACACCTGTCGAATTGGAGAAATTTGTGGCAAAGCTCAGGGTCTACACCATTTCCGACCAGGACGATACCGGCCCCTGGATCCGCAAAAACTTCCCAGGCCTGCATTACGTTGTTAGCCCCGGCTATTACGAACGTGGCGCATACCACTATGCCACCTGGAGTGGCATCAGCGGCGACAAACTGAACAACTTTGGCGGCGCGAATTTCAGCATTGTAGACAATCCCTGGCTCGATGAAAACATCCGCAAAAATCATGGCCCTCTAGGTGCCCAACATCCCCATACCGAATATTTGATGGAGGGCGACACCCCCAGTTTTTTCAACCTCATTGAAAATGGTTTGAGTGATCCTGAACATCCCGATTGGGGCGGCTGGGGCGGTCGCTACGAATTGTATACTCCCCGCACCCGCAAGTGGTTTTACGAACCCGAAACCAGACCAATTTGGACCGATGCGGAAGACGGAGTAATCGGCACAGATGGCAAATCATACACTTCTAACAAAGCCAGCATCTGGCGTTGGCGACAAGCCTACCAATTCGATTTTGCCGCCCGCATGGACTGGTGTGTAAAGCCGTACAAAGAAGCCAATCACCCGCCCGTGGTGGTTTTGGGCCATGCCCATAATTTATCGGTGAAAAGTGGGGAGAAAGTAACCCTCAGCGCCGAAGGCTCCAAAGACCCCGATGGCAATGCCTTGAGTTACGAATGGATCTATTACCGGGAAGTGGGTACGTATGAAAGCAGTCGCCCCCTGGAGATCAACGACCGTACATCCAAGACCGCTTCGTTCACCGCTCCAAATGTCACTCAACCCGAAACGGTGCACATTGTTCTGGCTGTGACGGATAATGGAGTGCCTGCGTTGACGCGGTACCAGCGGGTGATCGTGACGGTGTTTCCGAAATGACAATTAACGGAAATGGCCATGTAATTCAAGTAAGTGTTTCTTAGGTTTCTTAGGTGGTGAAAAAAGAAAGGTACCCTTCGCAGAAGGGTTTTATTTGAACCACCTAAGAAGCCCTAGACACCAAAGAGGCACCTTAGTATACCTTTTACTACACCAAAACCAACCCTTTCTTCCTGCTTGCTTTGTCTTTTAAAATGTGGTTATCTTGCGTTGGTTGTCAGGAAACCTTATATTGTATGCTCAACCGAAAATCAGCAGCAAGCATGAAAAACATCTTAATCCTACTCTCGTTGTACACGATGTGCAACACCGGGTTGTATGGCCAAAAGGTCATTCAACTCTACGAAGGCAAACCCAAGGGCTCCGAAAACTGGACCTGGAGTGAACAAACGAGCAGCAAAAACATGTTCAACTCGGAGGTCGTGTACAACGTAGTACAACCTACCATTACTGCTTACCTTCCGCATCCACAAAACGCCAATGGCACCGCTATCATCGTTGCCCCCGGCGGTGCCTTCCATACCTTGAGCATCAACAGCGAGGGCACCGATGTAGCCAAGTGGCTTAACAGCAAAGGTGTGGCCGTTTTTGTGCTGAAATACCGTGTAGCCCGCAGTTTTACCGCTGATCCAGTCCGAGAGCTCATGGGCAAAATGGGCGATTTTAAAAAACTGGACGAAGAAAACGCTCCGGTTATTCCCCTGGCAACTGCCGATGGCCAGGCTGCGATAAAATATGTCCGGGAACACGCCAAAGAAATGAACATCAACCCGGAACGTATCGGGTTTATGGGTTTTTCGGCGGGTGGCACCTTGACCATGTCGGTGGTGTATACTGCTACAGATGAAAGTCGCCCCAACTTTGTTGCCCCCATATATGCCTATGAAAATGCCATTCTGGGATCAGAAGTACCTAAAGCCAAAACACCCATTTTTGTAGCCGTTGCGGGCGATGACCAACTCGGCTTTATGCCCCACAGCATCAACATTTACAAAAAATGGTTCGACGCCAAACAGCCCGCCGAGTTACACATCTACGAAAAAGGTGGTCATGGATTTGGGATGCGTAAACAAGATATTCCTACCGATACCTGGTACGAACGTTTTGGCGAGTGGCTGAAGTTGCAGGGGCTACTGCCTCCTCCCCCACCCATGGCCAATGCCAATCCTTTTCAACGCCCACCTTCACCAAACGACACCCTCAGCTCGGTGAAAGTACTGCCAGATGGTAAAATCCGTTTCAGCATGTACGCGCCCAATGCGCATGAGGTCAGTGTTTCAGGGGATTATGCACCAACTTTTGGAGCAAACAAGTTGAATAAGGATTTTTCTTGCGTGTGGAGCTACACTTCGGATTTTACAGTAAAACCAGACATTTATACTTACGACTTTTACGTGGACGGCCTCCGAATTTTTGATCCTAAAAATCCCCAATACAAGGAAAGCAACAGCGGTTTTTCCAATATTTACGAAGTAAGCGGTCCTGAAAATGATTTCCAGTCCATGAAAAATGTACCGCATGGGCGAATTGAAAAACTGAACTACGTATCCAGCGCTTTGGGAGGCATCTCCCGTCGTCTGCACGTGTATCTGCCCCCCAATTACGCCCAGAGTAAAACGCCACTCCCTGTGCTTTACCTCCTCCACGGCGGGGGCGACAACGACGCTTCCTGGACCACCGTTGGCCGCGCCAACCTAATTCTGGACAACCTCTACGCAGCCGGCAAACTCAAAGACATGATCGTGGTCATGCCCGCCGGGCATACCCCTAAAGCGGCTTTGGCCATGGGTGCTGGTCCCGAACAAGACCCTTTTTGCCAGGATCTCGTAAAAGACATCATTCCTTTTATTGAAAGCAACTTCAAAGTTTCGCCCAAACGGGAGCATCGGGCGATTGCAGGTTTGTCGATGGGCGGCGTGCAGACCTTGAACCTGGCGCTTTGGTATCCTGAAAAATTCAGCTACGTGTACCCGATGAGCACTGGTTATTTTCCACCCGTTATCAAGGAACTGGAGGAAAAATACAGTAGCGTGTTGAAAAACCCGGCGATTAACCAGTTCAAACTGTTCTCCATCGGTGCTGGCAAAGGGGACGCGCTAGTGATGCAAAACAACAAAAACACGATGGATCTCTTTACCAAGATGGGCATCAAATTCAACTATGTCGAGACTGAAGGCTCACATACTTTTTTAGTGTGGCGGCGGAATTTGGCTTATATCGCGCCTTTGTTGTTCCGTTAGGGTGTCGTAGTAGAGAGACGTACAGCCGTGCGTCTCTCTACTAACAAATCCCCAGTGATTTTTGACAATTCAGTTTTTGCTTCTATCTTTCCCTCCGATTTACCAAATCACACTCAATGGAAGCAAGCAGCACCGAACTCCCCCAAAGCCAATACAACCTACAAGAATACCTTTCCCTCGGGTATGTTTACCTGATTATCTTGGGAATCATCGACGAGGTGATTTATTACAATTTTTTTGGCGTTGACATCCTCAATTATTCCAGTATTTCAGATGTGTTAATCGCCCCAATTAATACCCTACTCAGTGACATTCGTATATTTGTAGTAGTTATTGTATTCATGTCTTTGGCCTATCTGTCCTACATCAAATTGCTACCAGCTTTATACAAAAAAGTAAAAGGCAAAAGTTGGTATCAAAAAATGGTCAAGGACCTTGACCAAGCGGATGCAAAATTTGCAGCAATGCAGCGGCGAGCCTTGTTGATCATGATGGTGTATTTGTCCTGTATGTTTTTGGGTCTAAGGATAGGTTATGGATACAGAATGAAGGAAAGAATTGAAACAGGGGATTTCAAATTGAATCACACACTGACGCTCAATGACAACAGTTCGAAACAGGTGCGCATTATTGGCCAAAACAGCCTATATGTTTTTTATGTAACGAAAGAACAAAGAGAAGTAGCCATTATGCCGATCAGCGGAAACATCAAGGAAATCCGAAAGTCACCAAAATAAGTCTACGCCTCATGGAATTTTTAAACACCATCACCCCATACTTGCAATTGCTTGGATTCATCGGCACTTACCTGTTGATCCTCTCTTACGATCGTGCCCAACTGCCTGAACGGGTAAAAAAAAGAGGGATTAAAGCAGAAGGCACGGTGATTGAAATCCGCCGCAATCCTGGTTCCTTGTTCAGTAAAACCGAAGGGCAAGGAGACGCTCCTGTAGTTGATTTTAACACCAACACAGGCTCTCATCGTTACCATTCCACCAACTATGTTACGCCCTGTTCCTACCAGGTAGGGCAAAAGGTTTCAGTTTGGTATTATTTTTATAAGTCAAAACAGGAGGTTATTTTGGAAAACGAAGATGCTGGAAGCCTACCTCGGACCCTTCTGGTTTGGGGCATCGCTTTTTGTGTGATAGGTTACCCATTTTTGATTCGAAATCTATTGTCCTTGGTTGTTTGATTGAGATCAAAAGTCAATTATTTGAAAATCGTAAGTTTTGCTTTGAAAATCGTTCTATGAACGGTAGCTAATCTCATTCCTTTGTGCTTGAAATCAATCAAATCAAACACGAATGAATTTTTCCGGCTCCACCACTTCACTCAAGAAGGCATTGCTGCTTTTTATCTCTCTGAATCTTGCCTATAACACTTTTGCACAAAGCAGGGACAGCACCAAACACGTTTTAAACTTCACAGGTGCCGCCAGTGTGACCAACAACGGTTTTTCCTTTATCCCCTCTTTCTCCTTGGGCAAACCCGCTGCCATCTTTAACTTCAATGTCAATGGTGGAAAAAGACTGAGTTTTGAACCCGAATTCCGCTTTGCATTAGAGGGCGCAAAGCCTTGGTCATTTATTTTTATCTGGAGGTATAAGTTGGTGAACGCGGAAAAGTTCAAACTCACGATCGGCACTCACCTACCTGCACTTAATTTTAAAACTGTTCCCGTTGTTAAAAATGGAGCAGCTCAAGATTTGATCCAGGTGCAGCGTTTTTTTCCAGTGCTTGAACTGGCTCCCAATTATTTGATCTCCAAGAATATCAGCATCGGTGCGTTTTACCTCTACGGACACAGCCGGAAGTAGATGCGACCAAAAACACCCATTTTTTCTCTTTGAGGGCTAATTTTTTACATATTCAGCTGACTGAACACTTGTTTTGCCGCTTCAATCCACAGGTTTTTTACCTAAAAAGTGACGCCAAAGATGGGGTTTACGCTGCAGCGAACCTGACTTTGGCCAAAAAAGAATTTTCCATTCTCTATTTCAACGATGCTGAACAAAGCGCTAAAAACGGAGATTGCCGGAAAAGATTTCAATTGGAACCTCAGTTTGAGTTATGCATTTGGAAGTAGTTACACGAGACCTTAAATTGGGTCATCATCACATTGATTGAAATTTGTAAATGAACAATCATGGACAAACCCGAATCCTTGGCCGATTTTTATCAAAGAAAACTGAACTGGATGCCGGAACAGATCCGCAACGACATCGGGCACTTCAATGTATTCAGGCTGGAACCTTTTACTGGCGACAACGCCAAACCCATCCCCTACAAACGGCGGGATTTTTACAAAATCGTACTGGTGGTCGGCAATAGCAAAGTCCACTATGCGGATAAAGTGGTGGAGGTACAAAAACAGGCCTTGTCATTTTCCAATCCCCAGATTCCTTACAAGTGGGAACATTTGGACAACATCCGCGAGGGAGCATTTTGCATTTTCAACCATCATTTCTTCCACCAGTTTGGCAATTTGAACCAATACGAGGTGTTTCAACCGCAGGGAAATCACATCTTCGAGTTGACCGATGAGCAGGCGGCCCGGATTGCGCCGATCTA
This sequence comes from Haliscomenobacter sp., assembly GCF_016718685.1. Lineage (GTDB taxonomy): Bacteria > Bacteroidota > Bacteroidia > Chitinophagales > Saprospiraceae > Haliscomenobacter. The sequence goes on along the minus strand of NZ_JADKCX010000017.1, from coordinate 63,376 downwards.
TGATCGTATGTTTGAAGAGATTGCTTCGGAATACATCCACAAGTACGACGTACTGCGAAACCTGGTGTTTGAATTGTTGCATTTCGCCATGAAGCTGCAACCCAGCGCCAGATTTGCCAAGCGACAAATCAGCGCCTCCCAGCGCATTTCCACGCTGTTTTTGGAGCTTTTGGAACGTCAGTTTCCCATCGACGACAACCATCAACACATGCAGTTGCGCTCCCCCTCGGATTTTGCCGGGCAACTCAATATCCACATCAACCACCTCAACAAGGCAGTAAAAGAAACCATGCAAAAAACGACCTCTCAGCTCATCGCCGAGCGGGTTTTGCAGGAGGCCAAAATCCTGTTGAAACACAGTAGCTGGAATGTCGGTGAAATCGCTTATGCGTTAGGCTTTACGGAAGTTACTCATTTTAATAACTTCTTTAAAAAACACGTTCAGCTGAGTCCTACCAAATTTAGAAATGCTTGAATTGCGTAAGGCTGAGCAGGAAGGATGCCATTTGATTTGGACAAGGTGTAAAATACCCGTACTTTTCTAGCACCAAAGCCCAATCCATGGATCAAGACCAATTTGGCATCTTAATGGAAAAAGCCTACAAGGATGCCCTCGATGCTGCCGATGCCATCAAGGCTTTAGCGGAAGCCGACCGCGAAGCGGCGTCCAAAGAACTGGATGCCGCCAAGGCTGCCCGTCAAGTTGTAGAAGCAGAAACCGAAAAAATAGTCGAAACCTATTTTGAGGAAAGAAGAGCGCAATTGATTGCATTCACCCAAAATGAACTGCTGCGGCAGCTTGCCCTCAAACACTTGGAAGCGGGCAAAAAAGCCGAAGACATCGCGCATTGGTTGGATGTTCCTCTTGATTTTGTCACCAAGATTGAAGCCATGAAATTTCGATTCAACAACCCATTTGCCAAAAAAACACCTTTGCAAAAACAAGCAGAGGCCCTCGGAAATGCCCGCCTGCGTTATCACACGGAGGGCAGAGGAGGAACGGTTTATTACGAAAGTGATGCAGGTAAATTCGATATGTGGTGGGAGTTTGGCGGAGGTGATGCCATAGCCATCATTAACATCCCCTCCGAAAAACATTGGGAAGCCCAAACCCAAATGCATGTAGACAAAAGAGCAGCAGTGCTCAACTATATTGGCGATCAGGTCGTTCAAGACCAGGCTTCTGGCAATGGTTATTTTGAGGTTTCTGGTGATTTTTTGACAATTTATAAATGACTCAAATTTTCTAGTCAATCATTGCCATTCCTCTTCTGTTGATTACATTTGTAGGGTATGAAACAATGAAACATGAGATTAGTCCTTCAATTCTCCATCTTGCCATGCCTGGCATTGATGACTCTGCTCTGCGCATGTAACTCATCTACGGAGCAAAAAACAAAAACATCCACCGACGCCAAAACCGATGAAAATTGGTGGAAAGAAGCCGTCGTCTACCAAATTTACCCCCGCAGTTTTAAAGACAGCGATGGTGACGGCATCGGCGACCTCCAGGGCATCATTTCCAAACTGGATTACGTCAAAAGCCTCGGCATTGACATGGTTTGGCTCAATCCCGTCTACGCCTCGCCCAACAAGGACAACGGCTACGACATTTCGGATTACCAAAACATCATGAAAGAGTTTGGCAGCATGTCCGATTTTGATGCCTTGCTCAAGGGTTTTCACCAACGCGACATCAAGGTGTTTATGGACCTGGTGGTCAACCATTGCAGTTCCGAACACGCCTGGTTCAAGGCTGCCCGCAGTTCGCGCAATAGCCCATATTACCAATACTTCCATTGGTGGCCCGCCGAAAAAGGCAAGCCGCCCTACCGCTGGAGTATTTTTGATGAAAAGGGCGACGCCTGGGAGTACAACAAAGCCACCGATTCCTACTACCTCCATTATTTTGCCGATGGCCAACCCGATTTGAACTGGGAAAACCCCAAATTGCGGCAGGAGATCTACAAAATGATGCGTTTTTGGCTCGATAAAGGGATTGATGGTTTCCGCCTCGACGCCATCGCTTTTTGTTCCAAAGATACCCTCTGGCCACCCCTTCCCGCCGAATACAATGGTCAATGGGGCATGTACTACGCCAGCGGCCCACATTTGCACGATTACATGCAGGAAATGAACCGCGAAGTGCTGAGCAAATACAACGTTGCCACGGTCGCCGAGGCCATGGGTGATGTGGAAAGGGTCATGAAATTTGTCGACCCCGAACGCAAGGAACTGAACATGGCTTACTACTTCGAAGCCATTGACTTTGGTTATTTGCCCAACGAATACAAAATGCCCGACCCCAAAGGTTTTGACCTGGTGGCCTGGAAAAAAGTGTACGCCAAATGGACCGAAGCTTTTGCCAACAAAGGTTGGGGAACCATCTACCTCGCCAACCACGACCAACCGCGGATGCTGAGCCGTTGGGGCAATGACAGCCCTGAATTTCGTGATGTTTCTTCCAAAATGCTCAGTACGTTCATCCTGAGCATGCGGGGCACAGCCTTTTATTATTTCGGCGATGAAATTGGCATGAGCAACATCAAATTTGATAAAGTAGAGGAATACAACGACATCGAATTGTTGACCAATTACGCCCAGGTAAAAGCCAAAGGAGGTGACCTGAAACGGTTTTTGGAAGGCATGAAAATCTCCTCCCGCGACAACGGACGCACCCCCATGCAGTGGGACAGCAGCAGCAACGGAGGATTTTCTGTCGGAAAACCCTGGTTAAAAGTAAATCCAAATTTCACTTCGGTCAACGTGGCAGCTCAAGAAACTGACCCCAATTCGATCCTCAACTATTTCCGCAACATGATCCAGTTGCGGAAAAAAGAACCCACGCTGATTTACGGAGACTTTACCTTGGTGGACGTCGACAATCCCGCGATTTTTGCATATACCCGAACCTTAAAGGGCAAAAAGCTTTTGGTGATGCTCAATTTTAAAGCAGTTCCCGCAAGTATCAATACTACTGGCCTGGATTTGAGTAAAGCCAAAGTTTTGATCGGCAATTATCCAACACCCGCTACCACTGGACAATTAAAACCCTACGAAGCCGTAATCCTGGAGCTGTAAGCTTGGATTTCCTGCCCAGAATGGTTATATTGCATTCATCCGAGATATTAAACCCGGATGAATGCAACCATACTTTGTAAATAAAAATGATGCCCGAAACTAATTTTCACCAAAAAGGTTTGACCCAGGAAGAAGTACTTATCGCTCGGGAAAAATACGGATACAACCGCCTGGACTACAAAAAAAGCAATGCCTTTTTGGATGCCCTGCTCAGTTTAGCCAAAGAGCCCATGGTGCTCTTGTTGCTCGTGGCATCAGCCATTTATTTCATCAGTGGCAAAACGGGAGACGGGATTTTTTTGGCCTCGGCCATTGTCCTGGTAGCCGCCATTTCCTTGTACCAGGACTCCCGAAGCCGCAACGCCCTGGAGAAACTAAAAACCTTCACCCAACCCAATTGTAAAGTGATTCGGGATGGCAAAGTAGCGGAAATCAAAAGTGAAGAATTGGTCGTTGGCGACAGCCTGATGGTGGAAGAAGGTACCCTAATCTCCGCGGATGGGGTCATTGTACATTCCAATGATTTTTCGGTCAACGAATCCATCCTCACGGGTGAATCTTTGTCCGTTTACAAAGACCAAAGCAAAGCAGACAATTTCATCTACAGTGGTACGACCGTGGCCAGCGGATTGGCCATTGCCACCATCAGCGCCATTGGAAGCGAGACCAAGTTGGGAAAAATTGGCACCAGCCTCGAAAACATCAAGGAGGAAAAAACGCCCTTGGAGTTGCAAATCGGCAATTTTGTAAAAAAAATGGTGATTGCCGGCGCGATTGTTTTTGTCATTGTTTGGGCCATCAATTATGTTCATTCCCGCGATGTGCTCGACAGTTTACTCAAAGCACTCACCCTGGCCATGAGCATCCTGCCCGAAGAAATTCCCGTGGCCTTTACCACTTTCATGGCCCTGGGTGCCTGGCGCCTGATGAAGATGGGGATTGTGGTCAAACAAATGAAAACCGTAGAAACCCTGGGCAGCGCTACGGTCATCTGCACCGATAAAACCGGCACGATCACCGAAAACAAAATGAGCCTGGCCAAATTGTATGTGCTGGAATCGAAAAAGGTCACCACCCTGGAAGAAACCCTTGATGATCCCGAAAAAGCGCTGATCCGATTGGCCATGTGGGCCTCTGAACCAATCCCTTTTGACCCGATGGAGGTAGCCTTGCACGAGGCATATGCCGCCGCAAGCACCTTGGATGAACGGCCGAGTTACAAAATGATCCACGAATACCCACTGGATGGCCAGCCCCCCATGATGACTCATCTTTTGAAAATGGCGAGGCCAACGCATCATCGCCGCCAAAGGTGCACCTGAGGCTTTGATGCAGCTGTCGAAATTAAGTGCCACCGAAAAAAAACACCTCGACAAAGCCATGCATACCCTGGCGTCAGATGGGTACCGCCTGCTGGGGGTGGCTGAAGCAATTTTTGAGGGCAGTGATTTTCCGGCAACGCAACAAGAATTTCCCTTCCAGTTCAAAGGCCTTGTTGCTTTTTACGACCCACCAAAGCACAACATTCAAAAGGTCTTGAAGGCTTTTTACAAAGCGGGCATCACCGTAAAAATCGTGACGGGCGACAACGCGGCTACCACCAGCGCCATTGCCCAACAGGTTGGATTCAAAGGGTATGAAAAAGCATTTCCGGGGATGAATTGATGAAATTGAGTGAGGAAGAATTGCAAAAATGTGTACTAGATACCCAGGTATTCACCCGCATGTTTCCCGAGGCAAAACTCAAAATCATCAATGCACTCAAGGCAAAAAATGAAATTGTGGCCATGACCGGCGATGGCGTCAACGATGGCCCCGCCCTCAAAGCCGCCCACATTGGCATCGCCATGGGTAAAAAAGGGAGCGAAATCGCCAAAGAAGCAGCTTCCTTGATTTTGGTGGAAGATGATTTGTCCAAAATGGTGGATGCGGTAGCCATGGGCCGAAAAATATATACCAACCTCAAAAAAGCCATTCAGTACATCATCTCTATCCACATCCCGATTGTGCTCACGGTATTCATTCCCTTGGCCTTGGGCTGGGTTTATCCCAATATTTTCACCCCTGTACACATCATCTTTTTGGAATTGATCATGGGTCCTACCTGCTCTATTATCTATGAAAACGAGCCGATGGAAAAAAATACCATGGCGCAAAAACCTCGCCCCTTAAGCAATACTTTTTTCAATTGGAAGGAACTGACCACCAGCATCATCCAGGGTTTGATGATCACGTTGGGCACCCTGAGTGCTTATCAATACGCTGTATACGAAGGGTACAATGAAGCGATGACGCGCACCATGGCTTTTACAGTGCTCATTTCCGCCAACATATTTCTGACCCTGGTCAACCGTTCGTTTTTTTACTCCATCCTCACCACCCTCAAATACAAGAACAATCTGGTGGCGCTGATCATTGGGGTGACCATTGCCATTACCGGATTGTTGCTTTTTGTAAAACCATTGGCGAAGTTCTTCGAGTTCGAACCCCTCAATTTGTCTCAATTGGGCATTGCTGCGGGTATTGGTTTTATTAGTGTTATTTGGTACGAGCTCGTGAAGTGGAGAAAACGTATTGCCTAATAAGGCATGCCATGGGTCAACCCAATCAAGCGCTGGGTCAATGCCGGAGCATAATGGAGCATTTTGAGCGCCAGGTGGGTACTGGTATTTTTGCCAAACAAATGCTGCAAGTGCTGCCCCGCCCAAATGCGGGTACTGAAATTGTTTTTCCAGGCAAGTGTATACCGGTTTACCAACTCCGCTTTGTCGATGTGTCCCTCCGCGTAGGATAGCATCAAATCGGCCAAAAGTTTCGACGCCCGCATGGCCATACTCATGCCATTGCCACAAAGGGGCGTGATGGCGCCCGCGGCATCGCCAAGCAGGAACATGCCATTGAGGTAGGTATCCTTTGGATGAAAATACACATTACTGATCACCAATGGTTTGTCGAACAGAAAGGTAGACTGCGTGAAATATTTTTTGAGGAAAGGATTTTTATACAACACCGATTCTTCCATCGCTTTGAGGTCGTTTCCAGAACGCCGTAAATTGCTGGATTTGGACAGGTAGCACAGGCAATAACGGTTCAGATCTACTTTGGAGATGCCGCAATACCCATCTTTAAAATTGTGCAGTTCGATGCGATCGGCTGCAAGATCCGTTTCGATGTGGTATTTTACCCCAATGTAGTTGGGCAGTTGATTGGTGATTTTGTCGGGTGATTTGGCAAACGTAGGCGCATATTTCCCAAAACTGCCACAGACCAATTGCGCACGATATCGGCCTATGCTGGTGCTGATTTCAGTAACAACGCCATCCGTAATTTGCACATCCAAGACCTTACAATTTTCCAAAACGGTAACGCCCCATTTGCGCGCAACCTGGCACAAGTGATCGTCCAAAGTGTATCGACTGATCCCAAAACCGCCCAGCGTTAGCGGGCTGTTGAGCATAAAGCCGCTCTGTGCAGATATGCCCAATTGGCTGATTCGGGGCAAGCCGAGATCGTTCAACGGCACCCCCAGATCACTTAAGAAATCCCAACTTTCCATCGAGATGTACTCGCCACACACCTTGTGCTGGGGATAACTGTTTTTTTCAAACAAGATCACTTCCACACCCTGGCGAGCCAACTGAATGGCCAGGCACAAGCCCCCCAAGCCTCCCCCGATAATGGCGCAAGGATAAATTTTATTGTCCATTTTCGCTTCCATAGATGATGACTTCGTGGCGAAAAGCCCATTTATTTTTGACCGAAAAATGCTTGGCACCCGCCTTGTTGATGAGGTCGAGCCATTCTTTTTTCATAAACCCACGCGCCACCGATAGCGGCGCATCATTTTTAACCAAATACGATTTTGAAAAAAGGGCCGTCAGGATTTTGATGGACCAATACGCAAACCAGTTTCGCTCCAAATCATTGATGATGAGCACCGCGTTTTTATCCATTGCAAATTGAACGAGCTCAATCAACTGTCTTTCGTCCAGGTGATGACAAAACAAACAAGCATGAATAAGGTCAATCTGGGCCACGTGCTGGAACATATTCCGGTAGTCATCACAAATGAATTGGATGTCCGGGCGGGCTTTGTGCTGGGTTGCGTATTCGATACAAACTGGTTTCAGATCAATGCCGATGAGTCCAGCTTCAATTTATTGCGCAATTGCCATTGCTGAATGCGCTTGAGTGTGTCTCCACCGCCGCAACCAATATCGATGAGAACATAGTTTTTTTCGGGTTGGATCACTTTTTTCAGGGCCGAAAACGTAATGTCATACCCACCCAAAAGGGTATTGATGCGGTCCAATTCCCGCAGGTTTTGGAACAAGTCCGCCGTCGGGATGTCTTCAGCATCCAGCAGTTCCTTTTGTAAGCTGCGTTCTTCAAGCATGGCACAGTTGCATGGTTTCGACGGTCAACCCAGGGCCAAAAGCGGCAGCAAAAATGTTTTTGCCATCGGGATGGGGGTCGAGGTTATCCAGGATGTTTTTGAGCACAAACAATACCGTTGGCGACGACATGTTGCCGTAATCTTTCAGCACCTGATACGATGCTGCCAAATCGGTCGCCGAAAGACCCAGCGCTTCCCCGAAGCTATCTACGATCTTTTTACCACCGGGGTGCACTGCCCAATAATCGACGGCCAATGGATCGATGCCCACGTTGTCCAACATACTTTTGATGTTATTTTTGATCAAGTCGCCTACGTAAGCCGTCAGGTTCATGATGAAGCCCGTTTCCGAGAGTTGCCAGGCCATTTCATTGCGACTATCGGGAATACAGAATGAATCAAAACCCGTTATTTGTACATTTCTGCTGGTCGGTTTTGCTACAGGTTGGCTGCTGAGTAACACCGCCGCACTGCCATCGCCAAACAGGACGTTGCAGAGCAAATAATCCTGATTGTAGATGGTTTGAAAATGCAGGGTACACAGCTCTGTACAGACCACCAACACCAGGGCATCAGGCTGGCTTTTGCAGATGCCATCGGCTTGTTTGAGCGCGATAATGGCGGCATTGCAGCCCAAAAAATTGACGCTGCTGCGGTGGGTAGTTGGCGACAAAGCCAGCGCTTGCATCAACTCAATGTCCAAGCCCGGTGCCGACAATCCCGTACAAGTGACGGTGATGAGGTGGGTAATGCTGCTTTTACTCGCTTCAAAATCGGGTAGATTTTGAATGGCTTTCACGGAGAGCGGCAAGGCCTCTTTTTTAAACCGATCCATGCGTTGGGTAAGGCCGGGCGAAGGAAGAAGTTGGGTGTTTTTTGGAAAAAAAGTGAATTGTTCTGCGGGCAATCCGTAATCTTCTAACACCGAATAACGGGTAGAAGTACCCGATTTGTCGGCGAGAATTTTGACTTTTCTTTTTACACTCACATCATCAATCGAGTTACTGTAAAATTGGGTAAGCACATGCTGCTCGTACCCATGATCGGGTACCGCAGTGGCAATGTTAACGATGTAACTCATAGGAAGTTAATTTTTCAACAATAAAACAATAAAGCAGATATTCATGGAAAGTGCCGCGAGGATGTTCATCCGCATCGTATTTTTGAAATTTGCGTTGCGGGTATCTTTAATGACCAGAGCTAAACCAATACCCAAAGAAGGCTGCGATGGGTATGAAGAAGGCTTGAATGATGTAAAAACTCGCGATTTGATTGGTGTTTGTAAAATAGATAAAATAACAAAGGTTGCAGATGGCGAACATGATGATCGAAAAAACAAAAGTACCCCGGTAGCCCAGTTTGTAACTAATGGTGACTACGCCGTCGGCCAGATCTTGTTTGTGTTGATAGATTTGTGTTAGTGGATAGACCCCCCCGATTTGAAACGAACATGCGGCCAGTACCCAAATATTGGTTCCATTAAGTTCCAATAATTCTTTTGTAATGCCCACATACGACAGGTAATAAGTAAAGGCACCTTGAAAAATAACCACCACCAAAAAACCCGTATAAGGATATTTTTTTAAACGGATTTGTCTTGCGCTATACGCCCTTGAAGCCACAATACAAGTCAGCAAACATAGTGCGAATGCCATATTCACCAGCAACATGGAGAGTACTAGAGCCACAATATCCAGGATCAAGGTGACATAGAATAATCGGATGGTAGGCATGGGTGGTTTTTCTAAACCGCCAATACTATCTTGATCTTTGTCGATATAACTGTTGTAGCCATTGCTGGCAGGATAAACCAAAAAATGGATGATCAAGAAAGGAACCAGTATATCCATCCATGAAAAAGAGCCCCTGATTTGGCTCAATGCCAAGATAAAAATAGGCATGAGCAAAAGCGAAAAAGGAATCCGCAGGAGTTTGATGGTGTCTTTATCGATCATATTATTCGTTTGTGAAGGTGGCCTCTAAGTTGAGGTAAACCGTGTTGCCCAATGTAAGACTCGCTTTCCCGAGTCCGTAGATTAGGCGATCGATGACCAACTCATTGGCCTTGAATACGCTTATTCCTCCATTTTTAGTTACAGTAAACGGCAGTTGTATGGATTTGGATACTGCTTTGATCGTCAAATCAAATGTACCCAGATATCCATCTTTCGTTCTAGCAATTTTGGTTGAAATCAAGGTAATGGTTGGGTATTTTTGGAGGTCAAAGTAGTCCTCACTTTTCAGATGCTTGTCCCGTAGGCGAATACCTGAATTGAATGAACTGACCAATAAAGTTGCCGAAATCATACTTTTATCCAGATTCTCTTCATCAAAAGCTACACTGGCGGTCATCTTGTCGAACTGGCCGGAGGAGTTAAACCCAGCATTTTTAACTTTGTAGGCGATGAGATGGCTTTTTAATACCAATGCTTTTTGCGCATTTGCAGCCTGCATGGCCAATGTGCATATGATTATGAACGCGATGTTGCTGTACGTTTTCATTGTTATACTTAAACCGATATAACAACAGGAACATGGAAATTCTTTTTAAGTTGTACTTTTCACAGGTTTCTTTAAGCTGGTGCTTCGTGGATTAAGTTGTCCCTACAGGCCTAAATGTTTATCTTTGCAAAAACCAAAAAATCAATAACCATGAAATCCCTTATCAAACTGGGTTTATTGCTGGTTGCCGTCATTCTGGTGTACAACTATTTTTTTGGCGACGCACAGGAAAAAGCCCAGTCTAAAGAAATTTTCCATCAGGTTGGGCAGTTGGGCAAAGCCTCCTGGGCCTTGCTCAAAACCGAAAAGGCCAAACTGGATCAAGGAAAATACGATTCTGCGTTGGATAAAATTGACAACATCTATCAGGATTTGCGCACCCGCGCCCGTTCGAACAACGATGTGGAATCTTTGCGGCGTCTGAGCGAGATGGAGAGAGAACGGCAGGAACTGGAACAACGCATGGCCGAGATCGATGCCGAAAAAGCCCGCCAAACAGGGGGCAAAACTTCGACGTATTTGCTCGAAGATGAAAAAGAACTCAAAATTGATCTCCGCAAGCTGCTAAGTGATACCGAAGCGCTGATGCGGCAAATGGATCAAGAATAAAGTTGAAGAGTTTAGGGTTGAAAAGTTGAAAAGCCGGTCGCCGAGCGGAGCCGGGGTCGCGCTTTCAACCAACCTCTTCAACCTTCAACCCTCAACTCTTCTTTTTGTACTGGGTTTGTTTGGCGCCATTTTGCTCCATGCCCAGCAGTTTGTCAGGTTGTACAAAGAGCGGGTCAACCTGATCGTGGAATTGACGGAAAGTGCAACCCCTATTGACATGGTTGCGCTGGAAGGGTATTTGCAAAAAGCGCAGTACGTACGTCCCGGCACCATAAACAAAGTCCCCAAAGAAAAAGCTGCACAAATGATGCGCAATGAGTTTGGCGAAGAGTTTCTCAAGCTCGACCTGCCCAACCCTTTCCTCGATGTGATCTTTTTCAACCTCAAAGCCGAATACCTGGATCCCGAGCACCTCAAACAAATTCGGGAAGAGCTCAAAGGTATGGAAGCCATCAACGATGTGTATTATCAGGAAAGTTTGGTGGACAACATTGCCAACAATTTGCAAAAAGCCGGGTATTTCGCCCTGGGGTTTGGGCTGTTTTTTATCCTGGTCACCGCCACACTCATCCACAATACCATCCGCCTGGCCCTTTATTCCAATCGTTTTTTGATCAAAAACATGGAGTTGGTTGGCGCATCCTGGGGGTTCATCAGCCGACCTTATCTCTTTCGTGCCATCCTGCACGGATTGTTGAGCAGCCTGATTTCTATCCTGGCTTTGGTGGGCATGTTGTATTGGCTCAACCGCAGTTTCCCCGAGGTTTACCTGTTTCAGGATACCCGCTTGCTGCTTCTGGTCATCTTTGGCATTCTGTTTCTGGGGGTACTCATTTATGCCCTTTCCACGTTTTATGTAGTGAATCGGTATTTGAAGATGCGGGTGGACGATCTTTATTAGTTGAAAAGTTTAGGGTTGAAGAGTTTAGGGTTGAAGAGTTGAAAAGTCGGTCACTGAGCGCTCAGTGACGACTTTTCAACTCTTCAACCCTAAACTCTTCAACTTTTTCTGAGCCAAACTCATCAAATAGTGTAATTTTGCCACTTCAAACTAAAAATTAGGCATGAGTACGAAAAAACCTTCCAATAGAAAACCGGCTGGACCGGGCCGTCAGGAGAAGGAAACCCCTACGCCCAGACCAACGTCTGGGACGCGCCCAACTACCAGCAGCACGGAGCGTGTACGCAGCACCGCAACGCCAACGCGTGCCCCACGGGTCAAAAAAGAGCTTATTTTCAACCGCAACAACTACATCATCCTTGGTGCAGCTGGATTAGCCATGACCCTGGGCATCGTCCTGATGTCGGGTGGCGCTATGCCTGACCCCAATACCTGGGATGAAAACATCATTTACGGTTCTCGCCGCATGGTCATTGCACCCATCATGATGTTGGGCGGCGTGGTACTGGGCATTGTAGCCATTTTCCGCAAATAGGAACACTCCATGTCTGAAATCATCCGTTCGATTGTCCTTGGTATCGTACAAGGGCTAACCGAGTTCTTGCCTGTCAGCAGCAGTGGCCACCTCGAACTGGCCAAATATATTCTTGGGGATACCAGTATGGCCGAGCAAAGCTTGTTGATGACCGTCACGCTACACGTGGCCACCGCTTTGTCCACCATTGTGGTCTTTCGCAATGACATTGCGTCGGTGTTTAAAGGACTATTTGCTTTCAAATGGAATCCAGAGACGGAGTTTTCTGCGAAGATTGTACTGTCCATGATTCCAGCGGCTGTGGTTGGTTTGCTTTTTGAAAAACAAATCGAAGAACTGTTCACCCGCAATATTCTTTTGGTTGCAGCCATGTTGGCGGTCACGGGGGTGCTTTTGCTGTTTGCGCACCGGGCTAAGGATACGGGCAAACCTGTTTCATACCTCAATGCGCTCTTGATCGGCATCGCCCAGGCCATTGCCATTACGCCGGGTATTTCCCGTTCGGGTGCGACCATTTCCACGTCCGTTTTGTTGGGAATTGACCGTGGTGAAGCCGCTCGGTTTTCATTCTTGATGGTTGTTCCCTTGATTTTGGGCAAACTGGCCAAGGACATCATGGATGGAGAATATGGTCAAACTGAAAATTTTACGGCAATTGCGGTAGGATTTATCTTTGCTTTCCTGACTGGTTTATTTGCTTGTCGCTTAATGATCAGACTGGTTAAAGGCAGCAAACTGATCTATTTTTCCATATATTGCTTCGTTGTTGCCATCGCAGCAGGGGCGTATATTTTATCTTTGGGATAATTTTTCAACATAAAACGGCCATATGGACCCGAACGCCGGAGAACGGCCTCTTACCAGTCAATTTTTTACCGAAGGCGCTGTACTACTCGTAGACAAACCCCAAGGCTGGACTTCTTTTGATGTCGTCAACAAAATTCGGGGAAAAATCCGGAGCCTCTTCCAACTCAAAAACATCAAAGTCGGCCACGCGGGTACCCTTGACCCCATGGCCACAGGCCTGCTCATTGTTTGTACGGGTAAAGACACCAAACGCATCAACGAATACCAGGATCGCCCCAAGGAATACACCGGCACCATCACTTTTGGTGCGACCACTCCTTCCTACGATGCCGAAACGGAAATCGACGCCCACTACCCTATCGAGCACATCACGCCGGAATTGCTGGAACAAGCCCGCCAAAAATTTCTTGGCGAAATTGAACAGGTTCCTCCCATGTTTTCGGCCATCAAGGTAGACGGGCAACCCCTCTACAAAATGGCCCGCAAAGGCGAAAGCATCAAAGTAGAAGCGCGCAAAGTACACATCTACGCCATGGAATTCACCCGCATTGAACTGCCGGAAGTGGATTTTCGGGTGGAGTGCAGTAAGGGGACTTACATCCGCTCACTGGCTTTTGACTTGGGTAAAGCGCTGAAAAGTGGAGCGTACCTGAGCGCTCTGCGGCGGACGAAAATTGGAGAATTTGAGGTGGACAAAGCAAAAAGTGTGAGTGAATGGGTGGCTTGGATGGATTAAAGTTTTAGGGTTTTGTGCGCTACTTGCTTGAGGTTTTGGTTTATTAGGCTAACATCACTGACATTGAAGATGGAGCAGTTTATTCTTTGGAGGATGTGTTGAATGAAGATTTAGACTGATTGAAGACACCATATACATCACGGATTTTTGATACACGTAGAAACCCTGATGCGATGATGCCCTAAAACTAAAAATTTAAAATCACCCTCCGCTCACGGCAACCACACCTCCATCTCCTTCACCTTTTTCCCATCCGCCCAGGTTCCCAGCGACTTCTGCTGTTCCGTTCCACCAAAAACAAAGTCACAATTTTCTCCGGCTCGCACACAATCGAGCAGGGCATCACCCCATTTCCAAAAACCGTAATGATCCACCTGATTGGTCACTCCCACCAGATAACTGCGGTAGATTGTCGGATTGCGCATGCCATTGTCAAACGCTTCATCCAGGCTATAACAGGCATTGTGGTGGGCTTTGATTGCCGGGCTGCCATGGTCATCGGCGTTCAGTTTCAAAAAATTGCGCGTAGGCGTATTGACTGCGGTATTAAAAATAGTGCGTTGAAAAGATTCCTTCACCACCTGGTCGTCGTTGCTGTTGACGATGAGCAGTTTGGTACCTGCGGGCATTTGGCCGTAATCGTCCAGTTTCGCGCCGTTCATTGGTCCGGTGCCTGGCGCACAAAGCAACAATCCCTTGGGTTGCGGAATGCCATACTTTTTGTATTTCACCCCCAGGTAAGCCGAAATCGCCCCGCCGTAAGAATGCCCAATCATCACCAGTGGGCCATCAATGGGGCGCACATGTTCACCAGTTTTTAAAGCCTGTAAGGCATCCCGGATGCCCTTGGCCGCATTTTGGGCAAAACGTTCGGTAGGCGTTGTCCACATGTCGCGCTGGTAGCGGGGAAAAATGACGATGTTTCCTTTGCGCACCAAATGGCGAATCCAGCCTCCGTAAGCCATGGGGTTGAGGGCGGCATAACCGTGCATAAAAACGACTACGTGTGCCGAATCCGGACGCGGATTGGCGGGTTCGTACAACCAGTATCCATCCGTTTTTTGGGCAGAATCCTGCATGATGACCTCGGCGTGAATATAGTTTGAGCCGCCAGGGCCACTCAGAGGTTGAACTGAGGCGGCGGGGCCATCGGCCTTGCGATTGGAAAGCCCCAGGATGCCAACCACCAACACGCTACTGAGCATCATGCGCCGCGTCCAAGGCCCCATGCGGGGAAATTCAAACCTATTTGTGCTTCGCTTAAAACTCATTTTCCTTTTTTTGCATCCATTTGATGACATTAAAACGCTTTTTCCCCTAAAACCTGATACAGGAACACAAATCATCCTGCGAAAAACTTACTTTTACCGCAAATTGAAGAATTCCTGATGCCAGATTTTCAACAGACCGTTGGTGTAGTCGGGGCCGGTACCTTTGGAACCGCCATCGCCAACTTGTTATCACGCAGAGTCGACGTACTATTATACAGCCGAAACCCGGATACGGTTGAACGCATCAATCGGGAGCGTCAAAATTTTGGCATCAATCTGTCTCCCCGCATCAGTGCCATCGGCAACGTTCAAGAACTGGCCGAAAAATGCACCTTGATTTTCCCAGTGGTACCCTCGGATGGTTTTCGCAGCACCATGACTCGTTTGGGCCCGCACCTACGCCCTTACCACATCCTCATCCATGGCACCAAAGGTTTTGATGTGCAAGGCATCACGCCCGCACAAATGGACGAGGGGCTTTTGGAGCCCCAGCACGTCAGCACCATGAGCCAGGTAATCACCCAGGAAACGGTGGTGCGCCGCGTCGGTTGCCTTTCGGGTCCCAACCTCGCTACCGAAATTCTGGAAGGTCAGCCTACCGCAACCGTGATCGGGAGCGTGTATGAAGAAGTTATTGATTTGGGAAAAAAAGTGCTTTCTTCTGATGCTTTCCACGTTTTTGGCAACAACGACATCCTTGGTGCGGAACTGGCTGGAGCCTTGAAAAACATGATCGCCATCGGCTCAGGCATCTTGCGTGGACGTGGCCTGGGCAAAAACCTGCAAGCCATGCTCATTACCCGTGGTTTGATGGAAATGGCACGTTTTGGCCAAGCCATGGGCAGCACCAATTCGGCTTTTTTTGGCACGGCGGGCATTGGCGACCTGGTGGCTACGGCAACCAGTAAAAACAGCCGCAACTTTACTTTTGGCTTTCGCCTGGGTAAAGGAGAAAAAATATCGGACATTGAAGCCACTATGCCCGAATTGGCGGAAGGTGTTCGTACCCTGAAAATTACCTGGCATTTGGCAAATTATTATAAATTGCGCCTGCCCATTACCCAGATGTTGTACAACATCGTCTTTGACGGCTACAACATCGACAAAGCAATAAAATTTTTGATCACCTATCCATACGATGTTGATGTGGATTTTGAGCCAATCATCAGCTCATTGACCAGTTTTAAATTAACACTTTCATGAACCACCTGATTAAACAACTCATTCCTCACCTGATCGCCGTCGCCATTTTAGTAGGTGTATCGGCTTTTTATTTTGCGCCGCAGCTCTCCGGCAAAGTCATGAGTCAAAGTGACATCGTGCAGGTTACGGCCATGATGAAGGAAATGAACGATTATAGCCAAAAAGAAGGCCGTATGCCCCTCTGGACCAACAACATGTTTGGCGGGATGCCCACCTATCAGATCGCCAGTGTACGGAGTGGCAACCAAACCGGGCTTTTCGACAACCTCATGCAACTGTACATTCCCCGGCCAATTGGTCGTTTCATCTCGGCCATGTTGGCCTTTTACATCTTGATGGTGGTTTTGGGAGTCAACCGTTGGGTGGGGGTCATTGGGGCCATCTCTTTTGGTTTCACCACCAACAACCTGGTGCTTTTTGAAGCAGGACACACCTCCAAACTAGGAGCCATTGCATACATGCCTTTGCTGGCCGCCGGTTTATTGCTGGCGTTTCGAGATAAAAAATACCTGGCCGGGGCCTTGCTATTTGGCATCGGCTCAGCCTTACAGCTCTGGGTCAATCACGTACAGATGACCTATTACCTGATTCTGACCATGCTGATTTTGGGGTGGCACAATTGGTCGATTCCATTCGCCAAGGGAGAATTCTGCATTTTGCCAAAGCCGCGGCCCTGGTCATCGTTTCTGGTTTGATTGGTGTTGGCACGGGTGCTCCAACCTGCTGACTACCTTGGAATACAAAGAAGCAACGATGCGGGGCAAAAATTCTGACCCTGCTCCGGAACACCTGAAGCCAAAAACCCGCACCGAAGGAAGGTCTGGAATTTGAATATGCTACCCAATGGAGCAATACTAATATTGACCTTGGCAACACTGATTCCCGGGGCAGCCGGAGGAAGTAATGCTGAACCGGTTGGGGCTGATTCCAAAACGATGACTTCACTTTGCTGGCAAAGGTATCAGGGTACCACCGACTTACAACTGCCTTTGTATTGGGGAGGATTGCCCTTCACCAGTGGCCCCGGTTATTTAGGAGCAATTGCTTTATTTTTGTTTGTATTTGGTTTATTTACGGTCAAGGGTCCCGTGAAATGGTGGCTCGGTATTGGGGTATTGTTCACCATGATTTTGTCTTTAGGAAAAAATGATGGCGGGCTCAATAAGGCCCTATTTGAAACCCTGCCTTTGTTCAATTCATTCCGCGCGCCCAGCTCAGTACTCAGTGTTACCGCGTTTTTGGTTCCCATGTTAGGGTTTTTAGCGCTGGGACAAGTGTTAAAATCCGATGAAGACCCCAAGCAGTTGTTGCGCAAACTCTGGATTTCAGCTGGTCTGACTGGAGGGGTTGCGCTGATTTTTGCGTTGATTGGGGGTTCATTCTTCAGTTTCACCAGTGCAGCTGATGGCAATCTGGCGGGTTACGGCCTGGATGCTCCCAGTATAGTAGCTGACCGCAAAGCTTTATTCAGCAGCGACTCTTGGCGGAGTTTTTTACTGATTGCGCTTTGTGCTGGCTTGATCTGGGCCGGGGTGACTCAAAAAATCAACAGTACCATTGCTTTGGTTGGTATTGGCTTGCTCACGATTTTTGATGTATGGGGCGTGGGGCGTCGTTACGTCAACACGCCAGTTTTGTATCCAAAACAGAGTATCAACAAAACAACTTCCAGGCTCGTCCGGTCGATTTGGAAATCATCAACAAAGAAAAGGACTTGTACTACCGCGTACACGAGGTCAAACCTGATGCGTTCCAATGGGCGATGACGTCGTACTTCCACAAAACCATCGGTGGCTACAACCCTGCCAAAATGCAGCGTTACAATGACCTGATTGAACAACACCTAAGCCAGGGCAATCGCAAGGTTCTGGACATGCTCAATACCAAGTATTTCATCGTCACCCCCGAAGGTCAACAGCCCATTTCGCAAATCAATCCCGGTGCACTCGGCAATGCCTGGTTTGTAGATACGCTTTTGATTGCTGAGTCCAACAACATTGAAATAGCAGCGCTCAATGCTTTTTATCCTGATTCTCAAGCCATCGTACATCAGGAATTCAATGATTACATCAAAGGCTTTGATGTCAAAAAGGAAGGCAGCATTAAGCTCAGCAGCTACCACCCGGAAAAACTGAAATACCAAAGTGATAGCCCTAGTGAGCAATTTGCGGTGTTTTCAGAAATGTGGTATGGCCCCAACAAAGGTTGGAATGCCTACATCGATGGCAAACCTACCGAGCACATTCGCACAAACTACGCACTACGTGGCATGCGGGTACCTGCGGGCAAACACGAAATTGAATTCCGTTTCGAACCCGCCTCTTTTGCCAAAGGAAAAGCCATTTCCGGCGCTTCTTCACTTGCCTTAATCCTCGGCGTACTGGGCATTGTAGGCACTAGTGTATGGAATTTCATCAAAAACCCTCCGGCGGAAGAACCAAAACCGGAACCACGCCCAAGGTCACAACCAACCCAACCAGCCGCACCAGTGACACGCAAACCTACAGGCACAGATCGCAGAGATCCGAAGAAAAAGAAGCGATAAGTTCGTAGAGACGCGATGCATCGCGTCTCTACTACAACCATACGATGCATACCAGCGTTAATTGGTAACGTCCCAGCACTTAAATAGATCCTGACAATGCAATTTTTATACCCGACTTTTTTGTGGGCACTTACCGCCTTGGCCATCCCGGTGATCTTGCACCTGTTTTATTTTCGGCGGTTTAAAAAAGTGTACTTCACCAACGTGCGCTTCCTCAAGGAAGTGAAAGACGAAACCAGCATGCGCTCCAAATTGCGCAATCTCCTGGTCTTGGCGGCGCGCTTATTGGCAATTTTGTTTTTGGTCCTGGCTTTTGCCCAACCCTTCATTCCCCAAAAAGGTGAGGTCAAAAAAGGCATCAAGGGAGTCAGCGTATACATCGACAATTCCTTCAGCATGAGTGCAGCCAGTCAGGATGTTCCCTTGCTGGAGAAAGCCAAACAACGGGCCAGAGAGATTGTCAGCGCCCACGGCCCAGAGGATCGTTTTCAAATTTTGAGCAACGAATTCAGTGGAAGACAGCAGCGCCTGGTCAATCGGGAAGATGCACTAGCCATGATTGAAGAAATTGTGTTAGGCCCCGAAGTACAAGTCATGTCAAAAGTGCTTTCCCGCCAAAAACAGGCTTTGTCTTTGGCCAAAACCGACAACATAGCTTCATACCTCATTTCTGATTTTCAACGCAGTGTAACCGATCTCACTACCTATCAAGACAGCCTGTTGCCCCTCAACCTGATTCCACTCCAATCGGTACAAGAGAAAAACATCAGCATCGATAGTGTATGGTTTGAAGCGCCAGTGCGCATGGCCAATCAAACCACACCGCTCTTCATCAAAATCCATAACCACAGTACGATCCCGGTTGAAAATGCCCGGGTATCCCTAAAATATGGCAACGAAATCAAGCCCCTCGGATCGCTCAGCGTTGGACCAGGTGCCGACCGCACCGATACGGTCAACATCACCATTTCGGGTACCGGCTGGCAACGCGCCGAAGTAACCCTTACCGACTACCCGATTCAATTCGACGATCAATATTTTTTCAGCTTTTTTGTTGCTGACGAAATCAAAGTGTTGTCCATCAACGATGCCACCCCCAATCGTTATTTACAAGCAGCGGTAAATGGCTTGCCTTATTTTAAATTGACCGATGTCAACAGCCAAAGTCTGGATTATTCCAAATTTGTGGACTACCAGTTGATCATCCTGAACGACTTGGCCAATGTGTCCACCGGGATGGGCGCTGAACTAAAAGAATACATCGAAAACGGTGGCAATGTATTGCTGTTTCCTGGCCGCAATGCCAACCTGGGTACCTACTCCACTTTTCTGCAAAGTTTTCCCGCCAATCCGCCGCAATCCTTTGAACAGGTCAGCCGGATCGTAGGGGAAGTCAACCAGGCTGAATTCATCTTCAAAGATGTTTTTCTCAATAAAAGTGCCAACCTGCGTTTACCATCCACCCAGGGAAATTATACGTTTGGCCGTTTTAATTCCCGAGCCGAGGAACAATTGTTGTCGTACCGCGATGGCAATCCTTACCTGTCCAAATACAAACAAGGCAAAGGCAACCTCTACGTATGTGCCGCTCCCTTGGCCCAGGAGTTCAACAACCTGGTCAACAATGGAGAAATCTTCGTGCCCATGTTGTACAAAATGGCCATTTCAGCCGGTACAGATCCGCGCATTGCCTACACCATTGGTCGCGATGAATTACTCGAAGCCGATCACCAGGCCAACAGCGCCGAGATCGTATACAAAATGAAAGGGGAAGGAGGTGAGTTCATTCCGGAACAAAGAGCCGTTGGAGCCAAAGTATTTCTGACCATGAACGGGCAGGTAAAAAAATCAGGCTTTTATGATCTCTTCCTCAACCCTGGCCAGGTCAATCACGGCTACGCGTTCAATTACAACCGCCGTGAATCAGCCTTGCAGTACTATTCGCCCACTGAACTGACTGAACGTTTGGGGGAAGCGGTCAACATCATTTCTGCACTGGATACGGCGGTTCTCACTGCGCAAATTGAAGAAGACAATCGTGGCACAGTATTGTGGCGCTGGTGTATTATTTTAGCTTTGCTTTTTTTAGGTATTGAGATACTTTTGCTGCGATTTTGGAAAGTATAAAGGTTAGGGTTCGCCCCCCCGACCACCAACTCAACCCCAAACCTCAGCTATGAATTTTCTGCTCCGTAAAGCCACCGTTATCGATTCCAATTCGCCGTACCACGGCAAGGTGGTAGATATTTTTATTGAAGGAGATAAAATCACTTCCATTGGTTCCGAACTCAAGCGCAAAGCCGATCAGGTCATTGAAATAGAAGGCATTCATGTATCTCCGGGTTGGGTTGATATTGGCGTACAGGTCGGTGATCCGGGGTTTGAACACCGGGAAGATTTGCGTTCGGTTAGCGCAGCTGCCGCCTCTGGTGGATTTACGGCCATTGGCGCACAGCCCAATACCTATCCTGTTGTAGACGGCAAAACCGAAGTAGCCTACCTTGTACAACACAGTCGAGGCAAACTGGTCGACATCCTCCCCATCGCGGCCATCACTGCCAAATGCCAGGGTAAGGACATTACGGAAATGATCGACATGCACCACGCCGGAGCCATCGCTTTTTCCGATGGCAATCACGCCATTGCCGACAATGGGATGATTCTGCGCGCCTTAGAATACGTCAAAGCTTTTGATGGCATCGTCATCAACCAGCCCTTGGATCGTACCCTGGCTTTTGAGGGTCAAATGCACGAGGGCGTGGTGAGTACCTCCCTGGGCATGAAAGGTATCCCCAACCTGGCCGAAGACCTCATGGTGCAGCGCGACATTTACCTGACCCAATACGCTGAATCACGATTGCATCTGGCCAACTTGTCTTCACAATTTGCCGTAGAACTGGTTCGCCGCGCCAAAGCCAAAGGATTAAAGATCAGTTGCTCTGTTGCCGCGCTCAACCTCGCTTTTGATGATCGAGCGCTGGTAGAATTTGACAGCAACTATAAAGTACTCCCACCCTTGCGCAGTCACGAAGACATTGAAGCCCTGAAACAAGGTCTAAAAGATGGAACCATCGATCTAATTGGCTCCAACCACGTTCCGTTGGAAGAAGAAGCCAAAAAACTGGAGTTTCCATATGCTGATTTTGGGGCCATTGGCCTCGAAACCACTTATGCCTTGGTCAACACACATTTGGAAGGTGTCCTGTCACAGACCGAATTAGTCGAAAAACTCGCCATCAATCCCCGAAGAATCTTCAACTTGGAGGAAATTACGGTGAGGGAAGGAGCAAAAGCCAATTTAACCGTGTTTCATCCTCACCAAACCTGGACTTTTGAAAGATCGCACATCTTTTCCAAGTCTGGCAACTCCCCCCTTCTGGGTAAGCGTTTGAAAGGAAAGGTGATTGGGGTAGTCAACAACGGATCGGCATTTATTAACCCTCATTAAATTTTCGCACATGGAAACTCTTGATTCAACAGTAACTAAAGGTAACCCCAATGCTTCTTATTGGCCCTACGTAACCCGTTTTGGCGTCATCACTGGCGTCATCGGTGCTGTTTTAACGCTGATGATGTACATTGGAGGCAATGGCCTTAGCCCAATGGTTTGGTCTTTTTCCTTAATGGGCATTGGATTGCTCAGTTTGATCATCAATGGTGTACTTGCTACCCGTGGCGTGCGGGCTTACCGCGAAACCGAGTTAGGTGGCCTGATACCTTTTGGCAAAGCTTTTCTCGTTGCCTTCTTGATTTTACTGGTCGGTTCACTCATCGGTGGCTTGTTCAATTTGCTGTATGTAACCGTGATCGATCCGGATTTTGCCAACAACATGGCGAGCCGCATGTCAGACTGGTTCGCCGAAATTGGCATGGACGAAGCCCAGATTGAACTCCAAACTCAAAAAATGAAGGAAGGGTTCTCCCTGTCCCGCCAATTGATGAACCTGGCCATTTTTGGCCCCATTGGAGCTGCAATCATTGGATTGATTTCGGGTGCCGTTGCCAAACGCAACCCACCAATGGATTAATTTTCGGTTTTCCGTTCTCCTTTTTTGGTTATAAGTTTGCAGGGTGATTTTTTCAACTTGCTAACTTAACCAACACCATGATAAAATTCGGTAGTATAGCAGGTGTCGCCCTAGTGTTGTGGCACCTGCTATTTTATGTTGTAGATAAAAAGCTGTACTTCCACCCGGCTGTGCAGTGGAGTGTTTTGCTCTTCTATGTGCTTGGTATGTATCTAGCTTGCCGCAGCGGAGCCCAAAAAAGTACGGATGTGTATGCCTGGCAACCCGCTTTGCGCACGGCTTTTGGCACATTTGTTGTCGCTCACCTGATTGCGCATGTATTTTACTTCGTTCTTTTTAAGTTTATTGATCCCGGAATGGTAAATTTGCAGGCCGAAATATTATTCGAAGGAATTGAGCGTAATACGGCACTGTTGGGCGAAGAAAATGCGTGGAAAATGAAAGACCAGTACAAAGCTGAGGATTTTAACCCCACTTTTCAAAAATCCGCTTTTGCTTTTACCTTCGGCTTGATTGGGGGATTTGTGCTCGCTTTGGGTGTAGCCTGGTCCACTTATGGGAAATCCGGATTTAACCAAACCAAATAATCCCTTGCATACATCACTACAGTCATGAACATCTCTCTGGTTATACCGCTGCTGAATGAAGAAGAATCCTTGCCCGAGCTGGAAGCCTGGATCCGGCGGGTGATGGATGCCCATCAATACACTTACGAAGTGATCATGATTGATGATGGAAGTACAGACAAATCCTGGAAAGTCATTGAGCAATTGCGGACCCAAAACCCCAGCATCAAGGGCATCAAATTTCGGCGCAATTACGGCAAATCTGCAGGTTTGCATTCCGGTTTTCAAGTAGCCAGCGGACAGGTAGTCATTACCATGGACGCCGATTTGCAAGATAGCCCCGACGAAATACCCGAATTGTATCGCTTGATTGTTGAAGAAGGATATGACCTTATTTCTGGCTGGAAAAAAAAGCGCCACGACCCCATTTCCAAAACCATCCCTTCCAAGTTTTACAATTGGGTGGTCCGCAAGGTCAGCAAAATCAACCTGCACGATTTCAATTGTGGACTCAAAGCCTACAAAAACGAAGTGGTCAAAAGTGTAGAAGTATACGGCGACATGCACCGCTTCATTCCACTGTTGGCCAAGTGGGCGGGTTTTAAGAAAATTGGCGAAAAAGTGGTAGAACACCATGCCCGCAAATACGGTTATTCCAAATTTGGCTGGACCCGTTTGTTTACCGGATTTTTGGATTTGCTTTCGGTGGTGTTTGTAGGACGTTACGCAAAAAAACCCATGCAATTTTTCGGTACTTCAGGCTTGATTGTGTTTGTAGCAGGCTTTTTTGCCGTGGCTTACCTGGGGCTTTCCAAACTATCCGATATCATGAACCATGTCAAACGAGCTCCGCTCATCGCTGAGAATCCCTGGTTCTTTTTTGCGCTCACCTGTATGGTCATTGGCACCCAGCTTTTTTTGGCGGGTTTTATCGCCGAATTGGTGAGTCGCAGCGCCCCCAACCGCAATAATTACATCGTTGAAAAAGTTCTTGGAGAGCTTGAAATCAAAGAATAATGCAAAAAGTACATTTGGTAAGTGGCGGTTGTGGATTTGTAGGCCGCAACATGGTCAAGCGGCTATTCCACAAGACGCAAGATAGAGTCGTTTTTATTGATGACCTTTCCGTGGGTACGCATCCCTCCTCCTGGCTGGATGTGCCACAAGGCCGCAGCATTGGCAACGCCACTTTTTTTGGGGCCGACGAACGTCTGTTGTTCATCCAGGATGACTTTAGAAATGTACTGCGTGGGCTCCACGATGCACCTGGTTTTTTTATACCCTTTGGCTGGGAAGTGGACAAACTTAGCGATGTTTTTCATTTTGCTGCCATCGTCGGTGGGCGCGCCAAAATTGACGGTGATCCCATGATGGTCGCTCTGGATTTATCCATCGACGCTGAATTTTTCTACTGGATTTGTCGCCACAAACCCGCTCGGGTGCTTTACCCCAGCTCTAGCGCGGCTTACCCCGTCGACTTACAAACCGAAAGTGATGCCATTGCCCTGAGTGAAAAAGACATCAACTTCGACCGCATGGGCAAACCCGATATGACTTACGGCTGGAGTAAATTAACGGGAGAGTACCTGGCGCAAATTTCGGCCCAATACTACGGGGTCAAAGTGACTTGTATCCGGCCCTTTAGCGGCTACGGCGAGGATCAGGATTTATCCTACCCCATCCCCGCCATTGCAGCGCGGGCAGCGCGCCGCGAAGACCCTTTTGAAGTATGGGGCAGTGGCAACCAGGGGCGGGATTTTGTACACATTGATGATGTGCTGGATTGTGTGGAGGTTGCCATGGATTCCATTCACGATGGTACTGCCATCAACATTGGCATGGGTCGTTTGAGTAGCTTCCGCGAAATCATTGAGATTTTCTGTCGCCTCGCGGGGTATCAACCAACGATCAAACCTTTGTTGGACAAACCAGTGGGGGTGCATTCGCGTTATTGCAATATGGACTACGTAAAGGAAAAACTGGGTTGGGAAGCCAAGATCAGTCTGGAAGAAGGCTTGCGACGGGTGTATGATGAGGCGATAAAACGGCTGTAATATGAAGGTAGTCTGCTTTGGCCCTGGGCCAAAATTCAAAGGAGGAATTTCCAACTACAATACTTCCTTGGCGAAAGCACTGGACAAAATCCCCGGTACCGAAGTCCACATCGTGTCCTGGACACAACAGTACCCGGCCATCATTCCCCGGGAATTTATCGACAAATCCAGCCGGATGGATTTGCTGGAAGGTAGCCATATCAAGGTAAAATACATCACCAACTACAACAACCCCTTGAGTTGGTACCAGACTTATCAGTACATCCTGAGTCTAAAACCCGACAAGGTGGTTTTCCAGTGGGCCATTGCCATTCAGGGGCTCCCGATCGGGCGCATCGTCAGTTGGTTGCGCCATCATCCTGAGATTGAGGTGATCCTCGATTTGCATTTTGTCATCCAGAAGGAGAACAGCAGCGTAGATCAGTTTTTTACCAAACTGGGCATCGGCAAAGCAAAAACCTACATCGTTCACGCGCTCAAGACTTATCAAGAATTACAAACCCTGTATCCACAGCGCCAATTCCAGCTCAGCTACGATGGACAGCGCAGCGCGAATCCAGCCGAACAGACTGTGCTTAAGTTGTACCACCCGATTTACGATCTTTTCCAACCCAAGGCTGATTTTGATATCGCTGCGTTTAAACAAGCCCATGGTTTGCGCAAACATGTATTCCTGTTTTTTGGTTTCATCCGCAAATACAAAGGTTTACATCACGTGATTCCGGCCTTCCAAAAAGTGGCAGCCCAGCGTGATGATGTTTCTCTGCTCATTTGTGGGGAATCATTTTGGCAAACCCTGGACAATACCAAGCTCACTACCAAGATCAAAAATGCCCTGTTTGGCCTCGCCAAAAAAGTAGTCTTGCGGCAAAGTGACGACGAGCGTCAGTACAATCCACTGGCCTTAATCGATGAACTCAATCTGCGCGATCGCGTTGCGGTGTTCAATACATTTATTCCCAACGAAGACGTACACAAATATTTTCAGGTGGCCGACTGTGTGGTGCTTTTTTATGACTACGCCACTCCCTCGGGCATAGAGTCGCTGAGTTACAACTTTGCCCTGCCTCTGGTGGCAACCAAAGTAGGGCATTTCCCCGAGACCATCCAGGAAGGTTACAGCGGCTATCTGGCCGAAGCTGGCGACATCGACTCAATGGCTCAACAAATGCTGCGTTTTTTGGACGCGCCCATTCCTCATGAGAACATTCGGAACAAAACCTCTGAAATGAGTTGGGAGAATTACGCCAAGGTGATAATGTATACAAAATGATCCATCCGTTGATTCAAACCCGCATTGCTTCCCATTTGTACGTGGTGACCTTGCTGCACGAGCAGGAAGATTTGCTGGAGCGCTGCCAACAAATGGCGGATGCTTTGCTTAAAGCCTTTCAGGAGGGCAAAAAAGTGCTGTTTTGTGGCAATGGTGGAAGTGCTGCCGATGCACAGCACCTCGCTGCGGAACTTTCCGGACGTTATTATTTCGATCGCCCCCCCTTGTATGCAGAGGCACTTCACGTCAATACCTCATACCTCACTGCCGTGAGCAACGATTACGGCTATGAAGAAATATATGCTCGTTTGCTTCGGGCCATGGGCACTCCGGGTGATGTGCTGATAGCCTTATCAACTTCCGGCAATTCTGCCAATGTGTTGAAAGCCATTGCAGCGGCACGTGAACAAGGCATGATCGTGATCGGAATGACCGGGATGGATGGAGGCAAAATGGCACAACTTTGTGATGTACTGATCAATATCCCTTCCAAGGACACTCCCCGCATTCAGGAGTGTCATATGCTATTGGGGCATATTGTCTGTGAGATCGTGGAACAAACCTTATTTAAAAAACCATAGACTTGTGGTGTACCAAGAAGCCTCTCGTTACAACAAGTCTTATGAATTGATCAAATCATGCTCCCAGCTGCTTTTTCAGCCCAAATGCAAGACCAACTAGGCCAGGCAGCTTATGCGGATTTCCTCCAGGCACTCTCCTCCCCTATTCCCGTAAGTGTGCGTCGGAATCCTCTAAAATTAAAACATTGGGAGGAAAATTACGCCGGAGTAAAATGGCATCCAGAAGGAGTATATTTACCCACTCGTCCGGTGTTTACACTTGATCCGCGACTACACGGTGGAGCTTATTATGTACAAGAAGCTTCATCCATGTTGTTGTTGTCTGTTTTGCAACAAACAGTCGATTTGAACAGTCCACTCAAAGTTCTGGATTTGGCGGCAGCCCCTGGAGGGAAAAGTACCCTGCTTGCTGCGGCGCTGTCGGAGGGAAGCTTATTGATCAGCAACGAAGTCATCAAAAGCAGGTATCAAATTCTGCGCGAAAACCTGAGCAAATGGGGCTATCCCAATGTGGTTTGCACCAATCAGGATAGCCGGGAGTTTGCCCCACTACAAGGGCAGTTTGATTTAGTTTTACTTGATGCGCCGTGTTCAGGAGAAGGTTTGTTTCGCAAAGACCCCACCGCAGTCAATGAATGGTCGCCTGAGCACGTGCAACACTGTGCGGCACGCCAACGCCGGATTTTAGCCGAAGCCAGCGCGCTACTCAAGCCTGGAGGTATACTCATCTATTGTACCTGTACTTACAATGACCACGAGAATGCATTGAATGTACAGTGGTCGCAAGAAAACCTGGATTTGGCACCCATCGCCTTAGCTTTTCCAACTGAATGGGGCATTCAAGCCCGGGAATTGGGGTACCAATGTTATCCCCACCACCTTGATGGGGAAGGTTTTTTTATCGCTGCACTGCGCCAGGAAAAAAAGTACCCTTTATTGAAATCTACACCTCCAAAAGGGTTTTGGAAAAATACTCCCCGCAAAAACACAGGCGCGTTAAAAGACTGGATCAATCCAGCTTTTGAATTTCAAGTTCTGGAAAGCCCCCATGGTGAACTGGCAGCAATTCCTCAACCCTGTTTTGACTACTTTCAGGAACTCAGTCCCCATTTGCGACGCTGGGACCCCATATTGGAACTGGGAGCTTTCAAACATCAGGATTTTGTACCTGCTGCATCGCTGGCCCTCAGTGCGGTTGTGCATCCCGCTATTCCCAATTTCAGTCTTGATCTGGCCACTGCTTTGCAATACTTACGCAAAGAACCAATCGAACTAAACGAGGTCACCGGGAGTTGGGGCCTCGTCAGTTACGAAGGCATCAACCTGGGATGGATCAAGAACATCAAAGGGAGAATCAACAATTATTTCCCGAAGGAATGGCGAATAAGAATGGGTTAGAAAGGGTGTGAGTGCGGGGGTGGTCACGCCAAGCGCGCCAAATCCCGCACCAATATCTTACCCCGATTGAAATAAATCAGGTCAGATTTGCGCAATTCATTCAAGACCAGGGTTACCGTTTGCCGAGATGTACAGGTAATGTTGGCAATGTCTTGATGGGTCAAGGAATGGCGCAACAACATTTCATATCCTACACGCTGCCCCCGATCCGAAACGGAATCTTTGATAAAATCCACAATGCGGGTACGGGCATCTTTAAAGATCAGCGATTCCATTTTTTGCTCGGCCAGGCTAAGGCGGCTGCCCAAATAGAGCATTACCCGGTTGCAGAGTTCAAAGTTTTGGCGCATTAAACGACGAAAATCCTCCACTTTCACCGCAAACAATACGACTTCTTCTTTCATGACCTGCGCAAATTCTTGGCGGCGAACCTCACCGACCAAGCCCAATTCGCCAAACATGGCCAGGGGATGAATCAAGGCTTTGATGACTTCTTTACCATCGTGTGAAGTGGCCCCAATTTTGATGGCTCCTTCTGCCAAGAGGTAAAGTACCTCCGAGCCTTCACCGGTCTCGTACACAAAACTATAGCGGGATTTCTCGCGATGTTCCATCTGATTGGCCAACACTAACTTCTCTTCAGGACTAAGGCAGGAAAACAAAGCGAAGCGTTCGATGAAAGCCATTTTGGCTTCCAGGGTATTGCCCAGATTTCTTTTGCGGTTGTTATTGGCGTATATGGTCATGAGTCAAGAGTTTTTTCAATGAAAAAAGTTGGGTGATTTTGCTAAATACACAACTCCTTGACACATAAGAATTGGGTTACCCCCACGCCAGCAAGTGATTTATTGGAAAAAAATAAAAAAAAGGAAAGAATAGTCATCGGAACGGCACAAAAGACCAAATCACCGTAAAAATTACCCCTTACTTAGGTTTGATGACCACAGCCTGCTTGGCTTGACTATAACCAGCAAAGACCCCTTGCCCATTGCGAATGTTGTTGAACAATACTACTGGATCAGAGAAGGGTAAATCATCATTGTCTTGTTGTCGACTAACGGTAGAATGGAAAAGGTAATATTCTTCAGAGACGGAGCGTAGTTCTACAATCAGCTCGTCAAAATTCTGCAAATGAGCAGGCATCCGCATCGAAATGGGGATAGGGATGCGGATGGCACGACCGTCAATGAGCTTGTCTTCAATCAAAAGGCCACCATCGTAATTGGCAACGATATAATTGGAATTGACTTCAGAGCCAAAGACCAGTTTTTTGGTTTGTTCCAAAAAATCTACTCCATCTTTAAGTGGTGTCATGCTTTTTTGAAACACATTGACATGATAAAAATTGCGTTCAATTAAAGGATCGGTAAAATAGATGGCCAGATCAAAATCGTACCGCACAAAACCCGGGTCATCGGGAGTAGCTTTCAATTTTTCCACCAAAACGCTATCCAGATTTACGCTTTCCGGAATGCGACTGGTAGCTGTAACCGTTTCGAAACCAGGTGCACTAACTTTGACGGTATAATCGACCCCTATGCGTGGTTTGATGACTTCACTGGTATAAAAAGGTATTTTTTCCTCCCGGGTGTCGTTCAAATTGAGGCGTTCAAGCAATTGCTCTCCCTCCCAGATTTCTACTTTGGCATTCGTAATGTACTCAGTTCCCCATTATCCAGTGGTGAGCGGCTTTTGGATACCTTGACTTGAATCCCGTCCAGGGTAGTGAAATTTGAAATGACAACCAGACGAGGCTTGTGCTGATACAGGTCCGATAACTGTGGTTTTTCACAACCAAAGAGGAGTGCCAAAAGGCTCAGCGATAATATGCCTCGTAGATTTTTTTTCACATTAAGCCGTTTAAATGCCTGATCATTTTGAATTGACGGAAAATAAGACGCTTTCGTTGGTCAGATTTGTAAAAAATCAGACAAATTTAACTAAAATTTTACAGAATAGTTAATTGAAGGCAAAAAAGGTAAAAGATGCACTCCCGTAAACACTTTTTCTTCTTTCAGGCGGCCATCCTCTTCCACATAGATAGTACGCAGTTGGTAATACAATGGATTGCGCCTGCTGTACGCATTGTAGGCTCCAAATTGAAAATGATGGGCGATCCCCTTTTTGGAAAAAAAATGTAGGTTGAGTCCAATGTCAAAGCGGTGATAGGCAGGCAAACGGGAGCTGTTCTTGGGGCCAAAGTCGATGACAGTTACGGGAGGTGATACCCCTGGAATTTCTACAGTAAATGCATCCTGAGGCAAACTAAAAGCCAAACCCGAACTAAACACCCATGAAGCGGATAAATCTACTTTGGAAGAAAACCGAAAATCGCCCCAAATTTTGAAATCATGTCGGTGATCATATTTGAAAGGATAGCGTTCACCTAGGTTGATTTTGGGGAAAATACGATCGGTGCGCCCCAAAGTGTAGGCAATGTATCCATTGATTCTACCCGCATCTTTGCGCAACATCATGTCCAAACCATATGCTCTTCCTGAGCCAACGGTGATGTTTTGTTCCCAATCGTCCAGGAAATTGGCACCTTCGGAATAATTGACCAGGTTTTTCATTTGTTTAAAATACCCTTCTATCCCTAAATTCCAGCCTCGCCATAAATTTCTACGGATACCCAGGGTATATTGCCAAGATAGTTCTGGGCCAATTTGTCCGGTTGAAGGCACCCACAAATCAGTAGGCAATCCAATGTTTGTTCCCGACAGGAGATGCAAAAACTGACTCATCCTGCTGACCGAGGCTTCCAGATAAGTAGAATCTGCCAACAAATAGGAGATGGCGACCCGGGGTTCCAGGATGGCGTAGTTCTTTTTATCGACGTTCCACCCCGCCACATTCAGGCCATAGTTACAATACAGACGCCGCGCAAAAAAACGTCTTTCGTTTTCGACGTACAAAGACCAACCCGTGGTGTGAACCGTTCGGCTAATCGAGCCCTGTGGGGGAATGTATTCCTTATAATCGTCGTCATATTCCTCTATACCTGGTACAAAATGGTTGCGTTGGATACGCAAACCAAAACGAACTTTATTCCCGGGGGCTATATCCCAGTGAAAATCGGTACGCGCGCCCAAATCGCGAATACTGGAAGAATAATTGCCAAAATCAGCATCATAATCAATCGAAGGGATCGGTAAAATAATGGCCACCGTATCACTCGATGCAGTGGCAATGTTCACATTCAATTCGCTAAAAGTAAGGGTGGTATTGGCGAACAGCTTTTTGTTGAGAATGTGGCTCCAACGCAGTGATCCTCCGGTATTGGTCCAATACAGTTTCTCGCGATAAACTTGTCTGAATCTAAACGTACCGACCCGGTCACTGATGAGCAAATTGAGGGTATCCTGAGAATCACCCTGGTTGCCAAAATCGTCCTGTCCTCGATAAAAACTGAAAAACAGTCGATCTTTCCCCCCTATTTCAACATTAAACTTTGCATTAAAATCGTAAAAGGCATAGCTGCTTTCCCCTTCTTCCCCCTTACGTGATTTAAATTGCCGGGAATAGGGTCTGAGTACCCAGTTGAGCAGAGAAGCACGCCCAGCCAGTAGCAAGGAGCTTTTATTTTTTACAATTGGCCCTTCGACGGTCAATCTACCCGATACCAGCCCCAATTCTCCACTGGCAGTCCAGTATTCTTTATTGCCATCGCGCATCCGCACATCCAGCACCGATGAAAGTCGGCCAGAGTAACGTTGATTTGACAATGCTGGTATTAAAAACCGACAAGACTCCTGCGGCATGATTGAAATTGTAAACGGGCACATCATCGATGATCACCAAATTATGGCCAGCCTCGCCTCCCCGTACAAAAACGCCACCAACCCCATCCGGACCCGTTTGTACCCCCGGAAGCATTTGTACCGCCCGAATCAAATCAGTCTCACCCCCAATTTTTGGCATGCGCTGCAACTGTTCCAAATCAAAATTGTAATGCCCAAAGTCCATTCCTTCTCGTTCCGGCGTACCAGGAATGACTACTGCTTCCATTTGTTGACTTTCGCGCTGTAGGGATATCCGTAAAAAAGTGTCTTGCCTTAGGTCGATGTACAAGGTATCCGTTCGGAACCCGATAAATGAAATGCTGATTTGAGTAGGTCCAGGAAGTAAGGACAGGCTGAATACTCCCTGTTCATTGGAATGTGTCCCTTCGTTTTGGTTGAGGGCAAAAACATTGGCCCCATTCAAGGTTTCTGCATTTCCCGCCGTTTCCACCATGCCCTGAATGGTAAACCTCGAACGCCATTTTGAGTTGGGGATCGTTCGGGTGACCACAACACCAGCCATTTCGGTCCGGTAGCTCAATCCCGTATTGGCCAGAATGGCATCAAGAATCAGTCGAATGCTTTGCTCTTGAAAACTTAGCGGAAAATTGTTGCGTCGAGGCAATTGGTTGTCTGAAAAAACAATGTTGAGGTCGAAAGATTTACGCAAATGCAGTAGTGCCTTGACGGGAGATTGATCTTCGAAAGAAATCGATACGACGCGGTCAAGCGCCTCTTGGCCAAACAGGTTGGAGACGGCCAATAAACAACAAATCATCAGCCCGGGTAGAAGTTTTCCCTTCATACTGCTGATTTCTACAAGACAACTAGGGTATGAATTAGTTGCCCCGTAATAATGACGAGCTTTAGCTTACTTAGGACAGGCCTTTCCTTCCAAACGGAAAACGGTCGAAGTTGTTTTTTCTAAACGAAAATTTCCACTTTGTGCCAGCAATTGAAGGCTCGCTTCCGGTTTGTCTAATTGGAGCGTCCAGGTGAATATACAATTGGCCAGGCGGGGGTCAGAAAATTCCAGCCGTTTGTCGGTATACCTGCGCATGATTTCCTGGGCTTCCGCCAAGGTTCGTTGCTCAAGGTTGATTTTTCTGGTTCGCCATACCTGGGCTGAGGCAAACACCTTGGTATTTTGTAAAATTTCTTTATTAAGTCGTCCTGCATCGGCTGAAATATACCCGACAAAGTTTGCAGGCACTTCGATTCTTTTGCTGTCTTGTTCTTTGCTCATTAAGGCCACCAAACCATGCATCACTTGTACTTCGGTTTGTGTTTCTATTTTCAGGCCTCGAACATTAAAACTGGTGCCCAAAACTTCAATTAGCCCATGAGGAGTTTCGACCTGAAATGGCCGAGCAGGATTGGGTTGTACTTCAAAAAAAGCCTCTCCACGTAATTTTACATTGCGCAAGCTCCTGCGGTTAAAGTTTTTGCCAAAACTGATTTCACTATTGCTATTGAGCCAGACAACGGATTGGTCTGGAAGTACCACTTTTTGATTTGTCTGGAATTGGTGGCAAAGGTTTTGATATCGGAATCAGCACCCATCTGCCCAAAAACCAACCAGGACACTAATGCGATTGCAGCTATCGAAGCAGCTGCCCACCAATAACGAGGAACCAGCCTGCGTACCGGAGTGGCTTCGACTTCAAGTGGAGCCGAATGGATCCGGTTTTTAAATTTTTGCCAGTTGGCATCTACATCCGGCTCAAACGCTTTTTCTTTATATTTCCCAGCGCTGTCCCAAATTTTTTTGACATCTTTTTCCAATGCAGCAGCATCCGCACCCGCCCCACTATCGGGCAATTTGGTTTGCGGATCTATTTCTTCTCCTTTCCACTGTCGAACTAAAAATCGAATCATCTTCTCCATTGGTCAAAAAATTGTATGGGGCCTTGGCGTAACTTTCTCTTTAGACACAAAGTAAACTACATCCCCCTATACCTTGCCCTGGTTTTCTCTTCTCTTTTCTGCCATTTAGCTGACAAAATTGGTGAAGAGTTTACCAATTTGTACAAATATGGGGCGTAAATGCAAAAATTTCAGCTAAGTCCCCAACCACAAAATCATTAAAAACAAGCCGTCTTTCAAAAAAGGTTGAAGTCGTTCTCGCAGGTATTTCAATGCTTTTGAGACCTGGTTTTCCACTGTCTTTTCAGCGATACCCAATTCAGTGGCGATGTCCCGATAAGAAAGTTCCTCGTAACGACTCAGGACAAACACCATTCTGCATCTTTCGGGAAGTTCATCAATTGCAGCATCCACCCTTTTTTGCAGTTCTTCCGCACGCATGTTTTCGGTAGGGTCAAATTCCTGATCGGCCAACTCAGGCATTCGTTCCTCTGTCGACCACTTTCGATTGTCGCGCAGGTGATTCAGGGTTCGATTCAACACTGCACGTTTGAGGTACGCCCGCAAAGACGTGGTGATGATCAATTGATCCCGCTTACGCCACAACTCATACAACACCTCTTGTACCAGGTCTTGAGCAAGGTGCTCATCAGGAGTAACACGATACACCACCTGGCACAATTCCGTAAAGTACCTGCGGAACAACCATTCAAAGGCCTTTTCGGCATTTGTGGACAACAAATCGAAAAATTCTTGGTCGTTCAGCTTGGTCTGCAAACAATCCCCTGTTTATAAGATGAATAATGACTGTGCGGAAGGTAAAAAAATTATACTTTAAGTAGTAACTTTTGCTCGATTTGATTCAACAATTGATAGGCGATCGCCCCTAAAGTTACACCCAACAAGGCCCCAGTATACACGTCCTTAAAAAAATGCTGTACCAGATACATCCGAGATATCCCAACCAGCAGGGCTGCGACAATACAAGTCAGGCTGAGCCAAGGTTTGCGGGGAAAACAAAAAGCGAGAAAAGAAAACAATGCAAAAGCCGCCATGGTATGCCCGGAAGGAAAGCTGGTCAGGCCTTTGTGCATTTCTATACCAGGAATGAAATCCAGTTGAGCCAACAAACCCTGTTGTTCGAAGTACCGATAAGGCCGCGGTTGGTGAAACAAAGCCTTAGTTGCCCCGGCCACCAAGGAAACACCGATGCCCAACAAAGGTACACCCCAGGCGGCCCGACGTTTGTACACCAGAAGAATCAAAAAAACCACGGCATAACCATAACCCTCTCCAACCCTGGTGAACAACCGGAAAAATTGATCTGCAAAAGCGGTGCGGTGGTCGTTCAAGCGGATCAGCAGGTCTCCTTGCGGATAAGTCAAAAGGCCAATGCCTATCAGTAAAAAAACAGCAAATACCCCGAAAAACCAGGGATTATCCTTGAACAGTTTTTGCATTCCTAAGTCTTTTTACAAGGCTTTGAAAGAAATAACGTACCCCTTCAAACAAGTTTAAGGGCTGATCATTCATCGCTTTATAGGTTAGCCAAATACCCAGTGGCATTAAAATAAGGCAGGGCAACCACGCCGCCAAATACGCAGAGACTACAAAGGTTTCGGCAATTTTTCGACAGAAAATGGTCAAAATCACAAACAACATAAAAAACACAATGGCGACCAATAAAGGATAACCAAAACCTCCTTTGCGCACAATGGCTCCCATGGGTGCGCCAATGAACATAAAAATGAAACACACGACTGCAATGCTGTATTTCATTTGCCAGTCGTAAATGAATTTAACCCGATTTTCCATGGTTGTGCCCAGGGAAGTAGTGGTACTCACCGTCTGGTTTTGTATCCCACGTGCCGCCGATTCAGCCCTCCCGCGCAAGGTGGTCTTATCCGCATCGCTAAAGGTATCGGCGAAATGAGAAACCACCGAAATTGGCTTGGCTCGTTTGAGGATGGTTGACCTCAATACATTGAAACCCAGGCTGACACTGTGGGCAGAGTCAAAAGTAGACTCCGCTGGGGCAGAAACCGAAATGGGGGTTGGCCCTGATCCCCTGTTTTGTTCCGTAGGTTTAGCCTTGACCTCTTGCTTCAGGTAAGTACTGTCCACTTTGAAGATGGAGACATAGTTCGCCACGTAATTCCCCGCGATAACCGTCCGTTTGTGGATATCGAGCGCCATCGAATCCGCCGCCGCTTTTAAAGCCCTGGAATCCATGGTTTGGCGGCTTTGTTTGAACAATTCTTCATTGGTGCGGCTGAGCGAAAACTCGGTCAAGCCAAACCTGGTGAATTGTTTGAAGCCGGTGCGGATAAATGGATACTTACTCTGGTTACTGGCTTGATAACCCCTCGATTCGATGCATTGATAGCCGTTGCGCAAACGCATCACAAAAAATATTGCCGTCTGGGAGGTGAACATTTCTCCATCTTTGGCCGTGATGACGGTATATTTTCCAGAATTGGATTCGGTATGGTCGTAGATGATGACGTCTTTGATCGTGCGCCCGTCACTCATTTTTTTGCCAATGTGGATCGTGAACCCCTGAAAATCGTCGTTAAATACCCCTACATCCAAGCGCAGTGCTGGTTTGGTTTGTTGAATATCCCACATCCGGGAACCAAATTTAAGGTTCGCCGCCGGAATCAAATAATCCGAACAATACCAGGAAAATGCCACCGTGAACAGGGAAAAAATCAACATGGGCTGCATGATGCGCACCAAGGACATTCCCGCCGATTTCATACTGGACAATTCGTAATGCTCTGCAAAATTGCCCATCAGCATGAC
The DNA here is from genome assembly GCF_016718685.1 of Haliscomenobacter sp. Classification (GTDB taxonomy): domain Bacteria; phylum Bacteroidota; class Bacteroidia; order Chitinophagales; family Saprospiraceae; genus Haliscomenobacter. Next base: position 26,437 of record NZ_JADKCX010000017.1, on the reverse strand, counting down.
GGAAGACAACAAGATGCCCAAAGGCAAGGCCATCGGTACAAAACTCACCGCCCGGTAGGACAACAATTCAATGACCGTGAAAAAACCCAGCCCTTTGCCGGCCAGGTCATCGATGTAAATCCAGAGCATCTGCATCAACAACACAAACAAGGAAACCGAAAAAGCCACAATAAACGGAGGGATAAAGCTGGTGATCACCAACTCATCGATCCTTTTTAACACGGGTAATTTTTTAAAAATATTCATCCGCTACACGTTTCAGCGCTTATTCACATGAAATATGATGCAATTTGAAGGAATTTAGCTGTACATCCAAATGCTTTTTTTGCCGCTTTTTTAAAATTTTTAAAAAAATGCTTTTGCTGTAACTTTCTCCACGCTGTACCGTCTTCCAAGTGTTTACGCCAGGATACTATGAACCCGACTGAATTCAAACAAACCGTACTGCCACTCAAGGACAAGATGTTTCGCTTGGCCCTGCGCATGTTGAACAAGCGCGAGGAAGCGGAAGATCTTGTACAAGAGGCCTTGATCAAACTCTGGCAGCAGCACGAACGCTTGGGTGAAGTACAAAACCTGGAGGCCTGGGTCATTCGTTTGACCAAAAACCAGTGCATCGACAAACTGCGGGGCACAAAAAATGGCCACAAAGAATGGAAAGATGGCCTGGATCAGGCGGATTCAAGTCCATTACCCGATGCCAAAACCGAATCAGCAGACACCATGCATAAATTGCAAAAACTAATGGAGCGTTTGCCCGAAAACCAGCGGCTTGTCATGCACCTGCGGGACATAGAAGGCATGAGTTATCAGGAAGTTGCCGATTCATTGGATCTCCCCCTGGCTCAAGTCAAGATCAATTTGTTCAGAGCCAGACAAGCTATATTGATTTGTTGGGACGAGATGCTTGAAAACGGTCTTTTCGAACCTCGTCCCAACAAGTCTGAGTTTCGTAACCCCACAAGCATAAACGAGTACCATGAAACAAGAACTGATGCAATCCCTGTTGGACAAATACTTTGCTGGCGAAAGCAGCCTGCAAGAAGAAGCCCAGTTGAAACAGTTGTTACAAGACGAGCAAGGCTCTGCTGCTCAACAACAATACCAGGCCTGGTTTCAGTTTCTTGAACAAGAAGCGGACATCCAGTTGAACGATGATTTTGATGCTAAAATTATGCAGAAAATCGAAGCATCCCTTGCCCCTGCTCCAGTGGTTCGAAAACTACAAACCGCTTGGATACTGCGCATTGCTGCCGTTTTTGCCCTGCTTGTTGCTGGTCTATGGTGGATGATGCGTTCAACCCCACTTGATCATCCCTTAGTGGCCGAAGCCAAGGTCATCGACTGGTCGAAATACGAACCCAAAACGGCTGAAGAAGCTTATCAAATTACCCGCAAGGCCTTCCGCCGAGTCGCTACCGAACTGAACGAAGGCACCGAAATTGCCACTGAAAGTGTGGGCAAAATGGAGGAAATGGGTAGAATGTTTAAGTAAAGAGTTGATAAGAGTTGATGGAGGAGGTTGATAAACTGTCGTCTCTCCAACCTCCATCAACCCTCATCAACCCCTATCAACCCTCAAATCGACATCCTTTCAAACAAATCAATATGAAAATCAAGCATTTTTTCACCCTGGCCATCATCGCGTTGGCCGCAGTGCAAGGCATGGCCCAAAACAGCGCCGCCAGTGCCATCGACAAGTATTTTGCCAGCTACGTGGAAGACAAAAGATTCAGCGTAGTGTACATCAGCCCCAAGCTGTTCCAGATGATTGGCAAAATTGACACCAAAATTTTGGACATGGAAAACGATGCCGAAGCCAAAGCGGTGTTGGAAATGGCCAAAGACCTGCAAGGTTTGCGCATCCTGACCACCGACGAAACGCCAGAGGCTTTTTACAAAGAAGCCAAAGCCAAAATCAACACCAAAGAGTACGAAGTATTGATGACCGTGCGGGACAAAGATGGCGACAATGTGGAATTCCTCATCAAGGAAACCAACAACGTCATCAGTGAATTACTCTTGTTGTCCAGCGGTGACGATGAATTTGTGTTGCTGAGTTTCATGGGTACTTTAGACCTGAACAAAATCACCCGTTTGGCCAAAGAAATTGAGAAGAAATGAGCATGCGTATCCTCCTCCTCGCACTTGGTTTTTTCGTTTTGAATAACAAAGTAGTTGCTCAAAATTCGGTGGCTGAATTTTACCAAAAATTCAAAAAGCAAGACCAGGTAACCAATTTTAAACTACCCGGTTGGCTGGTTTGGATTGGCACAGGTTTGGTGTACAACAGCATTCGCGACGAAGAAACCCTTACTTGGCTGCGTCTGGCTCGAAAAATGGGAAAAATCCGTTTGTTGCAAAGTGAAAACAGCAACAGCATTAAACCCACTGATCTTTCCAATTTTGTAAACAGCCTCAAATCGGGCAACGCTTATAGCGACCTCATTTACGTGCGGGACGAAGACTCTGACCTCAACATCATGGTTCGTGAAGGTACCCGTGGTCAGCTGAAAGAGGTGCTGGTGGTAGGCAGTGATGATGGCGAAACCATCTGTCAGCGCCAAAACTCGTCTGCGCATGAAGGACCTCAATGAGGTACTCGATCATTACCTCAAAGAACTGAACTGGAAAGAAAAGCCTAAATCCAAAAAACTACCCCAGGCTTAAATTAAGCAATCACCTTTAACATCCCTTTCGTCATGAAAAAAATCATTTTCTGCCTGGCATTGCTGGGCCTGGGCTGTGCTTTGCCTGCCCAAAACCAGGTAGTACGGGATTTCATGCGCAAGTTTGGTCGCCACGAACAAGCTACGCACCTGAACATCGGCGGTTTATTCCTCAAGATTGCTGCTAAAAACAGCGACGACGATGAAGCCAACCGCATCATGCGCAGCATCTCCAGCCTGCACCTCTTGAACTTTGACGAAAACAACCCCGTTGAAGCACAAGACATCAGCAAATTGATGCAGCAACTCCACGATGACAAATTTGAAGATTTGGCCTATTTCAAAGATGGCGATTCCCACATTCGTTTCCTGGTCAAGGAAGAGCGTGATGTCATCACCGATGTCATCATGGTCATCAGAGGAGAAAACAACTTTTGCTCCTCAACCTGGAAGGCCGCTTGCGCTACTCCGATCTGAATGACCTGAACATGGAGGTCAATGGCAGTAAGGAGTTCAAAAGATTGCCGGAGGATCGGAAGACCTTGCCGAAGAAGGCATGATCAAACACATATTTGGAACATAAAGGAGCTAAAGGGCTCGCGAGGAGAATCAAGGTGCCCGTCTGCGGCCTTTGTGCCCGCCCGTTCGATTTTGTAGCCTGAACTGTGGCCGGTCGCTTTAGTAATCTGCAATTTCCGCCGTGCAAATACCCTAAATCTTAATAAAAATCCGTTTCCGGTACATCCAATCCAGCACCAAAAACTGCATCGCCAGAATCACCGTTCCGCTCACCAAAGTCCGGTACCCCTCTCCAAAAATTAAATCGTATTCTTGGCTGACGTGAATGCGGAAAGACGAATCGATGAACCCAATCACCGTATGCGCCAATACATACGCCGCAATGGAATTCATGCCCAAAACCTTGAGCACATAAAACCAGCGCCCCTGCTGCAACACATCCACGAGGTAATAAAAACCAGCCAAGAGTAGGAAGCACCAGCCCCCGCTGAACAAGGTCCAGGTAGGCGTCCAGATGCGTTTGACATTCGGGCAAATCCCCAACAGATTGAAGAGAAAACCAACAGCCAGCAAAATCAGGCCCGTAAGCACCAATTTGCGCAGCAAGTCCACGGCTACCTGCGCCGATTTCAACCATTGTCCGGCAATCAGACCCAAAATCATCGTACCCAAGGTAGGGATAAAACTCATGGTGGAATAACCTCCTCCATTGAAGCGAAACGCCTCCTCCCGAGGGAACAGGTTCATAAACCAGCGGTCAAAAGCCCAGGCGGCGTTGGTGTTTTTGTTCCAATGCGCGGCAAAACCCTGGAGGTGATGCTGCCAATCCGCGGCTACTCCCGCTTCCGCCCAGTTAAAATCTGCACCGGGCAGCGGATAAAGGGCAAACCAGGCCCAATAACCCAGTAAAACAATGGCCAACGCCACCCATTGCCGCCGCAGAGAAACCTTCCCCAATGCAAACAAAAAAACGTAGCCCAAACCGATTTGGGTCAGGGTATCCTCAAAAGTAAAATTGGTTTGTTTGTCGTACATCGACCTCAGGAAGATGCCCAACAAAATCAGGATCAGCGCCCGCCGAAAAGTATGCCCCCAAATTTGCCAATTGGATTGTCCCTGGCTCATCCGGCTGGCCAGGGAATAAGGCAGCGCTACCCCTACCAAAAAAGAAAACGAGGGTTGAATCAAATCGTGCAAAGAGCAACCCACCCAGGGTACATGACTCTGATGAAAATGCAAAAAAGCCCAAAATCCACTGTCGGGAAAGGCTTTGGCTACGTGCCCAAACTCTAAAACTTCAGCCATCATCAAAAACATGACCAAACCACGGTAGACATCCACGGAGCCTAAGCGGGGCGGCGGGGGAACACTTGACATATGCGATCTTTTTTTCAACCAAAAATAGCTTTTTTCAGCAGCAAACATTACAGGTAGCACAAATAAGCTATCTTAGGACCGATCAAAATTAACATATGCCCATTTTACAAGACCCGCTTGCCATTTTTACCCTGCTGATGCTGAACATTGTCATCTCCGAACAATTGGCAAAACTCCCCTATCTCCGCTCATTCGGCAGTGCCTTAATCGTCATCATCCTCACTGCCATTACGGCCAATTTGGGCATCATTCCCTCTTCTACCAATGCACCTCCGCTGTATGACGGGATCTTTACGTATCTGGCACCAGTTTCTATTTTTTATTTGCTGCTCACGGTCAATTTGCGCGGTTTGAAAAAAGCGGGAGCCCCCATGATCCTGAATTTTTTACTGGGAACGGCAGGTACGATGTTGGGCACATTGGTCGCCATGTACTTGATTGCTGGCCCTAAAAGTTTTGGTGAATCATTTTATGCCCTGGCGGGAATGTTCACAGGTACCTATATCGGAGGCAGCAGCAATTTTAATGCCCTGGCCCTGCACTACGAAGTGAACAAACAGGGCAATGTGTACGCAGCTGCCATTGCTGCCGACAACATCATCACCGCCATTTGGATGGTGGTTACGCTCCTACTTCCTCCCATATTAAACCGTTATTTTCCGCGGCAAAACCGCGAAAACCTTTCAGCAAGCGATCAGCAACGGCTATCGGATGAAGCCGACGCGCACATCAATGACCGAGAGACCATGAACCCGCAGGAACTGGGAATATTGTTGGGTCTGGGCGCGCTTTCGCTGTACCTCTCCCAGTTGGCCAGCAATTTGTTTCCGGCCATCCCCAAGATCATTTTCCTCACCAGCATTGCCCTGGTTTTGGCCCAATTTTCCTCCATCCAACGCTTGCGTGGGGTGCGCTTGATTGGTATGTTTTGCATCTACCTCTTTTTGGCGGTCATCGGTGCGTATTGTGATTTGGCAGCATTGCTGCACGACGGAAACCTGGCCATCGCCATGATGGGCTTTGTCACCATCCTGGTTTTGGTACATGGCCTGGTGGTTTTTGGCATAGGTGGTTTTTTCAAACAAGACTGGGATATCCTCTCCATTGCTTCACAAGCCAACGTGGGTGGATCAGCCTCTGCGCTGGCTTTGTCCAAGGGGCTCAAGCGCCCGGATTTGCATTTGCCCGGAATTTTAGCTGGCGCATTGGGCAACGCCATCGGGACGTATTGTGGCTTGCTGATTGCAGAGTATTTAAAAAATTGGGGATAAAAAATATCCAATAATTTTATTTTCAAAACTATTTATTTAAATTTGACAACAAACACCTTTTTTCAACCAAAAAAACGAAAAACATGGCTCTTAACTTTGTCGTCATTCTATTGACTGCTTTGGTTCCTCTACTAACCGGGTTCATTTGGTTCAACCCCAAAGTTTTTGGAACAGCCTGGATGAAAGCGGCAGGTCTTACTCCTGAGTCGGGCAAAGGTTCAAACATGGCGCTGGTTTTTGGACTAACCTATCTGTTTGGTTTGATGCTTTCAACGATCCTCTACTCGGTTGTTGTTCACCAAACCCATATTTACTCTATTCTGCTCGATACGCCCGGATTTGGACAAGAAGGCTCCGAAGTCATGAACTACATTGAAGACTTCATGGGCAAATACGGCGACAACTACCGTACCTTCAAACACGGTGCCTTACATGGTACCATTGCAGGTATATTTTTGGTCACGCCCTGTATTGCCGTCAATGCCCTTTTTGAAATGAAAGGCTTCAAATACATCGCCATCAACAGTGGATTCTGGATTGTGAACCTACTGATTATGGGTGGGATTATCTGTCAGTTTGGGTAAAATCTAATGGCGAAGTACGAATGTTGAGTGACGAATAAAGCCCTGATCTGGTGATTATTCGTCATTCAACATTCGTACTTTGTCATTTGTCTTTATCTTGCCAATCGATATCATTCACCCAACAATAATTCACACATGATACCAAAGGAACTGTCTGAACTGAGTGTAGACGAACTCAAAACCAAAGAAAAAGGCCTTAAAGTAGTTGTTGGTATATACATCGGAACCCTGACCTTTATGTCTGCGTGCGGTTTATATTTGACCATTCAACAAGGATTTAACGTCTTTACCGTTTTACCCCTTGCTTTCCTGCCCATTTTTGTTGGCTTCCTTGGGTAATTTGAAAAAGTCAAAAATGAGCTGGCGCAGAGAAGCATTTGATGCAAACCGTAAGCACTTTTCTTTACCCGATAAATTCTAAATGATTTACTCCAATAACTAATCAATTACCCCTATCTTCGCGGCTTAAACCTTTACCGTAGACCATGAATTCCAAGCCGCTCCTTTGTATTCTCTTGAGCGTCATCGCCTTGACCGCTTTCGCCCAAAAAACCAAAACCACAAGCAAGGCAAATCCGCCGGCCATCGTTGCACCTGCACCTCCCAGCCCCGCCGCTTTAACTACTGCCCAATTGCAGGGTTTGAAGTACCGCTTTGTGGGCCCCAGCCGTGGGGGTAGATCCACTGCTGTGGATGGCGTTCGCCAGGAACCCAATACCTTTTACATGGGTGCTACCGGAGGTGGGGTCTGGAAAACGACCGACGCGGGACTGACCTGGAGCAACATTTCCGACCAGGACATCAAAACTGCTTCTGTTGGCGCGATTGCTGTTGCCCCCTCCGACCCCAATGTGGTGTACGTAGGGATGGGTTCAGCTGATCCGCGTGGCAACGTCATTCCTGGTGATGGCCTGTACCGCAGTACCGATGCAGGGGCGCATTGGAAGCCGATCGGTTTAGAAAAAGCCGGGCAAATCGGTAAAATCGTCGTTCATCCCCAAAACCCCGACTGGCTCACCGTAGCTGTCTTGGGCAACGTCTTTGGCCCCAGCGAACAACGCGGCATTTTTCGCAGCAAAGACGGGGGAAAAACCTGGGAAAAAATCCTTTACGTCAGCAATAAAACCGGAGCCATCGAACTGGTCGCTGACCCCGGCAATCCACGCATCCTCTACGCCGGTTTTTGGACCGCGGAACGCAAATCATGGACCTTCATCGACGGCAGCGCCGAAGGAGGCATTTGGAAAAGCCTTGATGGCGGCGACACCTGGGAAAAACTCGGCGGTGGGCTCCCCACCGGCGTGGTAGGCCGGGTGGGTATCGCTGTTTCTCCCACCAAAACTTCCCGCGTTTGGGTGCAAATTGAAGCCCTCGAAGAAACCAAGGGCGGCTTGTACCGCTCCGACGACGGGGGTAAAACCTTCACCCGGGTTTGTCGCGACCACAGCATCCGTCAACGCGCCTGGTACTACTCGCGCATTTATGCCGACCCCAAAGACGAAAACACGGTCTACAACCTCAATGTCAGCTTCATGAAGTCCATCGATGGGGGCAAAACTTTCACCCGCATCAGTGTGCCTCATGGCGATACCCACGTGCTCTGGATCAACCCCGACAATCCCAACCTCATGGTACAGGGCAACGACGGCGGCGCCTGTGTCACCCTCAATGGAGGCCGTACCTGGAGCAGCCAGCTCAATCAACCTACGACCGAGTTTTACCGCCTGACACTGGACAACCAGTTTCCCTACCGCCTTTACAGCGCCCAGCAAGACAACTCGACCATTTCCATCCCCAGCCGTTTTGATCCGGCCTTAACCCCGCAGGAACAATGGCGCGAAGTGGGTGGTGGCGAAAGTGGCCACATTGCTGTTGACCCCCGCAATCCGAACATCGTATATGCGGGCAACTACATCGGCCAAATCACCAAAACAGACCTGAGCCGGGGCCACCGCCGCGACGTGGTTGCCTACCCCCAAATGCACGATGGCACTGCCCCACGCGACATCCGCTACCGCTTCCAGTGGAATGCCCCCATTCGGGTATCACCGCACAATCCGGACGTAGTGTACCACTGTTCGCAGTACGTACACCGTTCTCCTGATGCCGGGCGTACCTGGGAAGTCATCAGTCCAGACCTGACCACCAACAACGACAAATACCACGACATTCCCGGTGGCCCCATCCAGCACGACCATACTGGAGTAGAATTGTACACCACCATTTTTGCCTTCGAAGAATCGCCACAAACGGCGGGTGAACTCTGGGCAGGCTCGGATGATGGCCGCGTACACCTCTCCCGCGACAATGGCAAAACCTGGCAAAACATCACCCCTGGCAATATCCCGGTTGACGGTACGGTCAACATGATCGAGCTCTCCGCACACGCAGCAGGGCGCGCCCTCATCGCCGTACACAAGTACCGCGAGAACGATTTTAAACCCTACATTTTTCTGACCAACAATTACGGCCAGAGCTGGACTTTGTTGACCGATGGCAAAAACGGCATTCCCGCCGACCATTACGTAAAAGTGGTGCGGGAAGACCCCTCCCGCAAGGGCCTCTTGTACGCAGGTACCGAATACGGTGTATGGGTATCTTTTGACGAGGGCAAAAACTGGCAGCCCTTCCAGTTCAATTTGCCACCCGTATCGATTGCCGATATGGCCATCAAAGAAAAAGACCTGGTGTTGGCAACCCATGGCCGTGGATTCTGGATTTTGGACGATGTTTCGCCCTTGCACAGCATTCCAACCACGGTACAGGCTGAAGTCACGCTGTTTAAACCCCGCGATGCCTACCGCAACCAGTTCAGTGGATTTAGAGGCGCCGGAGCGCCTGATCGGGCACCCAATGGAGCCATTTTTCATTATTTCATCAAAAACAAAATCGCTGATACTGCTGCGGTAAAATTGTCGATCATTGACCCACAAGGAAAAGTGCGCAAGGTTTATTCATCCAACCCTAAAGACGGACAGGAAGTACTGCGCACCCAGGTTGGACTTAACCGCCTGGAGTGGGATCTGACGTATGAAGGGCCAGAGGCACTAAGCGGTGCACAATTCTCGTTGGCGGACATGGGCGCAGTTAAAGCCATGCCCGGGCAGCACAAGCTCGTCCTCGAATACCGGGGCAGCAAACAAGAGCAAGCCTTGCTGGTCAAAAAAGACCCGCGCTGGACGCAAACCGACGCCGACCTCCAGGCGCAATACGATTTGACCATGCAGGTGAAAGAACTGTTCAATACCTGTCATGCCACCATAGCTGACATCCGTTCCTGGCGCAGCCAAATCAAGGACGTGATGGAACGCAGCGACAAGTACAAAAGTAATGTCGCCAAAGCCATCAAAACCGCCGGTGATCCACTGGTAAAAACCTTGACCGAATGGGAAGAAAAATTGATCCAAACCAAAAGTGAAGTAGGCCAGGATCCCATCAACTACCCTTCCCAAATTGACGACCAAATGGCGTATTTGTACTCGATTGTCAACAACCAGGACGATCGCCCCAACGCAGGCTGTTACGAACGACTTGAGGATTTGAAAAAAGCTTTTTTGCCGATGCAAAACCAGTTGAAAGCATTTAAATCGACCGAAATTGCAGCATTCAACAAGGTGTTACAGCAACAAGGCCTACAATTGATCATGACTAAGGAACGATGAAGAAACATCGTTCCTAGAGAAAGATAAGCACTTATGTCTTTTCCCATTAAGGAATTAGAACGATACATCCATCCCACCATTTTGGAGCGGGGAAAAATGTTGTTTTTAGAAGATGCAGTGCAAGAACTAGCCCCTGCAAGCCCCAACCAATGGCAGGCTCTGGTGCGTGGAGACAGCGACAAGTACCGGGTAGAGATACACATGGAAGACGACAAGGTTGTCGAACATGATTGTACTTGCCCCTACTACGCTGGCCCCATTTGCAAACACCGGGTGGCGGTACTGATGGAACTGCGCGAAAAATGGGACAAAGACCCCGTTTTTATCCATACCCTCACGGCAAAAAGAACCCCGGAACAACTTTACCAGGAGTTTCGGGCACTTTCTCCCGACAACAAACTGGTGTTGCGCATCCTGGCGGTGGCCTACGAAGGGGTCAACATCAACAAGTTTACCTACATCATCACCGATGCGCGCTTTAAAGTGGAATTCAGCCAGGCCACACTGCGCAACAACCTGAACAAATTGGTACAAACGGGTTTTTTGACCCGTGAAAAAGCCGACCGTTACCTCATTGACCCCGATTTTGCCGATTACCTGCTCGACCAGGAGTTTCAAACGGAAAAGGACATCCTCAAGGCTATTCCTTCCGTGAAACGTTTTTCCGATTCGGAATGGTGGTTGACCAATTCGCCCGACAAAGCCAGGCGCGCCTTCCGCAATGCCCGCCTGGCCTATTACCAGGACGATTTGGCTACTTTCACCAAAGAAATTCAAACCGCGGATACCCATTCTCCCAAATCCGGAGAACCAGTTTGGCGGGCTTTTTTACCCAATGATTTTGATCAAAAAAAACTGGAAAAAGCCCCCATTAGTATTCGGTATCAGTTGTTGATCAGCCATTTGTCGTTGATGCTGTTGCACCTGAAGCCCCTGGATGGGTATTTTCATTTTTTACTCGAAAAAGACCATCTGCCCAGCAATACTGAAACGCGCAACACCATCCTGCGGCTCATGGCACAATTGGCCATTTTTCAGGGTGATTGGAATTTGGTCACCAAATTGTCCAAACATTTTGACGAACTCAATCAGTTGAGTTTTGCTGCCCAACTGCAGTTAAGCAAAGGAAAATACCGCGAAGCAAGCGTAGGTTTTGAGTTGGCGCAAAAGGCCTACCGCAAGCAAAGCCGCAACAACAAGTCTTTGCTACCCGGCCTCAACGGTATTTTTCACTTGCTGGCCCGCTGCAAAGACCTGGACATGGGCGCCTCCACGCCGCTACAAGATGAACTCCGCCGTCAAATCAAACTCGGGGGCAATTACCTCGATGTGTTTACCTATCTCGACGCGGTCATCAGCATGTATACCGGGGGCTTGAGCCAGGCCAAAGCCGTGATTGCCATACGCTCCTGGCACAGTATTGGCCAATTTTTTCAAACCCTGGCCACCTACTGGGTCGACGAAACCATGATCGATGTGTTGGCTACCGCTGCGCTGGCCGAGAACCTGCAAATCAAACGCTACCGCTGGTTGGCCTGGCAATTGTGGGCCATTTTAGCTCAAATTGATCCGCACAAGCCGGCCTGGGCACAAGCCATGCAAGCCCTAGAGCAGGACGGCGACGAATGGGTGCCCCTGATTAAAGTTTTCCCCAAAGTTGAAGTGTGGGAAAGCGCCATCAACGCGCTGCTCAACCTGAGCAGCAAGGTCAAACCCTCCACCGAAGAAGGGGCCACCCGGGTGGTATGGCTGGTTGATTTTGAAAACCTGGAAGCGGTAGCCAAGGAACAAACTTTTGGGAAAAAAGGCTGGACCTCCGGGCGCAACATCTCGATCAATCGATTGGTCAACCGCGAAGTCAAAGGCATGACCGAACAGGACGCCACTGCGGTAAAAAAAGGGGTGATTCGCGCCGGATACGACCAATATGAACTGAACGCCGAAGCAGTTTTTCCCAGCCTGGTGGGCCATCCCTACCTGTTTTTGATGAAATCGCCAGAAATCGCGGTGCAATTGTTGCAAGAAAAACCCATCCTGCAAACCCGCGAAGTGGAAGGAGGTTACGAGATTTTCTTTTCCCGCGAAATCAACGAAGTGGGTTACGAAATCGTCAAAGAATCGCCCACGCGGTACAAATTGATTCAATACACCGAAGAGCATTATAAAGTAGCCAAAGCGCTGCAAAAACAACGTCTGTTTGTGCCCCTGGAAGCGCAAAGCCGCCTCAAGGAAGCCCTGGCGGGTTTGATGAGTCTGGTAGACGTAGAATCCACCGCCGTAAGTGTTGACGCCGACGCCCGCGAAGTGGAAGCCGATGCCCGGCCCTGTGTGCACCTTTTGCCTGTAGGTGATGGTTTTCACGTGGAATTGTACATCAAACCCTTTACCGATAATCCACCATACCTCCAGGCTGGTGAAGGGGAAGTCAATATCGCCGCCAAGATTGACGATGAATGGGTGCGCACCCAACGCGACCTCGAAGTCGAAATGGCCAATCAAGAAAAACTATTGGAGTCCGTTGCCGTTCTGCGCGAGTACATCCCCCACAACAACATCTGGGAGCTGGAAGACGCCGACATCTGCCTAGAACTGCTGCTGCAATTGCAGCCCTTCATCGATCGGCAGGAGATCATTCTGGAATGGCCCAAAGGGGAAAAATTCCGCATCACCCGCGTGGCTGGACTTGGCCAGTTCAGCATGAACATCAACAGTCGGCAGGATTGGTTTGAGGTAAAAGGAGAACTGCGGGTGGATGAAAACATGGTGTTGAACATGCGCCAGTTGATCGAATTGTCGCAGCAAAAACGCAATGGTTTTGTCGAAATTGGCCCCGGCCAGTTTTTGGCCCTGACCGAAGAGTTTCGCCGCCGCCTGCAAGAGATCAACGCCCTGATGGCGCCCAATAAGGACGGCACGTACCAGTTGCACCCTCTGGCCGCCCCGGCGATGGAAAGTTTCACCTCCTTGCTGGACCAGGTAGAAGCCGACAAACGCTTCAAAGAGTCGATCGAGCGCATGAAGCAGGCCTTTACGCGCCGCTATACGCCTCCTACGGCGTTCAAAGCGACCCTGCGCGAATACCAAACCGAAGGTTTTGAGTGGCTCTGCCGCCTGGCCGATTGGGGTGTAGGCGCTTGTTTGGCCGACGACATGGGTTTGGGTAAAACCGTGCAAGCCCTGGCCCTGCTGCAATTGCGGGCCGAACAGGGTCCCGCGCTGGTGGTGGCCCCCGCTTCGGTATGCCGCAACTGGGTGGCAGAAATCGGCAAATTCACCCCCGAGCTCACCCCGGTGTTGTTTGGTGAAGGTGACCGCGAAGCCGAAATCGACAACGCCAAACCCGGCCAAATCCTGATCACGACTTATGATTTGCTGACCCGCGAGGCGGAGAGTTTTACCAAAAAAATCTTTTCCACCATCATTCTCGACGAAGCGCAGGCAATCAAAAACCGGGCCACCAAACGCTCCGAAACGGCCATGCGCCTGCAAGGGGATTTCAAGTTGATCACCACGGGTACACCCCTGGAAAACCACCTGGGTGAGTTGTGGAACCTCTTCCAATTCATCAACCCCGGACTCTTGGGCTCGATGGAGAGCTTCAACGAGCGGTTTGCGGTGCCCATCGAACGCTTTGGCGACGACAGCCGCCGCGATCAATTGCGCCGCCTGATTCAGCCCTTCATCCTGCGTCGCCGCAAGGACGAGGTGTTGAAAGAATTGCCGGAAAAAACCGAAATCACCCTCACCGTAGAATTGAGCGGCGAGGAAAAAGCCTTTTACGAAGCCCTGCGCCGCAAAGCCCTGGAAGACCTCGAACAATCGATGGAGGGTGGCATGCAGGGTGGCCAAAAACACCTGCGCATCCTGGCCGAAATCATGCGCCTGCGCCGGGCGGCCTGCCACCCGGGCATGGTGGATCGGCAGTTCATCAAAGACCAAAGCGCCAAGTTGCGCCTCTTTGGTGAAGTGGTGGAAGAATTGCTGGAAAATGGCCACAAAGCACTGGTTTTTAGCCAATTTGTCGACCACCTCAGCATCCTGGAAAACTACCTCAAAACCAAAAACATCAACTACCAATACCTGGACGGACAGACGCCGCTACCCACGCGCCAAAAACGCATTGAAGCCTTTCAGGCGGGTGATGGCGACCTCTTCCTGATCAGTCTTAAGGCGGGTGGCGTGGGCCTCAACCTCACCGCCGCCGACTACGTGATCCACATGGACCCTTGGTGGAACCCAGCCGTGGAAGACCAGGCGACCGACCGCGCCCACCGCATCGGACAAGAAAAACCAGTAACGGTGTACCGCCTGGTGGCCGAAGATACGATTGAGGAGAAGATCCTGAAATTGCACAGCACCAAGCGGGATCTGGCGGATTCGCTGTTGAGCGGCTCAGATGTGAGCGCAAGGTTGTCGGCAGATGATTTGTTGAATTTGTTGCGGGATCGATAGAGGGGGTATTCACCACAGATTCAAACAGATTTATTCACCACGGATTCGCACAGATTCACACAGATTTTATAGACATGACATAAAAATCTGTGCGAATCCGTGGTGAATAAAAACACGTGGTGAACACCGTTGTTACAGCACCCGCTCAATTCCCTTCACCACTTCTACCCAGGCCTCGTCCCGATCGGCGTAGGAACTAACCGGCTTGGCCTTAGAAGGCAGCCCATTGAGCTTACTAAATGGCATCCCACTCCAATCGCAAGTGCGAATGAATACCGGGATCACCCGAGCTTCTTTGCGTTCATGGCGCTCCATCGCCGTTGCGATTTCTACTTTCCAGATGTAATCCGTCGCCAAAAAATCTGCACTGATCAACAGCAAGATGATGTCTGCTGTGGCAAGTTTATTTTTGATGGCGTCATCCCATTCTTCGCCAGGGAGGATGTCCTTATCGGTCCAGGGTGCAATTTTTTCCTGGCGGCGCAAGCCCGACATGTGGCGAAGCAATTGATCAAGATAAGGGCGGTCGTATTGTGAGTAAGAAAAGAAGATCTTTTTGCCATTGGAGGTTTCTGCTTTGGGCAAATCTACCACGGTAGTACTGGTGTTTGGTATTGGCAAGGCCGCAAAAGCGCTATCCTCCACGCGGTCGCACATGGCCAAGGTTGCGGCGGTGATGCGGGCGCGTTCCACCCCGGCATCGGCTTGCAACATGATCCCGCTATTGAGGTTGCGCTCCAATCCATTGAAGCGAGATTGCAGCAAAACAAGGTCGTTGCGCTCGCGGGCGGGGAGTAAAGTGCTCAAATAACCCAGGGCTTCTTTGAGGTACCCATCGCTGATGAGGGCCAGGAGTTGGTCTTTGTTTTGGGGAACTTGGGGGTATTGGGCCAGGTGTGGTGGCAGGAGTAGCTGGAATTTGCTGCTCTAAGTCTTTGATCCGTTCTTGTAAGCTTTTGATTTCTCCTTCTAGCCCATCCACCTGCTGTTGTAGGCCAAATTTCTTTTCCTCGTCGTAGGCAGTCACCATGGCCAAATCCAGGCGGTTCTTTTTGTCGATCAAGAGGTCGAGTTTCGTTTTGTATCCTTCAATTTCTTTGTCGATGCCGTGCATGTGGGTATGGAGTTTTTTGTTGAGCTATTGCGAAGATAGAGATTTTGTATGTATCTGGGCACTCGTCAATCTTTTTTCTCCGCCGCTACCAGAGCCCGATGAATCTTTCAAGTAAGTGCACACTATAAGCAGGCCTAGTACGGTCTCAAGCCCCGATCGTGAGCCCGATCGCGACAGCGAGCTTCAAGGGATCGAAGAGCGCTCACGAAGTGAATTCTAACCCGCTTCCGCTACCAACATCCATCCAAACCATATTTACCCCAAACATCAATCGTCTATGTTCAAAATCTGCACCATCCTCGCTTGCATCCTCGGCCTCAGCTTCAGCGCTACCGCCGCACAGGTCGACACCGTTGAAATCACCAGCACCCATCTCCAGCGCAAGGTCAAAATCGCGGTGGTCACGCCCAAAGGTTACCAAACGGGCCAAAACCGCTACCCTACCCTGTACCTGCTGCACGGCGGCTACGGCAAGTTCAGCGATTGGCTGATGCAGACGCCCGACAAAACCCTCCTGCACCGCTTGTGCGACGAGTTCAACCTGATTGTTGTTTTACCCGAGGGTGGCATTGGCGGGTATTACCTGGACAGCCCGATCAACCCCGCCAGCCACTACGAAAGTTTCATCATCAAGGAGGTGATTCCCAAGGTGGACGCCACCTACCGCAGCATCAACGACCGCAAATCGCGGGTCATCACGGGCTTGAGCATGGGCGGGCACGGGGCATTGTACCTCGCCACCCGCAACCCCAGTTTGTTTTGTGCGGTGGGCAGCATGAGTGGCGCAGTCGACATTGATACCGACCACTGGAACGTCCCTCCCGAACGCCGCAAAGCCATCGCCGAACGTCAGGCGAACCTCTGGCCACCCAAGCAGGACAACCCCGCTTTTTACCGCAACAACTCGGTGGTGAACATGGCCGATAAAATGAAAGACAATGGCTTGGCCATCATCTTCGATTGTGGCGTGGATGATTTTTTGATCGAACCCAATCGCGAGTTGCACCGCCGCCTCTTGTACAACCAAACCCCGCATGAATACACCGAACGGCCAGGGGCGCATACTTGGGCGTATTGGCAGGACGCGCTGCCGAATCATTTGCGGTTCTTTCAGAAGGTGATTAAGGATTAGGGGTTCGGGGGTTCGGGGGTTCGGGGGTAAGATTGTTTTTATTAAAAAGTCCTTTTGAAAACCCTTTTCCCCTATTTTAAAAAGGGGGGGGAAAAGGGGGCCCCCAAGGAAAAAAAAAATTTAACTAATTTAAATGAACAAAAAGGGAGCAAGGCGCGGTTGCGGCCCCTTTGAAAAAAACTTGGGGAAATCCTGGGTTTACTTTTTTTTCTGCGGCAAAAAAAAGTGCGAATGGGGTACCACCATCAATATTCTTCCTTTTGAAAACGAATTCTGTTGTAAATTTCCCCACGAAATGACCGTCACCCTATGCCCAACAGTTTTCCACCGTTCCGCGCCGATCTTTTTGTGCTATTTATCTTGCTGGGGATTGCCCAAGGGCTGTTTCTTTCTTATTTCTTTTTGCGGCAAAAGGAGACTGCCAATCGGTATTTTGGCCTGACGCTATTGGTCATGAGTATTTTGGTATTTGACGTATGGTTGGGCTATTCCAATTTGATGTTCCAGACCTTGTGGCTGGTTGATTTTTCCGAACCTGGCAATTTTGTTTTTGCACCCGCACTTTACCTGGCCTTACAGGCCTATTTGGGCGAAAAAAGTGGACGCTTCACCTGGCTGCACTTTGCCCCAGCGGGGATCTATTTTTTGTATTCCTGCTTTGCCCTGTACTCCTTGCCTATTCCCCTACAAATACAACAGCAACATTGATGCCTGGCATCCAGAATTGGCTGAACTAGCTCTCGACTATACTGGGATGAGGTGGCGATTTATTTTGCAAGAATGGCTAGATGAAAGCATGATCATTCAGGGGGCAGTTTATGTTGGGTTGTCAGCATGGGTGCTGGTGCAGGCCTTTCGCAAAGCTCAACTTTCATTTTGGGCGACCAGCAATTCTCGCTTGAGCTGGTCGAGAGGAATTGTGTTGATCAGTGTCGTGATTCTGGTGGTGTTGTTTTGACCAAATTGTACAACGATGACGACCGTGGCGATCACATCATCGCCAGTTTTATTTCCCTGAGCATGTACCTGATTATGGGAACCATGTTGCGCCGAACGGCACTGTTCGATCAATTGCAACCTGAAAAAGGCCGTTACCATCGTTCTTCCCTGCAAGACCATGACAAGACAGACATTGCCCAACGGTTGCGGACGTTGATGGAGGAACAAAAGCCTTACTTACAACCGGGCTTCTCTTTGCAAAGTTTGGCCAAGTTGTTAAAAATTCAGCCGCATCACCTGACTCAAACCCTCAACGAGAATTTGGGGCTCAGTTTTTTTGAATTGACGGCGCAGTACCGTATTGTCGAAGCCCAGGCTTTGTTGCGCCACCCGGATACCCGCGAATTGACCATCGAAGACATTGCCGAGCGGGTGGGCTATTTGTCAAAATCGGCATTTAATGCGGCTTTTATCTCGCCAACGAGCACATGCACTACTTTGCCCAGGTTTCAGCGAGGTTTGCAGAAAAAAAGAACATGCACCAACAAATTTTGGAAACACCCACCCAAGCACCAAGCGGCAGCACCCCGAGTACCCGCCGTTACGACCTGGACTGGCTGCGCGTAATCGCCTTCACCTTATTGATTTTGTACCATACCGGGATGTTTTTTGTGTCCTGGGATTGGCACATCAAAAACAATGTACTGGCTGAATGGATGGAACTCCCGATGCTGTGGCTCAATCGTTGGCGGATGCCATTGTTGTTTTTGATTTCGGGCATGAGTATTCAATTTTTGCTGCGCAAGCGCAGTTCGGGAGCCTTTGCTCTGGATCGATTGAAGCGCTTGGGCATTCCCTTGCTGTTTGGCATGTTGGTCGTGGTGCCGCCACAGATTTATTTTGAACGATTGACTCAAGGCGAGACTTTCAATTATCTGGAATTTTGGGCTACGGTTTTTCAATTCCAACCTTATCCGGAGGGAAATTTCAGTTGGCACCATTTGTGGTACTTGCCGTATATTTTGGTGTATAGTTTAATCGGGATTCCGCTTTGGGGTTGGCTGCGCAGTGCAGGAGGCCAAAAACTAACGGCGTATTTGGCAGAAAAAGCCCAACATCCACTTTGGTTGTTCTTTCCTGTAGTGCTCTGGCATTGGGCGGCCAATTTTGTGATCGACTTTCCGACTACGCATAACTTGATTTGGGATTGGGAGAACCATTTTCATTCCTTTTCGCTTTTTATCCTGGGTTTTGTGCTGGGTACACAGGATGGTTTCCGGAAAGTGATGACCCATTGGCGAGTTGGGGCCTTAGTGGCGGCGATTGGCTTGGGATTGGTACTAACTTTTGGCTTTTGGTTCCCGGAGGTAAAATGGACCGCAAGGTTGGAAGCCTTGTATGAGTTTTTAAACACCTCCTATAGCTGGAGTGCTCTGGTGGCTATTTTTGGTTTTGCGAACCATTACCTGAATCGCCCAAGTAAGGTGTTGAGCTATGCCAACCGGGCTGTTTATCCTTTTTACATCTTGCACCAAAGTGTGATCATCAGCCTTGCTTATCCCATGACCAATTGGTTATGGTCGCCGGAATTGAAGTTTTTGGGGTTGGCGGTAGGGACTTTTGGATTGTGTTGGGTGCTGTATGAGTTTTTGATCAAACGCTGGAAAGTGACGCGCTTGGTATTTGGGGTTTTGTTCCTGGGTAAGCGCATCTTTGGGCAGCGCTATTACGATCTGCGCATCGAGAGATTACACGTGCGCAACGCCGAGCGGGTCAAACGCGCCATTTTAGAGCTGGATGGCCTGTTCATCAAGATCGGACAGATGTTGTCGATCCTCAGCAATTTTTTGCCAGAAACCTTTCAAAAGCCCCTGGAGGAGTTGCAGGACAAAATCCCGGCACGCCCCTATGCGCAGGTGCGCGAGCGCATTGTGAGCGAATTGGGCCAGGCCCCGGAGGATTTGTTTGCCCGCTTTGATCAGGAGCCCCTGGCCGCAGCCTCCATCGGGCAGGCGCACCGCGCCCAGCTCAAAGACGGCACCGAGGTAGTCGTCAAGGTGCAACACATGGGCATTGAGGCCACTGCCCGCATCGACTTGGAGATCATCCGCCGTTTGATCCAGGTGAGCGCCTGGTTTTACAACATCAAGGGCATGGACTATGTGTACACCCAGGTCAAGTTGATGATTGAAGAAGAGCTGGATTTTGTAAAAGAGGCGGCGGCGATGGAAAAAATCCGGGTCAACTTGCAAGACGAAGCGGGTTTGGAAATCCCCGCAATCCATCCCGCCTACTCGGCTACCCGCGTAATGACCAGCACCTGGCACGATGGGGTTAAAATCTCGAATCTGGAGCAAATTGACGCCTGGGGGCTGGATCGCAGGGCACTGGCCAGCACCTTGTTGCGGGCGTATAGCAAGATGGTGCTCAAGGACGGTTTTTACCACGCCGATCCCCACCCGGGCAATATCCTCGTACAATCCAACGGCACATTGGTGCTGCTCGATTTTGGGGCCACCGGGCAACTCAGCCCTGCGCTCAAGGAGGGTATTCCCAAATTGATCGAATCGGCGGTCAAAAACGATACGCAGGGCATCGTCGAAGCGGTGCGCCTGATGGGCTTTTTGGCCGAAGGCCGCGAAGCCGAACAAATGGCTGAAAAGATGATCAGCGCCATGCGCAACTTCCTGCAACACGAAGTCAAGCTGGAAGGACTGAATTTTAAAGACATCGAGGTCAATCCTTTCAACAACAGCATGGTGTCCCTGATTCAGGAAATTGGCATCAGCGGCATCACGGGCACGGTGCTGGTGCCGAAGGATTGGGTGCTGCTCAATCGGGCGCTGACCCTCTTGCTGGGTTTGTGCAACACCCTCGACTCTACGCTCAATCCGCTGGAAGTAGTGCGGCCTTACGCGCAGGAGTTGGTACAAAACCAGCAAGGCGGCTGGCTGGGTTTTGTACGCAATCTGGTTCAAGGCACCCTGGTCAATCTGCTCGCACTCCCCGATGACTTGCTCAAAACGCTACAAAAGGCCAACAAAGGCCAACTGGAAGTGCGCACGCCGGATATTCGGGATGGGGCAAGGTTGTTGTATTTGGCAGCACGGCAGTGGTTGATGGCGCTGCTGGGTTTGGCAGCGGTGGTATTGGCGCAGTGGTTTTTGCGGATTGGGGAGCCGCGTTCGGCGCAATATGCTTATGGTGCGGCGGGGTTATTTGGGTTCTTGTTTGTACGGGCCTGGCGAAGAGGCGGGCGGATTTTTAAGGATATGGGCTAGTGTTAACTGACGAATGGGCAATTGACGAGTGACGAATATTCACTGAGCGATGCCGAAGTAACAGGGTATTCGTCACTCGTTATTCTCTCATTCGTCATTCACTACACTGGATCCACCACCACCACAAACTTCTTGCTGTGGACATCCACCATGTCTTTTCCGTTGGGTAAATAGGCCTTTATTTTTTTGAATTCAAAAGAATCGCCCGTGTTCAACTCCTTCATTTTGGCCAGCATTTCTTTGGTCAGTACATTTGACTCCGCCTTGAAGGTACTGATGGTTCCACCTTTGTTCAGGTCGATGGTATAGGTAAAAATGCGGGAGCCTACTGCACAGCCATCCACGCCTAGTTCCTGGTTTTTAAAAATTTCCTTTTTGCTGATATCGCCTCCGAATTTGCCTGCGATGGTTAGGAAAGCGCCACCGGGCAGTTCAGCCGCCGCTTCAGGATTGGGCGCAGTTACAAAAGAACACATCCCCAGAATGATAAATGCGGCAAGCAATAGATTTTTGATGTTGTTTTTCATGACTTTGCGTTTTAGTGAATTAATTTTAATCCAAACTTACCTCTCTTTGCAAAGCCCAGATGAAGAAGAAGACCAACTCAGCAATTGAGGATAGCAACAGCTCTTTAAAGGGGTATTTTCAGATCAGGCCACAGTTTGGTCGTTGCGCTACCGAAATAGGTTGTTGCTCTACTATGTAGCAGAGATGCTGAGCAATTGGGTTTATTTTGAACATAAAAATTCAAGGCCATCGAAACTACACTACCCATCCAAAAAGCCAACTGGCGGAGCCATTACCCACAGGTGCTTACCCACGTCCTGTTCTGGGTGTTGTACATCGTATCTGAATATTTTGCCAATCTGGTGCACATGTACCCGGGAGAAAACGCGCACTTTTTATGGGCCACACTGTTGTCCTTACCCATGCTGATGGCGGCAACTTATTTCCTGGCGCTGTTTGTGGTGCCCCGCTACCTCGTGCCCAATAAATGGTTTTGGTTTCTGCTATGGGCTTTGGTCGTGGCCGTTTTTGTTTTTTACTCGCGGATCAGATGGCAAGAACTGGTCAATTTCTTGCGCTCCGATCAATACTACCCGGTCCCGGTCAACAAGATGCTCAAAAACATCATCCGGGATTATTCCATCATCGCCCTGGCAGTGTGTATTTACATCATTGGCGATTACCGGCGCAAACAAAAACTGAATGAAGAACTGATCAAAGCCCGAGTTGAAGCCGAAATCAAATTGCTCAAAGGACAATTGCATCCCCATTTTTTGTTCAATTCCCTCAACAACATTTACAGCCTGGCCCTGTCCAAATCAGACCTGACTGCCGACAGTATTTTGAAGCTCACTGAATTGCTGGATTATCTGGTGTACCGTGCCAGTCTGGACTCCGTTCCACTGGCCAAAGAGGTACAACTATTGGAAAACTACCTGGGCCTGGAGCAATTGCGCTACGGTGAAAAGTTGCAAATCAGCTCCGACATTGAGGTGCAAAACGATGCCATCCATGTAACGCCACTCATCCTGCTGCCTTTTGCTGAAAACTGCTTCAAACACGGGGGCGTGGGTCAGAACGGCGTTTTTCAGGTAGACATTTACCTGCACTCCGACCACCAGCAATTGCTGTTCAAGATGAGCAACAGCAAAAAAAAGGGCAAAGCTCCGCAACATGCCAGCGGTGGACTGGGGCTACAAAACATCCAAAAAAGGCTTAACTTGCTTTATCCCGGGCGGCATCAACTCTTGATCAGCAATACCGAGGAACAGTATGGTGTCGAATTGACTATTGCTTTATGAACGACGCGCTGCGATTTTTTCTCGCCAAGATCCCCCCGTCTCCGCCGTGGCTATCAAATTTTAAGGCGGATGAAGTTCAAATGTTACATCGTGGACGACGAGCCCCTGGCTTTGAACGTGATTGAGCAACACCTGGCCAAGTTTACACAGTTTGAGGTGTGTGGCAAATCCACCGAGCCGCTTGAAGCATTGGGCCAAATCAAAATCCTCCAACCTGATTTGATCTTTCTCGACATCCAAATGCCAGAAATCACCGGGCTGGAACTGATTGAATCCATCCAAAACAAACCCGCCATCATCATCACCACAGCCTACCGGGAATACGCCGTGGAAGGTTTTGAATTGAATGTGTTGGATTATTTGGTAAAACCCATTCCTTTCAAACGTTTCATCAAAGCGATTGACAAGTTTTTGGAGCAAAAATTGGCCCATACGCCGGAAGTTGCTCCAGTTCTGCCTGTGAATGACCATGCTTTTTTGCTGGTCAAAGCCGATCGCAAAACCCTCAAAATTGCGCTGAATGACATTTTATACGTGGAGGGTGTGAAGGACTACGTCAAAATTGTACTCAAGGATCAAAAAATCATGACCAAAACCTCCATCGGGAATTTTTTCAACGAATTGCCCGCCGAACGTTTTGTGCGCATCCACAAGTCTTTTGTGGTGGCCATTGACAAAATCGAGGCATATACCGCGCACGATGTGGAGATTCAGAAGATGGAGTTGCCGATTGGGCGGATGTATAAGGAGGCGTTTGTGGAGCTGATGGAGGGGCGGGGTTGATTTTCAAAAAAGCCAATCTATTTTTACGTACGCTTAAAACCATGTTCATGCTCCCACTCCACCTCATCAAGCAATTAAACGAAGCCAATATACCTTTTGAAAAAGTAGAAAAAATGCTCAGTCTGGGCAAAATAATGAAAGTAAAAAACCTCACGAAGCTGGTGGAACACAATAAAGTATGCGACAAAATCTATGTTGTTTTACAAGGCGGGTTCGTGTCTCGTTTTATCGATAAAGAATTAGAAATCGAAAAAACAATCAATTTCTTTTTCAGGGATTTCCATCCATTTATGACTTGTGTGGATAGTTTTTTCTCAGGTACAAAAACACAATGTGAGCTTCGTGCGATCAGTAATGCCGAGGTCATTGAATTTAAAAAACAAGACATAGAAGCGACCATTTTTCAAGATTTGCAATTGTTCAGGGTTTATCACACTCAGGTTACCACTGCACTACAGGAAATCAATGATTTTGAAATGAAAATCATTGCCTATTCTTCCGAGCGCCTTTACCATTATTTGATCACGGAATGTCCCATCGTTATTCAAAAAGTGCCAGCCAAATACATTGCAGAGTTTATGGGCATTTCATCGGAATGGTTGAGCAAATTAAAACACCGCATCTGATTTCTTGAATTAGTTCAAGGTGAAAAAATACCAGCACCGCTACCTTTGCCTTTGTTACACACCTAGAAAATCGAAAACAATGGCAAAGAAATACCTCGGCTATCAGCCGCATGACCATTCAACGGAGTACGCAAAGTATTATGAAGATACCATCCAAGCCCTTCCGGCACATGTGCAGTTGGCTTTGGAAAATTCACCGTTTCCCGCAGGATCTTTACCTCCTTTTTCAGCGGCACCAGCCTTGCAAAACGAAGGTTACACCAATTTAGAGACAGGCTATTGCATCGAATCCGATGGAGCTTTACATGCGGCAATATTGACCCAAATGCCCGGGGTAAGTCCCGAAATGTGGGATTGGTGGTTTGCCTGGCATGGTTGCAGAGACAGCCGATACAAACTGTGGCATCCAACATCACATGTAAGCGCCCAATGGGAAGATGAAAGAGACGATGTAGCCTACATTGGTCGCAACTCCATCATCATCGAGTACATTGGTAAAGAATATACCCAAGGCTCCATTCAATTCAAATCGCCCACCGCATTTGGTTTTAGTGAAGAAGCCACCCATGATCCCTCCAAAGCCGTGTACATCTGTGCCCGAATCGGGCATCAATCACTGCCTGTTGATTTTGGCTATTTGGTCCATCAAGTCAGAGCAGTAGAAGGAGGAAGCGAAATGCGTTCGCGATTTTGGGTGGGTGGTCAATACATCCAGCTCCGGAAGGAGGGTACAGTGGCTGAATTGGGGTCCAGTTTGATGCGTAAAATGAGGACTTTACCAGCCAACTTCGCTCCCGATTTGGTGAAACATTGCTCCGAGGAAATGACCCATTTGGCCACTTTTTTGCCCCAGCTTTATGCCCAGTATCATGTTGGAATCGAAACTTTACATGTTGAAGGGCGGGTCATTGAGCGCAGCGATCGCGATTTCGAAGCTACGGCGATGGGTTCTTTGTTCAACAAAATTGACCCCGGGAGAAGGCCAGCTACAATTGTTGAGGCAAAATCAGTGCGCGACATCGTTACGACCCTCAAATACGCCAAAGCGCGAGGCAAAAAAGTCACCGTTTGTTCGGGTGGACACAGTTGGAGTGCCAATCATTTGCGGGAGGACAGCATCATGATCATGATGAAACATTTCAACAGTTATGAAATCAATGCCCAGGCAATGACGGCAACGGCAGGCCCTGGGGTAGGTGGCAGCCATTTGTTGTCGGAATTGTACAAACAAAAGCTGTTTTTTCCAGCCGGGCACTGCAAAGGCGTTTGTATTGGTGGCTATTTGCTGCAAGGTGGCTATGGGTGGAACGGCCGAAAAACTGGCATCGCCTGCGAAAGTGTAATCGGAATTGACATGGTCACCGCCGATGGCGAATACATCCATGCCAGCGCTACCGAAAATGCGGATTTATATTGGTCTGCGCGTGGTTCCGGCGGAGGTTTTTTTGGCGTAGTGGTTCGCTTTCACCTGAAGTTGTTTGCACTGCCCAAATACCAGGCCATGATTGCCCATCAATTTTCCATCAAACATTTGGAAGATGTCTTCAATTGGGCTTATGAAGTAGGCCCCAGCGTACCCCAAGCCGTAGAGTTTCAACTCTTGATGAGCAAAAACATGATGAACCTGCTGGGGCCAGGGATTGAAGCTGTTGCGCCCATTTTTGCCGATACCAAGGATGAATTTGAAGAAGCCAAGGCTTTTATGCAAAACAGTCCGATCA
The DNA here is from genome assembly GCF_016718685.1 of Haliscomenobacter sp. Classification (GTDB taxonomy): domain Bacteria; phylum Bacteroidota; class Bacteroidia; order Chitinophagales; family Saprospiraceae; genus Haliscomenobacter. The sequence continues at coordinate 499 of NZ_JADKCX010000017.1, read as the reverse complement.
AAAAGAAAGCCTTGTTTAAAACACCACCCTTTAATTTTGGCATCAACTTCTTGTATACCAACGTCATGACCCACTACCCTGAAAATCGCCACTGGGGTGTAGACAACATGTGGACCCACGCTCCACTTGAAGATTTGATGCCTTACCTCAAGGAGATTGCACAAACCCTGCCACCCGCGCCTTCGCACATGTTGTGGTTGAACTGGTACCCCGGAGCAATCCAATCCGACATGGCGTACTCCAACGAAGACAACATTTACCTGGCGCTGTATGCCAACTGGAAAAATGCGGCGGATACTGCCCAATACGGGAATTGGGCAGTGGAAATGATGCAAAAAATGGAACACCTGAGTACGGGTATTCAGCTGGCGGATGAAGGTTTGCACAAAAGAACTTCGCCGTTCTTAGCGGAGAAAAACCTTAAGAAAATACAAGAGATTAGGGCGAATCGAGACAAAGCTGGTATTTTCCATGAGTGGCACAGTAGGCCGGAGGTAAA
>NZ_JADKCX010000016.1 GCF_016718685.1 Haliscomenobacter sp. | reverse complement strand
GAATTGGGAGTTATAGTTGAGTTTGGGATATACTTCTTTGCGGAATTTCTCAAAACGATCCAGGGTATCGAGGAACACCGGATAATTGCGCAGGTAAAACGCCGTTACGAGCAACTGGTGCATGCCAATCATGTACATGTCCATGTCCATCTCGATCATTTTGGGCTCAGACGCGTAGAGCTTGACCCATTTTGAAGCGTACTCTTCACACTTGTCGTATTCCTGCAACAAGTAATGGTACCAATAGTGGGCATGGTAAAGGTGAATTTTTTCAAAAAAAGTATTGGCATCCTTTTCCTGGATTGGCAATTTGCGACGAAAATACTCTTCTATTTTGCTGCGTTCTTCCTCGGTTTTGACGTGCCCTTTATTGATGAAAATCCGCTGTAAAGCCAACTTGAAGTTCGACAATTGAGCAATGTGCAAGTTTGTTTGACTGTGTTCTTTCGATTCGTCCTGTAAACCTTGCATTCGCTCCGTGGTGCTGCGCGTAATGTGGCGCGACTCAATTCTTTTTTCAAACTCCACAATTTCCAACTGCAGGATATCGTGATTGATTTTATTGGCCAGGGTTTTGGCTTTTGCCAATAGCTTCAAAGATTGGAGGTAAAGCCCTTTACCGTAAAGGATAACTGCGTAATCGATCCACTCCCGGATTTGAATCTCTTCACTTTTATGGATCTCCATCAAGCGCAAGCAAGTCAAGATGTGCTGATACAGGTGGCGTTTTAAATTGGAGAGTTGACTTTTATTCGAATCCTTGAGTCTGCGAATGATTACTTCTTCATCAAAATCTTTGAGTTTTTCGAGCAAATCAAAAAGCTGCAGAAATTTAGCGTCACTTTCTCCTTGTATGCGCTTGGCATAAAGTCGGAAATTGCGTTTTTCAGCCTTAGTAAGGGACTGAATCATTTCAAAAAGCTGATCTCCGTGAGAGATGGGCATAACATTGGTTTTTGAACGACTAAAGCTTTTTTTAACAAGAGTTCCCTCTTTAAAAATTTGAATACCAGACAATTGAAATATGTACAATTTGGTATTATTCTGGCAGGGTTTGATTGCGCAATTGTATTGGTGTAGGTTGGTGATCACAATTAACGGCAAAAATGCCTACCCAAACATGAAATTACGATCTAATTTTGAATTGTTCAAATAGCGAAGAGGAACACAGCGTAGTATTGAATGGATTTTATGATCCATGTAAACATCTTCGCCGTTGGTTGTCATGGGCGGGAACTGAGAGAAATGAGACCACGTCTACCCATGCCCTAACCATAGTTGTTGCCACCCATTTGGGAGGCATTACTCGGTCTATTTGGTTTTCTTGTTTGGATAGCAAATCTGGCAGAGTTGAAAAAGGACTGATAGTTTCCGCAAGCCCGGGGGATATTTCTCACCGGGTTTTTGCTTTTATACCTACACACATCGCAAATGACCAACAGAAAACAAAAGTAGTTTTTTTTTCGTTGGAAAAAAAAGCATTGATACCATGAGAATACTAATGGTTTGCCTTGGCAACATTTGCCGTTCTCCCCTGGCGGAGGGCATCTTAAAAGACAAGGTGAAAAGAGCGGGTTTGAAATGGGAAGTTGACTCGGCGGGTATTGGAGACTGGCATGCGGGTGAGTTGCCCGATCAGCGCTCGATAGCCATTGCCCGGCGTTTTGGTATCGATATTACCGATCAACGCGCTCGCCAAATCCGCAAGGAGGATCTGCTTGATTTTGACCTCATTTTGGCCATGGACGATTCCAACTTGCGCCAGGTTCAATTGCTCGCCAAACAATTAAGCCAAACGAAAGCCCAGGTTGAAATGATCATGAATTATTCTGAACCAGGTAAAAACCGTACGGTTCCCGATCCCTATTACGGGGGTATTGAGGGCTTTGAAAAGGTCTTTCACATGTTGGACGAAGCGACAGATCGAATTTTGGAAAGACACCAGCAGAGCGAAAAGAGAATAGCGAATAGCTAAAAGCGAATAGCGAAAAGATAAGTGTTTGCTTACTTTTCGCTATTCGCTTTTCACTATTCACTTAGAATATTTGCTAAAAAACGGCCACAATAAATCCGTTGCAGCAATGGGGTAATTGTCGCCATTCGGGTATTCATGCGTCAGGTTCTTAAACTCGTGGAGGTGGTACACATTGCTATTGCCTTTGGTAGGGGTGTTAAAAGTCCAAAATGCAGCATTGGTTGTCTCCTTCAGGGAGTTAGCATAAGTCAAAGCAAAAGTATTACAAATGGTGCTGGTAGACTTTTTTATACCGCCAAGCTCCATCAAGGCTGGCCCCATCGGTAGGGGTTGATTGTTATTCAAGGGAAAAAAACGGTCATCTTGATTCCCAAAACCATGATAGATGGGGATCAGCGACAAAGGCGCTTTATTTTGCTCGGTAAAAATACAACCAAATGGAGCTACCGCAGCAATTACATCCGATGCTTCTACGGCAAGCCTGAAAGTGAACTGCCCGCCATTTGAAAATCCGCTTACGTATACCCTTTTTGGATCAATCGCATAAGTAGTTTGCAAAAAAATCAGCATTTCTCGAAAAAATTTCACATCATCGTACAGCTTTTGGCCAGGACAAGCAATAGAGTCCAGATCGTAATGGTTCCACTTGGTCGTGGTGGATTTTACCCCATCTTCGGTGATGCAATAAGCCAAGGAAGAAGGAAAAATAGCATAGAACTTCTCTTTGGCTGCTTTTTCTTTCCAACCGGAAATGTTGTAAAATTTCTCACCATCTCCTGAGGTACCATGAAACATGAATACCACCGGGACTGCGGTACTCGTTTGAATGCCCGCTGGTTGAAAGACAATAAATTCTCGCTTTTTGCCATCTACAGTCAGGTTGTGGTCGATGCGTTTTTGAACAGTAAGTTCATTCCCAACAGGGTCGGTCAATTCATCTTCTGTGCAGGCTTGCAGAAAAAACAAGACCCCCAGCACAAACATCAACTGCGTTAGGAAAAGCAAATTCTTTTTCATATTCTTGAGGCGTTTTGGTGTTTTTGAATACCTCAAAGGTATGGGGCTTATCCCCCGAATTCATAACCCTAATGGGTGATTTGACATGATTTAAGTGTTAAAGAAATGTTTCCAAAAGTCAAAATTTGCTGCATCAGCAGCTTGGCAGAAGCCCATCTCGCGGTTCAATTCGGTGCTTCTGCGCTGGGCCTAGTGGCCAAAATGCCTAGCGGCCCAGGGCCGATCAGTGACGAACTGATTCGTGAAATAGCGGTTGCGGTTCCTCCCCCGATTGCCAGCTTTTTGCTGACCAGCCGTACCGATGTAGCGGGTATTGCTGAGCACCAACGTGCGGTAGCAACAAATACGGTACAAATTGTCGATGCACTTAGTGCGGGTACTTATGCACAATTGCGTCTGGCTTTACCGGGGATTTCCATTGTACAGGTCATTCACGTCATTGATGAAAAAAGTGTAGATGAGGCACTGGAAATTGCCCCACAAGTAGATGCCTTGTTGCTCGACTCTGGCAATCCAAACCTGGCGGTGAAAGAGTTGGGCGGGACTGGACGGGTACACAATTGGGCTTTAAGCCGCCAAATTGTAGATCAATCGTCTAAACCCGTATTTCTGGCGGGAGGGCTAAAAGCTGAAAACGTGAAAGCTGCAATGGATGCGGTAGAACACAGGGGCTGGATTTGTGCAGTGGAGGTGCGACCAATGGGCATTTGGATCCGATGAAGTTAGAGGCCTTTTTTAAAGTGTATGGATAGTTTTTGAAACGCCCGGGGCGGGCGGGGGCGCCAAAAACAAAGTCCATGCCACACGGATGTGACATGGACTTCGGTATACTTCAGCTGAGCTTCGATTAATACCGGTAGTACTCAGGCTTGAATGGCCCTTGTTTTTCTACACCGATGTAATCCGCTTGCTCGGTAGTCAGTTCTTCCAGTTCTACCCCGATTTTGGCCAGGTGCAGGCGTGCAACTTCCTCGTCCAATTCTTTGGGCAGCATGTATACTTTGTTTTCGTACTTCTCGCCTTTGGTAAACAATTCCAATTGAGCCAATACCTGGTTGGTAAAGGAGTTGGACATCACGAATGAAGGGTGACCAGTAGCACAACCCAGGTTCACCAGGCGACCTTCTGCCAAGAGCAGAATGTCCCGGCCATCGATGTTGTACAAGTCAACCTGAGGCTTGATGGTATCTTTGGTATGGCCATAGGCCTCGTTCAACCAGGCTACGTCGATCTCGTTGTCGAAGTGGCCAATGTTGCACACGATGGTTTTGTCTCTCATCAAACGGAAATGCTCAGGGCCGATGATGCGGCAGTTGCCAGTAGCCGTTACCACGATATCCGCACGAGGAATGGCGTTGATCATTTTTTTGACCTCGAACCCGTCCATAGCCGCTTGCAGCGCACAGATGGGGTCAATTTCAGAAACGATCACCCGGCAACCTGCACCACGTAGTGAAGCTGCAGAGCCTTTGCCTACGTCACCGTATCCGGCAACAACCGCTACTTTACCGGCCATCATGATGTCGGTAGCGCGGCGGATGGCATCCACCAGTGATTCTTTACAACCGTACTTGTTGTCGAATTTCGATTTGGTAACCGAGTCGTTTACATTGATGGCAGGAACAGGAAGGGTACCTTTGGCTACCCGCTCGTACAAGCGGTGTACACCAGTGGTCGTTTCTTCAGAGATACCGCCCAGGTCTTGTACCAATTCCGGGAATTTATCCAATACCATATTGGTCAGGTCACCACCATCATCCAGGATCATATTAAGCCCTTTGCCACCTTCAAAGGCGTACAAAGTTTGCTCCACACACCATTCGTATTCTTCCTCGCTCATTCCTTTCCAGGCGAAAACGGGGATTCCCGCCGCAGCAATGGCTGCCGCAGCATGATCTTGAGTAGAAAAAATGTTACAAGAAGACCAGGTAACGTCTGCACCGAGTTCCTTGAGGGTTTCAATCAGCACTGCGGTTTGGATGGTCATGTGCAAGCAACCAGCAATGCGTGCACCTTTCAAAGGTTTGATTTGGCCATACTTTTCGCGTAGTGCCATCAAACCGGGCATTTCAGCCTCAGCAAGGGTAATCTCCTTGCGCCCCCAATCGGCAAGGGCAATGTCTTTTACTTTGTACTTCAATTGAGTTGCTACCGACATGTGTACGTACTTTTTTTAAGTTTTTGATTTCGCGGTGCAAAGATAGATAGTTTTTAGAAAAAAATATGGAGAAAAGGAAAAGTGCAGCCAGCTAACCAATTGATTGTACAAGCTGATCAAATTAGGGAAAACCCTAAAAAAAGTACAAGGGTTTTCCCTGAGTTTTCTCAAAAAACCGAACGCTGCAACATTTTACGAAGTAGAATATCGTTGTAAAGGGGCATGCAAAGCGTATCACCTACGCGATTTTTTTCCCCAAGAGACCAAATGATACATTTTCTTTTTTTCCCGAGTAGAGTAGGTGATCATGCTTTGCATGATTTTTTCGCTTCTTTTTTATTCCCATTTCACTTGCTTCCAACTCGTTTTGCGGTATTGATACATGGCCAAATAGAACAAAGCTGCCGCCGTTGGAATCAGGATCCAGATGACCCAACCCATGTTGGCAATAAAATAATGAAACAACCCAAACAAGCCAGCACAGAACATGGTCAGCAAGGTAAAACCAATGTTGCTTCTAGTTGCCTCATCCCAGGAGCGGGTGAAGGGTAAAACATGATTGGTCAGGGTGGCAATGCCCGTAGTCAACGCCAAAATGGTAAACAACGCCAACAACGCATCATCAAGGATGTGCCAACCCCACACAAATCCGGAAAAAGTAATCAACAGGTAAATAGGCAGATAGTATTTTACGATGATGGCTTTAAAAGCTCCGGTTAAAATGAGGCCCGGCTGTGCCAATGGCATAGCCCGATAAAACCAACTTGCCTTGTAACGCTCAGAAAACTGCAACATGGTCAGGCCAGACAAAAGAATGATCATGGAAAAATAAAAGCCGAACAAGTAGATATTGCTTTGGCGAAGGGCTGCAAGTCCATCACTTTCTGATCTGGTCATGGGAAAAACGAAAGCAAATACGAAATAAACCGGGAGCATAATCAGGTTGGGGTAATACTTTAGTTTAAAATCCCGGCTGCGTCCGGTCAGTTTCCAGGTGAACGCATAAATTGCGCGTTCGAGTTTTGAGGCACAAAACCATACTCCAGTAATTGATGACCAGGATTTGCGGGGGCTTTGGAGCAAATCGCCTTTCGATTCCGGAGCAGATTCCGCTCCTCCTCCTTCACCGATCGAGAACATTTTCTGGCTAAAATTTTTACTCAGTACAGTTGTCACCAGATAGACGGCCAAAAAAGGAGTCAACAAACCCAGTCCAGCCAAAACATAAGCCGTCCAGGGTTGATCGAAATCAAAAGCAATCTCCCAAATGTATGCCAGCCAAACCGAAGGTAAGGGCCATAAATAAATTTTTTCCAAAAGATTGACATCTCCCTGGGAACGGAAATCCATCATCCGGGGCAGGATTTGGTACCCCAAAAATACCAGGGCGTAAAATGCAATCTGAAAATAGTTGATGATCTCTTTGAATTTGCGGGGAGACAACAAATTGAGCATGATCAAATACAAGAGGTTGACTACAAAAATGGTCAACAAAACACTCAGCAAGATCAACACGACAAACAACAATACCGGAAATAGCCCAAACTTGATGCCAATCCCGATCATGCCCGGCAGACTAAAGGGAATCATCAGCTTGACCAGGTAAAAAAAAACGTGTAAAATTCGGGAGATCGCCAGGGTTTTGCCGGTAACGGGTCTTGGCAAAAGAATGTAATTGTCGCGAACATCAATTAGTACATCGGTAAAATCACTGATTAGGGTGAGGGTCAACAAAGACATCCAGCCGCTCAGCAAAATAAACATCCCGGTGCCACTCTGTTTAAACAGTAAGATGGGCAACATAAACAACAAACCCATCATAGACATCATGAACATCATCAAGATGTCCTGACCTTTTACTTCTTTTTTTTGTGCAGATTGGCGGTAGTTGAAGGCCGTTTTGCGGCGACCATCCATTTTGAGTTTTACTGCTAAAATGTTTCTGAGGTGGACGGGATTTACATCCATTCTGCGCCAAAAACCACTAAACAGGCTGAGCAATCCGAGGAGTAACTTGTTCATAGCCAAAAAATAATTAGGGGTTAAAGGTTTGCGTGAAACCCTCGGCCAATTGATCAAAATCGGGTTGTCCGGTGAGTTGCGAAAAAAGTTTCTCCAGGGTATCCCCTTCATTGCGCTTGAGCTCCTGAAAAGTACCATCTGCCACTACTTTTCCTTCGGCAATCAAAATGATGCGGTCTGAAATTTTTTCAACGGTATCCATGTTGTGCGAACAGTAAATTACGGTTTTGCCCTTGCTCCACCAGCCGCAAAATGATTTCTTTGACCAAAATAACCGCATTGGCATCCAGGCCGCTGAGTGGTTCATCCATAAAAATGATCTCCGGATTGTGCAACAAACCCGAAACCAGCAGTACTTTTTGTCGCATCCCTTTGGAAAAGGTATCCATCCGGTGATGCAACTGGTCTTTGAGCCCCAAAAAATCGAGCATACGGGTGGCCCGTTCTTCAATTTGTTGGTCTTCCAGGTCATGTAAGCGCCCGATTAGCATCAAAAATTCCATGGGCGTAAGGACGTCGTACAAATCGGCCAACTCGGGAATGTACCCAATGATGCGTTTTACGGCGAGAGGATTTTCTTTGACATCGATGCCTTTAATGCTTACTGTTCCTTCGAAACGCTCATCCAATCCTGCCAATATCCGTACGGTAGTCGATTTTCCAGCACCATTGGGCCCGATGTAGCCAATGATTTGGCCGGGCATAATGTCCAGATTGATGCCGTACAAAGCTTGCTTTTTACCAAAAAATTTGCGCAAATCGCGGATTTGAATGATGGGCTCCATAGCTTGCTTTTAACTAAGGAAGGAAATTTGCGCAAATTGGCTCGGCATTTGAATGATGGGCTACCAGCCTACGCAACTGAAGTTTAGCAAAATCAAAAAGCCCGTCAATAAGTTTATTTAATTACCGTCTAACATCCAAAATGAAGAAATTTGAAAAAATGTAAGCGAAAAGAAAAAACAAGTAAGCGAGAATGTAAGTGGTCTCAGTGCAGATTTGCATCGAGTTCAGGTTCAAAAAACTAATAACCCCAAACCTGCTGGTGACTTTCTGAACTCCACTAGTTAGGTGAGGATAAAACAAAACACCATGCCACTTACGATTGAGAATGCCCTTGGCTTTATGTCCAGCTCGATTACTGGAAATGTTGAGTACGTTGAATTGCCTGGCGGCGTATTTCCTCCTGGAGTGATCACCAACCCCAACCCAGCCAGTATCCAAGTTGACCAAGCCTGGCAAGTCAAATTCAACTTTACTGCATCGGGAGTCTTCTTCCAATTTTTTGGTGCTGCCGTAAAATGGGATTGCGACATTTTGATGGAGCAATATGGCCCTGGCGAAAACCCAGCTAGCCTTCCTGCCATCACTTTACCAGGGGTAACCGCTTTTGCCAACACCTACAACGGAACCATCAACATTGCACCTGGAAGTGTTCCTGAAGGTGTTTATCGCCTGGTTGCTCGTCTGAGCATGCGCCCTGCGGTAGGCCCAACTACCATTTTGGCCGCTGGATTTCTTGACCTGGGACTTGTACAGTTCTACAAAGGTTAAGTTTCCTGTCACTAAGAAAACATGTACCACCTCCGGGTGGATACATGTTTTCTTGTTTGTTTGTGCGTTTGTATAAGTTTTTCTGTGCAACTAAACCCCTAAGTGATGACTTCAGTTAAGAAAAAAAAAGGTGGATCGGTCGCCCTACCCAAACCCGTTCCAAATCCCTCTTCCAATGCGATCCCGGCAGCACAAGACAACCGTGTTGACGACGAACCTAAAGTATCATTTACCTTGGAATTTTATGCCGTCAATGAACAAGATACGGCCTTTGTGGGTAGATTGAAAAAAATCGGTTCAGACGAACAAGTAGCGTCGATCGATGGGCTCGACATCGAAAGTATTGACAAATTCATCCGGAACAACTTGCCTAAAACCTGGACCCTAAGTCCCCAAGCTGCTCATCCAACTGGCGATGTTGCTTTTGAAATAGGGCTAGGTCCTGCTTCGGTCAATCAGGTTCTTGCCAATCGGACGCTACCCAATTCCACTACAGAGGCGCTGGTCTCTGGCGCTAAGACAATGCCTACAAACGCCCCTGGCAAAATTGAAATTTGGCAAAATGGGCGACAAAACAGCATTGTACAAGCTGGAAAAAACTGCATGGTTTGTTTTGAAGTAGAAGAGCAGCCAGTATGGGCTCAATTCAGTGCTCATTTTAAATCACTGGAACCCGAGGTACCCAGCTTTCAATTTTCAAAGCACAATGAATTTACCGGAAAACCAACGCTGGAGCTGTATGAGGGGCAGTTAAAACCGGGTATTTATTCTTTAATGGTGAGTGCTGCAGCTAAAACGGATACTCCACAGGGAACGGTTCTTTTTACAGCGGATCAGTTGGTCCAAGTCATCTAAATCAACTCAAGAAAGCGAGGCATCAAAATTTTGCAGCCTGGGTTGAACATAGAGGCCCTGGTGAAGGATCTCCGGATTTCCAGTACTTTCGGTAATCATTTCTCCCGTTTCCTGATGCATTTTTCGGCGATAATCCTGGCACTGTGGACAAGTGAATACAATCCATTTACCTTCCAGCACCGCATCACAGCGGTGGGTGTTTTCATTCGTTGAAAATTTTATATCCAACATGTGTACTTGGTTTAAAAAATGAATGAACTTGACAAATTTTCAAAAAAACTGTAGCTTGCATGACCTCAAGTTAAACTAAATTTTCCAGTTTTTGTAAAACTACCCCCAATGTCCTCCTCTAAACTGATTGTCATAACCGGTCAGATTCCGTCCGTTCAGACGCAAATTCAGTCTATGCTGGCTGATCATTTCGCGCTTTGCTCCGTCCCTTTAGGAGATACCGACTCCTTGCACAAACTTTCCAAATTGTCGAAAGCCGCCATTGTTGTCGCCAATGCCAACTCTTTGGCTTATTTGGCCAGTTGTCAATTGATGGGACGGATACCTACTCTGGCCATTCTGGATCAACCTTCTCCAGAGCTTTTGCAACAAGCCTATCAGGCAGGTGCGCACAAGGTGCTCATCTGGCCAGCCCTAAAAGCGGAACTACAACATTCACTGGCTCAATGCATCAAAAAAGCAAGCTGGATGGATGTACTTAAAGATAAGCTTCGGGCTATTTTTCAGTCCATTTTTCAACCCAGCTTCAAATTCAAAGGCGTACCGGTGCTGTTCAATAAAACTGAGCGCACTGCCCTGCTTGCGGCTCCGCCCCTGCAAATAAATTTATTGGGGGAACTGTGTATTCGGCAAAATGAATTTTTGCTAAAACCACATACCCTCAAAGAGCAAGAATTGTTGGGTTATTTGCTCTTTCACTATCCCCGCTCGATTAAAAGGGAAAAACTTTGTGCGGCCCTATGGCCAGGTATCGATGCCGAAGCAGCCCGTAATCGCCTCAATGTACTGATCCACCGCATGCGCAAAGGAGAGGATAAAGATCAGAGCATTGCTGATTTGGTCGTTTATGACCACAAGTTCAACGCGTATTGTCTGAATTTACCAGAGGAAGTACAAATTGATGTGCATCAATATTTTTCTCTACAGATGGAGTTGAAAAATCAAAGCCATCAAGAAGAGATCGGCATTCAAATTTGTAAAAAAATTGTTGAGCTCCACCGTGGGGATTTCTTAGAAGGAGTAGAACGTTCCGAGTGGGTAGACCGGCAACGCCACGATATTCGTGAACATTTGCAAGGCATCCTCTTGCGCCTGGCCGACTATTTCCTCAAACGTGGGCTACCGGCACAAGCCATCTATTACTGTCGAAAAGGGGTGATCTGGATCCTTGCCTGGAAGCCATTCAACAGCGCTTGATCAGTGCACTTGCACTGAACGGAGATCGGGAAGCGGCTATCCGGGCGTACAGTCGTTTTGAACAGACCAGGCAGCAAGAATTGCGCTTATCACCTTCTGCTTCCAGCAAAGAATTGCTGTGCTTGGTAGAAGCAGGTAGCCCCGAAGAATTGCACAACTGGATCCAGCACTTTTCAGCCTCCAAAAATTAGGATTTTCCAAAATACTGTTCAATCGCTGCTTTGCGGAACCCAAAAATGTCATCTACCATCTTATCCACCAAAATCCAATCGGCCAGGGTGCCGATGGGGCCATAAGGTACTTTGTAGTGCAAAATGTCGGTCATCAGGGTGCCGCCATTTTGTGCAACAAAATTGTGCTGATGGTGCCAAAAAGCATAAGGACCTTCCCGTTGTTGGTCAACGAAATAGTGAAGATGCTCAATATGGGTGATTTCGGTTAACCATTTCATCCGAATGCCCAAAAGTGGACTAATGTAGTAGGGGATCAACATCCCTGGATACATTTCTTTACCAGTCAGGTCAACGAGCATGGTGATTCCGACTTTTGCCGGCGTTAGTTTTTTCAAATTTTCGGGCCGAGAAAAGAAATCCCAAATCTCTTCAACTGGTTTGGGAATGAATTGTTGCCACTCTTTTCGCTTGATCTGCATACTATTTTTGCTATTGAACGAGTTTAAATAATGTTTGTTCAAAAGATAATGAAGATTAAATCCATTAGCCGAAAAAAAATATGAAATTTCTATGACAAAAATGTACTAGGCTAAGGGTTTAACGTCTATCTTTGTTTTACAACAAATGCAAAGAGTCCAATTGAAGACTCAAATTTTGATCCCATAAACGATTTTCCCATGACAACCGATTACAAGCATTTGACATTTATCTCCATTGCGTTCTATCCATACTTACCTGATTTACAAATGCCCGTTGTTCAAAACGTTGTGTAGTCACTAGTGACCATCTTGCCCGATGTTCGTCTAAATTGTCGTGTCTACCTAAATGTTTTGTGCTCATGTGCAAAGGAATCAAAATCAGGATTACTGGATTGCTTTGTCTTGCAATTTTGCTCACATTGCAAGTCAATTCTAGCTATGGTCAATCAGACTTGCAGGCAAGTCTATCTACGACCATAGAGAAAAAATCTTCCAGTCCACAGCAGGTCATCAGTCAACTGTCTCATCAGGCAAGCACCGATTATTTTTCGGTCGTTTGCACCGGGGAGTTAGACATGCGTGCCTTCCCAATTCCTGTTGCCATCAAGGCGACCCGGGATGCGTCGGCGCTGCTCATTCAGGACATGCGTTATGACTTAGGTTGTAATGCAATGGGATTTGTTGGATACTTTGATCCATCTCGTTGGATGGATGCAAACATACAGAGTGCCGGTGGGGTAGATGTCACCGGAGCTCCCGGTCAATTATTGGTTGAAGGGACCAATAATTATCCGGTTGTTGTGGCTGACCGCCGGGCTCCGCGCTTCACAGTAAAAGTGCCCAGCAGCGGGTACGTTACTTTCAACTGGAACGACATTGGGGGCTCCCTTTCTAACCCCACCGCACTTGCTGTTTATGTCAATACCCGCCAAATCGCTGCTGAAAAAGGCCAAGTATCGGTTTTTATGCGGGCGGGAGACGAACTAAAGCTGCAAGTCAATCCTGACGCACAGGCCGTACTCATCCACCACTTTGCCTTCCTCTCCGACCTGGCTTACCTGATTACCCGTGAATGGGTGAATGAACAGCGTGAAGTCATTGCCAGCCAATACATTGCAGTAGAAAAGCCAAATTTGGGAGATATCCGTTTCCCTCGCAATACTGTCGTTGACAAAAACGTTCAACCAGAGTACACCGGATATCCAATTTTGGATACCGATGGCAACGCAAAAACGACCGAAGACCAAATTGTTCTTGCGGGTACTTTCAATGGATTTAGTGTAACGTACCAAGACCAGATTGATGTAGACAATCACCGGATTTTAAGGGTTTGGACCATCAATGATACCTGTGGAGGAAACGTTTTGAGCCATGTACAAGAACTGGCGATTGAGACTAAACCTGCTAAAAACACACCAGCCGAAGACAACAAAGTCAAAAATAACTCCATTCCGCAGCACGCGGATCCTGGAGGGTCTTATTCCAGTAGTTTTTTGGTTTTCAACTAGTGCGCGTAACAAATCATGAATCCTGCTCGAAGACGCCGATTGGAACCAGAACAATGGTCCTAATCAGCGTTTCGGTCAGGAAGCCAAATTCCCAGTAAAAGAATTTTTTTGTGAAGGGTTTCTTAACGAGGATTTTCAGCGGGAGGTTTTTACCTCCCGTTTTTTTTTGTTTTTATTGGTAAAAATTTAAACAAGTGCTTATTTCCTACCGGTGGATTTGTATTTTTGCCTCCTACCAACACTTCCTCACTCATGTCGATCGTATCAGAATTCAATGACTACCGTGCCAAAATGAACGAAGAAATTTTGGCTCAAGACAACCTGGTGCTCAAGCGCTTTTTTAACCTGGATAGCAATGCCTACCAGGATGGCGCTTTGGACAAAAAAACCAAGGAATTGCTGGGTTTGATTGCTTCAATGGTACTGCGTTGTGACGACTGCATTCGTTACCACCTGGGCAAGTGTTTTGAACTCGGCGTTTCACGCGATGAGGTTTTTGAAGTTTTTGCCATCGCCAATTTGGTGGGTGGTTCAATTTGTATTCCCCACACCCGCCGGGCTGTGGAGTATTGGAGTGCATTGGAAACAGCATAACATGTCTTACTTAGATGAGCTGAACCCAGTTCAGCGTCAAGCCGTAGAAAATACCGATGGGCCCGTATTGGTTGTTGCTGGTCCTGGATCGGGCAAAACCCGTGTGCTCACGTACCGCATTGCCCACATCATGGAAAAAGGAGTTGCCCCCTGGGAAATTCTGTCGCTGACTTTTACCAACAAGGCGGCCAGGGAAATGCAAGAGCGAATCTCAAAAGTAGTGGGCGATAAGGCCCGCAATGTTTGGTCGGGCACTTTCCACTCCATTTTCGCGCGCATCTTGCGGGTTGAAGCCGATAAGATTGGCTATTCCCCCAACTTTACCATTTACGATACCGAAGATACCAAAAGTGTAATCGGGGCCATCATCAAAGAGATGAACCTCGACAAAACCGTGTACAACGTCAACACCATCCGCAGCCGCATTTCATCGGCCAAAAGCAGCTTGATCACCCCGCGCCTGTACGCCGAAAACGAAGCGATGAAAATGCAGGATCGGCAATCCAAAATGCCGTTCATCAGCGAGATTTACCTCAAATACGGCGAACGCTGCAAACGCGCCGGAGCCATGGATTTCGACGATCTCTTGTACCGCCTCTACGAGCTGTGGCAAAAGAACCCCGAGGTGCTCGACAAATACCGCAAGCGCTTCCGCTACCTGCTGGTAGACGAGTTTCAGGATACCAATACCTTGCAATACGGCATCATCCGCAAGTTGGTGCATTTTGAGGGCAGCCCCCGCAACATTTGTGTGGTCGGGGATGACGCCCAAAGTATCTATGCCTTCCGCGGCGCGACCATCCAGAACATCCTCGACTTTGAGAAAGATTTTAACCCTTTCGGCATCAAAGTGTTTAAACTGGAAGAAAACTACCGCTCCACCGAGCACATCGTGCAAGCTGCCAATGAAGTGATCCGCTTCAACAAAAAGCAGATTCAGAAAAAAATCTGGTCGAGCAAAGGCACCGGGCAAAAGATCAAGGTGATCAAAACCATGACCGATGCCGAAGAGGGCAAACGTGTAGCCGATACCATCTCCGAGCAACGCAACCGTTTTCACCTGCGCAATACGGACATTGCGGTGTTGTACCGTACCAATGCTCAAAGCCGGGTGTTGGAAGAGTACCTGCGTCGCTACAACATTCCCTACAAGATTTTTGGCGGTTTGTCATTCTACCAGCGCAAGGAAGTGAAAGACCTCATTGGATACCTGCGCCTGGCCGTCAACCCCAAAGATGAGGAAGCCCTGCGCCGGGTCATCAACTTCCCCAAACGGGGGATTGGGGATAGTACCGTAGACAAAATCAGTGAACTGGCCGGACAGCAAAACCTCACCATGTGGGAAGTGTTGCTGCACATCGACGCGGGAACCCGTACCCAAAAGTCGATCCACGAGTTTGTCAAAATTGTGCAGGACAGTGGCCAAAAGGCTGAAACCCTGAATGCCCACGAAGCGGCCATGTACATCGCCAAGCAGTCGAAACTGATTGAGGAATACAACCAGGACAAAACGGTAGAAGGCCTGGGTCGCCTGGAAAACCTCAATGCTTTGCTCGACGGTATCAAATCTTTTGTGGAAGACGATGAATTTGAAACGGCATCAGAACAACAAAATAAATCGCTGGCTTCGTACCTGCAAAACATTGCCCTGCTCACCGATCAAGACGATGAGTCCAAAACGGGTGATTACGTCACCCTGATGTCGGTGCACTCGGCCAAAGGTTTAGAGTTCAAGTCGGTCTTTGTGGTGGGATTGGAAGAAAAACTCTTCCCTTCCTTCATGTCGATGGATACGCCGGATGGACTGGACGAGGAGCGTCGTTTGTTTTACGTGGCCATCACCCGCGCCGAGCAGTATTTGACCCTCACCTTTTCGATGAGTCGCTATAAATTCGGCCAGATGCAGTACAATGAGATGAGCCGCTTCATCGAGGAAATTCCCCGCGATCACCTGGAAAGTACCTCCGCCCTGCGCAGTGGTTTTTCTGCCGATTTCGAACCAACGCCAAGCAGAACGACGACGACTGCGGTACCGAGCAAGTCGGGCGTAAGTGGCGCCTTCAAACCCCGCCCGGCCAGCAGCAATGCCGCGCCGCGCATCGATCCGGCACTGTTTAAGGCCAGCCCCAGCGACCAAATCAAAGTGGGCAATACCGTGCTGCACCTCAAGTTTGGCGAGGGTAAAGTCCTGAACATCGACGGCGGGAAGGACAACCGCATTGCCACAATTTTCTTCGAGGCTGCGGATGACGGGCAGGAAAAACGGATTATGTTGAAGTTTGCGAAGTTGCAGATTGTGGAGTAGGGGGGATTCAATCGTATCAATATCTAACATGACAAAATGGGAGCGCGGATGACGCGGATCTAGCGGATTTACGCAGATTAATTTGTTCGTAAATTGAGATTCGCGTAAATCCGCCATCCGCGTCCGCGCTCCCAATGGTGCCGCTTTGCTAATGGCTGCTTGGGTAAGTCCTAATTTTTCAGCCAATTGGTGTTGAGGGAAAGATGATCATCCATTTGCAATAAACCCGGCACAACACCTTGAGCTTCCCAGCTAATTCCTTACCTTTGCGCCTCTGATTACCAAAATTTTTACAAGATGAAAATACGGATGATGATTGCGTCAATGCTGCTCATGGCATTGATTTATGCTTGTGGGACTGGCTCAGCAGGTGTCCAGGAACAACAAATTGAAAATGAAATGATGGCGGAGCACGACCGGATCATGCCCAAAATGGGCGAGCTGAACGATCTCTACAAAGACATGCGTCAGTACCTCTTTCTGGATACGACCATGACCATGGATACCCGCGAAAGGCTGAGTATGGTAACCGTCAACCTGAAAGAATCGGAAGAAGAAATGATGAACTGGATGAACGGCATCAGCGATTTGGCGCAAAAAAAGACGACCATGAAATCGGAAGAACTGATCAAGTACCTTACCGAACAAAAAAACGAAATCAAACGTATTGGTGACTTTACCGACAAATCCATTACTGAAGCCAAAACTGCTTTGGCTCAACGCAAAAAATAACTACTGCTATGCGGAAATGGTTGTTTTGGCTGACCCTGCCTTTAATGGTGGGTTGCCAATTGGGCGCTCCCGATCAAAATGCTCCACTGCCAATTTTAGGGGAATTCGAAGTCGTAAATGGGGATACCATTTACCACACCATTCGCGATTTTTCCTTTATCAATCAAGACAGTCAGGAGGTCAATAATCAGACTTTTGCGGGTAAAGCCTATGTGGTGGATTTTTTCTTCATCTCTTGTCCTACCATCTGTCCCAAAGTAAAAAAACAAATGCTGCGTTTGTACGAGCGTTTCAAGGAGGAGGACAAGTTGGTCTTGCTTTCCCATACCATTGATACCGAGCACGATACCATACCGCGGCTGAAAAAATTTGCCACGGATCTTGGTGTCGGCCTCCCCCAATGGCAATTCGTGACAGGAGTGAAAGATTCCATTTATAGCATTGCCAATGATTACTTCAGCATTGCCCAGGAGGATCCCAATGCACCAGGTGGTTTTGACCACAGTGGAAGGCTCATCCTGGTTGATCCGCAGCGCCGCGTTCGCGCTTTTTGTGACGGCACCGATCCAGAGTCGGTTGATCAGTTTATGAAAGACGTAGAACGGTTGTTGAAAAATAGGGTTTTAGGTTTTAAGTTTTAGGTTTGTGGTTGGGACACAATGTTACCATTTAGTGAACCGTCGAACCCCCGAACTACGAACCCTCAAACCCTCCTTAATTCAACGGTATCCCAAACCCTGCCTGGATCGAGATACCCCGGCTGCGGAAAGTTTCCTGTACAACGGGAATATCAGCATTGGCCGTAAAGCCATATTGGTAACGTCCATCCAGGAAAATACGGCCAAAGCTGGTGTTGATTTCCATCCCTGCGCCAGCCAATGCGCCCACTTCCATCCGGTTGTAGTTGATGGCATCCAGGTCGATGTTGGTCTCAAACAACTTGATGTTGATGATGCCCGTCGTTCTGGCGGTCAGTTTGCTGTTGAGGTTATAGGCAACATAAGGGCCTACCTGGGCATAAAAGCGCACTGCGTCCTGGCCAGATTTGGCTTTAAACAGTACAGGAACTTCCAGGGTATTGAAACGGAAATCAGCGCGGCCACCAAGTGGAATTTCAAAGTCGCCAATTTTTACGTCTTCTTGCAAATCGTAGCGGAAGCCGCGGGCTGCGTAGCCCAATTCAGCTTGTACCGAAAAATTGCTGCCAAAATCCAGTTCAGCAAAGGCTGCAGTGGTGTTGCCATAGTTGTAATCTGCTTTGGGTGTAAGTTCACTCAACAAATCGGATTGTTTGATGGTGCTCATTTGTAAACCCGAGCGTACCCCAACGTGCAGGGTGCTCTGTGCGTGCGTACCGGAAATCAAAGCAAGAAACAAAACGGCCAGCAACAATACATTTTTCATATTCAATTGGTTTTTTTTCGTTGGTGATGTTTGATGAAGCAAAGTTGCAGGCTTAATTTGTTAAATGGCGTTAAGTGCTAGTTAGGATGGATTTAAAATTTATTAATGTTTCCCAATTTTGGTTAAGATTTATCAAGTGAACACAGCTTTTTACCCTTAATCTGCGTCATAAGGGTAGATTTATTCATTGTAGAGGAACAGTGTTGTCGCTGTACTCCATTTAAAAACCAAAGAAAATGATCCAAAGAACCTTTTTAGTAGCCGCGCTGGCTTTTTTCGCTTTTTCTTGCGATACCCTTTCTAACCTCGTTACTTCCGTGTACGCTGAACCTACCGAAGCTGAAATTGGCTCGGGTTTAAAAGAGGCCCTGGAAATTGGCATTGGCAAAGGCTCTGACGCTCTATCGCAAATAGACGGCTATTTCAAAAGCCCCTATAAGATTTTGCTGCCCGAAGAAGCGCGCAAAATCACCAACAAACTGAAAAATGTGCCTGGATTTTCGGATTTGGAAAACGTTATTTTGGAGAAAATCAACCGTGGCGCCGAAGATGCAGCCAAACAAGCCAAACCTATTTTTGTGGATGCCATTCGCGCCATGACTTTTAACGATGCGCTGAGTATCCTCACCGGAGGCAGCCAGGATGCGGCAACCCAGTTTTTGCAACGCGGCACCAATGAGCAGCTGTACACCGCATTTAACCCAACCATCAACACATCTTTGGACAAATTTGATGCCCGCAAAATCTGGTCTGATGCAGTTAAGGTGTACAATAAAATCCCTTTGGTAGACAAAGCCAATCCCGATCTTGGGGATTACGTTACCCGTGAAGCCCTGAAAGGCCTGTTTGCCATGGTGGCCAAAGAAGAGCAGAACATTCGTACCAATGTGTCAGCACGGACGAGTGAGCTGTTGCGAAAGGTTTTTGCGAAGCAGGACAAGAAGTAAGTGAGTTATGAGTTATGAGTTATGAATGATTATGATGTAACGGCATATACTATTTTCATATCTCATCTCTCATCACTCATCTATACTTAACCACTTTTTCCACCCGGTTCAATCCCTCGCCTTTAATTTGCATCAAGTAAATACCTGCGGGCAAACTGGACAAGTCGAACGCCAACAAGCGACTGTCTGCGTTGCGGTTCGACATTTCCTGCGTTTGCAAGATGCGGCCTTCGGTACTGAGCAACATGGCTTGGGCCTTTCCGGCGGGTAAACCATCCAATTGTACGTTGATTCGATCTCCCGTTGGGTTGGGGTAGATGGCGATCCGGGCCTGGCCCTGGAGGTCGCGGGTAGAGGTGGTAATGGTACCTGGCTCTACCAAAGTTCCTTTAGACGGTGCTTTACTGCACACTTTATCCCCTTCGGCAGTGGTCAGACAAACTTCCCCATCATAATTGACCAGATCCATAAACTCAATGTCATCAATCGACCAGCCTTGTGAACGGATTGGTCCATTTCCATCGGTATTGGAACCGTAGCGGAAACGCACTTGAATCTGCTGCCCTATATACTTGCTGAGGTTGACATAGCTTGGGACATACTTTCCAGAGGTTCCCGAAAAACCGCGCAAATTGGGCATGGAAAAAGTAAGGTAGATGACTGGGCGGGGATAGCCATTGCGGAAGATCAAACTATCGGGAATGACTTCCCAAATGCTGCCTCCATTGGTGGATATTTCTACAATACCGGCATCTTGTGCAGCTTCGATGGCGTAATCATGGAAAAAACGCAAGACGGGCTGACGACCACTTACCAAGATGGGGATTTTTTAAATACAAGGCCTGGTCTACAGAGATTCGTCCTCCCGGAATCATCCAGGCTTTGGTGCCCTTGTGGGGGTTCGTGGTGCTGATGCGAAACGTATCCGGGCCTTCCAGAGAGATTTGTGCCAGCAGACTTGTCCCTTCAACATCGTCAATAACCTGACGAATGGATGGTTTATTGCGGTTACTGACGGCGCTATAACGGATCACTTTGCTGCTCCCTGCATCCAGCTTGCCCAGTTCAAACGAAACCAACCCCGAGTTGAGCGTGGTTTTATTGGAACCTATTACCGATGTCGGGATCATGGTTAAGCCGCTGGGGAGTTCGTCACTAAGTATCGCCGTGTTTACGGGGGTATCCTTGTGGTTGTATACCAATAAAGTCACGTTTATGGTATCTCCAGCGTTAACGATGCCATTGACCACCTTCTCCACTTTGAGGGTTTTGATGCATTCCGGACGTTTGTCAAAAGCTTCGAGGCCATCATTACGTTCATTGGTACTGCCTTGGTCAGCACTCCAGCCCAGGCCGCGGCGTGCAAACACTTCCCAGATCAGGCACTCATTGGCGCCGCCATTGTTGATGGCATCTGCGGCAAGAATGGCATCGCGTCCATCAATGAATCCAGGGGCTGCAATTCTGTAATTTCATTCCATCCATCACCAGTTGGATGGCGATGTTGTTGCCTCCTTTTCCACGGTATAAATCTGCATCCCATCCGTATTTGTCTACGAAAGCCCAATAAAGGTCCCAAAGTGTAGCGGCCCATACTTCTCCTACCGGGTGTGGAGCAACTGATCCTGAAGGGTTGGAGCCAGCACGAGTTCCAATGATGGCATCATAAGTCTGATTGTTAACTTTCATATCCGTTGAATAGGCTGCCCGACGGATTCCAGTACCTTGCAAATCTTCATACAACACGTAGTTGCCAATTCCCCTAGCCAGTTTGCCGTTCTGGTCTGGCTTTACGGTAGTCACCAAAGCAAAGAAATCGCTCCAACCTTCCCCCATTTGTTCGTCATTGTTTAAACAAGTTGATACGGAAGGGCCTCCGGTGAGGCGATTAGAAATGCCATGGGCATATTCATGGACGATAATGCCATTGTCGAAGCTGGCATCCAGAGAATCGGGGCCATTTATTTCCGGAGCAACTAAAGTCAATCTTACAGTTTCGCGATTGGCTAGCGCTTGTTTCATCAGTTCACAATCACCCGAGCGCATCCCGACTGCCGGAATGGTCACTCCACTGACTGCTGCATCGTCAGCCAGGCCTGCGGGTAAGGTGTTTTCAAAATTACAAATCACACAGGCTATTGCACCGGCAAGTTGAGCATTGAGGGCTTTGCGTTCAAAAGTACAGGTGCCTCGATCAATCAATACAATTTTGCCTTTAAGGTTGGCCGGATTGAGCAGGGTTTGACAGCCCAGGTTTGCATTAGTGCTGGCATCTATGCCCACTGCTATTTCTCCGGTGAGGGGTATAGTGCTTAAACGTTTGCCAAAGCTGGCGGCACGAATGGGATATTTGCCAGCAATACCTGCGGGCGCTTCAATGTATGAGTTTCCTCCGGCTCCACTCCAGATGTACATTTGCATGCGACCAGGATTGCCATCTACCCCCGCTGCAAAATTTGCATTATCAGTGCCTTCGCCATCTTGTGCTTCGGCGTTGACTGCATCACTGGGACGGCCTCCTTTGCCATAATTATTTTGTTGGTAATTACCCGCAGCTTCCGTAAAACCGTACTGGTAACTAAAATCGTGCATGATGTTGTTCATGTAAAACAACTGGGTGATGGCGGCAGCGCGTGATTTGCTGGGCTCCAGATTGGGGTTGAAGGTATAGTTAAAACTCAGATTGGCTCCGCCATTGGGTACAACGATGGTATCTGGCCGGTTGTCAGCATTTGCATCAAGATAAGTATACGTGTTGTTCCCACGCGTAATGGTGTATTCTGCACCAGGAACCCCGTTGGTATCATGCCAGCCATAAGGGGAAGCAGTCGGGTCAGCGGGATTGCTCACTATTTTGCGCTGCCCATGTAATGGGCTTTCAACTGGAACGGGAAACACATTGTAACTTGCCCCATCGGCAAATGGTGTTGGACTTTCCGTTTCACTTGGTGTTTGTGCAGGCATAGCCATCCGTTGTAAACCGGCCTCTTGCAAACATTCATCAGAAATGAGTTGTGCTGAGTGGTTATGACCCGGGAAAGTGCAGGAAATGGTATGATTTATCTTCTCCAACACCATTCCAGTGTGGGCATCTACAAAAGTCATCCAATGATCAGCACTGCGCGGGTCTTCAATCTCCAGCACCCAACTCAAACGCAAGCGCCCCCAGAAGTGGGGTAATACATCAAGTGGGCAGGAATGGTGTTGCGGGAGATGTTTCCCCCCGCAAATTCAGCCGTGTGATTTTTTTCAGCGTGTAAAATCCGAACGCCGCTGCGTTTTTCTGACATTCCTAAATCATCTGCTACCCGCAACAGGGCCTTTTCGGGCTTCAATGCTGGTTTTAGCGCATTCACCCTGGAGGCAACATCCGCAATAAAACGATCTGCAACAAAAAACACTTTGCCATCCTTTAGGTGTATGCCCGATACCGCATTGTAAATTTCAATTCCTTCATGGGTTTGGGCAAAATAAATGTGGCTGACCCCGTTGTGTTCGCTTTGGTGTTCATGGCTTACGGTGAACCCTTTTAAGTCCTCCGCAGTAAGGTTCCACTGACTGCTGTTTTGTTGTAGATGCCGTAAGGCTTGATTGAGGCCATCAAGTTGTTGGGCCTGCAATTGTGGCACCACCCCAATCAGACTAATGAATATAAGGGTGACAAATAAGGAGGAGAATCTCTTCATTTTATAAATTGTTGTGTTTGTACCGTACGACTCAAAATTACATAAATCAACAAGGGATGATACGGAGAAAGAAGAGTATTTGTTCTGTGGTAAGTTTAAAAAGTAGTTAATTTGTCAGTCAAAAGGCCAAAAGGGTCGGAAACAAAATAGTTATGCCTGAAAAGCTCTCCGAAATAGTGTACGGACGTCATCCCGTGGTTGAGGCCATCAAGTCAGGATGGCCGGTGGATAAGGTAGTGCTGCAACAAGGCATTCGAGGTGAATTTGAAAAAGAAATCCGCCACCTTACCAAAGAATATGAAGTCCCGTTTCAAGTGGTGCCCAAGGAGCGCTTGAACAAACTGGCTGGCGGCAATCACCAGGGGGTAGTTGCCTTCATCTCACCCATTCCTTTTCAACGGCTGGAAGATATTTTGCCCTCCGTTTTTGAAAATGGGCAAAACCCTTAATTGTTTTGTTGGATGGCATTACCGATGTGCGCAATTTTGGCGCGATTGCCCGTTCTGCAGAGGTGTTTGGTGCGCACGCTTTGGTGATTTCCAGCAAAAAAAGCGCTCAGGTAAACGCAGAAGCCGTTAAAACTTCGGCAGGGGCATTGACCCTGATCCCGGTTTGTCGCGAAAAAAGCATGGTGGGTGCCATTGAGTTGCTCAAACTTTCGGGTGTAAAAGTATACGTAAGTGACCTGGCGGCAACGGCAAGCATTGCAGCATTGGATTGGACGATTCCCGTGGCGCTGGTTATTGGGTCTGAATCTGAGGGCATTACACCCGCGGTCGCGGCATTGGCCGATGATCGGTTCCTGATCCCTCAATTGGGGCAAACCGATTCTTTAAATGCTTCCGTCGCAGCGGGGATCATTTTGTATGAAGCTACGCGGCAAAGACATTTATAAAGTTATGAGTAGCGAGTTATAGCGAAAAGTATTTTTTTTTCACTTTTCACTTTTCACTTTTCACTTTTTTTAGTCTAGCTCACTGATTTTGCGAATTACCTGGTACAAGCGGGTATGCTCGTTCACGTCCTCTACGAATGGATCGTGCTCCAGATGATTGGCAGAAATGAGTTTTAGGCGGGTTACGCGGCCATTGCGGTCGGTAATTTTTTGTACGTGTTTCACCCAGATGCTACCGTTGTGCTTGACGGAATAAATCTTGTTGTCGCGCACTTCGCTCATGCTCTGGATTTCCCGACAGATCACCACATCGCCATTGGCGATGATGGGTTCCATACTGTTTCCTTTGATGGGAAAAGCGACCAAACCACCACCAGCCAGGCCAGGGATGTTGAAATAATCGATGTCTTCAACCGCCCAGCCATCTTTACCCACAGTAGAACCGGCAAAAGCTTCTTCTGAAGTAAACAAAATATTGCCTATTTTGAGGCTTGCTTCATCAGCAGGGGAGGGTTTGGGCAAATCAAACCCAAACGGCGTTCCAACCCCGTCGATGAGATAAGATTCATTGACTCCGTATTCACGGCACAATGTTCGGGCATGGCGATAATCTAGGCAACGTTTGTCATCAGGGTTGAGGAATGCCCGAATGATGTGGCCATAAGCCCGATTGCCGAGAATTTTAAGCGCAAAGTCGCCAATACCTTTGCCGCTTCGGTCGTTGGGCTGAATGTCTCCGCGTTCTACCAGCAGGTCAAAAACCTTGCGAAAGCGCTCATTCAACGATATACGATCTTCACGAATCATGGAGTGTGATTTTTATTCTTAAAAACAAAAATGCTTAATTAGGTGCAAGGTAAACAAAAAATTGTTGCCAACAAATATTTGCAAGACATTTTTTTTTGTTGAAATAGGAGTATTTTTGCGGGTGCACCTGTTGAAAGCAAACAACAGCTACTGATTATGGCGGCAAAGAAGAAAAAAGGACAACTTTCTCTCCGGTTTAGTGACGATGAACGCATCCCCAAACTGGCAGGGGTGCTATTGTTGTTTCTTGCCCTTTATTTATTCATTGCCTTTACTTCCTATCTGTTCACCTGGCACATTGACCAGGATCGGGTGCTGCGGTTTTCCTGGGAACTGTTGTTGGATAGTCGCTTTGAAATGGCCAACTGGTTGGGCCGGCTTGGCGCCATCTTGTCCAATTTTTTCTTTTACTATCTGTTCGGATTACCGTCTTTCCTCCTGGTTTATTTATTCGCCCTGGTGGGTAGTGCATTGATCAGACGGATTCCCGTGTATCGGTTTACCAGCCGGATCAGGTACACGGTTATATTGTTGTTCTTTCTTTCCTTGATTTTTGAGTTTTTGTTTGGCACATTTGGCTTCCCCTGGGGAGGTGCCATCGGCGACAATGTCAATTTATGGCTGTTCCGTTTTGTAGGCACTGCGGGACAAGTGGTACTTTTTGGCAGTATTGCTTTTGGTTTGGTGGTTTGGCGCTTCAATCCCAACTTCGATCAGTTGTCGTTTGGGCAAGCCATGCAAGAAGTTTATTATTATTTCGAAGCCTTGATTCAAGGAAAAGTATTCCGCCGGGCCAAACCCAAAGATTTGCGCGAAGCCCAATCCAAGCTTCGCCCTGGCCCCAAAACCCAATCTCGGATCAATACTTCAGGGGCAGACGAACTGGACATCGATGAAGAATTTGAAGGAGAATTGCCAGATGTAGCCATCCCGGCCCTTCCCTCAGATTTAAAACAAGGTGGACAGCTGGCTTTTGACCTCAATCGCGCCAAAAACCGCCCACCAGTGGCCAATAGCCCTGGCGATTTGGAACTGGAGATGGGCATCACCGAGCCCGAAGAGCGGCTGCCGATGGTTGAAAATGCGCCCGATCTCAATATGCAACCCCTCGATCTGGCCCAGGAAGAAAACCCCGACCACAGCGAGCCCTATGACCCTACTTTAGAGTTGTCTTCTTACGAGCATCCGGTATTGGCCCTGCTCAATGACTACTCTGACCAAAAAGTAGAAATCGACCGCGAAGAATTGGAGGCAAATAAGGATCAGATTATTGAGACCTTATTACATTACAAAATTGAGATCACCAAAATCCGGGCGACCATTGGTCCAACGGTTACTTTATACGAAATTATTCCGGCTCCCGGAGTGCGGATTTCGCGCATCAAAAATCTGGAAGATGATATCGCGTTGAGCCTTTCCGCCCTGGGCATCCGCATCATTGCGCCAATTCCTGGCAAAGGCACCATTGGTATTGAAGTACCGAACAAAAAGAAACAGATCGTTTCGATGAAAGAGGTACTGATGCACGAAAAGTTCAAGAAAGCCAAAATGGATTTGCCCATTGCTTTTGGTAAAACCATTTCTAATGAAGTGTTTGTGGCCGATCTGGCCAAAATGCCCCACTTGCTGGTGGCGGGCGCCACTGGACAAGGAAAGTCGGTAGGGATCAACTCCATCCTGGTGTCGCTTTTGTACAAAAAACACCCCTCCCAGGTTAAATTGGTGCTGATCGACCCCAAAAAGGTAGAGCTTTTCCCTTACAGTAAACTCGACAATCACTTCCTGGCGTTTTTGCCCAATCAGGATGAACCCATCATTACCGATACCACCAAGGTGATCCATACCCTCAATTCGTTGTGTATAGAGATGGACAACCGCTACGATTTGCTCAAGAAGGCCTCGGCGCGCAACATTCGGGAATACAACGATAAATTTGTGCAACGCCGTTTGAGCCCGCTGAAAGGCCACAAGTTTCTGCCTTTCATCGTACTCGTGATCGATGAGTTTGCGGATTTGATCATGACGGCGGGTAAGGAGATCGAACTGCCCATTGGGCGTTTGGCGCAATTGGCCCGGGCCGTGGGGATACACCTGGTGATTGCCACCCAAAGGCCTTCGGTAAACATCATTACGGGGGTGATCAAGGCCAACTTCCCGGCGCGGATTGGCTACAAAGTGACGTCAAAAATTGACTCCCGCACCATCCTGGATGCAGGTGGCGCCGAACAATTGATTGGCCGGGGCGATATGTTGCTTTCGGTAGGCGGCGAAATGATCCGTTTGCAGGGTGCCTTTATTGATACGCCCGAGGTAGAAAATGTGATCGACTTTATCACCAAACAACAGGGCTACCCCGAGCCTTATTTCTTGCCCGAATACTACGGCGACGATGAGCCACCGGGCAAAACGGACCTCAAATACACCGACCTCGACGAGATGTTCGAAGATTCGGCACGCCTGATTGTTCAGAGCCAACACGGGTCCACCTCGATGATTCAACGCCGCCTGAAGCTGGGTTATAACCGCGCAGGCCGCATCATGGATCAATTGGAGGCCATGGGCATCGTTGGCCCCAGCGAGGGCAGCAAAGCCCGCGAAGTATTGATTTACGATGAAGGAGAGTTGGAACGCTTTTTGGCGGATGTACGGACGCGGAAGTGATTTTTTCTTGCTTGTTTGGCTTAAAAAGGTTTAATTGTGGTTAAAATAGAAAGGATTAGCGACGGAGGACACGTTCATTGGATTTCCCGAGTCAAAGGGTTCTGATTGCCGAAACGGGCAAAAATTGGTACTTCGTTTCTTGGCGTGAAGATGTAGAATTTTTTGAAGGAATGGTGTTCAATGTGGCGCAGATATTGGAGGAAGAAGCTTAGGGACGGAAAAGAAATCTTAGAAATTACATATATCAATCACTTAACAAAACTCAACCACCATGCCCATTGACACCATGGACCCAGGTCGTGAACATGACCAAGCATTTTTCCAGGAGTTTGAACTCGATATACTCGACAAGGAAGAAGACATTCCAATCAAAACAAACATGCTAGAGGCCAAAAAATTTGGCCCCATCCCCAATGTATTGGTGTTGGATATGCAACCCATTTCCATTGCTAACCATCCGAAACCTGGAAAACTAGTGCAGAGCAATACTTCTTTCCCCTCAATGTAGGAGCAGTAGTGAATTTGGTAAAATCAGCTGAAGCAAATCATAAAAAAATACGAGGAATCGGGCAACGCCATTCTTTTTCCGAGGTTTGCCTAAGTGATGATTACTTCATCGATTTGTCTAAAGCTCATCCCTATAAGGATAAAAGACACAATCAGACGGTTGGAAAAATCGACCAATCGGCCTTGTCTTTGCTGAAAGATGCGGAAGAGGTGAAGAACTACTTGATGTGCCCGGGGAATGCAAGTTTTATGATCAACAAAACCTCTGCCCGGACAAAGAGAGGCATGAGGCTCGTTTTGGCAGAAGGCGAATGTACAACATGGGCGGTGCCGACGTGCAGTCTTTTGCTGGCGCTTTATCTACAGGAACACACGGATCAGGCGGGATACACAGCGCATATCACGATATGGTTCGCTCGATTTTGTTGGTGGCTGGTGAGGGAAAGGTATACCGAATTGAACCTAGCAAAGGAATTACTGACAAAGTTAAACATAATCGGTTTTACGAGGGAAATCCAGATCTTGACAAAGTTGAATTGATTCAGGATGACGATAAGTTTTATGCTGTCTTGGTCAGTTTTGGTTGTTTTGGGGTGATCTATTCTGCCATCATCGAGACACGGCCTATGTCTTATTTGAAAAAAAAGAATGACTATTTCTCTGGCGGGTGGGATGAGGCTACGATTAAAACCACAATCTCAGATATAGTTGACAGCCTACGCAAGTCAGAAGAAATTTTTCATTACGTGCAGTTCAACCCCTATCCCTTTGGAAAAAATGAACATCCATCTTACTTGACCAGAACCCTGACCCTGGTTAAAAAGAAGACGAAGGAGTGGTAGGAAAAGACAACAATGTTCAAAAATGGCCCACTTGCTTCACCGATATACCCTGGATTGCTGGTGTTATTCAGCTTGCGGCCAACCATCGCTTGTCCCCGCCGCGCAGGATAATTGAAACAGTACTCAGAGACAACATAGAAAAAGAACAATGACCGACAAGATCTTGCTTATAAAATTTGGAATGCAGGCGCTAGCAGCCAATTATTGAACATGGGCACGGGCATTGAGTTTGCCTTTCCAGTGGACGAAGCCCCAGCAATAATCAACTTGGTCATTGAACACTTGCAACAGTCGGCGGAACTTACTCCTGGCTATTATGTAAATGGACCTATTGCGGTGCGTTTTGTACGGGCATCAAAAGCTTTTTTGGCGCCCAATCAAGCCAAATTTAAAGGCACTGAACACGATTGGTGGTGCTATATGGAAATTGTGCGTTTAAACAGTAACAATCCAGAAGATGATGATAAAGAGTTGGAGATCTACGAACATTTGCAAAAGATACTTAGGTGGATGGGAGGGAGACCACATTGGGGGCTCAATTTTCAATTTCCTTTTGACCTTGAATACTTGCAATCCATTTATCCGGATATGGACAAGTGGCTGGAAGCCAAAGCTTTTTTTGACCCCAATAAGACTTTTGAAAGTAAGGCCATCCAATCCTGGCTAAGTTAGTTTTGTGCATTGCTCGCTTAATCTCGGTTTTTTTGGGAGATTAAGCGAGCAATACAATATTATAGCTCGCTTAATCTCCATCTTTTTAATACTTAAAGCGAGCATTGCGTATTTAGCTGGGGCAAAAAGGAACGAAATACTTAGGAGGTGATTTACCTTTTTAACTACTGTGGCATGCAATCCATAGATTACATCGAATTCATAGGCAACGCATTCGAAGCGTTTCATGATACCCAGGATCGCTTCCGTTCGCATTTTCAACTTGACGATTACACCAATTGGTTTTATGATCAAGCCTCCGAGTTACTGACCCTTTCGACTGACTTTACAGAGATTAATTTCAAATACATCCCCATTGGAACCTATTCAGCTAACAGTGGAACCTGGCTATGGGCTTGGCATAATTCCGACTCAATTGAAAAGGGTAAGGATCAAACTTTACGCATCAAAGCATTTGGAACTGAAAAAGGATATGACAAGCTGATTGAAGGATATTTTAAAAGTGATGAATATGCTGGTTGGGAGTTCATTGCCATTGCCCATCAACTTCTAGGTGGAATTGGTGGGTATAACGTCAAGTCTGAACACCTGGAAATATACATGTTGGTGATGGAGCAGATCGACAATGATGTTGCCGCCAAAATAAAAGAACAAACCATTGCTTGTGAAAGGCATGGTGCAAATCGGATGGCCTTCATCTGTCAACATTTGAACACAGAAACCAAACCGGGTTCGAAGAAGCATTTCCAAGTTACAAAGGCATGGAACTAGAGGAAGATGATGATTTACAAGCCTGGTGTGATCAATGTGAGTTGGAAAGGCTACGCACGGATGGTTGGAATGATGAATCCATGGAATTTGCGGGTATAAAACTGGTTTGTGAAGATTGTTATTTTGAGATCAAGGCGTTTAATTTGTAGTAAATAAAAATGTCATTCAAAAAAAAAAAAAAAAAACAAAAAAAAAAAAAAACAAAAAAAAAAAAAAAAAAAAACAAAAAAAAAAAAAAAAAAAAAAAAAAAAAAAAAAAAAAAAAAAAAAAAAAAAAAAAAAAAAAAAAAAAAAAAAAAAAAAAAAAAAAAAAAAAAAAAAAAAACAAAAAAAAAAAAAAAAAAAAAAAAAAAAAAAAAAAACATTTTTTTTTTTTTAAAAAAAAAAAAAAAAAAAAAAAAAAAAAAAAAATACCAAAATGATCACCAACATCACGCCCAATCCCAAACCCTCTTCCTCATCGACTTCCTAGGTGCAATCCTTTCCGCCTTTCTCCTAGGCGTAGTACTGACCTACTTCGAAAGCACCTTCGGCATGCCCCGCAAAGTGCTCTACTTCCTGGCTGCCCTGGCCTGCCTGTTTGCCATTTACTCGTTTTGGAATTATGTGCGATTCAAAGAAAATTGGCGGCCTTATCTGCGCGGGATTGCGCTCGTAAACCTGCTGTATTGTTGCACGACCGCTGCCTTGGTGATTTATTTTCGACAAGAACTGACCCAATGGGGGCTGACGTATTTTTTGCTGGAAATGGTGGTGATTATTTGCCTGGTGGTGGTCGAATTCAAAACATTAATCCAGCGCTAAGTTGGGTTTCTACCCCCGCAACACCTCAACAATCCGTTCCGCCTTCAACAAGCACTCCGCATATTCCTCCTCCGGAACCGAATCATACACAATGGCGCCACCCACTTGTAGGGAGAGGTAGCCACTGTGTTGCTTGTACAACAAACTGCGGATCAACACATTGAAATCAAAATCGCCGTTGGGGGCAAAATAGCCGATGGCACCGGAGTACAAGCCCCGGCGACTACTTTCCAGTTGTTCAATCAACTGCATGCTGCTTATTTTGGGCGCTCCGGTCATCGAGCCCATCGGGAATGCGTATTGAATGGCCTCGATGGCCGAGCTGTCTTCCCGCAAGGTTCCACTGACCGTAGAGATCATTTGGTAAACGGTGGCGAAACCATAAATGCCAAAAAGTTCTTCCACGGTCACGGTGCCGGCGCGGCAACTGCGGGCCAGGTCGTTGCGCACCAGGTCAACGATCATGACGTTTTCAGCACGATTTTTGGGGCTTAGGTACAGTTCGTTTTTTAAAGCCAGGTCTTCTTCCTCGGTTTTGCCCCGCCGGATGGTGCCTTTGATGGGTTGGGAAATGAGTTTGTTTTCCCGTTTGGCCAAAAAACGCTCCGGACTGGCGCAAAGGGCAAAATGCTCGTGCCAGCGGTAAAATGCACTGAAGGGTGCCCTGGTCTTTTGATTGAGTCGCCGAAATACATCAAATGGATCGATTTCAGCGGCAGGATGAAAAAACTCCTGGCAAAAATTCATCTCGTAGAGGTTGCCCTGCAATATTTCTGCACGTATGTTTTGGATGGTGGAAAGGTATTCCTCTCGGCTGATGCGTGCCTGCAAGTCAACGCCTTGCCGATGGGAAGCGGGTTTCGATTTAAGGCTCTGAATCTGTTGATAAAGGGCTTCCGGTTGGGTTGTGGCGGACGCCAGCGTTAGGGTATTGCCCCGTAGTTCGATGCGGTGTTCGGGGACAAAAAATTGCATCTCCGGAAAACCGTGCCGATCTTCGTGGGCAGAGTGCAAGTTTTCCAGTTCGTTTTTTAAATCGTAAGTGAAGTAGCCAAAAATGTACTCCTGGGGGTATTGTTTTTGGAAATACGCCAGTTGCACAAAAGCGCCTTGCCCGGTATTACAGCTCAAGGCATCCATACATCCGGCACCAACGAGCAGGTCAAATTTGTGGTAAGGATCTTGCGTGTGGCCATTGGAGTCCAGGTAAGAAAACTGCTGAAAATGCTCCAACCACTGGATGATTTTCAGTTTGAAAACTTCCACTGCCAATTGATCGGGCAAATCGCAGGTAAAAACACGCCAAGTTGGTGTTGAGACTTCAACCATTCCGTTGGGAGTATATTTTTGGCCGCAAGGCTAAACCATGCAGTACATATACCCTAAACATTTAGAAAGGAAATTTGTCGCTTGGTCACTCAGTATTTTTTACAAATCCAGAATTTTGATTTCCACCCGCTGGTTTTTCGGATCATTTTTCACGGTTGAAACGGGTTGGGTTTTGCCATACCCCTTCACCTGAAAACGCTCAGGTTTGACACCCTTTTTCACCAGATAATCCACTACAGCACGAGCACGGCGCAGCGAGAGGCGGTTGCAATAATCGTCGGCGCAGAGGCCATTGGTATGGCCACCCACTTCGAGTACAATATCCGGATTGGTGTTCATAAAACTGAGCAACTTATCCAGGTTTGGGTAGGACGCCCTGCTGAGGATGGTATCATTCACCGCAAAGGTAATGCTCGGTATCCGCAGGGTTTGCCCCATGGTGAGGTCACTCTTCTTGAGGGTACTAAAATCCGGGTTGTCAATTGACTTAGGTGGGGTATTCGTCTCGGGTTTTTTCTCTGGATTTTTTGTTGTCGTGTTGTTTTCAGCCACGACAGGTGGATTGGTGATTGGCGGAGTTTTACCAGGCGTTGGTTTACCGCCATTGTTCGTCTTGGGGGTATCAATGCGTTGGGTCGATGGCTTGACGGTAGGCGTGCTCACCACCTCGGGTTGCTCTTTGCAAGGGATGGGATTGAGTGCGGAGGCATTGTCCAGCAAAATGTTACCATTGTATGGAAACAAATTGGGGGTTTTGTAAAAAGCCTCAAAAGTGATGTACGTATAGTTGTCGATGGGTTCAAACTTGAAATTGAACTCCAGCCAGCGGTAGTTGATGATGAGATTGGACTCGGCCAGCAAAAACTGCCGGTCACAAGGTGAAAAACCTCCGTAAATTTTGAGTTTTGCGGGAGTGATGTAATTGGCCTGGGTATCTTTGACGCGGCTTTGGCTGATGTATTGCGGGCTGCGCGCCAAATGAATGCTGAACTCGTAACATTTGCCTTTTTCCAAAGGGCGGCTTACTTTTTGGCTCACCCGTTCCCAGGTTTCATTGTCCCGTACGACCAATCCCAAATAGGTTTGCCCATGCTGAGCGGGCATGGTTACCCCAAACTCACCATTGGGCTGGATATCTGGTTCAGATTCCAACTCAAATCCGCAGTCAATCCAATCCTTGGGGGTTTGACTGTGGCGCGGAACATCCTCAAAAGAAGGATTTTTGAGGTATATTTTATTATCCTGTGCTTGCGCTGAACTCCTGACTGCTCCGAAAACAAGTGTCAGGATGCTGAAAAACAATAGTCCACTCCTCATATAACAGTATTTTCGGATAGTTTCCCTAATTTTCAAGAAACGTTGAAAAAGTGCTAAATGGTCTTTAGGTGTACCCAAATTATGCAATTTGAGTAAAAAAAGAAAGGTCTAGGCTTTTTTCCGCGCTCCAAATGGCAAAAAACAAAGCACCAAACCTTTCTCTGCTACAAAACTACCGTTTCCATTCAAATTATTACCTTTTCTCTTTTACTTTTTATTGAAAAGCATTGAGTCCGGTAACATCCATCCCTGTAATGAGCAGGTGTATATCGTGGGTACCTTCGTAGGTAAGTACAGTTTCCAGATTCATCATGTGGCGCATTACCGGGTATTCATTGGTAATCCCCATTCCACCGTGGATTTGACGGGCTTCACGTGCTACCTCCAAAGCCATATTTACATTGTTGCGTTTGGCCATCGAAATTTGACCGGGAGTGGCTTTGCCCTGGTTGGCGAGGGTACCCAATCGCCAGGCCAAAAGCTGAGCCTTGGTGATCTCGGTGATCATTTCTGCCAGTTTTTTCTGGGTGAGTTGGAACTGGGCAATGGGCCGACCAAATTGATTGCGCTCCTTGGCGTAACGCAATGCAGAATCATAACAATCCATGGCAGCACCGATGGCACCCCAGGCAATGCCATAACGCGCTTTGGACAAACAGGACAGCGGCCCTTTCATACCCTGAACATTGGGCAGCAGGTTGCTTTTGGGAACCCTTACGTCTTCAAAAACCAGTTCTCCGGTGATGGAAGCCCGCAAAGACAACTTGCCATGAATTTCCGGAGCGGAAAAACCGGGCATGCCGCGCTCCACGATCACACCGCGCACGATCCCACTTTCGTCTTTGGCCCAAACTACAGCTACATCGGCCAGAGGCGAATTGGTGATCCACATTTTGGCCCCATTCAGAATATAAGCATCGCCATCGTCTTTGATGTTGGTCACCATCCCGTTGGGATTAGAGCCATGGTCGGGTTCGGTGAGGCCAAAACAACCAATAAAGTCGCCATTGCCCAATTTGGGGAGGTATTTACGGCGTTGTTCCTCAGAACCAAACCTGTAAATGGGGTACATGACCAGGGAGCCTTGCACCGAAGCCATCGAGCGGATGCCCGAATCTCCTCGTTCCAATTCTTGCATGATGATGCCATAGGCGATTTCATCCATTCCTCCGCCACCATATTCTTCGGGAAGACTAGGCCCAAAAGCGCCAATTTCGGCAAGACCTTTGAATAAATGGGTAGGGCATTGGGCCCGGTCGGAATATTCTTCAATGATTGGGGTTACTTCTTGTTTCACCCAAGTGCGAACTGCCTCGCGGGCCAGCAAATGGTCTTCACTAAGTAGGTCATCAATGTTGTAATAATCGTGCCCCTGAAAGCGATCTTCGCGGGATCGTTTCTGAATTGGCGGTGTGTTCGCCCCGTTTTCTAAGGACATAATTTCTGGTTTTTATGGTTAGGATTGCTTTAAAGCACAAAAATACGGATTTATCCTACGCACATTTAGTATTTTCGCTCCGTAAAATCACCTTTATGACGACGATTGCCTTAGAGGGTATGCAGTTTTTTGCGAATCACGGGTATTACGAGGAAGAACAGGCTACCAATACTTATTTTATTGTGGATGTTTACGTGCAAATTGGCGACAAAAGCATGCGCGAAGTGACCATTGCCGATGACCTCACCGGTACGGTCAATTACGAGATGATTTATGAGATTTGTAAAATAGAGATGAAAAAAACCACGCGGCTCATCGAAACGTTGGCGCAACGTATTTACAACCGTTTGAAATTACAATTCCCTTTTGCCACCAAAATAGAAGTGCGCCTGAGCAAAAAAAATCCCCCTTTGGCTGGGGTGGTGGATCGGGCGTATGTACACATTGGTTAGTGAAAAGCGAATAGTGAATAGCGAAAAGTGAATAGCTCATTTAGAGCTGCTTTTCGCTATTCGCTATTCGCTTTTAAAACTCTACCCTTAGCCTCAGGTTGATACGACGGGAGGTAAGGTAAGTTGGGATGGCGTATTGCTGTTGAAAAACGGTTTTGATCCAGTTGTTGCCCGCCTGGTTTTGCACATCCAGCAGGTTAAAAACTTCGAGGCTCATCCAGGAGTTGCGGGTAAATCGCAGGTAGTGGTTGGGTCTTTTGTTGGCCATTTTGAGGCGATCCCAGAGCTGGAAGGAAAAACCAATGTCAACGCGGTGGTACGGATTGAAGCGGTAAGTATTGCGGTAAACCACATTGTTGCCGCGCAAACCATAAGGAAGCCCTCCACCCACCGTGAGGTTCAGGTGCATTTTGAAGTTTTCGTTTTTCGGCAAATAGTCCTGAAAAAACATCGAAAGGTTGAACAGGCGGTCGGTGGGGCGGGGTACATCTTTCACGGGAGTGGCCTCTTCCTGACCAACTTCGCGAACCAGGTGTTGCACGCCGATGATGCGCTCGCGTGCCCTCAGTAGGGACAAGTTGATGTAAGACTCTGCACCGGGCACAAATTCCCCATTCATCCGCAAATCGATCCCGGCAATGTAGCCTTCCGAGTCGTTCTGGCCAGCGTAGCGAATCCGTACGTTTTCAATTTCATACGAAACCATGTCCCAAAGTGACTTGTAATAGGCTTCGCCAATCAAGCGGAACTTTTTTGGATTTTGACCCATGTAAAAATCGTAGGTCAAACCGGCCACCAGGTGCATGGACTTTTGCGCTTTGAGGTCGGTGTTGACGGTACCATCGGGTGCGCGCATTTCGCGGTAGAAGGGGGGCTGCACGTACAAGCCCGCCGCCAAACGATACGAGATGTCTTTTTTGATGCCCAGGGGTTTGTACAACAGTTGTGCCCGTGGCGAGATGAGCGCCTCCTGATTTAAATCCCAATACGTCGCTCGTACCCCGGCAGAAATCCGCCATTCCCCTTTGCTGTTGTTCCGAAAAGTATAAGTATCCTGAAAGAAGCCATTGACCCGCGTAGAGTTGAGTTGGTTGCTGGTTTTGAGCACACTGAACAGGTAGATGTTGGCCGTATCGTAAGGAATGGAATACCCCGCAGAGTCCAGGCGTTCCCACTCATTGATTCGGTCGCTGATGTTTTCTTGCTGGAGCTTGACCGCCCATTGCAAAAAATGGCTGCTGGTATTGTCGCTGTTCAGGTGGGTAGTTTGTAGTTCGATACCACCCCGGTGTTCGAGATTGGTGACTTCGATGTTGAGGAAGTTGCGCACGTACAGGTGTTGCGTGCCCGTTCCCAGCTCGGAAATTACATCACCAAAATTGCCACTGCCAAAATTGGATTCAATTTGCCGCAGGCTGTAGTCGCCAATGATGTCGAAACGTTCATTTTCATCCGAACGGTAACGCGAACCCAGTAGCTTCAAAAACAAGGGGTTGCGTTTGCGGTCGGGCAAATAGGTGAGGGCCAGGCCGCCCATGGAGGTGGTAAAATCGTCGACTTCCCGGCCTTCAAAAACGGTGTACAATTGTAGCGCGTAATTGATCAAGCCGAAGGCACTAGAACCTTCTTCCGGGACGAAGGTGAACCGAGAGCGGTTGTAGTTGCCGAGGAAACTCACTTGCAGGTCGCGCGTAATGTCGTAAGTGAGGTAGGTTTGGATATCGGCAAAGTTGGGCACGTATTCTCCTTTGACATCCAGTGAACTGAGCAGGTAACGGTTGGTCTTGTACCGGGCGCCGGCCAAATAGCGAAAACGACGAAAATTGTCTTTACCGGTTTTGAAACTGCCTTCGATATGGGTGGAACCACCCAAAAAGCTCGCCGCTGCGGATGCCCGCAAGCTATCAGGGCGTTTGTATTTGATGTCGAGTACGGAGGATTGTTTGTCGCCGTAACGCGCCTCAAAGCCTCCCGAAGAAAAGGAGAGATCCCGCATCAAATCGATGTTAGGAAAACTCAAACCTTCTTGTTGCCCCGCGCGAATCAACTGGGGGCGATAAATTTCAAAATCATTGACGTACACCAGGTTCTCATCGTAATTTCCGCCCCGTACATTGTATTGTGAGCTGAGTTCACCGCCAGTTCCACTGCTGGTTCCCAGGGCAATATGGGGTAAAATACTCTCCAGGTTGCCCGTAGTGGTGGGCAGCACTTTGAATTCTTCCACACTTTCGCGCACCATGCCCGCCGTTTCGAGCCTGCTTTCCCGCACGACAAACTCAATATCCGAATCCATGGGGGCCAATTCTACGTCGATTTGTTTGGCGCTGCGCGGGGGCATGGCTTTGACGTTCACCACAGATTCTTTAAAACCAACCCTGGAAAAAACCAATTCCAGATCGCGATTGGCGGGAACATCCAGGCTGTAACGGCCATTTTCAGCACTGGAGGTATTGATCTGGGTGCCTTTTATATAAATGGTCACCAGTTCCACCATTTGGCTGTTGGAACCATCCTTGACGGTACCGGTAATGCGCGCAAGGTTGTCTTCTTGAGCAAAAATCGCAATCGAGGAAAAGAAGGCGATGAAGTATAGTATGGTTTGTTTCATAAGTATGAGGGTTCGGGGGTTCGTAGTTCGGGGGTTCGAGGGTTCGTAGTTCGAGGGTTCGAGGTTCAGGGACTTGGGGTCCACAGCACTTGAACCTCAAACTAACCCCTAAAACTTATAAACTTCCTCCCCAATCGCTTTCAACTGCGCGATCGTTGCTTCCGGATCTTTGGCTCCAAAAACACTATTGCCTGCTACCAGCACATTGGCACCCGCTTTGAGCAGTTCTTCGGCATTTTGGAGACCAACTCCGCCATCAATTTCAATCAAGGGAGTGAGGTTTCGCTCTATCAAACGATCTTTTAGGCGACGGATTTTGGGAATGGTGCGGTAAATGAATTTTTGTCCGCCAAAACCCGGATTTACCGACATCAACAGGATCAAATCTACATCTTCCAGAATATCGTCCAGCAACTCAATGGGCGTGTGGGGATTCAAAGCCACGCCCGCTTTGGCGCCACTGGCCTTGATTTCCTGGATGGTGCGGTGCAAATGTACACAAGCTTCGTAGTGTACAGTAATCACTGCTGCACCAGCATCGCGGAACGCAGAAATATATTTTTCAGGTTCCAGGATCATTAAATGTACATCCAGTGGTTTTTGGCACAGTTTTTGGACAGCTTCCATGATCGGAAAGCCGAAGGAAATGTTGGGTACAAAGCGCCCATCCATGACATCAAAGTGTAGCCAGTCGGCTTGACTGCGGTTGACTAAAGCCATTTCGGCGGCCAATTGAGTGAAATCAGCGGCTAAAAGCGACGGCGCAACGAGGTGTTGGCTCATTTAAGAAAAAATTTTATATATTAAGCTTGGAATATGCAAAGAAAAGCTTTATTTTGCACTTGCTTTGAGACAAAAATAAAAAAAACCGGTCAGGTAACCCAACCGGCTTTCCAAAAAGAGCTTTGAGAGGCTATCTACATACCAAGGATATCTCGTTTGACATCCTAAAAAATTCTTTGAGAAACAAAAAAATGTTTTGTTCACGGGATTATAAAATCGTCAAATTCGTTTTTAACTGGGTTTCAGTTTGTCGTCCTGATTGTTAGTAGTTGATCGCTTATTTCCTTCTGACAATACAAATGTCACTTCTTTTTTCTCAGCTGCTAAGTACATCTTTTTAAATTACTGGTTTTTTTTCTGACTGCTATTTCTAATGTAAAAATCAGATTTTCAGATATTTAGATTCTCCTAAATTCCTCTTTTTTAATTAAATGCCAGTAGTTTTTTTCTTGAAAAAAATCTTTTTAGGGCGCTTTTTTCGATTCTTTTTTGGTGGACCTTGATAAAACAAACCAAGATGCACCATACGCCTTAATATATAAGGAGGAGATTTAGTTGGGTGCGAACAAATAAACAAAAAAAAAATTGGAAAAAACTTGGGAAAAACTTGACAAGTTAGTTCTATAGTCTTTACATTTGCTTGAATTTCACTGTTAAGTAGCTTTTTTATAAAATCGTCCATTCGTAGCTCTATTATTGTTTCCCACTTGTCTTCCTGATCGTTGTATACCGTCTATCTCCTTACTGACCATACTTGTGTTCTCATCCTGATTTGGGCATGAGCATTCTCAAAACCAATTGATGATCATTGGTCATATGGATAAGTTCAGTTTATGGGGGTTGATTTTTATGCTGAGTGCTTGCGATTTTGCAGACTTGCCTTTCCAAACTGAAGGAGAGACCATCCTGGCAAAGAGCAAGCAGCTTAACTGCACTCAGAAACGTTATGAGCAAACTATTGATTCGCTTTGGGACGTGGTTTCTACTCGCCTGGAAAAGGTATTGCCTGATACCATGCCTTCTGGTCGCCGGGAGAACATGATCAATATCCGCAATGCCACTCTTTTGAAACAATTCAAGATTTTTTATGTCACCCTCGATACTACTTCGCTGAATTTGATCACGCGAAGTGGAGCAATCGATTCCCTCACTGCCCTCCAGGTTTCAGACCTGAAGTTGCAGCAAGAAGCACATGAAAAAAAAGTGCTTGATTTTTTGATGAAGGTTGAAAAACAAGATCCTAAAGCTGCTCGGAAGTGGAATGAAAATTTCCTTAAAGCAGCCAAAGAGGATTGTAAATAAACAAATGCTAACAAGTCAATATTGATCCTATGAAAAATTGGTTACTCACGCTAAAAACTCTGGCTTTTTCAGCTGTCCTTGGAGCGTTGGTTTTTTCTTGCGAAAAGGACGATCCCAGTGATATCGATACCGATCTTCAAGGAGACCCCTTGAAGGAATCTTTTGAATTGGCAAAAACCTGGAATGATGTTCAATTAGGGGTTGAGCGCTTTACTCCCGGTTACCGTCCACCCATTGCAGCGCGCACCCTGGGGTATACCGGATTAGCTGCATATGAAGCCATCGTCAATGGCATGTCAGATAAATACAATTCTTTTGATGGATATTTTAAAGGTTTGGATATTCCTGAACCTAACAGTGGTGAAGAGTACCACTGGCCAACGGTATTGAATGCGACTTATGCACGGGCCATTACGCATTTTTATCCTACCGCTCCGGCCGCACAACTGTTTAACGTATATTCTACGGAACAGGATTTCAATGAAAATTCCGTTGGACGTACCCAACGCAGTATATGTACGTTCTCAGGATTTTGGTCGTTTGGTAGCTGATGCCGTTTTTAACTGGTCCAGAACGGATAAGGATGGTGATGGTGCATTTCTGCGCACCAGCGATCCAAACTACGTTCCTCCCGGCGGAGTTGGGAAGTGGAAGCCTACTTTCCCCGATTTTTCCCCGGCATTGTTGCCCTACTGGGGCAAGGTACGTACGTTTGTAGCGGATGCTACCGATGTTTGCCCTGAGCCTTTGGCATATAGCACGGATCCAAATTCTGAAATTTATAAGCAAGCTTTAGAGCCTTTCAATTTGGTCAATCAAATCAAAGCTGGAACTGGGAATGCTACAACTGAGCATTGGATTGCGGATTTCTGGAGTGATGATTGCGCTACCTTGACCTTTACGCCGGCTGGCCGCTTCATTGCAGTTGCGACTCAATTGATCGAAAAAGAAGACTTGAGCCTGGGCGAAGCAGTGGAGCTTTATGCCAGGGTCGGCATGGGACTTGCTGATGCAGGTATCCGCGCCTGGCACCAAAAGTATACTTACAACTATCTGCGACCCATTGATTACATCCGCCAGGTAATGCCCAATGCCAACAATTGGAACTCGGTGATGTGCCCTGATGGTTCTGGCCGTTATTTCACGCCTCCATTTCCTGCCTACCCTTCTGGCCACGCTACCTTTGGAGGCGTTGCAGCGGAAATTTTTTCCGGCGTTTTGGGTGAAAACTACCAATTTACGGATCGTTGCCATGAGGGGCGCACCGAATTTATCGGCAAGCCACGTACCTTTACTTCTTTCCGTCAAATGGCGGAAGAAAACGCTTATTCTCGTTTACCCATCGGAGTACACTTCCGTATGGATGCTACTTCCGGCGTATCGCTGGGTTACGGTATTGGCAAAAAAGTGAACAAATTGCCTTGGCGCAAGTAAGATATTTTTGCCACGAAGACACAAAGGCACTAAGCAGGGCTAATCCAACTTAGTGCCTTTGTGTCTTCGTGGCAAAAACAACACAATGGTCAGACCATTGGGCACAAAAAAGGGCATTGCCATTGTTTTCCAAGGCTTTGCCCAATACACTTATTCAGAAAGGGTAGCAGGGTAGATGTCACCCCCGAAGTGTCGATTAAAAAAAGGGTTCCGCAATAGTATTTACGGAACCCTTCCAACGCACTCATGAGATTATAATTTTCCGATATAAAGCGTCGGAAGCGCAAAAATTTTTACATTCAATGGGAAAAAACAATTTGTCAGTGTTGGTCCTTGTCGTCTTCTTAAAAAAAAATTAGGTCGTCGTAGGAATTACAATTTGCCAGCGTGAGCCGTTTTAAATGTCAAAGGATGTTGTTTGTCCTTCTTCATGTTACAAATGTACGCGGTGATTATTGTGAAATTAAGTACAATTAACTATCTTACTGGACTAAATTTAATGGATGTTAGTGGTTTAAAGTGCTGAATTTCAATTTTTTAAACCAATTTTTTGTGCAAAAAAATAATTTTTTATCTTTTTATGAACGATAGCAAACTTGTAAAATATATCGCAGAATTGGGTACACGGGATCGTGAACGCCTTCGTCAGTTGGTGCAATCGCCTTTTTTTAACCAGCACAAACCGACAATGGAGTTGCTGGACTTTATTCTCAAAGCGATTACTAAAGAAAATGGCCAGCTCAACCGGGAAAAAGTATACCAGAAATTATTTCCCAAGAGCACCTTTGACGAACAAAAGCTCCACAATGTCATGTCGAACCTCAAAAAGTTGTTTCACCGCTTTTTGGCGATCGATTACATTGAAAAGCAACCACTCCAGGAAGATTTGTATACTTTGGAAGCCGCCTTTGACCGCAATCAGTTTGAGCTGATGAGCAACCGTGCCAAATTGCTGGAAAAGCACTTGGACGAACAGCAATTTGAAGATTACTTCTTTCACTATGCCCAATATCGTGTTGCCCACAACCTGGGGTATTACGGAGGGCACTACGTAGACCGAACCAAATCAGAAACCCTGCAAGCAATGCTCGATCATTTTGATCGCTCTTTTTTGATTGAAAAATTGCGCAATTGCTGCCACCTTACGGCCAATTCCATGCAGGTCAACACCCACTACGATTTTGGTTTGCTTACTCCGTTGTTGGGTTACATTCAAACCCATTACATCGACGTAGTGGAGCGCGATAAGGATTGGTCCATTAGATTGTATTGGACCATTCTGCAAACCATGCGGGACGAGGGCAATGCACAGCATTATCAGGAGCTCAAAAAAATGCTCAATGAGTCTTTTGACAAATTTAGCCCGGAAGCACAAAAAGATCTATATGGCTTTGCCAGCAATTATTGCATTCGCCGGAGCATGATGGGGGATGAGGAGTACAAAAGAGAATTGTTTGACTTGTACAAAAGAGGCCTCGAAACCGGATTATTGCTCAACAACGGCATCATCACGGAGTTCAACTATAAAAACATTGCTACCCTGGGCGGAAATTTGCGCGAGTTTGACTGGACTGAGCGTTTTTTGCAAGAATACAAAGCCATGCTTCCACCAAGCAAGCGCGAAAACGTATACAATTACAACCTCGCCTATTTATTCTACAACAAAAAGCAATACAAACAGGTTTTATCCAGCTTGCTACACGTACAGTTTACGGATGTGATGTATTACTTGAACTCTAACTTCTTGATGTTGCGCACCTATTACGCACTGAAAGACACC
This sequence comes from Haliscomenobacter sp., assembly GCF_016718685.1. Lineage (GTDB taxonomy): Bacteria > Bacteroidota > Bacteroidia > Chitinophagales > Saprospiraceae > Haliscomenobacter. The sequence continues at coordinate 33,461 of NZ_JADKCX010000016.1, read as the reverse complement.
GAAGCATTGCTTTCTCTGATAGAAACGTTCCGTATTTTTGTGATGCGCAACAAAAAAATGTCGCCCACTCAACGCAAAGAATACACCAACTTTTTGCGCTTTGCTAAAAAATTGGTGGAGTTGAAGCATCACGGTGGGACTTATACCCGCAGCGCCCTGGAAGAGAAATTGAAGGCTTTGCGGAGCAAAATTGAGTCAACTGATAGTGTGATCAACCGCAGTTGGTTGTTGGAAGAGGCGAATTGAGTTCCTGGTCAGCGAGCGAACAACTGCCAGCTCGGCTTCGCTCGGTGACCAGGAATTCAATTAAAATTTATGCGACAATCCAAACGTGAAGTTAAACCGGCGGGAATTGTACCCGTAGGTGTCAAAAAACTGCTGGTTGCCTAAGTTACGCAGGTCCAAAAATAGTTTCAGTTTGGGTTTGACGCGGTATTCCTGGTACAAATCCAGGGTGAGGTAGGGATCCAATTCTACCTGACGCGACTGAAAGGTGTTGTTGTCAAAATAGATGTCGATGCGTTTGCCGACGGAGCGCAGTGCTAGCGATACCTCCCATTTTTTTCCAACCAAGTACCCGAAGTTAAGGTTGATGGCGTGTTTGGGCCGACGGATCAGGTTGAAGTAAGCCGTATCGCGACCGGGCCGGAGTTCAGTACTTACCTTGCCGTCTACATAGGTATAGTTGAAACCCAATTTGAGTTTGCCCAACTGGCTTTGACCGTCCAATTCCAACCCTGCATCGTCTTGTTGGTTAAAATTGGCATACTGGCCAAACGGAGGCCCGGAGGTAGAGCGGAAAATGATCACGTCCTGAATGGATCTAACAAAATACACCGCCCGCACTTGGCTGGATTGATCTTTGCTGAACCATTGGGTGCCCAACTCAAGATTAATGCCTACTTCGGGTTGTAAGCCTTGATTACCATAAATGGAAAACAACTGATACTGAGTAGGTGCTTTAAAACTACTCGACCAATTGACAAATGCTTTCAATTGCTGGTGGAGGAAAAAGTAGGGGTTTAAGTTGAACGTGCTGTAACTGCCAAATTCAGAATGCTGATTGAAACGCCCTCCAATTTCCAGGCCAAAAATTCCCAGGTCTCTTACGTTTAAAGAAGCGAAAGTGCTGAAAAGGCTGGATTTGGTAAAATCAGCGGTCAATTCTTCGCGGGAATTGCCAAAATCACTGACGGAGTTGTACACCTGGCTCATGTTTTGGCTGCGGTTTTCGAGGCCGAGCAAAAATTCCATTTTTTCCCCAAACTTGAAATTTCCGTAGGTCTCAATAAAATTGGATTTCCCACGGTAATCGGTGCGGGCGTATTTGGCAAAGGCTGTCGCGGGTACCGAGGTGGAATCATCTTCAAAAACCCTTTCCGTAGCGTTGTAAGCATAATTCAGGGTGAGGCGCAAGTATTTTTTGTCCAAAACGAAACCGCCGCCGCCCAACAAGTTGTTGCTGCTGGAGGTGTAATCTTTGTCGTCAACAAATGCCCCGGCATCAATGTCCGCCTGGTAGGTATTGTAATTGACGAGGCCTTTGATCAGCAAATCCTTGGCGAGGCGATACTTGAGTTGGGTGCTGAGGTTGTTTTCCACAAAACCATCGTTGTCATATCCGCCTTGATTTTTTTCATCAAAAGCTGAAGAAAAGCCTTGGGCGTTCAGGTGGGAGTACTGAACATTATACGTCGCTTTTGTGGTTTGTCCACCCAAGCCCAGGTGCCCTTTCCAGGTGCCGTAGCTACCTATGGTCGCCAATGCTTGACCTTCAAACGGTTTTTGGAAACGCTGCTTGCTGATGATGTTGATTACTCCCGCCAGTGCATCAGAACCATACAAAGTTGACTGTCCGCCCTTTAATATCTCTATGCGTTCAATTTGGTCAATGGCAATCAAGTTTAGGTCATAGTTGTTGTTGAGGTTGGCTGGGTCATTCACTGGAATGCCATCTAATAAAATTAAGGTGTACCCCGTTCCAGCGCCACGGATGTAGATGTCCGGGTTGGTTCCCAGGTTATTTTGGGCGCCGTTTACGGTGATGCCCACCTGTCGGCTGAGCAATTCACTGAGGCTTTGTCCGGAAGAGCGGCGCAGGGTTTCGGCGTTGATCACACTGAGCACTTTACCGGTTTGCACTTGTTTGCGTTCGTGTTTCGTGGCCGTAATGACCACTTGATCCAGGAATTTCACTTCTGCGGAATCCGCACTGAGGTTTTGTGCACGCACCAGAATAGGAGTGGTACCTAGCGTTAAAGCCAGTACAAGCGTTTTGAATGCTTTTAACATGATGAGTAAAATTGTGGCTGCGCCAGAAACTGTTTCCAGTTTAGGAAAACAAATCATACCGCTGCCATAAAGAATAAAGTGACAAGCACTCGACTCAGACCCGTCCTCCGCAGGTGTTGGCTAAGAATTATCAGCGGCAGGTCTCCTGGCTCGTTTCATTGTTGCCTGCCTTCCCGGAGTTGAGAATTGCTCCAGTGGCGAGAAAAGGGCAACAACTAAAAAGACTGTGCGCACAGCCTAATCGAAACTTACAGTTGCGGGGACAGCTCTGGTTTTACACCAGATTCCCTATTAAGCCAATTGCTACCCGCTGGGTAGTATGGCACCGTAGATCGGGAGCAAAGGTAGAGAAAGGGGAGAAATGTGCCAAAGGAAATATGCGGTAAGAATTATTTTTCGGCTCCAAAGGAGTAGTGCTAAGAGAATAAAAAAGCGTGTCTCTTCAAAAGAGACACGCTTGGAAGTTTGCTAATAACAAAATAAGATCAGAAAATAAAGGGTATACGGATTAATCTACCCTTTAATATGGAACAGTTTATTTGTTGGTTAAAATCAGCTTACGGGTTTCAGTAAACGCATCGGTTTGCAAGGTGTAATAGAATACCCCACTCGTATGTAACTAGCTTTACCCAAAATAACCTGATTGCGTCCTTTAGCATAGTCACCTTCGATGCGGTAGATCAAACTGCCTTTTACATCCCGTACCGTGAGTACGGCACTACACGCTTTGGGCAAATAGAAGCCAATGGAGGTTTCATCCATAAATGGGTTTGGATTGTTTTGCTCCAAAACGTAAACGTCCTGCCCTTGTACCTGGCCAAAATTGAGTTGTACCCCGATTACTTCGTCTTGAGCGCTATAGGCCTCGGCAGTGGTCAAGCTGCTGTTCAAGCGCAACAGCTTGCTGAGTTGGCCTACTTGTTTTGCCCGTAAAGTCAAAGTATAGAGTACTTCCTCGGCTTTAAGTTTGGCATTCCGGTCATTCCAGGAAGTGGTCAACATGCCCCGATCGGCAAATACCCCCGTTTGATCGGCCTTCACCAAGCCATAGTCAAGACCGTCCAGGCTCAATGCAGATTCATCCCAGTTGAGGGTAAATTGCCAGCCTTGAATGGCCTCTGCAGCTTTGAGTTTGATGGGCACTTGAATGAGTTGTCCAGCTTGTAGGGTTTGCTCTTCGGTATTGAACAGCAGGGTTTTGCCACTGCGTAGTTCACTGGAAGTTGCGCCTGTTACCGTGGTTGCACTGCCGTTGACATCACCAATCTTTATGGCCTTGAAGTTGGCTCTGACATCACCAGCCAAATCGTTGATGTTCACCACTTCTGGGAACACGGCACTCCATGGATTAATTGGATCGGGGAATTGATAAGTCCCATCCACGAATCTCCAGGAAGTATTGTTGGCAAAATGCGTATCGATGTTCAAGATCAACTTTCTGATCTGGATCATGTCCAAAGTTGAAATTGACTTGGAATTGTTCGCATCGGCTGCAATCAATTTGTAAGGACTATCCAAGGCTTGTACCCCGAGGATGTGCTTCTGGATCAATACCAGGTCAAAAGTAGAAACCCCATTGAGGTGGTTTTTGTCCAATTGTGGCGTTACGGTGAAGTCGTTTCCTTTGATCAGGTTAACGAATGCGTAACCACCCGTTGCAGTGGTGGTTGCGCTCATGGAAGCCTGGCCACTCAAGGTGATGGTTGCACCCTGGAGGTTAGCGTTGCCTTCCGTTGCGATGGTACCGGCTACGGTAGCAGTGTTGCCTGGATTAGCTGTAGGACAAACCGAACGGTTGTCTTGTACTTCGATGAAAGTGATACAGAAGTCGTCGTTGCCTTGCTCATCCCATGCGTGCAATTCAACCAATACTGGTGCACCAATGTCATCACAATCCAGATCGATACCGGTTTGAGTGGCAATCACTGGATCACCAACGCGGTTGATCGAGTACTTGGTCACCAGTTTCAGGCCGTTTTTGGTTGCGCCCTGACCATAGCAATCGTAAATGTCCGATGCCACGAAGTCAGAAGCCCATACCGCCATCATACCACCACCGGTGCCGTTAGGCATCAGTTCAGTGCTCAAGCCATTGATACAAATTGGTGCTGGTCCTTTGCAATCTGCAACCACAAATGGAATCCGGGTTGCTTTGCTGAGGTTACCACACTCGTCACGTACCACTACGATCAGATCGTGGGTACCTACTGGCAAGTTTTTCACCGTGATCTCGAATTGGCCCATTGCCCAAATCTTTGGTTACCCAACGAGTGGTGTTGTACAGGATCATCGAACCAGCATTGGTCGTTTGACCTGGAGCAACCATCAGGAACTGAGTTTCCAAAGTCACTTTATCAGTACAGTTGTCGGTAGCTGCAACGGTGATCGTTACGTCAGCCAAACAATCAGCTCCTTCACGGATGCAGAAAGTATCTCTTGGTGCAGTTACTACAGGTGCAACTTCGTCGTATACCTTGATGATCTGGGTATACATGAAAGAGTGGTAGTACTCCCAATCCTGGAAGTAATCGTATGGGTGATCATAAACTTCATCATCGCAGTATGGCATGTAGCCAGCAGAAGTCGTTACGTCTCTTCCAATAGAAGAGTAGCCACCGAAATCGAGATCACCACGTACATAGATGTCATCACCATTGTTAGGTGACAGGTCTTTCGACAACCAGAATTCTTCATTCAGGTCACGATCGCGGTCACGAACCAACATGTAGATTGGGTTCTTGCCATAGTTGCCCCACAAGCCGCGGTCAACAACATATACAGATCCTTCTGCCATTGGGTCACCACAACGGTCGTCGTAAGCACACCAGTTGATCACGGTGTAAGTACGGAAGATCTTGTAGCACTCATCATCAGATGCATCGTAACGCTTGTCGGTGATGTTTACCGCCAGGATGTCGCAAGACAATTCGTCAGTCAGGACAGTATCAATGATTGGCGTTTTGCAATCAGAGTTTACGTCTTTAGGGAAACAAATGTCGTATTGGTGAATTGGACGAACCCAAATGGTCTGGTAGCAATTGATCGTGATCGGGCCTTTCACCGTTTCTTTGGTCAATGCCCAGCTGCGTACGATTTTGCCATACCCACACTTCAGGTCTTTGGTCACGGTGTAAACCGTATCCAGGTTGGCACAATCGCTACCAGTGGTGATGCTTACATCGCCAAAGATGGCGGCAGAAGCAGCTTTGTCCTCGATGATGGCCAGGTTTTTCTCATCACAATCAACGGTGATGTCCCATGGAGCCACACAAGTTGGAGCCACTTTGTCTTCGATCAGTACATCGTTCCAGCAGTAGTTCCAGTTGCCATTGGTATCCGCACCCCACAATTCGATGGTGACGCGCGCTGCCAAATCACAGCAGAAGAAATCAACTGCATCTTGCAGCGGAGTCATGATTTTGCCACCTTTGGTTGCAAAGTATTCACCACGGTCAAAAACGTCACCGTCGCCGTTGTTGTCGATACCATCCACTACATCTTTGCCGTCTACCACCCATTTCCAGTTGGCAGGTGCATCTTTAGGATCATCAAATGGTGCAGCATCAATTTTGCCGTTGCCGTTTGAATCGTAACCTTTTTGGATGAAGCTCGCTACACATGCAGTTGGTACATTGCGACGAACCGCAATCCAAGCCAACTTACAGTTGTCCCAAGAGCCTTCATCGATGTCCTCAGCAGTAACTTGTGCGTAGCCATCAACATAGCCATTGGCGTTGCTCAAGCTGATGTGCAGGTCATCATCACACTTCATTACCGGTGCAATTTTGTCCTTCACTTCGAACTCGAAACACAAAGTAGCAGCATTGTAGCAACCGTCGAAAGCCTCAATTTTCATCACGTGGCGGCCAACAGGTACTCCAATCATCTGGCCATTCATGATGGCGTAGTCTACTTTCTCCCAGGCGATGCAGCAATCTGATTGAGCATCTCTTTGTTCAGCGCCATTTACTTGTGGCGTAATACACCAAGGACTATTTGGTCCTTCATAAACCAAAATACCTTTTACATAACGATCTTTGGTGTATACACTGACACTGACGTTAGCCAGGGTACAGTTGTCTTTGATCTCCACGCCAAATGCGCTCTTGATGCCTGCAACCGTTACGGGGAAGGCAGCAGTACAATCCATTGGACCCGTTGAAATCTCGTAAGGGGCATGGTGTGCATAAGTCGCTGTAGGTGCTTTGAAGTCACCAATTTTGATCAGGATGTGGAAGGTATCTACAATTTTACCCTTACACCAGTCAAATACATACAATTCACGATCGATCTTCACGCCTTTGCCGCCACAGATTGGGAACTCGGTGTCTTTGATCGATACAGAATAGTTACACTCCAGTTTGTCCAGGTAAATCCGGCGAGAGTTAGAAGATGTGTGGAAATAGCTTTCGATATAAGGCGTTACATCGTCATGCAGGATCAGGCTCTTGTCAGGTGTACAAGACTGGTATTCAACCGTCCAGTTGTAGCCTACTTCGTCAAGACCAACTCCTGGTGTTCCTTTTACATCACGGTCGTCTGGTTTGCCAATGCCAAATTGGAAGCTACTCAACGCAGGGCGTTTGAAGTAGATGTCCTGGATGTAAGCATCAGCACGCATGCCGTTGCAATCCGTAGCCACCCATTCGCGCTCGATTTTGGCATAGTAGCCATCGCGCGTAAACTCGATGTCGGTACAAGCGTAGAATACCACTTTGTCCGTCCACTTCAAGGTCGTACGGCAATTGCAATCGCGGCAGTTGTCTTCGTAATAGGCATAACCCAGGTTTCTGATGTTGTCAGAAACCAAGCCTGGAGGAATCAAACCCAGTTGGCAATTGTCACCCACTCCAGCAACACCTTCAGCGTTGTTGATGGTGCGGCCGTCAGTTGCATTGGCAGCAGGACGGGGAGATGAGGTTATGCAGGGTACCTTCGTTACCAATGGTCAAACGGTTGTTCATCACATAGTCAACATCGTAGCAATCTAAGGTGATGTCACGAGGAGCACAAATCAAGGCAGGTGCAGATTTGTCTTCTGCGGTTACTTTGCCCCAGCAGATGATGGTGCCATCGGGGTTGAATAAACCATACGTCCAAACCCCCGCACAGTCAATGATATCATTATTGGTAGGGTTGTTGTCCATGACCCGAACGTAGGCTCCGACACAAGAATTTCCATCAGAGACCAGATTGCGGGTGAGGGTGAATTGGCAGTTGGCATCCAAAGTAACGTTGACATTGTAGCAACCACAACTAATGGGCACTTCCGTACAAAGCGTTCCATTATTGGCGAAATTGTTTACATAACGTTCGGTAGCCGTTCCATCGACAACGGTGTTGCGATAATCACCACCACCCATACCAGCGGCAGCAGAGCTAGGGTCGAGGCCATTGTTGAAGAGGCGAATACCCTCTATGCAACCACCACCTGGTAGGGTAAAATGGAAAATCAACTTTTCCACACCTGAGGAAAAATTGACCGGAGCGCCTAAGGAACCTACGCCATGAAAATCACTGCCGGGGGCCGCACCAGGAGCGAAGGCGTTGGAGTTGTCGTCCCAAGCACCCGCTTCTACACTGGTGATCACTAGATCGGCATCAGGTACAGATGCAGGTACCACGATCGAGATTTGTGAGGGCCCCCAGAAGAAGGTCGCATTACTTGCCGATGGCAATGCGTAAACCTCATAACGAGCCAAAGCCAGGTTGTACCTGACCGTGAGTTGAAGGTTTTGCGCCAGCAAAGAAATGCTGCTGACTAGAAATGTGAAAAGAAAAAAAAGTAGCGTCTTTTTCATGCCAAGAGATTTTTGAATTGTCATGCAGATTCAAAAAAGGGCCGGCAGCGTATGCGCTGCCGGCCATGGTTATGTGATTGATATGATCTTATGGAAGTTGCTCAATAAACAGATCGTAGTTATACAAATCCATCAGGTTCAAGGTGTAGTTGGTAATGATGTTGGCAAAAATGAAAGCTGGATCATTACCCGTACCTTGATATTTTACTTTGCCATCCATGTTGATGTCCCCTGAGAAATAACCCAGTGCAAGATCGAAGTTGTATGTACCACTTACATTGCTTGGGTGGGTCAATACTTGTGAAAGTATGGTAGCATTGTCGTTGCTTGGTCCCTGGTATTTCACTTTTACATCGGCATTGGCATTACCTGCCCAGAGTGCTTTTACACTACCGATGGTAATCATTTCAGCACCGTCGTAACCAGTATTGTTGAACAAATCTGCATTGCTCATGGTAGTAAAATCAACCACAGTTCCCCCTACTGTTAAGGTTTGGGTGGAGGCGGTCATTGCGCCCAAGTGGTTGCGGTGTTTGATGGAAACAAAGTAGCTGGTGCCAGCCAGATTGGTGAACTCAAGCGGCGAATCACCATCAACCGGGCTCACTACATCGCCATCTCTTTGCACCAATGCAGCACGGGTTTCAAGCACAATGCTAGAATTAGATGAACTGCGTAATTCAACAAACACCCAATCTACAATGGCATCAGGAGTACCCGCATCGGTATTCAAGACTAGGTTGGTCGTACTGGCTGCAGCGCCGCTGCCAGCATGGGCAAAACGTGGATTACCAGATAAGGTGTAAGGATCATTCAGGGGAACGTAGCCATTCGAGCGAAGGTCATCGCGCATTACCCCAGGAGTGATTGTCCCCAGCAAAGCACCTTGTAGCAATACTTTTGCACGCAGACGACCATTTTCATCCGCATCGGTGATGGTTACTGCGATATCCTGTATGTCGGTCAAGAGCCCAGCATCAGTTACCGTAACTTGTACATCGTACACATTATTGGCACCTGCATCGGTTGGGCTTTCAAAGTTCCGACCAGATATAAAGGCCAAGGCTCCTGTATTGGCATCGATTGTGAACAAAGCCGCATCTGCTCCACCGCTGATGCTGAATTTAGGCGTGCCATAGAGATTTTCTGGATCAGTTGCCGTAACCGTAGTTACCGGTGTAGAATTTTCAGGGATGGAAATGTTCGCCGTTGCGCCACCACCGTTAGAAGTAATGCTGGGTGCCTCATTGACATTGGTCACAGTCACTGCAATGGCTTGTACATCGGTACCTCCGTTGCCGTCCGAAGCAGTCACCTGAACATTGTAAATGTTATTGGCACCTGCATCCGTTGGGTTTTCAAAATCTTTTGGCGTGATGAAGCTGAGTACACCCGTCATTGGATCAATGACAAACAAGGCTCCGTCAGCACCACCAGTAATACTATAGGTAACTGGATTTCCATCTGGGTCCATCGAAGTAACCGTGGTTACGGCGGTAGTATTTTCAGGAACAGAAACACTGGCATTGGGGCCACCGCCATCAGATGTGATGATGGGTGCATCGTTGGCATTGGTTACTGGCACCGTGATGGCTTGGACATCGGTCAAGAGTCCTGCGTCCGTTACCGTTACTTGTACCTCGTAATTGTTATCCGTGTTGGCATCCGTTGGTACCTCAAAATTAGGTGCGGTGATGAAACTCAAAGCACCCGTTGCTGCATTGATGGTAAACAAGGCGGCATCTGCCCCACCAGTGATGGTAAACTTGGGCACATTATATGCATTCTCAGGATCGGCAGCCGTTACGGTCGTTACTGCGGTAGTGTTTTCAGCTACTGGAACATTAGCAGTCGGGCCAGCTCCATCGGAAGTGATGCTTGGTGGCTCATTGACGTTGGTTACGGTGACAGCAATGGCTTGTACATCGGTTCCCCCCAATGGGTCAGTAGCCGTTACTTGTACATCGTATACATTGTTTGCACCTGCGTCGGTTGGGTTTTCGAAGTCCTTAGGTGTGATGAAACTCAGTACACCGGTCAATGGATCGATGGTAAACAAAGCCCCGTCGGCACCACCCGTGATGCTAAACATAACGACACCGTTTTCGGGATCGCTTGCCATTACGGTGGTTACAGCGGTCGTATTTTCAGGCACAGATACACCAGCATTTGGGCCAGCACCATCCGAGGTAATCATCGGATTTTCATTGGCGTTGCTTACAGGTACCGTGATGTCTTGCACATCGGTCAAGAGGCCTGCATCCGTTACCGTTACTTGTACCTCGTAATTGTTATCGGTATTGGCATCCGTTGGTACCTCAAAATTGGGTGCGGTGATGAAGCTCAAAGCACCCGTTGCTGCATTGATGGTAAACAAGGCGGCATCTGCCCCACCAGGGAGGGTAAATTTAGGCACATTATATGCATTCTCAGGATCGGTAGCGGTTACAGTTGTTACTGCGGTATTGTTTTCAACTACTGGAACGATGGCCGTTGGCCCAGCTCCATTAGAAGTAATGCTTGGTGGCTCGTTGACATCGGTTACGGTGACAGCAATGTTTTGTACATCGGTCAATAAACCTGGGTCCGTCGCGGTGACTTGTACGTCATAAACGTTATTGGCACCCGCATCGGTTGGGTTTTCAAAATCCTTAGGTGTGATGAAGCTCAATGCACCCGTCATTGGATCGATGGTAAACAATGCCGCGTCGGCTCCCCCTGTAATGCTATAAGTAATCGCCCCATTTTCGGGATCACTGGTCATTACGGTGGTTACAGGCGTAGTATTTTCAGGTATAGAAACACTGGCATTGGGCCCAGCACCATTGGAAGTAATGGACGGAGCTTCATTGACGTTTGTAACCGTTACCGCAATGTCTTGTACATCAGTCAATGCACCATGGTCGGTTACGGTTACTTGCACATCGTACACATTATTGAGACCCGCATCGGTTGGGATTTCAAAGTTAGGCGCAACTAAAAATGTCAATACCCCCGTAGCAGCATTGATGGTGAACAGCGCCGCATCAGCCCCACCTGTGATGCTAAACTTGGGTGTACCATACAGGTTTTCGGGATCTGTAGCGGTTACTGTGGTTACCGCTGTGGTGTTTTCTGGTACAGAAATGCCTGCTGTTGGGCCACCGCCATCCGAAGTTATTACCGGAGGATTGTTGGGGTCAGTATAGTCTGGGTCACCATCATTGGTATTGTCGGGTAGAGTTGGGTCATTTGCATCGCCAAATACGGCAGGAGCGCCATCCACAACCTGTGGGATACCATCCCCTTCCGGGTCTGCATTATTGTCGATGAAACCATCATTGTTGGCGTCCAGGATACCTGGGTTAGCCACGCCACTTTCTTCAATATCCGTTAAGCCATCACCATCTGAATCAATATCCAGGTAGTTCGGGCCAGCCATCCCATCGGTATTGACTGGGGCGGGATCTGCCGAGTCTCCGAAGCCAACGAAATTGTCCGCAGAGTCTGGAATACCATCACCATCTGTATCTGGCCCATCTACAACACCATTGTCGTCGGCATCGACCAAGTTGGGATTACCACTTTCTACGATGTCATTGATGGCGTCGTTGTCGCTGTCCAAATCGTAAGGATTGGGGCGAGCATCGTTATCAAAATCATCACCAACCAGTGTATCTCCCGTACCTGCGGTAGAAGGAATACCGTTGTTGTTGGCGGGCATGCCATCATTGTCATCGGCCTCACCATCTCGATCGACATCGGTTCCTCCCGCCTCATCAACGTCACTGATGCCGTCATTGTCACTATCCAAATCCAAACTGTTGATGATGCCATCACCATCGGTATCCGTGCTGAGCTGGCCATTTTCTACGGTATCCAGAATACCATCGTTATCATCGTCCAAGTCAACGTTATTCGTGACCGTGTCACCATCAGTATCGGGAAAACAAGTAGTTCCGGTATTGTTGTAATTCCCGATGTAACGTTCTTGGGCCAAACCATCGGATACCGTATTGGAGAAGTCACCACCACCCATACCGGGTGCTGCAGAGTTAGGGTCGGAGCCATTGATGAACAAGCGTAACCCATCATAACAGCCGCCTGCAATGGTAAAATGGAAGATTAGTTTCTCTACGGTCATCACCAAGTTGGTGGGCGCGCCCAAAGAACCAACCCCGTGGTAATCGAATGCAGGTGTGACCGTAGGCGCAATAATAATCGAGTTATCCTGCCAGGCACCTGCGCTTACGCTTGTAATCGTAAAAGCAGCATCAGGCACAACAGCTGGGGCTACAATTGAAATCTGCGAAGGGCCCCAAGCAAAAGTTGCATTGGTAGCTGAGGGCCGAGCATACACCTCGTATCGGGCCAGCGGAATATTGTAACGGAGGGTAAACTCGAGGTTCTGCCCAAACAGCACGCCTCCCAGGAGTACCAACCCCAATGTGGTTAGAAGTTGTAATGATTTTTTCATGAAAATACAATTTGAGTGTTCAATAAGGAAAACTTCCCTTTCCCAAAGCAGGAGAGGGAAGTTGATGCCCGTGTTATTTATGGAATTTGTTCGCTGAATAAATCGAAGTTGTACAGATCCAAGGTGTTCAGTACAAAGTTGGTAATCAGGTTGAGGAACATGAAGCCTGGATCATTGGTGGTTCCCTGGTATTTCACTTTGGCATCCATGTTGAGGTCGCCAGAGAAATAACCTATTGCGAGATCATAATTGAAAATTCCTCCATTCCCTGGAAAACCCAATACTTGAGCCAAAACAGTTGCATTGTCATTGCTTGGGCCCTGGTATTTGACTTTTTTATCGCCATTGGCATTGCCTGCCCAAAGCGCTCGGAAGCCACTGACAGTCACCATTTCGTAGCCATCGTAACTGAATGGTGTACTGGTATGATACACATCGGCATCACTCATCGTGCGGAAATCCACGGTGATTCCTGCCAGTGTAATGGTCCGTTCGGTAGCAGTCATGACCCCCAGGTGATTGCGGTGTTTAACTGCGATGAAATAACTGTTGCCGGCAGTGCCGGGCAGTACCAAGGGAGAAGTTCCGTCGACAGGACTTACCACGTCCCCATCTCTTTGCAGCAAGGCTGCGCGAGTTTCTACAACTACTGTCTGGTCTGCTGCGCTACGCAGTTCCACAAAAACCCAGTCTACAATGGCATTGTCGGTACCTACATTGGCAGCTAGTACACCCGAGGTCGTGCTTGCAGCCCCTCCTGTGCCAGCATGAGCAAAGCGCGGATTGCCTGATCCGGTATAAGGGTCGTTGAGGGGGATGTGGTTGCCTGAACGCAGGTTATCACGCATGACGCCTGGATTCGGGCTATTAAACAAGGCGCCTTGCAGCAATACTTTTACCAAAAGTTGACCATTTTCATCAACGTCGGTTACCGTTACTGCAATGTCCTGTACATCTGTAGCATTGCTTGGATCCGTAGCGGTTACTTGTACATCGTACACATTGTTACCACCGACATCGGTAGGGTTTTCAAAGTCTTTGGGTGAGATGAAACTCAAGGCTCCGGTCATCGGATCGATGCTGAACATGGCTGCATCGGCACCGCCACTGATGCTGTAGGTTAGGGTGCCATTTTCAGGGTCAGTTGCCGTTACGGTGGTTACGGGAGTGGTGTTTTCAGGTACGGAAATATTGGCGCTTGGGCCACCTCCATTAGAGGTAATGACGGGCGGACAAGCATTGATTGTAACTGTTACAGCACCAGAAGCAGGACCATAACAATTATCGATGTTATCATAGAAGAAAGCATAGTAGGTTCCTGCGGTAGCCGCACCCGGAGTTGGGTAAGCAGTGCCAGTTGCTCCATTATTGGTAAACCAAACCACGGTGAAATCAGCACCCATCGGTGGAATATTGGTTACCAGGCTATTCAAGTCGACTGTCACTGCTGGGCAGGTATTGCTCAGGGCGTTTGCACTTAAATTAGGCGCAGTTGTGGGACAACAGTTCAAAGTGCCATCGTTGGCCCCACGGGTATCCACAAAGGCTCCATAAACCTGGATGATGTTGATGACACTGGCCAAAGAACCTACACTGATTTGAATTTCATCGTAGGGTAGGGTAGTGCGGAAGCCGATGTTAAAGTCACCAGGTCCGGTTAAACTTAGATTCAGTAAGTTCAAGACCGCCAGATCGAGCAGGCCGCTTCCAGAAGCGCTTTCTTGAGGTATGCCATCATTATAGGTCGTAATGGTAATGCTGTTGAACAGTTCAACCTGCAAAATGGTATTGATGTCCCTAATTACAAACCCTGCGGTACTGCCAGCTGGAAAAGTGCTGAGCACATCCTTTACAGCAATCGAGGCCGGAGACAATGCACCAACTACCGTGGTGATGACTGCATAATCATTTGGATCGGCAGTGATGACATAAGGTGCGTCTTCAACCGAACAAGCTACACAGGCTACACCATCTACCCCGGTACGCTCATCGTTAATAATGACTGGAAAGTCAGGCCCATTCAGGTAATTGGTGGTATTGCATTCCAATACAACCGGACAGAATTTTTCAAAAAATACATTGTATACTCTAGTAATGCCTAAATTGACCGAAACCGTATTGGATACAATCAATCTTACTTCATCAAAGGGCGCTGTAGTGACAAACCCTACCGTTCGTCGACCAGAGTTGGTCAGTAGATCAGTACTCACTGAAAGTAAAGCAGCCTGGCCATTTTGAGATTCTACCGCGACAGGGTTACCATTTAAATAAGTGGAAATGGTGATACCATCCAGTAAGTCAACATCCAACAAAGCTGTATTTTCAATGTCAAAAGCAACAAACGTTCCGGCTGGGTAGTCCGTAAGTTGGTCTCTAACCGCAATACTACCAATCGCTCCAATCCCCGCAGTGAGGTTGATTCTGGCAGAATTGTTCGGGATGTTATCAATGAGGTTATTGGTACTATCCACGCTGCATAGTACACAAGCTATCCCTGAAGTGCCTGTATTAGGACCTGCCACCAAAACTGGATAAGTGGGCGTAGCCATTGAGGTAAGCGTATTGCAAGGCAAATCTGGACCCACACAGAAACTTTGGAAAACAGCACCATATACATTGGTCGTGCTGGCAACCCCCAACAAATTGGTCACTTCTATTTTTACTTCATCAAAATCAAGTGTGGTGACAAAGCCCACGGTTTGTTTCCCTGCACCCGTCAATAAGGTAGAGCCTACGGAAAGCAGGGTACCCGAATTGGAGGCCTCTCTCGGCGCTCCATTTTTATACGTTCTAATGGTTATTCCCGACAATAAATTGGCGTTGACCAAATTGGGATTTGAAATGTCAAAACCCGCAAAAGTCCCTACAGGATAGTCGGTTAATTGATCTTTTACGGCAATAGAACCCGTAGTGCCTAATGCGGCAGTCAGCACAATGGTCGCAAAATCAGTAGCGCTGCTGCTCACCGCATTTTCGGTATTGTTTACCGAACAACCTACACAGACACCACCACTAAGTCCGGTATTGCTTGCTCCAATTAGGGTTGGGAAGGTCGGATTATTCATCCGGGTTTGAACGTTACAAGCCAGGGATGGGCCTGCACAATAGCGCTGCACCACGGCATGATATACAGTTCCGGTGAACAGCAATGCTACAGCAGCGGTATAGGTAATGCGAATTTCATCAAAGGCACCCATAGTAGTTACAAAACCGAGCGTAGCCGTTCCGTCGCCATTGATCAGGCTAGAGTTCAAGCCTAATCCTGAACTTACTACTGTTTGAGACTCAACAAAAGAGCCATTGTTATAGGTAGATATGGTAATGTTCAGACCTATACTTATCCCTACTAAACCTGCTGTTCCAACGCGATAGCCAGCAAAGGTCCCTACAGGATAGGTGTCAGATACATCTGTATCGACAACACTTAAGGTAGAACTACAACCACCCAATCCACTGAAGAAATTGATGGAAGCAAAATCACTCAGGCTATTATTGAGCAAATTGCCGAGGTTGGTATTGCTGCCTAAACAAGCGAGACCATCAGCAGCGGGATCAATAACCGAAGAACTGAGCCCTGTAAATGACGAATCCACCCAGGGCATTTTGGTATTGCAGGGGTAGTTGCTCGCTCCAAAATTGGCCATGGGCGGCTTCACGAAAGCTTGGACACCATTCATGCTGGTCAATGTGCACAATACGAAGGCCCAAATGAATTTGCGGTATTTCAGCTGGTGTGCTGACAGTAAAGTGTGAAAATCCGGTTTTGGTTGTATTAGAAGCGCGTATACCTGATGACTTGATATACCTCCCCCACCCAAAAACCTGAAAAAATTCAAGTATTTGTAGAGTGTCTTCATGTGTGGTCGTCTTAATAAAAAAGATAGATTTATGGTAATCCGCTGCCTATAAGAGCTAGCATAATCAAAAAATTAACCCGTATAGAACAGCCAAATTCTGCTCATACCCATTCGAAATTGTGACCTAAAATTTATAGAGGAGTAATCGGATTTATGGCTGATTTCTCAAAGTAGCCCAAGGTTTTGAGCCAGCCAAAACAATTGAAACAGGGTTCAATTGGGGGCTTCGTTTTGGCTAGCTCATTGTTAGGTTTGTTTGCTCATGCACATGGCATGTTCATGCACATGGTTATGCACCAATTGTGTCGATAGTAATCACTTTGTTAAGCATGGCAAGCCCAACAATCAAAGTGATTGAGTCAAGAACATTCATGAAAGTTGTTTTTACAGTGTTCTAAAAAACTTTACGATTACAAATATCGGGAGGTCATCCTTAAGAAGGAAGGACATAAAGAACAGTTTTGCTTCGTAAAAAAATAGGACTACTATCATTGTTGATTTGTTTAAATAATTGACTTTTAATTTATTGTGGAATTTGAATTAAGCGATTTTGCGGAATGCTGAGTTGCTTGCTTGCTCTGGTATTGCGCTATAAAAGCAGCTTACTTGCTTAGGATCAAAATTTAATCAAATCCGATCTGTCTTTTTTTGATTCACTGTTTTCCAAATGGGTGATGATGATCTTCCATAAGTCTTCGTAAGGGATGATCTCGATTTCAACCGTTTGCTGAGTAACTTCAAGGGGAGCTTGGGTTAGTTTTTGTAAATATTTATCGGTGTGCCGCTTAACGGCCACCGGGTGAAAATTCTGGATGGGAATTTCCAGCAGCATGTTGATGAAAGAGTTGCTCGGGAAGAGTTCATTGTGCTTCAGGTAGCGGCTGCAATATTTTTGGACGGCTTCGATCCGGTCAATGACGTCATCATATTTTTGTTCTTGTAACAAAAAAAGCATATGCAAAATCAAAATAGAGACATTCATCCCACGTTTGTCTTTTGAAAGAATCGGGATGGCATTCAAAAATTTACCCAAGCGAAAATTTTTGAAAAGGGTATCGTCTTGGGGTAAGCTAATTTTTTCTTCTCGCTGGAGAAACACGGCATAAGCCAGGTTGAGGTTCCAAATTTCTTTGGTTGAGGCCGGAAGCAGATGGTATGATTTTTCTTTAAAGACTTTAGGCAAAATGGTGTAGGCGTCCTGGTAATTGGCGGTATGAAATGCGAGTTGTAAATACAGTTCATGGTATTTAAACCAATTGAAAGACCCCTGTTCAACCAGGGCCAAAAACCGGGGTAGGGCATCGCGGCCTCGATTAAAATCTTTGAGCTGGATAAAGCAGACCAACTGCTGGTAGTTGAAAATTTGGATGGGGACTCCTGGCGTGTAAGGCTTCTTGCTGAATTGAGTAAGCATGTCATCACATACCTTCAAAATTTGCTCATAATCGTTTACACTGGAATACGTAATCAAGCGGATCAGCCCGGAATAAAGCAACAAACGATAGGTGCCAAATTCTTCTACAGCTGGTTGTAGCTCTTCATAAAACAGCATGGCGTTTTCCTGGATCGAGTTTTTTAGGGATTTATTCTGGACATAGTTGACCATTAAAAAAGCGTAAAGCTCTTCGGCGCGGTCTTCCCAACTTACGATCTTCCAATACTTGTGGTAAAGTTCGTTGTAGTAGTGGTATTTATCCAAAACACCTTCACGAGTACCATAATGGATGCGCAAAGCCCTCACTATATCCGTAACCAGGTCTGTAAATTCAAAAATTTCAGCTTTTTTCAGGATTTGTTCCAGCATCATCATTGCGGCTGGTTGGGTGTTGCGGCTGAGGATGATTTTGGCCGCAGCCCATTCTTTGTAGCATTCAAAGTAAGCCTTTTGGCGGTCAGAATAATTTTCTTTGACGGTATCGATAAAAAATACGGCATCGACCAAGCGTCGACGTAAGTTGTTTTTGAGTTTCAGGTAAGCCGAGTGGCGTTTGGTAGAATTGTAAATTTGCTGCGCAGCATCTTCGTCATCTTTAAATCTACCGCTGATGAACCCTTCGTAAAGTACGGATAGTTTAGGGTGTTGCAAAATGCTCTCCCGCAATTCTGGGATGTATATTTTGTTGCTGTGAATCAGCTCAACCAATCCTTTCACCAAATTCATATTGGCAATGTTTAATAGACTTGGCACAACAAGTCTAACCTCAAGTATAGGTGTTCTAATAAAATGGCGTTTTGGCCGAAGCCAGGTGTCCAGCCATAAAGATACAAAATAGGGAGAGGTGACAAAATTATTGTCATTTATACGTATAAAAACTATTTATAACCATAACTTTTCCAAATCTTTTGTGCTTCAGGAGAAAAAAGAAAATCAAAGAACTTGTGGCTAGCCTCTGGGTGTTGGTTTTGTCCATAAGCAGTGATGACGGCGGCTTGCCGGATGGGTTCGTAGTACTTGATGTCGATTTCTACCCAACTGCCTTTGCCGCGCATTTCCTCTGCCATGACCATCGATTTGGCGGTAAGCCCAATTTCACAGGCACCCGCCAGAATGTATTGGGTGGTTTGGGCAACGCTCTCGCCATACACGAGTTTGTGTTCTACCTGGGCATAAAGGCCCTTTTTTTTGAGCCATTCGATAGCGGCCCGGCCGTAGGGGGCGGTTTTTGGATTGGCTATCGCTATTTTTTGTACCCGATTGCTCGACAAAATTTTACCGTCGGCTTTGATGCTAAGCCCAGATTTGGTCGTCCATAATACCAGTGTACCACAAGCGTAGACTTTTGGGGTATTGGCCGTTGCTCCTGCCTTTTGCAGATTTTTGGGGTATTCTTCATCCGCAGAGACGAACACGTCAAAGGGGGCACCCTGGGTGATTTGGGTGCTCAACTTGCCAGATGAGCTGTAATTGATGTTGATGCGGAGTTTGGTTTTTTTTTCAAATACTTTTTCAATCTCTTCGAGGGCAAAACGAACGTTGGCAGCAGCAGCTACGGAGAGGTCTTGGGCGGAAATTGGGTAGGAGAGTCCGCAGAGCAAACCCGACAAAAAAAATATTTTTAAAAAAAACCTGATCTGGTACATCTTCAATTTGTGTGTATAAAGTGTAAAATAACCCTTCAAAATTCAGGTGACTTATAACCCGTACTTAATGCTCAAGTAGTAGTGTCCACCAATGTTTGGCCCTGCGATGAAGGGCAGGTAATAGCGATTCAAAAGATTAGACCCACCCATTTTGACGCTGATTTTCCAATCCGGAACATTAAAGCTGAGCTGGCCATCCAGGGTTGAATAAGCAGGTACATGGCCATTGGCGATAAAAGATTGCCATAAAAATGCCGATTGCCAACGCCAGGTCAGATTGAATCCAACTTGATTAAAAATACGTGGATTACTCAGCGAGGCATTGACCATAAATTCTGGCGTATTGAAAGACTCTTCCAAGCCATCCTGGGTTTCTTTTCGATTGAGTTTTGCGTAGCTGAGGTTGGCATTGATGTTGAAGGATTTGAACCAATTGAGGTATTTTAACCCCAGTGAACCCCCATAATTGAACACCCGCGAAGAGGAATTGGTCCAGAGCCGATAACGTTCATTGCTGTTGCGGTTGAATAAATAGTACCCAATGGAGTCGACGTTTTTACCCAGAGGGAGGTTAACTTCTACCTGCGCCATAAAATTGCGGTAGGCATTGAAGTAAAAATCTGCATCAAGCAATATTTTTCCTTCGGCAAAAATGCCCTTGTAGCCGATCTCGTAGGAGGAGACATATTCGGGTTTGAGGTAGGTGTAAGGGTTGCGCTTAAGCAAGTTTTGGTTGTTGACAATGGCGTCACTTTGTTTCAGGCCATTGCGGTTGACATCGTTGTTGACCGCAGTTACAAAAGCATCGACAGTGCTGCGCAGATAGGAATTTTCAAAAACGCCCAAACCTTCCGACATAATGGGCAAGCCGCCTACCCTTTTTACGCCCCCACTGTTGATGTTGGAAAAACCTTCAAAAAGTGAGGGAAATCGGTAGCCCTCCTGCCAGGATACCCGCAGGGAACTCCTTTCATTGACATGGTACAACACCGCCAGACGTGGATTAAAAACGGGTTTGAAATATTGGTTTTTATCCAGGCGTAGTGTAGCTGATAGTTTGAGCTTATTGCGGAAGAAACGGTCGGCGATTTGGACAAATCCTCCGAATTTTCCGTACAACAAATTCCCTGCTCCACCCCCAGGCTTGACGAAATAATTGCCATCGGGAATGACTTCATACTGCCGCATCTCCGCTCCGGCCAAGAGCTCAAACTGTTTGACCAGCGGACTAAAATTATATTGCGCTTCAGCGTGGTACAAACGCGAAACGACCCTCAAGGCTGCGCCAATATCCCAATTGTTGATGTCGGCCAATTGATTCAAACGTGTGTTGAAAGCTGGAGTGCCTGGAACCAGGCGACCTGAATCAGCATAGGCCCGGGCCAATTGATGGGCTTTGAGCACATTGTCGTCTTGAGCGGTGGCCTGGGGAAATCGGGTGCGGTAATCCGCAAACCATTGCTCATCGGTTTTGACTTGACGATCGAGGTTTTCACCCATTGAACGCAGATTGTAGGAGTTCCCGGTGTTTTCTAAAGTGACATAAGCGTTGGCGGTCAGTTGTCCACTGCGGTACCGCAACTGGTGCTGTTGCAAGAGATAATCCTGAAGCCGAAAGCGGTTCGAACGTTGGTAAACGTTGTTTACTTCGCCGATGCGATAGGTGTAGCTCAGTTCGCTGCCCGCAATCGGGCGAAAGGCCAGCGTAAAATCTCCTTTCAAATTTTGTACATTGTAATTGGTCACTTCTCGTTCGTAATAACCCGTGCGGGCCACCTGATAGTTTTTGCCAGCTAAACTGAGGGTTCTGCGGTTGGAACGTTCATTGCCGTAACCATTTACCGGATCATAAGCTGGATTGGAGGACCCATCGGGAAGGCTGGTTGAGGCATTTGCACCCACGGCAAGGTCGCTCAGGTCATTGGCAATCCAATCCTGGCCGTGCATGAAACCCAAATTGAGTTTGTACGCCCAACGCTTGCGGATTTTTTGAGCCCAACGCAGATTGGTTTCGGTATTGATTTGGGCAGCGGATAGGGGGTTGTTGACATGGGTGAGGCCTACGCGTTGGTACAAACTGAGCCCGGTATGTTCAAAAGGGCTTTTGGTACTCAGCTGCAACAGACCATTGAGTGCATTCATGCCATACAAAGCAGAGGAAACCCCGGGAATCAATTCAGCTTGTTCAATGTCCAGTTCGTTCGGCCCCAAGGCATTGGCAATCGGGGAGCCAATATGGGGCGCCTGGTTGTCCGCCCCATCCACCAATTGAATAAAACGCACGTTGGTGGTATTCATAAAACCCCGGCTATTGGGTACTTTAAACCCTAAACTTACTGTAGCCATCTGCAAGCCCTTGATGTTTTCCAAGGCATCGTAAAAGGTCGGCGTCGGCGCATTGGCTATCGATTGACGGTCTAAAAATTCTACCGAGACTGGGACATCGATGATGCGTTCGCGCAGCCGCGATCCTGCTATCGTAATGGTATTCAAAAAGGTGATGTCTTCTTCCAGCCGTACCACCATCTGTTTATTGGGTTGTGCGATCTGGAGGACCTGAGTACGAAAACCCACCATGGATATTTCGAGTGTCCAAGGGCCAGTATTGCTGGCAAGAGCCAGTGCAAAATATCCACTTGAGTCGGTAGCCGTACCATTGATGCTGCCTTTTTCCAGAACAGATACCCCGCTTAGGACTAGCCCACTTTGCGCTTCCATTACCTGGCCTTTTAGCACAACTTGAGCTTGAAGGGGGTTGCCCAACAGGCAATATAATAGAATGAAGGAGGCAACGTGTTTCATGGGCTACATTGTGTATTTAAAACATAACGATAGGCAAAAAAATAACTTCAGTTTATCCGTTTACAGCCTCCGCACTAATTGTATTCAAACCTTTCACATAGCGGCGTCCGTCGCAATCACTCAGGAACGCAATCCGCTGCTCCATATCTAGCCCCATGCCATCTGCGTGGATGTACACTTGGTCCCCTGGTGTTGAAAATTTCGTTCCAGGAATACAGCGCCTGATAGCCATCCGTTGCTTCAAAAACCAGATAAAACTGGCTGAGGTCTTTGGGTGAATCCACGGCAAATTCCACTTTTTTAAGTAACGTTTTGATGGGAATGCCCAGTAGACCTTTCATGGTGCTGCGCAGAGTACCGTCGTGGCTGTAGATGTTCAGCTTGCCTTGCCCTTTTTGAGTGGGTATTTTCAAGTCTTCGATGCTGATTTGAAGTGCTTGTTTTACTGCCCCTTGAATAGTGATACTGCTACTTGGATCGATTTTCTTTTGGGAAAACAGAGCCAAAGGCAAGACCACAATCAGAAAAAGAAAATTCTTCATGGTATTGTTTTTAAAAAGAACCGTAGGCTCCTTTCGATTCCAGAAAGGAGCCCCGGTTGCTGACATAACCTAAATATCAAATAACAGAATTCACTTGGAGGGTGTCACAGTACAAGTGACGAATGGCGGTCATACCCCCCGCTAAAATAGCGTTATATTTTTAAAGAAATAACGAAAAGCAAAAAAAGTTCGACCCGAGGTATTTTCCTTTGGCAAAAGTTATTCGTTGCGGAGCAGGTTTTGGGTTTCTTGCCGCAAAAATTCCTCAAAGCGCTGGCGGAGTGCCTGATATGCTTGCATGAGTTCCTGAGCGGCGGTACTCAGCTGCGCGCCACCGCCTTGTTCGCCGCCCGTTTGCGTAATGATGAGTGGGGTAGTGGCCTGGCGGTTGAGGGATTGTACCATCATCCAGGCTTTTTTATAAGACATGCCCATTTCTTTGGCGGCTTTGTTGATCGAACCCGTGGCGGCAATGCGTTCCATCAACTCAATGCGGCCTGGCCCCAGAAAGGCCGGGCCCGGGCCAACTTCCAACCCAGTAAGTGAAATAACGGATGCTCATTTGGGTTTAGCGCACACTTTTGATGCGACATACCATTTGCCAAGCTGTCTCCGTTATCCAATCCGATTCGTTATTATGCCATTATTTGGCTGATTAGGAGCCCTTGCGCTCATCCTGCCATGGTTTTTACTTGTTCCAACAACTCGGGCATTATCCGCTCTAATTCAGGCGACAATTCAATTTGTTGTGGCTGTACCATGGCAATGGAGACCGCAAACAAGTAAATTTTGGGGAGTTTGCCCAGGATGGTCAAACCTTCCACCAGATCGCGCAAGCCAATGTCGTGGGTACTCATCGCCCGGGGGAAATCGGCAGCAAAACGTGGCTCAATCACCCGGATTGTGCCCGTTGGCCGCTCATCCAGCGTAGCATCAATGAGGATGACTACGGGATAATTTTCAAAATATTCCATCAGGAAAAATCCCCCAGTACCTCCATCCAGTACATCGACCCCTTCTGGCAGTGATTCCTTAGCCCAGGCGTTGTGCTGCGTGCACGCCAACGCCTTCATCGCCCATCAAATAATTGCCAATACCCATAATTAGAACTGCCATAAGGTCGCTATTTAAAAAAGCGACCGGGTGAATCGCACTCACCCGGTCGACAATGATGCAATGAAGAAAGTATTACTGTTGTATTTGGCCTATTTATGATGCGTTTTTAGTTCCTCCACCGCTTTCTCCTCAATGAATTTCCAACCGCCGCCCATGGACGAAATTTCACCCCGGCCTTCTACATAATCATGGTAAAAAACCAGGTAAACATGAACTACCGCAAACAGGATAAAAAACCACATCGCAGCGTGGTGGAAATGCCGCAGCGGAGCGTCACCTCCAAATACCCCAGGTACCCAGGCAAATAGTTGGGGGAACCACCATTCACTTGTGGCGGCGTACAACCCAAATCCAGTGATCACCTGTACCATAAAAGCGATAAAGGTTAGAAAATAGATGAATCCTGCCAGGGCATTGTGCCCCACGGCCATGTGTTCTCTGCCTTTCAGTTGCAGGATGTCCATTTTGATGACCTGCCATCTCCCGGAAAAAGCGTCGATTGGTGGGGATGAAATTCTTCCACGAAGCGTATTTGTTACCCACGAAGCCCCAGTAAATCCGAATGATGAAGTTGAACAAAAAGAGATACGCTGCTACAAAGTGGATGAAGCGAACTTTCCCAAACCAGAAGCGGAAAACCGCTTCGTCGCTCACCTGCAAGGCAGGAGGGTTGGAAATGAAAAAACCGGTCACCACCAAAGCGGTAATACTGGCTGCGTTCAGCCAATGGTAAACCCTGACGGGCAATTCCCATACAAAAACCCGGAGGAGTTTGTGGTGAACAATCTGTTGCTTGCTCATAACCTTAGCTTTTTGTATTAAGTAGTGGGGAAAATAAATGTTCATTTTTGAGCCAAAGGATCAGATAAGACACTTAAAATGAAACGTTTACTTATCTAATCCTTTGGTAAAATGAACAATTTATTTTTTATCGCCCCTAAAGAACCTTCACCCGACTGAGGTGCTTACCTTCTTCATCGTACAAGTGAACCGCACAGGCCATGCAGGGGTCAAATGAGTGCACGGTGCGCAGGATTTCTACAGGTCTTTCCGGATCGGCGATCGGCGTGTCCATCAAGGCAGCTTCATAGGCCGACATTTGCCCTTGTGGATCACGTGGCGAAGCATTCCAGGTGGTTGGAACCACCAGTTGATAGTTCGCAATTTTTTGATCTTCAATTACAATCCAGTGCCCCAATGCTCCCCGTGGCGCCTCAGCGTGACCCACGCCCTTGGCCTGGGCTGGCCAGGTGTCGGGTTGGAATTTTTCCGTATTGGCCATGCGGGTGTCGCCCAACTTGATGTTTTGGATCAATTGATCATAAAACTCCTGCGCCCAGTTGGCTACCAGTTGTGCTTCCAGGCCCCGTGCGGCGGTACGGCCCAGGGTAGAGAAGAGAGCCGTTGCTGGCACATCCAGGTGCTTCAATGCTGAATCGACCACTTCTTTGAATTCAGGAATACCCTTGGCATAACCCACCAGTACCCGGGCCAATGGACCTACTTCCATGGCGTGCCCTTTCCAGCGGGGTGTTTTGAGGAAGCTGTATTTTTCTTCCGTATTCAGGTGCTCGTAAGGCGGTTTTGGACCCGTATAGTTGAGCTTGGTTTCTCCTTTCCAGGGGTGCAAACCTACATTTTCCCCGCCTTCATACGAGTACCAGGATTTGTTGATGAACTCCTGAATTTCGATGTCTTCCCGCATGTTCACTTCGTGTACTTTGGACAAGTCCTTGTTCAAAATAGCCCCAGCCGGGAACTTAAAGGAACTGGCATCGCGGAACCCATTGGTTGGCAAATCGCCGTACACCAGGTAGTTGCCCAAACCACCACCGATTGCACCCCAATCTTTGTAAAAAGAGGCCACGGCCAGGAGGTCAGGAATGTATACCTGCTCGATGAAGCGTTTGCCATCGTCCAGCAACTGTTTGATGTATGCCAGCCGTTCGGCATTGATGGCACTCACATCGTCTAGCCCGATGGCGCAGGCCATCCCGCCTACGAGGTAGTTGGGGTGAGGGTTTTTGCCGCCAAAAATGGTTTGGATTTTGACAATCTCTTTTTGCCATTCCAGTGCTTCCAGGTAATGCGCCAGGCCAATCAGGTTGACTTCAGCTGGTAATTTGTAAGCAGAATGCCCCCAGTAACCATTGGTAAAAATGCCCAATTGGCCGCTTTCTACAAACTTGCCGATGCGTTTTTGCAGGTCCGAAAAATATCCGGTCGAACTTTTAGGCCAGTTGGAAATGCTTTGGGCCAGTTCCGAAGTCTTTTTGGGATCTGCTTTGAGTGCATTGACCACATCTACCCAATCCAGGGCGTGCAAGTGGTAAAAATGGACTACGTGGTCGTGCATGTAGAGCGTAGCAAACATCAGGTTGCGTACAATCTCGGCATTAGGGGGGACAACAATGCCCAGTGCGTCTTCGACCGTACGAACCGAAGCCAGTGAGTGCGTTGAGGTACATACCCCACACACACGGCCAACGTAGGCCCAGGCGTCGCGTGGATCGCGACCCCGCAATATTTCTTCCAGCAAGCGAACCATGGTGCCCGCGCTGTATACATCGGATACTTTCCCGTTCTGGATGTCTGCTTCAATGCGCAGGTGACCCTCGATACGGGTAATTGGATCTATGACAATTCTTTGGCTCATGTTTTTGGTTTAGGGTTCCGAGGTTCGAAGGTTCGAGGGTTCGAGCGTTCCGTCCGGTCACTGAGCACTGTCAAAGTGCCGGATAGAACCCTCGAACTCACGAACTCACGAACCCTTGAACCGTTTTTCAGATTTCCTTCTCCGTTTCCTTCCCTTCTCCAATCAAGTCAGATATGAGTTCTTTTTTGCGCACATTGGTCATGATGGCGTGGGCTGCGATACCGGCTGCGGTAACACCTAGTGCAACTTTCCCAACCGTATCTGCATTGCTTTCGATGCCAAAACCAGGGAAAACCGAAGCCCGCTCGTACAGACGGCCATTGTCCCAGTAGTTTTCTTCACTACAGCCAATACAGCCGTGGCCGGAAATGATCGGGTTGCTGACCCCGTTGTTCCATTTCATGACCCCACAGGCATTGTAGGTAGAAGGACCTTTACAGCCCACTTTGTACAAGCAATAGCCTTTTTTGGCGGCTTCATCATCAAAGGTTTCCACAAACATGCCAGCGTCGTAGTACGGACGGCGTTGGCAGGAGTCGTGCACCCGTTTGGAGTAAAATGCTTTGGGGCGGCCCAGGCTATCCAATTCAGGAATGGTACCAAAAGTCACCACATGGACGATTACCCCGGCCATCACTTCCCCAATTGGTGGGCAACCCGGTACATTGATGATGGGTTTGCCGCTGATGAGTTTACGCACTGGCGTAGCCTTGGTAGGATTGGGTTTGGCCGCTTGTACACAACCATGGGTAGCACAACTGCCCCAGGCAATGATGGCTTTGGCGTTGGCCGCGGTTTCTTCCAGAATTTGCAGGGCGGATTTGCCACCGATACAACAATAAACGCCATCGGCAGCGGTAGGAATGGAGCCTTCTACACAAAGGATGTACTCACCCTTGTATTTTTTCATGGTATCCTGCATGGCGGCTTCAGCCTGGAAGCCGGAAGCAGCCATCAAGGTTTCGGTATAATCCAGTGAGATTTGATCCAGTAAAATATCGGCCACCATGGGGTGAGAAGAGCGGATGAAGGACTCGCTGCAACAGGTACATTCCTGGAAGTGCAACCAGATCACCGGGAGGCGAGGTTTGTTCATCAAGGCGTCCGTAATCTGGGCTACGCCGGAGGTTTCCAGGCCCATGTAGGCAGCCATCGTGGCACAGAATTTTAAAAAATCCCTGCGCTCATAGCCCTTGCGCATCACTTCTTCGAAGTAGGTAGGGCGCTTTTGGTCGGTTTGTACGGCCATTTTCTTGCGTTTTTGCGATCTGCCGCTGGCTCTGTACGAACCTCGGTAGAAAGGATGCTTTAGAAAATTATGGTGGCCGGGTAGGCTTTAGGGAGAAATAGAGAGAAATATTAAATTTTATAGGATGTTACAAAATTTGTAAAAGGAACTGGCGATTCGAGTGATACAGATCATTGCCGTCAATGATTTTTGTCATTCGGCTTTTTTCGATGCACAGTTAATATTGCTCAGTGGAATTTTTTTTATAAAAATCAGATTTACAAAGCTGTGCACGAGTTATCCATCGTCCTGAGTGTAGTGGATGCGGCCGCGCAAGTTGCGCAGGAAAACCAGGCCGAACGCATCGATGCCATTGAGTTGGAAATCGGCGCCTTGTCTGGTGTCGAATTGGATGCACTGGAATTTGCCTGGAGTGAAGGCATCAAACGCTCGATTTTAGCCCAGGCGGAGAAAAAATTCACCTTCATCCCGGGTAAAGCGGAGTGTAGCGACTGTGGACTGAGTTTCCCCGTAACGACCTTGTATGATCCTTGCCCCATTTGCAACAGTTATTTCATACAAGTGACAGAAGGGCGGGAGTTGAAAATAAAATCCATCACTTTAGAAGCTGTTTGAATGTATATCGCGAGCTCCGGTGGCGGAAGCCTTTTCGCTTGTCCACTTCAAACAGCTTTAGAAACCGTTTGTTGTGTACCACTTGCGGCTGTAGTTCACACGAAGATGGGGTCAGTATTACCCGGGTTGGGGATGACGCCCAGCACCAGCACCAACATTTGAGTGGCTGGGGGCGTTTCTGGCATTTTTTATGGTATGGCCCGCATCAACACAATGCCCCAGCCGCCGTATCTGCCCATACCGGAGAAAAGAAAATCATCCATCTGGAGCAAGATATTTTGGCCAAAAACAACCAGTCTGCTCAACGCAATCGAGGTTACTTTGAAGCCAAAAATATTCTGGCGCTTAATCTGGTCAGTTCGCCAGGTTCAGGTAAAACCGCTTTGTTGGAGCGCACTTTGCACGACTTGCGGGAGAAAATGAATTTTGCGGTCATCGAGGGCGACCAACAAACGACCCAGGATGCTGACCGCATCGTAGCCACAGGTGCACCTGTAGTGCAAATCAACACCGGCCAAGGCTGCCACCTGGATGCCGATATGGTGTATCGGGCTTTGCACGAGCTGCACCCCGCTGAAGATGCAGTGGTGATGATTGAAAACGTAGGCAATCTGGTCTGCCCGGCGATGTTTGATTTGGGTGAAACCGCCCGGGTTGTCATCATTAGCGTCACCGAGGGCGACGACAAACCGATCAAGTACCCGGATATGTTCCATTCCGCCCAACTCTGCCTCATCAACAAGATCGATTTATTGCCCTACGTAAAGTTTGACCTCGAACGCGCCAAAGATTTTGCCCGGCGCGTCAATCCCAATTTGGAATTTATAGCGGTATCGGCAACCGCAGGTACCGGGATGGAAGCCTGGTACCAATGGTTGTTGGCTCGCCCCAGAGTGAAGCTAAACCTGGCCCCAGTTGGGCAAGAAAAGATTACTTATGCAGTTGTTCAATAAAAACCCAAACACCCTCTAAAAAAGCCATGTGCTTAGCAATTCCCGGAAAAATCACGGCCATTACGCCTTCAGTGTTGCATAAAAACATCCGACAAGCCAAGGTTTCCTTTGGAGGCATTTCCAAAGATGTAGACCTGTCCATGACACCCGACGCCAAAATGGGGGACTATGTATTGGTTCACGTCGGCGTAGCCATCAGCGTCGTGGATGAGGAAGAAGCCAAACGGACTTTTTCTTATCTGCAAGAAATTGGTGAATTGGAAGATTTGCACCTGGAATGAGGGGTTTTATGGGGTTTATGATTATTAGTAGCATTAAATTTGGATAGAATTATATACCTTCTGAAAATAAAATTAAAAAATTAGTCTAATTAGTTGATTATCAATATTTTGGATTGTTTTCTGCATCTAAGGGGATTATTTTTTCAAAAAACCCTACTAACTTGATGAAGTTTTAATAAATTTGCCTCAATAACGCCTATAAACACAAAATATGCTCGAAAAAATTACCCTTAGACACATCACGGTAAGCATCGTCGCACTCAAGGTAGCAATGGCTATTTATCTGGTTTTGAGTGTATGGAGTCAAACCGGAGGAGTTGCTACTTTTAATTTTGACTGGACATTTCTCGCCTATCTATTGACCGGTTTTATCGCTCAACTGATTGATGGGGCCTTAGGAATGGCACACGGAGTAACCTGTACCACCCTGTTGTTTCACTTTGGAGTTTCTCCGGCTGTAGCAACGGCCAGTGTTCACACGACAAAAGTATTTACGGCCGGGGCTTCCGGGCTTTCTCATTTGTATTTGGGCAATGTTGACCGAAAATTGCTGTTGCGCCTCATTTTACCGGGTATTTTAGGGGCTGTAATTGGAGCATATATGATCTCGGAGGTATTTGATGGCAAATGGATCAAACCATATGTCACCATGTACTTGCTCTTTTTAGGTGTGCTGATCTTGCTCAAAAGCTTTCGATCACAACGTCCCAAGACCGAGATAAAATTTGTCTCTTTACTGGGGGCCTTTGGTGGTTTTTTTGATTCTATTGGTGGTGGTGGTGTCCAACATCGTAAATCAAGGGAATGATCCACGCGAAGCTGTAGGCACGGTCAATACTGCGGAATTTTTTGTGGCGTTTTGTAGCACCCTGGTATTTTTGGTCTTTGTGGTGGTAGAGAGTTGGCAGGTGGTATTTGGGCTAATTGCAGGTGGACTTTTGGCCGCACCGCTAGGCGCATTGTTGGTGCGGAAGATTAGTGCAAAAGCACTGATGTTTTTAGTGGGGATCACCATTATTCTTTCGCAGACGTATACCCTGTATACCTGGTTGTTTTAATCAACAAAAAAATTCACTCTATGAGGAGTGAATTTTTTTAGCTCACAAATTCTACTAATTCAATAGAATTAATATTTTTTACCCAAACAAACACAACTTATGAAACAGGTTTATCTCCTCTATGTCCTCATCATTGGGGCAGTGGGCATCACCCACCGGGTCAGTGCCCAGAACAATTTGGTAGAAATCAGTGGCGAGGTCAAAGATGGAGCCAGCAGGGCTCCCTTGTCCAATGCCACGGTATACATTCGTGAACATGATGCAGGAGCAGTGACGGACAGTACTGGACGATTTGTAATCAAAAGTTACCTACGTTTTCCTTTTACCCTGGAAATTACTTTTGTGGGCTACGAAAAACAGGTTTTTACGGTAGAAAACGAACGCGCCAAGTTGCAGTTTCAATTGCAGCCACTGGTGGTCATGTCTGATGAAATGGTGGTTACCGCCTCACGGGTCGAGGAACGTTTGTTCAAGTCACCCGTTGCCATTGAAAAACTGGACATCCGCGCCATTCGGGAAACACCAGCCGCCTCATATTACGATGCCTTGGAAAACGTAAAAGGGGTACAGCTGACCACTTCCAGCTTGACTTTTAAAGTGCCAAATACCCGGGGTTTCAACAACCCCAACAACTTTCGCTTCATGCAATTGGTAGACGGGGTGGATGTACAAGCCGCTACGCTGGGTGCCCCTTGGCAACACCATTGGCCCCTCGGAACTGGATATTGCTTCGGTGGAAATCACTCCCGGCTCGGCTTCCGCGCTTTACGGGATCAACTCCATCAATGGTCTGGCCCATTTGCGCAGTAAAAATCCATTTTTAACCCAGGGCCTGAGTTTTTACCAGCGGGTTGGTGTGAATCATGTTGACAACATTGACCACGACGCTGCATTGATGACTGAAACCGCCTTGCGCTTTGCCAAGGTTTTAGATAAAAATGAAAAACTGGCAGTAAAGCTAAATGTCAGCTACTTCCAGGGCATTGACTGGGTTTCCTCGGCAGCGGTAGACCAAAATGCCAGCAACAGAGCCTCGGCCAATCCAGCCTTCCCGGAATTGGGTAGCGGCGAAAGTAACCCTGCCTACGACGCCTGGAACCGCTATGGCGATGAACGCAACAACAACGTAGCCGTAGCCGTCAACTACCTGGGCAAACGCCAAACCTTCAACGTCCGTCGCACCGGCTATTGGGAAAAAGACCTGACTGAACCTCAGGTAAGCAACCTGAAGTTTTCAGGAGGGTTGTTTTATCGCCCTTTCAAAGATTGGGAGTTGAGCTACAACTACCGCTATGGGAGTATGGATGGCACCTTCCAGCGCGGCAACAAAATCAGGCTCAACAATGCTGTGGTGCAAAACCATTCGCTGGAACTCAAGAACAAGCGTTTGACGGCCCGGGTGTATTTCACCGACGAAAACACGGGGGATTCTTACAACCTCAAACCGCTGGTTGACAATTTTGAATTGACGACCAAAACCAATAACGACTGGGGGAGCCTGTATCAAACTACCCTACAAACTGGCATAGACCAGGGTAAATCTTTGACTGAAGCACACCTGGCTGCCCGTGCCTCTGCTGATCAAGGCCGTCCGGAACCTGGAACTCAGGCATTCCAAGACCTAAAAAACACGATCATCGGCATCAACAATTGGGATCACGCTTCTTTGATCGCTGGCGCTCCCGCTACGGGTGGAGCAGCACTCTGGCAACGCAGTCACTTGTACCATGGCGAGCTGCAGTACGATGCTTCGCATTGGTTTAAGGAAAAAGTAAGCTTGTTGCTGGGAACCGATTTGCGGGTAAATGTAGTCATTCCCGATGGCAATAACTTTGTAGACTTCAGTCGGGCGCTCCAGGATAGAACCCTGCCCGGTGGAGACAATGTGCGATATTCCAAAGTAGGTGCTTTTGCTCAGGCCACCGTTGTTGTTCGAAGAAAAGTTCAAACTGGTTGCATCGATTCGTTACGACCACAACTACGACTTCCCCGGGCGTTGGAACCCCCGTTTAGCGGCGGTGTATTCTCCGAACGAAAAATGGAACTACCGCATTTCCTACCAGTCGGGGGTTCGTTTCCCGGCCTTGTTTGAAGCACTTTCTTATGTCAACAATGGCAACGTGCGTAGGGTAGGAGGTTTGGCCAAAGTGAATGAAGGCTTGGGCTTTTTGGAAAATTCCTATACCCTAAACTCCTTAGACCTGTTCGCTGCCGCCGTAAACAAGGATGTAGCCGCAGGCAGTACGCGCAACGATGCTGGCATCAAAAACCGCAATTTATTGGTGGTCGCCAACTTGCCCCAATTGGAACCAGAAGCAGTACAGGCCTGGGACGCAGGGGTAAAAAGTATTTTTTTGAAAACAAAGTGGTACTGGATTGGGATTTTATTACAACAGTATACGAAGGCTTTTGGGCCAGGTAGAAGTCGCCGTACCATTGATGGAAAAGTAGGCACCGATGCCGCAGTGTTGAACATGTTGGACCGCAACAAACAAATCCGCTACCGCGTGTTTACCAATGCGACCAATACGTACTTCAACTACGGTTCGGCCTTGCGCTTGAGTTACAATTTTTACAAAAAATACTCGCTCTCGGGCAACCTGAACTACAACGATCTGAGACCAAAAACAACAACGACATCTTCATCACGGGTTTTAATACCCCGCAGTGGTCGGGCAACATTCAATTTGGCAACCGCGAAG
>NZ_JADKCX010000015.1 GCF_016718685.1 Haliscomenobacter sp. | reverse complement strand
CATCGATTACTTTGAGGAATAACGACAGCATTGATATTCATGCATCCAATTTGGCAAACAATAAAATTTTTGCTGTACAAGTAAAAAACAAGTCAATATTCAGTACGTAAATGGCCACTCGGCCAAAAGCTGAAAATTTGTATTCAGACAATATGTTTTACATTTTTGTTGCCTTTAAAAAAATCGATGAGCGACCAGAATATTTTATCGTACCCAGTAAAGATGTTGCCAAGCAAGTCAAAGATGGGCATCAAAGATGGCTGGAAACTCCAGGAAAAAAAGGACAGGCACATAAGGACAACCCAATGCGACAGTTCGTGACAAAGACGGGAAATATTTAGAGCGTTGGGATCTTTAACGTAATTTCAATCATCCATTCATTCATGTAAATGCCGGTCTTTCCAATTCTTGAATCCTCTAAAAACCCCTAATCCATGAAAAACTACTACCGCATCATGCTCGGCCCCAAAAGCATCCACGCCCAGGAATGTTACCGCGACTCCTGCATCGGTGCAGACTTTGGCATTGATGCCAACCTCAGCGGCCAGTTGCCCGACATCTGGCGTGAGTTCAACCAGAAATTCATCCCGGTATGGCTATCCAAAAATCCTGGGAAATCCAAAGTCGCAGCTGGCTTAGCCTGTGGTGCCTTGTGGACCATTGCCAAAGGCATCCAACTAGGTGATCTGGTCA
Organism: Haliscomenobacter sp.; assembly: GCF_016718685.1. Lineage (GTDB taxonomy): Bacteria > Bacteroidota > Bacteroidia > Chitinophagales > Saprospiraceae > Haliscomenobacter. The sequence continues at coordinate 103,770 of NZ_JADKCX010000015.1, read as the reverse complement.
TTTGCCCCAACGGCACAGGCAGTTATTGGGTTGCCGAAGTAACGGGCGATTATCAGTATGCACCCAATAGCGTGTTGCCCCATCGCCGCGCGGTACGCTGGTATCCACTCACCATCGATCGCGCCGCCATGAGTGAAGCGCTGCGCAACAGTACCGGCTCCATTGGCACGGTGAGCGACATCACGAAATATGCCCTCGAAATCGAAGCCTTTGTCAGCGCTCAGCGCCCCCCTACCCTAGTGTCTACCGACGACAGCATTGAGGACCCCGTCACCTTTGCGCTCGAAAAACACCTCGAATCCTTCCTCGTCAGCAACTGGTCCCTTACCGACCTGGGCAAACAATACGACATCTACGCCGAAGATGGCGAACTGGTCGGCCAACAATACCCCACCGATACCGGCCCCATCGATATTCTGGCCATCAGCAAAGACAAAAAGGAGTTACTGGTGGTGGAACTAAAAAAAGGCCGGGTGAGTGATAATGTTGTGGGCCAAATCCAACGCTACATGGGCTACGTCCTGGAAACCTTGGCCGAACCCCAGCAAACCGTAAAAGGGGTAATCATTGGCCTGGAAGAAGATGCCAAAATCCGCTGGGCCCTGAAGGTGGCACCGAATATTGAGTTTTATCGGTATCAGGTGAGTTTTAGGTTATATAAGTGAAAGGATGAGCTGTAGGATTTTGGAGATGCGATACTTGAAGTTTTATAAGAAAACGGCATCCTGACATCTCTATGCTTAAAACCATTCATTCGTGCAACCTTTTCTTTTACATTTCGTGTAAAACAAAAATTCAACCCAATTTCCATGCCTCAACTACAACAAGAACAACACCCTTACTTGGAACAAGGTAAAGTTACGGGGGCTCGTAGCCTAGTGCTGGGCAGTTTTCCCGTTTATGAATGTACCAACCCAGATAACGAAGATAAGCAATTCCGCAGACAAAAGGTGACTACCCGCCCCTACCTTCGTTTCTTAAACAAGCCTTTATTATTTTTTAAATTCAAAAGACTATGTCCTCAAAACCGCATGTATTTAACTTAAAGAAATTGCCGACTGGGCTCATAACAAGCGAGTAATCTTTCCCTTCTGTACAACGAGGCTTTGTTTGGAAACCCGCACAAATTGAAAACCTGTGGGATTCTTTGCTGCGGATTTCCAGTGGGCGCTTTGTGATGTCTCCTACCAAGACTGATGCCCAATTGGAGATCTTAGATGGACAGCAACGTGCTACGGCCATTTGTTTGGGTTTTGGGGCAAGACTTTCCGGGATTCCCAAGACTTAATTCGAGTTTTTATAGATTTGATGCCAGCCGATCCCGATGATCCGCGCAAGTTTATTTTCCGCGTTATCACCAAATCTCATCCATGGGGCTATCAACGAACAGACAATACCAAGACCTTAGCTGCCAACAACATCCGCAAAGCACTTGAACTTTACCCGTGCGAAGATTACTTAAAAACTGATCTCGTTCAATTCTTCCCGTATGACGCGATTTTGCCACTTCCTTTTTCCTGGTTCATCGAAGCCATAGAAACTGGTCAGGGCCTGGATTTTTTACTCACAAAATTCAACACGAAGCCAACGCGTATTGGCCTGAAAAATATGCCTCATGGCAAAAAAAAACCCAAAACGATCATAAAGAACAACTTCATGCTTTGATAGAAACGGTTCTATCAGCCACCCAAGACATTTTGGATGAAACGAATGGACAAAAAATCCCTGCCCTCTATCTTAATCTTCAGCAGTTTTACCCCAAACAGGTGGAAAAACACCAGCAACAACCATAGAAGATCCTGAACCTGAGCCCGAACCTGATGATTCAGATGAACCAGCAATGGTAAAAGATGAAATTGAAAACCTCTTTGTCCGCCTCAACGCAGGAGGAACACCTTTACGTGGTGAAGAGTTAAATTATTCTATCTTAAAAGCTCATCTTTCCCCTGCTGTTCAAAACGAAGTGGAATCTGCTTGCCAAACACTCATCCGCCCGGCACGCTTCATTATCTTGGCTTACCGCTTATTCTTAGTGAAAGATAAACCAAATGCTGAAGCACCAAGCATGAGTATTCAGCCAAAACAGTTTCAACGAGCGATTGCAGACGCTAAAACTTTGCAGGATTTTGAATTATTCTTAAAGCAATTGTTGACCAAATGTATTCACGAAGAAAAACCCCTACTTCTGACCATCAAAGACATGCTCAGTTTTGATGCAAAACTTAATCCCCATGCTTTTCCCTATTTAGTACTCCGACGGATCACCAACGACGCTCCCGAATTAATGTTTATACTTCTTTATCGATTTTGGGTCAAAGGAGATCAATTTGTAAAGGATGATGATAAACATCGGATGGCTCTTGGGATGCTTAGCCTGCTTCTCTTTTTTGGTAAACAAGACAAGCAGCGGGATTATCGTTCCCTTTTTAACGGTATCTGGCACTGCGTTTCTAAATTTGATCAAAACACGTTTTGGTCAAATGCTACTGTGTATAGAGCTGTGAGCCTAGATGTGTTGCCGACCATCCCTGCTTATAAGGAAACTCCAAAGCAAAAGGGTTTGGAATCGATCAAGAGCTTGAAATTTACAGTAAAGAGTAATTTTTTTGCAAAAATTGACCAAAACCAAGAAGGAAAAATTAAAGCCTTCACCGAAAAAATGTTTGTTAATCGTGACTTGTTACTATACGCCCAGCGGCATTTTTTGAGTGAATATTTTCAAGAAGAACAATTTCTATTAGAAAATACCAATGTACCTTTTGACTGGGATCATCTTTTTTCCCAACAAAATATTCGTTATAAGAAAGGCATTCAAAACAGAAATCCATCTTCCATTCAATTGGAAATTTGCGTGCTTGGCCTTATGAATTGAACCGTGAAGATCAAGACAGCAGCCCAGCACACAAACTTGACCCTTTGGCTGATTCACGGCAACCTAGTCAGTCGAGCAGGGAAAAATGGAAGCATACTTTGGAAAGAAAAAAGCAAACCTACAACAACAGTAAAGAATTGTCCTCTTTGCTGTGTAAATGGTCGCTCTGTGGTCAGAATTGGAAGAGTTCTACCTATAACAACCTAAAGGAAAACTGGAAACCTCCTTTTTATCTTATCCTAAATCGAAATCTGGAAATCATCGAAAAATGGCATTCGGATTTAAAAATAGATCAACTCATTGGTGTACCTGTTTTGATTTTGCTTCTGTATTTGATCGCCGGAAAGTACAGATTGATTCATTCACCGATGAAGATGAACCGAAAAAGTACATTTGTATTTCCTCCATAAATCTGGGTCCAACATCCAGCATCAACCTTCGTATAGAATTTCCTGACGCCATTGCGGCCTTTCTCGATGATGATGCATTTACTTTTACGATTGAGGATGCCGACAAGCATTCTAATTGGGTAAAAGAACTTCATTTTCCCAAGATACATTGCCTAACCATTTTAAAGAAACCCCAAAACTTTGGGGCGACTTTACTTTATTGAGCTATGAAAATCAGGATTTACGGGCACTACTAAGAAATATGATGCAATGGCTTAATGCTATTCCACACCCTCAATCTGCCCACCTAGCTGGTGTTTTCGCAGGGTACCTGACTAGTGGATGTAGGCGAGTGGTCACCAAGGTGAACTCAATAAAGAAGTGGATCAAAACATGGAAGCTTTCAGCTAAAATCAATAAATCATGCTCAAAATCATTCAGAATCTAACGGAGATCGAAAGTCTCAATAAGGCGTTTGTGGCTAAAGTACAAGCCAATAATCCCATTTCCATTGACAATGTGAAGATCATGGCGCCCAGAACAAACGTATTTGCACCCGTTCAATTCCTTGAACAATATGAGTTGTATTGGTTTCACGAATTGAATGTAAGCAAAAAAGGATACCTTAAGCACCTCAACCTCTTTGTGACCAATCCTCTTGTGAAAGGGAAGCACATTAGCCACAATACCCAAATTAACTTTCCTGCCGACCCAAAATCCCATCCAAAAGGAGCATTTGCAAAAGATGCTGAAAATCAAATCTATATTCTTTACGCGGGAAAAATAGACGCTTCAATCAACTTTCAAACGGTAGAAGCTGAGGTGTCACCTCATGAAACAAAGCAATACATCATGGTTTGTTCCCTAGAAGCTCCCGATTTTATGGATCGGCTAATGGATTTTATCAAAAAACGGGAGGAAATGAAAGCAGCCAGCAGATAAAGGCTTCAAGACTGCAATGACAGCTCAAGCTTCATCTTAGTAATTGGCTAAATGTAGCCAACTCAATCATATTGATAAAATCAGCAAAGACATATTCCTATGGAAATCCTGGATCAAGCCAAAAAACTCCAGCTCGAACGCCTCCGAAAAAACATTGAAAGCTGGAAGCATTTACCCTTCCTACTTCTTTTTTCCAGCTAACCTTCCAATCTAGCGCCTTGGCAGATCATAGGAGCATCGAAGAATTGGCTAAAACACTTCCCTCCAAAGGCAAGGTTATCTATTATTTTCAAACCGATGTTTCTCAACAAATCATCGAATCCTATAAAAGCTGCGACACCACTAGCAAACGCGCTCGTCTGAATGCTTCTGACCCAAACCAGGGGCTTTCTACTTGCCTTTATGTAGGCAGTTCTAATAGCCTCAAAAAACGATTCAGAGAGCATTGTGGAATTTGCAACGTGGCGACTTATGCTTTAAAACTCGACCTCTGGCTCAAGGATCAACCCCTCATAATCAATTTTTATTATTGCAAACTACCTACCGAAGATCAGAAATTTTGCAGAACCTGGAGGATGGACTCTGGCACATGTTGAGGCCCGTTTTTGGAAAATATGGTGGGAAGCATTAGGGGTTATGAATCAGTGTATTATAATCCAATTCAGCTTTATTGCCTTAAGATAATTTACCTCAACCAAACCCAGGCACACTTGGATACGGAATAAAATACTCCAGAATCTGGCGAAGATACCCCAGGCTGATCAACGTAAAGGTGACCACCCCAACACTAAAAAAAATCGAGCCACTAGAATCGTCCCGTGCAATAGAAGTCAGAATGCCCACTTTCCGGATCAAAAAATACAAGTAGGAGCTCAATGCGATAACCAGAAAAAGGCAAACCAGGCCAATCCCCATAAAATACAATACGTACTTCCCCATTTCAGAAACCAGGGCCACCTGCGCCCCTCCCCTTTCCAATACTTGTAACACGGAGAGCCCTGCCATTCCAATTTCCTTAAAAACCATCCCAGCTGAGAAGAACAAGGAGCTAAAAAACAAGCCATAAGACAGACTTGCTTTTACGTCACCGTCCCCATTGCTTTTTATTGCCCGAATGAGCAAACGATTCAACACATAGGTAAAAGTGATCAGTATAATGACGATCAGCAAAAACTGCGCAATTGAAAAAAGGAGTGCTTGAATTGGCATGATTTATAAATTTGATTAAGGTTATACAATTATTGTGCAAGGATCACGTCCCAAAAACTCAGGTCTGACCATTCTGGAGCAGCCTGTCCCGCTTGCCATCCTTTTGCGGTCGTCTCCCCAAAGGTAATACCGCTTGCCCCTGAATGAATAAGAGGTACCTTGATAAGGCAAATTGATACCGATCAATGCGTGTTGGTATCGGTTGCTACCCAGCAAAATGACATCGTAGCCATAGTGTTTCAAGCTGAGGTAAAGCAGCAAGGCCCTGGTATCACAATCGCCCTTAAGGCTGTACAAAAACTCCAAAGGGGTATGAATGCCTAAACTTACCTGATCCTCGCAGGGGAAGCTGTTTTGGGGTGAGACAAAACGCGGGTTCCAGTAATACGTAGGGGATTTCTTGAATCATGCTGACCAGCAACTCCGCAAACTGCTTGGGGGCTAAATTGTTTTTTTGCTGAATGCTGTCGATTAGCTGAAAATAGAACCCCAGCAGTTCTTTGTCCCTTTTAACAAGTCGATGAAATACCTTTTCCGGCCAATCTTCAACAGGCGATTGGGAGGCCATTCCTTCTCGCCAACTTCGGGCTGCCAAATAGTCATCAGTGTAGATTCTGATTTTGCCTTCGTATGCTTGTTGCTTGATAATCCTGCCATTTCAAAAGGTGCTCTACATAGGATCGGGTTGTCAGAATCATCATGCACCTTCGGTTCGGATAAGTGTCGAGCTTGGAGGAACCTTAGGTCGGGTAAGGAAAGCTTCCATTTTGGGCATTTGTAACGTAGTTGCCAATCAGGGAAACAAAAAATGCGCCCATGATGATCAAAAGCAAGATGGATTGAAACAAATACCTGAGCAATATCAAAACCGGGGTAAAGACCCATCTTAAGCTCCAAATGACCAACCCAATCCTAACAAATAGCCAAGACTGAACCAATCTATCACCGAAACATGGCTGGCCAACAAAATTGATCAGCATGGCCATAACAAGTAAGGCTCCAAAACTGTCTGAATTCCCGCCAAGATTTCAGCCAGGCTTAGCTTTTCTTACAGGTTGATGTTGGGATGGGTTCTTTGTTCATTAAGGGGAACATTTGGTGATCTGATTATTATTGGGGAAGTTATTTCATACGTGATACGTTCATCAACCAGCATGATCGCATCCCCAACCAAAGTTCCATAAGTAATATTCCCCTCTTTTTGAACCTGAATAAGCGATACATTTTCAGCCCAGAGCTCGGCGGGTTTCACCCGATATAGGGTAGTGTTCCCCTTTTCATCTGGACTTGATTCTATCACTATATCGTTTAGCACAATTAGCTTGTAGCTATTTCCATTGCTGATCATCCCTTCATAGTCCGTATCCTTACCTGCTTTGGAGGCCAGGAAGCTGCCTTCGTAAATGTAGATTTGGTACTCCTTTTGATGAGCATCACTATGCAATTCATCTAAATAGCCATAATATTTGCCCTTGAACTGGCCTTTCAGCAAGAACCTTTCTCTGGTTTTGATCTTTGGCATCATGGCGTACCCTTTTCTTTCACGATCCATGCAATCAAGGCCTCTTTTCCTTTCGTCGGCCGGGTATCATATTTTCGGAGCGTATTAAATGGCGGGTCTAAATAGGGTTCATGAAACACTACTTTTTTGCTGAATTTGTGTAAAAAAACTCTTGCGTATACTTGTTTAAAATTATGGTAACTCCGTAGCACTAAATTGTAATCAAGACTATCGCATTTTACCGGATAGACATGCTTGTTGACGTTGATTACTCTATATGCGAAGGGGAAAAACAAAAAAAGCCCCAGCAAAACTGTAATGCCCCAGGTAGCTGGATAATTGGAATGAAGGATCTTAATCCGTTGTATCAGGTGATTGGATTCTTGGTTGGCCTTCCGAAATTTTTGAATGTAAAGCGCCTTTTGTGCTTTCAATTCTTGAAGCGCAATTTCCTTCCCTTTTTTGACCTTCACCAACGTTTCGACGCTGGATAATGCCAACTCGGGCTTAAGCTCTTGCTTCAAAGAATCGCCCCAACTATCAGCCTGGCTTTGTGATTGTACAATGAATCGCCCTAAATGCTGTATGTCAATTTGTAGCTTGTCAATCTCCTTGTTTATGAACGACAGGTTTTGCGTTTTAAAAAGTTGAGCCTGTTTTGCCCTGAATTGGACCAGGTCGCGACCAATTTGATGTTGCAATAAACACAATTCCAGCGGTTTGGAAACCAGCAGCAAAATGAACCCTAAGTAAATGAGCCGAACAACTGTTGAAGACCAGGAATACCTGAAATGAGCGGTATGAGGTAACCTTGCGCTACTTACTGAAGCAAGCGCCAATTGGAATACAATCAGAATATTTAAGGCCAGTCCCAAGCCCAGAACAATTGCAACTGGAATAGACTGGAAGATCAAAGCTGACAAATAAATACCCGAAAAAATGGATACCACAATAAATACCAAAATGCACAATCCTGCCAGGGCATACCCGACCTTTTCAGCCTTGGGGCAATGCGCCATAATGCTGGGGTCACAAACACTTAGCCGCCATAAACGCTGCATGGCCGCCTGTTTGATTTTGTTTAGCCGTTCCTTTCCTTGCTTAGATTCTATTGTCATTGCTCAAACTGACGAATTTTTCCGGATTCTCATCCACCTTTTGCTTTTGCACTTCTAACCATTTTTTGACAATGTAATCGTTCAGTTCTCGTTGTGCCTCCGACAGCTTTTTTTGCTCATCAATGATTCGATCTGATTCATGGAAGATAACCAGGTCTTTCTCTATCCCCGTCTTGTCTTGGTAGTAGTTGTAGCGGACTTCAATGCCTTCACTGGCTTTGATGAGTTCTTTTTCGTTGTCACTCAGAAAATCATAAGGGCTCTTGATCAGCATGAGTTTGAAAAAGATGGGCGTCAATTCTATGGCCACAAACAAAAGAGTGATGAATAGGGTAATTCCCCACCCCGCAATCTCATGGGACAGTTTGATGCGCTCCAATAAACCATCCAGGCCGTTGGAAATCCGCTGGCTGGCCTTGATTTGTTTTTGCCTTTCTGCTTCAAATCGTTCAATTTGGGCATAAGAGGTATTGATTAAGGGTTTATTTTCTTGCTTGATTTTCTTTATATCTGGTTCCATCCTTTTCATCTGTGCTAGTAATGCTTCGGCGATAGGCCCTACTCCTCTTCGGTCATCCCGCGTAATCTCCCGGTTGTATTCATCTTCCAATTCAGCATAGCGCCTCTCTTTGCGGGTAATTTCCTCCTCCCATTTTGCCATTTTGGCTTTTTCAGCTTTAATCCTTGGATTGTAAAGGGTGTCTAAACTGGTGATGAACTCGCTTTGTTTTTTCAACTGGTCTTGCTCCAAAGCCACATCAATCTCTGATTTAAAAATTCTGATTTCGAGCGGCTTGGAAATGGTAATGGCAATAATGATGCCCATAACAATCCGCGGTAGTGCACCAATCAGTTCATTCTTGGTAATGGCTTCAGTACCATCCCCTTGCCCGGTGCTGGCAACTATGAATCGGTCAATGTTGAAAATCACCGTACCCCATATTGCACCAAACAAAAGGGACAATACCAGGGTCGAAATATCAGTGCCTGATTCCAAAGCTGGCCCTTTGGGCTGGAAAATGGTGTAAAAGGCATACCCCCCGGCCAATCCGGCCATCAATCCCGTGGTGGTAACAATCCCGCCCAGGCAAGCGTATTTTACATGTTCGCGGTAATCACATTTCTCCAGAATTCGCTGATCGGCCCCACATGCCCGCCAGAACATCCGCATGATGAACCCTGGCTTTTTTGATTGATTGAAACTTTGATCCATGTTATTGTTTTTGGGTATTGAGGTTTGTTGATTTTTTCAAAATGTCATGCTGTCGTGCCTCTTCCTTTATGCGTAAGAAGTCAGCACGTGGTGATGGAGAAGGGTTGCTCCAATTGGCCCTTGGCTGCTTCAACTTCAAAAACCTGGCTGTTGGAATGCGTTGGGTGTCACTATGAATGGCCCCAACTTGTGGTATTTGGCCAAGGGGTTCGACTGGATTTTAAACAAACTTCCGCCAATGGCCTCCACTTGCTTGAAAGGTTCTCGTCTATAAGGCTCCACATAAAAGATAAAATTCATCGTCTCATTATTGATCAAGCTGACGGCAGTAAGCGTAATTTGTTTTTTACCTTCTTTCGTGATCATCCTCAACTTCCCCTTAGGAGGCAATTTCCTCCTCACGCCTTTGATTTTGACCCATAAGGCATTCTTTGTTTCCCATGAAAACACAAAGGGTGTTCCTTCAATGGGAAACAGGGTGTTTAGCTCCATTGTGTGCACAGTGGCCCTCTCCCAAAACAGTAGTGATTTGGTAAAATTCCATAAGAAATGGATAACCATGTATTTGCTTCCGTTCATCCGCCTTGATTGTCTGGAAATCTATGAATCCAACCTGATAAGGAGCAGATTGAATATAAAATTAAATGTAAATTCAAGTAGCGTAGCCTAAATCAATTCTCTTTTGTAATATATTGATTATTAAAATATTGTAGTAGACTCATAAATATAGGGAATGTTTTGAAATGCGAATCAATTGTTCGTAAATAATTTTTCAAAACTGCCCATTATTGACAATTTTGAACAGGTCAAAAGGTTTTTTGGGCTTTAGAGGGTGAGAAATTTGCCCCTACCTCCCCTACCCCGAACCAACCCACCCTAAGGTGCCCTAAGATTTCTAAGGTGGTTCAAAAAAAGCAGCGAAGCTGCCCCCACGCGCGAAGCGCCCTGTCCCCACCTCACTTTGCGCTCTCAGTGCCCCCTCCTTCAGTGTCCCTCAAGTCCCTTCAGTTCCTAAGGTGGTTCAAAAAACACTTTGCCGCAGGCAAGCCCCAATTTGTTTAAAAAACCACCCTACCCCTACCCCCCAAATTTTTTCACCCCCCCTCCAAACCCGTTACCCTTTCCCCCAAAAATCTGGGTAACAGAACATCAATTGTGTTTCCCCCCCGGCCCCCCGTCCGCACCCGAATTTCCACTGAAAATCCATAAAAAATCTGTTGGACTATTGATTTATTCAAACATTATCTCCACCTTTGCACCACAAGCCGAGAAGTTGCAATGCCGTTGCGACCTTTCGGCTTTTTTTATTCAATCAGATTTATACTTCTCGGATATATTTCGGAGCGGGCGAGTCCCGCTCATTTTTCTTTCCCACCGAATTTCAGCCACAGCATTCCAGCTTCCCTTCTTGTACGTTGAAAAGTTTGAATTGTAATTGAATGTCCTCGCGGCAGCCTCAACCTCCTCAACTTCCTCAACCTTCTCAACCCGGTTGATGAGCGAAGTCGAATCAAAGCTATGAAAACATGATCCAGGCCCACCCTGACATCAAACTCGTGTCCCGTCAGTTGCAAGAAGCGCTGGCGGGCACCAAAAACCTGAAGTACCGCGTCATCATCCTCCTGATGTTGGATTGTGGCTTGCGGGTTACCGAAGTGGTGAAGCTCCAGCGCAAGAACTTCAACTTCATGCAAAACACCGTCACCGTGGCCAGCCTCAAAAAGCGCAGCAAGCGCCTCCGCACCCGTACCATCCCACTCTCTACCCGTTTGCTCGAAGCCCTGGCCGACTACTGGCCACGCATCAAAGACCCTGAGCCGGATACCTACATTTTCCCCCCGGCCAAAACCTCCAAAGCGCTTTACCTGAGCCGGGTGGTAGTTTGGAAAAGGATCAAGAAGTATTCCGGAGGAGTTGTACACCCGCACATGTTGCGGCACACCTTTGCCACGCGAGTAGTCCGGGAAGGCAACGACATCCGCGTAGCCCAAAAACTCCTCGGCCACAACAGCCAGCAGACCACCGAAATCTACCTCCACGTCGAAGACCAGGAACTGCGCCAGGCCATCCAGTCCATCGACACTAGTTCTTGGTTCCAAAAGCTCCAGCGCCGCATCTTCCCGCCCAAACGGGTCCACATCATGCCGCTGGAAAAGGGGACTACCAAATTTCACGTGGGACGAAAGGCCGAGATCACCAAACTCATGGACCTGGCCGAGAAAAAAGTCAACGTCATCCTCCTCGGTCCCCAGGGCATCGGCAAAACGCATTTGTTGGACAACTACCAGCAGGGCAAAATCCTCCGGGTGGATGATGTGACGTACCCCAAAAAGATGTTGGCCAGCATGCTCCTCCACCTTTTTCAGGACGACAAGGAGGCCATCGCCAAGGCCATGTTCGAAATGAAGGACATCCAACAGGTCATCACCAAAGAATCGGCCAAACGCCTCGTGGAACTCCTCATTCAGGTCACCCGACCCCAGGAGTATACCTTGGTCTTCGACGACTTGAGCAACCTCACCCGGGGCCAGGTGATTTATCTGGAGAAACTAAAAAACCATTTCCACATCCTCGCCGCAGCCCGCCAGGTCAAAGTGGAGCACTCCAGCTTCATCACCAACTTTGAAAAACTCGAAATAAAGCCCCTTACACGCCCTGAGACGCTCGAACTCATCGCCAAGGTCACCTTGCCTTACCTGAACCGCATCGAAGACTACGAGGGCTTTAAGAACCACATTTGGGATCAAACCGGAGGCACTCCGCTCTACATCCTTGAAATGATCGAACGTTACCAAAAGGAAGCCTACATCTCCTCCGAACAAACCCGCGAAATCCGCCACACCACGGCCCAACGGGAACTGGACATGATGCTCCCCCTGGTCATCGCCCTCTCGGCCCTGATGATCCTCCGCTACGCTGGCGGCGAACTCGGCGACGATGCGGGTGCCTACCGACTCATCGGTGGCATCTTCCTGGTCTTCGCCCTCTTCGCTCGCAACATCTACAAAATGGTCAGGAGAAAATTCATCTAAATGAATGACGAATTTTTCAATGACGAATGACGAATAAGTCGGCAACCCAAAGGTTTGTGGAAATCCGCATTCAAAAAACAATCACTTTTCCAATAACGAGAATAACCACCCATGAACCACCACCACCTCCAGGCATTACCGACCCATTCATCATTCATGACTTCGAATAACTCATCATTCCTCCAACTCAAAACCATGACATTACCTAACCATCTAGCGGGAGGTTTCGTCTTCACCGGCTTCTTCGCCGCCCTCGCCAACATCAACATCCTGGAGTCTCCCGCCACCATTGGCGCAGTGCTCCTCGGTGCCACCCTACCCGACATCGACCACCCCCGCAGCCCGATCGGCAGGCTCTTCCTGCCCCTCAGCCGCTACCTGAACAGCCGTCATGGCCACCGCACCCTCACCCACTCGCTGCTGGGCCTGGGTATCTTTTGGCTGGCAGCTGGACTCCTGGAACAAACCCTCTGGCAATCCCAGCGCCTGACGGCCATCGCCGTCATTGCCATGATCTCCCACCTGCTTTTCGATATGGTCACTTTGCAAGGGGTACTCTTGTTCTATCCTTTCCTCAAAAATCCTTGCGTCCTCCCCGGCGATCCCAATATGCGCATCCGCACAGGCGATGTGCGCAAGGAAACCATCTGGTTTTTTGCCTTCATCCTCGGTGGCCTGGCGTCCCAACCGCTTGTACAAACAGGGCTTCTGGACTACCTACAACCGCACCTTCGGCACCCTCAAACACCTGGCTTCGGAGTTCAAAAAATCTTCCGATGTCCTGGAGGTGGATTACCGCTACCGCGAAGGCAGCCAGGTTTTCCATGGCAAAGCCCTCTGCATCGAGGCGCGTGAGAACAAGGCGACTTTACTCAAAGACGGTAAGTTCTTGTTGCTGGACAAGGCCAAACAGATCATCTACCACACCATCCCTCGCCATACCGGGCGCTCGTTTCGTTTTGAAGAACTGCTTCTGGTAGAAGTGGGCCTGGACAGTCTCAACAAACTGCTGCACCAGCAACTGATCCTGGAGGTCAAACTCCATGCGACCAACCACTTTGTTGCCCGGATCGGTGGCCAGATGAAGGAAGGTCAGCAATTCAGCGGCAAGTACCTGAGCGACCTGGTCATTATGCGCCCGCAAGCCACCACGGCCAAAGAAGCCTTTGTCCCCCAAATCGATCCCCGCATCGAGGTGCTGCGCGTCCAAATCCAGAACCTCCGCCAGGCGGATCGGGCCGCCCTGGCTGAATACCGCAACCTAATGGCCGAACTCGCCAACCTGGAGGCCATGCAGCCTTCCGACGACATCTACCTGGATCAAAAGCGTACCCAACGCATCAAGGAACTGCGCAAGGTCAAAATCCCCGAACTGCACGAGGCTAGAGTGATTGAATTGGAAACCCAGCTGCGGGAATTGCAGCAGGACAATCGACTGCGGAATCTACAGCAGGCTGCGGAGCTGAAGGTGGATTGGGCGCGAAATTTGCCGGGTGAGTTGTTGTTTACTGGGGTGCTGAAGGTGGCAGTAATCATTTAAAAATTTAAACATTGAGGCCTTTTAAAGGTAACGAATTCGTTACCTTTAAAAGGTCAACCTGATGGCACTTGTTCCTACACACTAACCAGCCGTTTTATTGTTCATTGTAGAAGTAAGCCCAAACCTTTGACCAGTCCAGGTCTTCTTGCTTTTGAAGCGGAGCTTCGTCAACGTCTAATCTTTGTGCCCCTGTGTTTTTCTCTGTGCGTCCTTTGTGCTAAAAAATATGTCGCTCTGTGTTCTTCCGACTATTCGGAAAGACAGCCCCTCAAAGCTCCTCCTCCCCTTTCTTCAACTCCTTTTGTTTTTTCTTCGCTTCCTTGATCTGCTGCTTAAAATTCTGACCGGTCACTACTTTTTTTCCTTCTTCAAGCTTCATAAGCATCCAGTGCCTTGCCCGCAGATTGCCCCCCTTCTTGCGCCGCTATGCGGTTTTCATTAAATCCCTGCGCATCTTTTGACACTGCTTTATTGCGGGTTGTGGCCTCACCCAGCATCGTAAAAATTAGCTCAATATCCGTCATGTGATCGCGCAGATTTTCCTTCTTAAGCCCTTTTACGTTTTTGTACTCCGAGGGCGTCAACCCAAAAGTCGCTTTACTGATTTCGGCGGTAAGAATGGAATATTCCAGGCCTTCTTGTACACCCCGAGCCTTCCATTCATCGGTGAGGCTTCCCCGAGTTGCAATTGTCTGTAGCCGAGTCTCAATCCACGCCTCATCGTAGCCCAGGTCTCGGTAGTTCTGTCGGGCGCGTTCAGCAGCTAGTTCAGGGATTTTCAATTTCCTGTATGCGTTCATAGCCAACTTTGGCCAGCCACATTTTGAAGGGCTCGGCCTTGGGCGAAGGAATGGACTGAATGATGCGGAACATCCCTTCGGTATTAGCGGCGTCGGTTTCACGCATTTTTCCGTCATGAGATGGCATTTTCAACTGTCCCATAAATTGGGACAGTTCAACGTGTCCCTCGTTTTGAAGCTTAGTTTTGAGGGCATTCCAATATTTACGGGGCCGAGGACTCTCCGTCAATACCTCTACCACATCCACTACCGAAAACCACCACTCCTCGTTGTGCCACACCCGACGAATCTGTTTCTCCTGGAAAACGATGATTTTATTTTCTTGTTCCATTGGCTTGTCGCTTTGTTTGAATGGAATTTTAAAACTCAAAATAAACTCAAATCAACTTTAAAATGAAGTTATTTTAAACTTAAAATAAAGTTGATTCTCCCCAATCAATAACTCACGCCCAACTCCTTCTTCAACACCTTCACCCCTTCTTTCAATTCATGCAACTTAGGATGGTACATCGCAATCACTTCTTTGAACTCATCCGGGTATTTCTCCTTGATCTTGTCATTCACCAGCGTCGTAGCAAATCCTCCTTTTTCGTATTGCTCCCTGGGCGTAAACAAGTCATCAAAAAACAACCCTGGTTTGCTTTGCTCACTCCGGGCTTCGGTATAACAGGTATTAAAAATGGCGTCGTCTTCCACCAGTCGGGCATAGATGATACCCATTTCTCGTTCGTATTGTTTTTGCAGTTCCTTCAACTGCTGCTCCAATCCTTTCAACTGCCTCTTTTTATCCTGTGTCTCCTTTTGGACTTGTTTGTTCTTGATCTCACTGCTGGCCGAGCGCGATACCCAGTCTCCTTTCAAGGCGTTGACGAAATAGCCGCCAGGGTTGTCACTGCCCAGTACAGCTTTCTTTTTTTCTACCAAGATCAGTTTTTCAATCAGCCAGGCTTCAAGGTTGTTGCAGCGTTCATTGGCCAGGGCGCGTTTGTCCTCTGCTTCGATGAAGTCAAAGCCCAATCGTAGGATTTCCTGCAAGGTCTCTTCTGCAATACCCAACTTGAGTATCGATTCCCTCACCTGGTCTGCAATGGCGTTGGGGGCTTTTGCATTTTTCTCACTGTTGTCAAAGAGATCCAGCAAGAGCTGATTGGGTTTGTTTTCCTCCTGAGGCTTGTTTGGATAAATGTAAAATTTGATGCGGGTAACTTTTTTGCCCACTTTCAATTCCTCAAACTCAAAGCTGATGTCCGTATGTTTCTCCAGGTCACGCTGAGCTACATTGATCACTGTGCGCTTGAAGTCTCCATATAAAGTATAGTTCGATCCTACTTTACGTTGTAACTCGTCTACCTCCATAACCCGGAAGCCAATTTTTTTGTACTGGCTCAATAGCTCATACACCCGAATGGAGTAGGAACTCCGCAGGGCTGGAATGTACGCCAAGGAATAAGAGGTAAAATTATTCTTGAGCTCAATGAGGTAAGGTTTAAGCAAACCCGAAATCTCAAAGGTGACATAACCCGACACTGGGTCAATGTCTACCCCGGCCAGAAAATGGGCAATCACTGCGCCTTTTTCCCGGTTAATGACAATGGGTTCGCTAGAAAGTTTTTTGAAAACCATCTTCATTTCTTCCACAAAACTGCCCCAGGTCGTTGACTCGCTTTGACCCAAAAAACGTTTGATGAAATCCACCTTTACTTTGTAAAACTTGAGTTCCTTGTCATCCGGGCTGATCAAGGATACCAGCATCCGGGCAATCTTGTGTGCCCTGGTGGTCAAGCCTGGGGAGTAGTGTGCCTCTACCAATTGATTGGCTTGGGTCACTACTGGAAAGTTACCTTTCGAAGTGTTCTTTTTTGCCATAGCGATACTGTGCTAAAGAATAAGGCTACAAGATAGGCATTAAGTATGAATACTTATAAAAAACTCCATAATAAATTATCGGACTTTGCCGAAGCCTGAACTATGAACAGATTTAGCTAACTATGGAGTGCTTTTATCTGGATTTGCCTTCTACTGAAAACTCCATATTTAGAAGTGCAGCACTGGCTCAAATCGCTACATACTGGGCTTATTTACACCCTAGAGCCTTCTCCTGGATGTCCCAGCAAAATTTACAGCGGGTACACCACATAAAATTCTCCTGAAAACTCCATAGTAACCGAGCCACTTAATTATGTCTTCTAAGCTTTCTAGACTCCTGAAAACCCCATATTTATACGGATTTGCTCGTTTCTCCTACCTGAAAACTCCATTGTTTCTCCTGAAAATTCCATACTCATTTCCTGAAAACTTCATATTTACTCCTGATAAATCCATATTTTTCCTGAAAACTCCATTTTAATTATCGTAACTCTTTGATAAATAAGGCATTTATGAAGGCTTAAAACAAGTAAAAACAAGAAATAAACAAGATTAAGAAACAACAACAAAAAAGGTCGGTAACTCCTGAAATCTCCATATTTGCCCTCTAGATCTCGAATAGGTAAGAACTTCTTGCTTTTGAAAAGAAAAGTTCATCTTCCCGGACGTGCGCATTCTGTTTAAAGGCTTGATCTTCATTTCAGCTGCTTTATTAACCCTTAATCCCTGCTAAAGTAATAGAATCTTTAATTTTTTTGCGGGGAGAACTCCATATTTTACCTCATCCAAGGTCACTTCCCCTTACGGACTGGTCATTTCGAGGTCTTTCTATGGAGTTTTCAGTTCCATTTTTGGCCTAAAAACCCTCCTTATTATGGAGTTTTCAGTTATACCGCCTTCTTCTAATCATCTTCATCCTTTAGTGCTTTCTTAGCCCGATGATAATATGGAATAGTTTCCTCTTCTTACTGAATACTCCATAGTATCTCCTTTATCTTTTTATTTTCCAGCTGTTTATGTTTTTTCAGAAACACATTTTTAGAAAATAAATTGAAAGTTTTGATATTTCTGCACATTCTGCATAAATTGCAGAAAATTTAAATCGCCCCCTTTTGTCATAGCTTTGTTAACTTAGCCCGATAACAAACATTCCTTTATGGCAAAAGCGAAAAAACAGAAGGGAACCTCTGTCGGAATTTATCTGAGCCAAAAAGCACACCGTGAAGTCCTCAAAGATGCCAAAGATCAGGATCGCGCAGTAAGTTACATCGTGAGTAAAATTGTGGAGGACCATTACAAGGCCCAGGGACGAATTACGGATGAAGAGCAGTCCGACGAAGAGCAAGAAATCCAGCAAAAATGAAAAACCCTGAATAGTTACTGCGAATAACTAGACAGGGTATGGTTTAACTATAAAAATAGCTGTTGCAAATCTATGGAAAATCGACTGATTATCCAAAGCCCTTTCCGTGAGAACGAGAAAGAGGATGATGAACTGCGCCTGCACCAAAACCTCTCGCGAGTTCAGCCCCTACCCTACCATCTGCGTTTCCGGCCACTTTACCTTTTCGCTTGTATTGGCGTTTGGTTCATCCTGGCCTTGAGTGCCCTTACTGAGTACAGTGCAGTTTTTGCTTTTGTGTTCGGCTTGCTCAACCAACTGTCTTTTGGTCTTGTGCTTGCGGTGATTGTTACATTGCTGTTGATTGTTGGTTTCGAACTTCTACATCGTTTTGCGGGGAATACGTATTTCAAGGAATTTTGGCTGGATGGTGGCAAACACCAGAGCGACAACAATGGTGCTTTGCTGGGCTTACTGCTTTGTGCACTGGTTTCTCTGGGTATGTCGATTCCGGGTGGCTTTGACCTGGTCTCCAACATCCAGAAAAAACCGGAACGCCCAAGGGTCAAGGAAGAAAAACCGGAGGATGTCGCCGCTATTCTCAACCTTACATCGAGGAGGCTCAAAACCGGGTCAGGAGTACAAGTCTTCGCGCAGTTGGCGGGGTAAACTTTCCGACAAAGATGCGACCGAGTGGAAACGCCGTACCGAAGTGGCCGAGCAACGGGAACAGGATTTGATCACCGCAATCATCAATGTTCCCAAAGCCAATGGGGACAAGCAAACCGTGGCTGAGCAAAAATACCAACAAGACCTGGCTCGCTGGCGCCGCGAAACCAAGGGCAACGGTTCTGTCTTTGGTGTGCTGAGTGTGCTTACCACCATACTGATGTACGTTTGCATCTGGTTCCAGTTCAAGTACAAAAAGAAAACCCAGGAGTATTTGGATCAAAAATATGCTGAGCTCAAGGCAACTCAATCGGCTTTGCCCGCTCCTTCTATTCCACTCGCCTCCTCCCCTACCCCAACGCCCATTGATCTTGAACCTTTACTGCTGAGTATCGTCAAACGCCTGGACAACCTGGATCGCTCAAGTGTTCATTTGTTGCCCAACTCTCCGGCTCATCCCAACAGCTCCTCTCCTATCGAAGCGCCCAATCGAACGCGTTTCCCCATTGGGTTCAAATTGCCCGAGCGCTCTGCTCCTACCCATCTGCCCAAAGTGCCGTTGCAACCTGTTGCAACACCTTGCAACGAAGAGATACTTCAAATTGAACGTGAGGCTGAAGACCTCCTTCCGGCTGAACCCCCGCTTGATGACATCTACACGGTTGAACATCGTCGCTTCACCGATGGCAAAGTGATTCGCCACGGCAAAGAGCGCATCAAGTGGTACGTGACCAAGTACCATGACCAGGTGCTGAAAGCGCAGCAAAAAATCCAGGAGGATCCACTCAATGAATCGCTCCAAGACAGCTTGCTCAATTTTCAGGAAAAACTGACTTATTGGAAATCGCTGGAAGATCAACTACTGGCCAAACTCAAGACGGCAGGTATTTAGATGGGAGCTTAAGAGCTATATTAATAACGTCAAAATGAACTTACAGTAACGTTGGTTTGAGTCCATTAATCCAGTACCAGGACTTTGTTTACACTTAAATCAACGTTACTGTAAGTTCAAACAAACTTCACGATCACTTTAAATCAACGTCACAACAACTTCAAAACCGACTACCCACATGACTTCAACCCTTGATGTCTTCCAAAATCAGCGACTAGTCCCGTGATCACTCAACAGCCAGAAATAGGTTTTCAACTTCATTTCAACGTCAAAACAACGTTACAATAACGTTAAATTTCAACGTTGAAACCCCAATCTACTAGCTCACCATTACGTCGTGTTCGTCGCCATTTGGCAGCCAAATGAATCGTCGTGCCGCCGCGTCGTCGCGATTAAAAACATTTGGCGTCAGCCAAATCAAAAAACCATGCATTTTCGAAAACGAGAGGCATAAATAACTTCATTTCAACTTTAAACTAACTTCAAAATAAAGTTTTTCTAACCTTACTCAACTCAATTGCCTCCGAACTGATCAAAATCTTGGACTCTTGCATCATTCACGCAGAGAAAACGCGGAGTTGTTTAGTTTTAATAAGTTTGCCACCAGCGATGGCCAGAGTTTGTGCCCCAGAAAATCAGCACTAGATCAAGCCCATGAAAATCGGTCTTGATTAAAGCCAAGAACCCAATCTTCAACAAAAGGCGACCTCCGTGGCCTCTCCGCACCGCAGGTGCCCCTAAAAAAACTCCGCGAAACTCCGCGTACTCCGGAAACTCTGCGGTAAAAAATGCGTAATGTGAGTTAAATCATTTGCTAATGATCCCATCCTTCAACCAAAACCAACTTACAATAACGTTATTTCAAAGTTATTATAAAGTTATTCTAAAATCAAAACAACAAAACCGCCCCAGAAATACCAGCACCAATCATATCATCCAGCTTATAACCCGCCACTTTATTCGGCAGCTCAAAGCCACCCGCTCCCTAACATTTATCATCACTCCAGAACGCACCTTAATCACTGGCAGCCGACTAAGTCGTCAATGCAGAAGATTCACCTCAAAAACCCAAAACAACTTCACTTTAAGTTCAAATAAACTTCAATCTCACTTCAAACCAAAGTCAGAACAACTTCAAACACAACCTTCCTCAAAACTTCAACCCTTGACACCTTTCCAAACCCAGCAACCTGATCCATGTCCGTCAATAGCCACAAACAGCTTTTCAACTTCATTTCAAAGTCAAAACAACGTCACTATAACTTTAATTCAACGTCCAAAGGCCACAATCACCTGAAATTATTGACCAGATAGAGTAGGGGAGAGGCCCCGAAAAATTACACCCTGACCACCATCGTAGGGGCAGCCCTATGTGGCTGCCCGTTCACCCCAAAAAAACCCCCCCATTCACCCAACACCCCACAACGTTATTTTAAACTCAAACCAACGTTGAAATAACGTCACCACCACTTTCCCTCATCCTTCGCCTTCAATTTCCCCACCACCACCTTCCCTGGTTTTCTGCGACACCCCACCCAAAAATCACTTCCCACCCTAAAAAAAATTGCTTGATCCTTCGCCCTTTTAAAACTTAAACTAACTTTGCGATGAAGTCAAAATAAGTCGTTTTTGACTATATTGTAACTTCATTTTAACTTTAAAATAACGTTATGATCTACACAATTGGGGGAATCAAAGGTGGTAGTGGCAAAACTACCCTAGCTGTCACACTCACCGCAATGCTTGCCAACAGTGGTAGAAAAGTACTCTTGGTCGATGCCGATAAGCAGGCCACTGCAACCGAGTTTGCCCGCTGGCGCACCGACACCAAAGGCGAAACCGGATTCACCTCCATCCAACTGGCCGACCGCGCCGTGCGCGACGAAGTACTCAAGCTCAAACCAAGTTTCGACGACATCGTCATCGACGCCGGTGGCCGCGATACCGCCAGCCAGCGGGCCGCTCTCACTGTCGCTGACCTGTTCATCGCTCCTTTTGCGCCCAAGTCCTTCGACATCTGGACCCTGGAGCTGGTTACGCAACTGGTGGACGAAATGCGCATGGTTAATCCCGATCTTAAAGCCTACGCCCTCCTGAACCGCGTAGATGGCAACGAAAAGGACTTATCCGAAGCTCGGGAGTACATCAAGGAGTCGGGAATCCTGGAAGTCCTCCAAAGTCCCCTGCACGAACGTAAGGTTTTTGCCAATGCCGCCGCGTCTGGCCTGATCGTGACCGAATTCAAACCCAAAAACGAAAAGGCAGTGGCTGAAAGCAACGCGCTGTTTGCCGAGATTCTGGCTGTCGTCGAAAAGGAAATCGTCGGCTAATGACTTTAATCTAAAGTCGTTTTAAGTTTAGAATAAAGTTATTCTAACTTCCTTTTAACTTGATTTTAAAATCAAAATATCATCTCCACCATGGCATTATCCAAACGGAAAACGGAAGTAGATGAGAAGATGCTTGATGCGCTCATCAATAAGGGGAGTGTGACAGAAATGCCAGCTACGCCCACGCCTGATCTCAAAGCACCTGCAAAAGAAGAGCTTGTCGACAACTCCAAGCTCATTTTTGTCCAGTTGCGCATCGACCCTCAGACTTTGCAGGAAATTGACCGCAACGTGAAAAGTCGCCCGGGCAAACTCTCCCGCCATACCTGGATCATGGAGGCCATCGCCGAAAAATTGACCAGAATCCAGGAATAATCCTGCTTCAAACCTTAGTTTAAAGTTGAAATGAACTTATTTTAAAGTCAATTTAACTTCATTTCAACTTAAATTAACTTCACCACTCCACTTTCGATGAACAGCGACCAGGCCAAAAAACTTTCCTTACCTGCTTTGTTGGAGCGACTGGGGCACCAACCCACTCAAATCACCAAAGGGGGCAAGGAGTACTGGTACCTCTCTCCATTCCGCCAGGAGATGATCGCCAGCTTCCACACGTCCTTCCTGGGCGGCAAGTGGATCTGGAACGATTTTGGGGGATACCGGAGGCACAGTCATCGATTTTGTGATGCGCTACAAGGGCTATCATCATGTTCAGGAAGCTTTGCAGTTTCTTGAGGCTATTTTCAAAGCCGGAATGGCTCCGAGTGCCGCTCAAGAGGAGAAATCGCCTCAGGGGGCTTTATTTGACTCCGTAGCGCAGGTTGAAAACCCCGTTTTGGAACTGAAACGGGTCACCCCACTGAAAATGTCCTTGCCCTACATTGCCCAACGTGGCATCGATGAGGCCGTGGCCAAGTTGTACTTGAAGGAAGTTCACTTCATCAACACGAATACGGGCAAGAACTATTTCGCTGCGGGCATCAAAAACGTCTCCGGTGGTTACGAAATCCGCAATCCTTATTTCAAATCTTCCATTGGCAAAAAAGACCTGAGTTTTGTCCCGGGTGAAGAGGGTAGGGGAGTGGTTTCCGTTTTTGAGGGGATTATGGACTTCTTGACTTACCTCACCGAGGAAAAACGCCTCCGGATGCCTGAAGATGTCATCATCCTCAACTCCATTTCATTCCTCCAGCGGGCTAAGTCTTATCTCCAGGCAAGACGCTACACCCGCATCCTGACTTTTTTTGACAATGATCGTACGGGAGAATTGGCAACTGAGGATTTTTTGTCCAGCTTTCCCTCCGGAGTGGTGATTCCTCAAAATCAACGCTACAGTGGTTTTGTGGACTACAATGGCAAAATTGACCTTTCTTGAAGTTAAAATAACTTTACGACAAAGGTTATAATAACTTTATGATGAAGTTGTTTTAAACTTTGAAATGAAGTTATTTTATCCAAACTGAAACGGGAAGATTTTCTCCTCGCAAAACCCCGAATTCGGGGGTTTTAATCTTGAACAAATGGCAAAGAAAACAACCATCATCGTAGAAGGCACAGATATTAGGCTATTAACTGATAACCAAAATGACTTCATTTCCTTGACCGATCTTACTCAAAACTTTGAAGGAGGGGCTGGACTAGTTGAAAAGTGGTTTCGCAATCGCAATACGGTTGAATTTTTAGGCATGTGGGAGAAAATCTATAACCCTCAGTTCAACGAGGCAGCTTTCAAAGAGATTGCCAATCAGGCTGGCCTCAATACGTTTATGCTCTCCGCCAAAAAAGCGTTGGTATCACCGCCAAAGCCGGACGTGGTGGTGGTACTTATGCCCACAAAGATATTGCCCTGGAGTTTTGCACCTGGTTAAGCCCTCTCTTCAAGTTGTATGTGGTTCGTGAATTTGATCGACTGAAACACGAAGAGTACGAACAACTGGCCCTGGAGTGGAACGTTAAACGAACGCTGGCCAAAATCAATTACCGGATTCACACCGATGCGGTCAAAATGCACCTCATTCCGCCGCGTATCTCCAATCCCAAGCGTGCAGGTATCGTCTACGCCAGCGAAGCAGATATGCTCAACATCGCTTTGTTTGGTTTCACCGCTAAACAGTGGCAGGCCATGAACCCCGAGCTCAAAGGGAAATGTCCGAGATTATGCGAGTGCTGAACAATTGCTAGTCCTGGCAAATTTGGAAAACCTCAATGCTCACTTCATCAAAGAAGGACTATCCCAGGATGAACGCCTGGAAAAACTCAACGAGGTGGCTATTTATCAAATGGGATTGCTTGCTGATCCTGGGGTGACCAAAGGCTTAAAACAGCCCGGTGAACCGAAAAAATCAACCTGATTGGATTGAAGGGTAGGTTGCAGATACCCGTCAAAACGCATAACTTACTGTTTGATGACTATTTTTCAGTACCAATTGCTTCTTCATTTATCCATGTACTAAGAAAAACCCCAGCGGACAGTCCGTTTAAAGGCAGTGAAAACATGCGATTTCTGATCCCATCTCCATAAATGAAAATTCTTGCACTTTTTTCCCCAGGACATCTTGCAGTATAAAATTTAACCCTACCTCCTTTGATAAATTCATTTCAATCTTCACTCCATACTCCAAAGTAGTTGGGTTAGGCGATATTTGAATCTTGTTGTTTATCGCAATTAAACTTTGGTTAGAAGATACCAGCTTATCTGCTTCAATTTTCACAATTTGTGCAACGGAGGGTATATCATCTACTAAACCAAACAACATGTACCAACCTGACATAAGGAGTACAGGATCATTTGGCAATTTGGCACTCACCAGATTACCGTTTTGGGTGAAATCTAACTCTAGAAAACGGCTAGTACCTGAATTCATAAAATGGGTCATGACTGCATGAGACGAGAGTACTACTTTTGAAAGTGCATTGGTTTTGTGTACTTCAAAACGGATGTTTTCGCCAAGACCAAAGGTCGGTTTATTAAAATTGCTCAACTCTGGCCGAACGCCACGGAACAGGTACGGAGGATAAAATGCTTCGATCATACTTTTTTGGGGTTCGTTCCCTGGAGCCCCTTCTCCACCAACTACGATCACCCGGCCATCTGGCACTAAGATAGAAATAGCATGGTACTCTCGTTGGATGTTCATGTTGGCAAGTCTCCGCCAAGAATTGGTCAGAGGATTGTACAGATCGCTCAGATTCATGTATCCCCATTTATTTGTAGAGGTCGGGTCTTTAGATTCTTCTTTAAATCCCCCTAGCACTAAAACATTTTGATCGGGTAGGAGTACTGCTTTAGCCCGCGAACGAGTAGGTGGAAAATGATTTGCAAGGGTCCATTTATTTGCAAGGGGATCATATAATTCAACACTTACACCTGGGCGATCTTGAATAAAAGATTTATATCCTACCGCTACTACTCTACCATCGGACAACTGAACCAATTCGTGGTCACAGTGATCACCATTTGGCATTCGGTTACCCTGAACAAAATCTGCGGCCAAGTTCCATTGTAAAGTAGCGGGATCAAAAAGTTGAGGAGGCCGATGAGTCATCAAAATTTTACCAGTATACAAAGGAACAATAGCTGACACTTCATTACCTAACTGCACGTTTCCAGACCATTTGCTAATCCCCTTAAAAGGGTCATATATTTCTGAAGTTTTGACTCGGAGTGGGTTGTTCAAGCCACCACCTCCCACTACAAGCAATCGTTGATCAAATAAAGGAACCACGGTGGGATACCAGCGATAGTCTAATAAATCAGGTTGATCCATCCATTTGTTGGTAAAGCTGTCAAAGGTTTTAACCTTTTGGAGCCCGCCCGTAGACTTCCTGCAATGTTCCCCCTAGAAACAATACCTTTCCAGTAGAAAGCAGTGCAGGACCAACACAACCTTGTACCTGTATACTCCCAACAGCGCTAGCCGTATCATTTTGCTTGGGCAGAAAAAAGAAAGGGTCTTTAGTATTATGGCAATAATAGATATTACCATTGGGCATCAGTACCCCAAGATCAGTACCTCCCAAGGGCTCAGGAGAGTCCATAATGATGTCCCAGCGTCCTTTTTCAGTTAAGACCTCAAGCTGGATATTAAAAACAAGAGTGCTGCCAATCATGGCAAGTTCTTTTTCCAGATACTGAAAACCTGGCTTAGCTACACCTATGCGATATTTTGCTACATCCAGGTTTTCAAAACGATAATCTCCATTGGTATTGGTACGCACTTCCAAAAAAGTAGCCCCACTATCCTGAAAAAGTGTTACCCGTGCATTAATAGCAGGCTGATTGTTCGGTTCGAGAACTTTACCCATAATTATTTGCGCAAACGTTGGGATAGCGATTGCCATAGCCATTATACATAAAAAAAATCTTTGCATAGCCTTTGGATTTACATAAATAGCCTTAGAATTTATCTGTAGGTTCGAGCTCAAGCTGTGCCTCAAGTAGCTTACTTCACTTTCAACAAACTCGCATTGATTGCCACCACTACCGTGCTCACCGTCATTAGCACCGCACCCGCAGCGGGGCTGAGCAATATGCCCCAGTTGTACAACACACCGGCAGCCAGGGGCAGCGCGATCACGTTGTACCCAGTCGCCCAGATGAGGTTTTGAATCATCTTGCGGTAAGTTGCTTTTCCAAAGAGGATCAAGCTCACCACATCTTTGGGATTGCTATTTACCAGAATGATCCCCGCGGTTTCTGCGGCAATGTCGCTGCCGGAACCTACGGCAATACCCACGTTTGCTTGAGCTAAGGCTGGGGCATCGTTTACGCCGTCGCCCGTCATGGCCACAAATTCTCCTTGGCTTTGTAGTGCCTTGATTTTTTCCAGTTTTTGATGCGGCAATACTTCTGCCATAAAACTGTCCATACCCAAAGTTTCACTTACACTTTTGGCCACTTTGGCATTGTCGCCCGTAAGCAAAATGGATTTGATGTTGTTCTCGGCCAAGGTTTTGATCGCGTCTGCTGATTCGGGACGGATTTCATCTGACAATGCAATGTACCCAGCCAATTCATTGTTGACGAGCACAAAAACCACCGTTTCGGTATCGTTTGCCGTGAAGTTCCCGGGAAGTGGTATGTTGTTTTCGGTCAGATAGCCAGGACTGACCACCAATACTTTTTTGCCCTCTACGGTGGCCTCCACTCCTTTGCCCGTAATGGCATTGAAATTCTCCGCGACGGGAATAGGTATCGCTGCGTCTTTAGCCTTTTTCAGGATTCCAGTGGCGATGGGGTGTTCCGATTTTTGCTCCAGGGCAGCGGCCAGGCGGTTGATTTCATTTTCAGTTAGGCCACTTTGCAAGGCAACGATTTTGGATACCTCAAATTTGCCTACGGTAAGGGTCCCCGTTTTATCAAATACGATGGTGCTGATCTTTCTGGAATTTTCAAAAGCTGTCCGATTTTTGATGAGCAGCCCGTGTTTTGCAGACAAGGCCGTTGACTTTGCCACGACCAAAGGGACAGCCAAGCCCAGCGCATGCGGACAGCAAATGACAATGACGGTGACCATTCTTTCCATGGCAAAAGCCAAAGATTGACCCGTTAAATACCAGTAGAAAAAAGTAGCAAGCCCTGCAACGATGGCGATGAGGGTAAGCCATCTGGCGGCCTGGTCGGCCAACAATTGGGTTTTGGATTTTGATTTCTGGGCGTCATCCACCAGCTTGATGACCTGCGAGAGGTACGAATCTTTGGCGGCATGAGACACGGTAACTTTGATGGCACCGTTGCCATTGATGGCACCGGCAATAACTTTATCTCCAGTGGATTTTTTTACGGGTTTGGATTCCCCCGTCAACATCGATTCATTCAGGTAACTTTCTCCTTCCGAAACAATGCCATCCGCAGCAACCTTTTCGCCAGGTTTGACCAAAATGACATCGTTTGCTTTGAGGGTATCGGTTTTTACTTCCTGAATTTTATCCGACACAACCAGGTGCGCCTCGGAAGGCATCAACTGCACCAACAACTCCAACTCTCTGGACGCCCCAGCCACCGATTTCATTTCTATCCAGTGCCCCAAAAGCATGATGAGGATCAAGGTGGCCAGTTCCCAGAAAAAATCCATGCCCTGCAAGCCAAATACAATGGCTACGCTGTAGATGTAGGCAACGGTAATGGCAAACCCAATCAAAAACATCATCCCGGGGTTTCTTGTTTTGATTTCTTCAACCCAGCCCGTCAAAAATGGCCAGCCGCCATAAAAAAACACGACGGAGGACAAGACCAACAGGAGGTATGAAGACCCGGAAAATTGCCAATTCACCCCCATAAATTGCTGGATCATGGGTGATAAAAGCATGATGGGAATGGTCAGCATCAGGACGATGTAAAACCTTTTTCGAAAATCAGCAATCATCATGGCATGATGGTCATGGCCAGCATGGTTCATGGGGAGATTGGTGGCGGCGTGATGGTGTTCATGCTCAATGGGTTTTTGCACTTTTTGAGCTTGAGGTTTATCTTGATGATGGTCGTGGTTTTCCATTGTTGCTTCTTTTGTTAAATTTTAAAAAAACCTCCTTGCACATCGCCTCAAAACAAAGATACTGTGCAAAGAGATTTTTTGACTGCTCAATGTATTTTAAGTGGTTTCCTGCCTATACCACAGGCCATTTTGATTTTCATGGGCTATTTCCGGTTTTTATCCAACCAGGCCTGAAAATTCGCAATTTCCCGCTGCTGGTCGTCAATCATTTGTTGTGCCATTTGTTTCAACTCGGTGTGCTGCCCATTGGCCAATTCCTCTTTGGCCATGGTCACTGCGCCTTCGTGGTGCATCATCATCATGCTGGCAAAATCCTGGTCCATATTGCCGTTCATGGACATAGACTTCATTTGGTCGTGCATTGATTGCATGCTTCCGCTGTGCATTGGCTGCTGCTGGATGGCTGTAGCCGGATGTGCCTGAACGAAGTCTCGCAACTTGACAATCTCTGCTTTTTGAGCCACGATGATTTGTTTTGCCATGTCTTTCAATTCAGCATCGGAACCCGACTTTACTTGAATTTCGGACATATCAATGGCACCCTGATGATGCTCTATCATCATGTTGGCAAAGTCTACATCGAAGTCCCCCGTCATCTTCATGGCATTTGTACGTTGCATCATGTCATCCATGGATTCCATCATGGCCATGTTGTGCGCACCGTGGGTTTGGTCTTTTTGGCCAGCGTCTTCCTTTGCGGTAGTAGTGCTGGAGTTGCAGCTACTCAGCATACAAAGTATGATAAGCAGCGATAAAAGAAATGTGTGTTTCATAGAAGTCAAATTTTTTAAAAGGAATTGGAAAATAGGCGAAGCCACTATCACATCTTGTGCCCCTCCATGGGTTGATGACCGAACAATGATTGAATTCAAAACAAGAAGTGACATCAATCAGGTATCGTAGAAATTGTAGCAAAAACGTCGGATAGCAAGTCACTGGATTTCGTAGTTGAGCATCATACCACCATCCTCGTGTTCAAGGTTGTGGCAGTGGAAGACGAACTTGCCTTTGAGGTCGGGGAAACGGACGATAATGCGCACTTTTTCTCCTGGGAATGCCAGTACAGTATCTTTCCAACCGTATTCCCAAGGTTCTATCAGACCGCGCCCACCCGTGCGGGAAAGCACTTGGAAAGACCCGGCGTGCAGGTGCATTGGGTGAGTTTCCGTTCCTTTTGTATTGTCAAATTCCCAGATCTCGACCGTCCCGGCTTTCACCAACTCGTCGCGGCGATTGGCATCGAACGTCTTGCCATTGATCGTATGCATGATCATATTGTTCATACCGTTACCGTGTTGCATCATGTGGCCAATGTCGAAAGAACGTGTAGTTACCGATTGTGATTCGGGTATTTTTTCCACGGGCATCAGCGCGGTGGGCATGTTTGAATCATCGGTTACTTGATGGACTACTTTGAATTTTAGTATTTTAAAAAATTGCTTGCCCTGTGATTCCGTGCCGTCGAAAGCATTGCTTTGCAAGTACAATTCGGTGCCCACGGTCAAATTGCCGAAATTAACTAGCACATCGGCACGTTCCGCGGGCGCGAGCAGTACAGTCGAAATTTCCTTTGCGGCTCCGATCAGCCCCCCGTCCGTGCCTATCAACTGAAATTTGGCCCCGGTCGAAAGTGCAAAATTGTAGATGCGGGCATTGGAGCCGTTGAGTAGGCGAAGACGGTAAGTACGCGTGGCGACTTCGAGCATCGCGCCCGCCGTGCCGTTGACCAACACCGTCTCACCAAACATCCCAATGCTGCGATCGTTGGTATTGGGATCGTAAACCAACCCTCCGTCGAGCCGCTTGTCCTGAACCACCAATGGCACATCAAACGCTCCGCTTGGCAAACCCAATGCTTCTTCTTCCGGTGAGGAAACCAGAAAAAAGCCAGCCAATCCTCGATAAGCCTGGCGGGCTGTCGCCATGTCGGGATGTGGGTGATACCAATAAGTGCCGGGGCGGTTCTTGATGGTGAATTGGTAAACAAAAGTTCCGCCAGGCTGGGTTAGGTCGCTTGGGTAGCCGTCTTGTTTCGCAGGTACTTCAAGGCCGTGCCAGTGGAGGTTGGTGGCTTCAGAAAGGTTATTGCTGAACGTCAGATTGAACTGAGCCCCCTGTTGCAGCCGGATAGTCGGCCCCAAAATAGCGGCCCCACCGTAACCGAGTGCATTCACCGTGATGCGACTTCCGAGGATGGCTGTGCCAGATTTGGCGGCGAGCGTGGCGTTTGTGCCATCCAGTACAGCGGGAACGGCAAGCGGATTGGAAAAAGTTTGCTCGGTGACATTACGGGCGGAGACTGTGCCACCCATGTCCATATTCATGTGCCCATTGCAGGAAAATAGCATGACTAAGCACCAGGCAAAGCCAAACGATATTTTTATAAAAGTGAGGAGTTTCATCGTGTTGAGGAAATTAATTGTTAAAAGAATTACGCACTTCGCGGGCAGTTACTATGCTGCGGATGCGCGCTCTACTGTTATCACAGCTTCTGTTCATAAAGTCTAGGGGGTTTGCGAATATAGGTTTACTGAACTTTAAAAGTTCAGTAAACCTATATTTACAATAAACTATAAATCAATTTTTTAGACAATAGAACCCATTATTCGCATAACTTACATTTTACCCATATTGCTGCATTCGGCAGCACATTTGCGACATGCTTCTGCACATTTTTTGCAATGCTCCATGTGTGAGTGCTTCTCACATTCTACTGCACAGGCAGTGCAGATTTCTGCACAGAGTTTGCAGATTTGGTGTGCGAACTCGCTGCCGCTGGCCATAGCTTGTACAGCCAACTGACAAATGGCCCCACAGTCATGGTCTAATCTGATACACTGGGCCAACATTTTGAGGTCTTGTTCTTCCAAGCATGCACTTGCACAATGGTAACATTCTATTGCACAGGCTGAACAGGCGGCGATGCAACTTTGAAATTTTTGATGACTCATCTATAGTGGATGTAATGGTGAAGAATTTTCCCACGATCAAGTTAATCCCTTTAATGTTCAGCAGCATTACACAAAAACCGAGATAAGTTACATCATTCACACATTTATTTACAATAGACTTAACGGCAGCACTTTTTGACAAATAGCTTTTTGAACACCCAGATTATAAAGCTGGCAACCCGCATCAGGATGTGTAAAAATTGTGATTTGGCACTTGGCAGAAACGCTCGATTTTTCATTCAAAACGATTTTAGGAGTGAACGCAAACTATAAGCTGCCAGTCTGGACTTTGGGATACCAAACTGGCAGGATATATACCACTTTATCAAGCAGCAATTACTTCGCGCACAACAAATCCAGCTTCTTTCACCAAGGCTTCTACTTCTTCAGGGGAAATATCACCTTTCACCGTAAGGATTTTGTCTGGGTGAGTTGTATCAACTTCCCAAGACTCTACTCCTTCTTGATCCTGAATATATGGCGTAAATTTGGCTATACAGCCCATGCAATTGATGTTGGTTTTAAACTTCAACTCTTCCATATGAAAAAGATTTTTATTAAATAATCACAATTTCAGTTGTTTCAGCCGTAGGCTATTGGTGACTACTGATACGGAACTAAGCGCCATCGCGAGGCCCGCCAACATTGGATTGAGCAAAAATCCGGTGGCTGGATATAAAATCCCCGCAGCAATCGGAATCCCGATCAGGTTGTAAATAAAGGCCCAAAAAAGGTTCTGGCGAATGGTCCGCACTGTGCGTTTGGACAAGTGGAAAACTTGTGGCAATGCACTTAAATCGGAGCGCATCAGTGTGATGGATGCCACATCCATAGCAATATCGGTACCCTTGGCCATGGCGATGCTGATGTCCGCATGCGCAAGGGCAGGCGAATCATTGATGCCATCCCCAACCATGGCCACAATCTTTCCTTCGGCCTGCAATTTTTGAACAAATCCAGCTTTGTCATTGGGCATAACCTCGGCCTGATAGTGCGCAATGCCCGCGAGTTGTGCAATCGCCGCTGCAGTTTGTGGATTGTCGCCAGTGAGCATATAAACCTCTATGCCTTGCGCGCGCAGTTGCGCCACTGCTGTTGGGGAGTTGGGTTTGATGGGATCAGCCATGGCCAACACCGCCAGAATGCCCACATCGGCTCCTGCGAAATAGATGACCGTATTGGCCTTTTCACGCCAAAGCTCCGCCATTGCTTTTACCGCGTCAGGAAGCACAATGCCACGGCCTTCCATCATTTTTTCGTGGCCCACCCAGTATTGTTGACCTTTATAAGTTGCCTCTACCCCTTGACCCGTGATGCTTTCAAATTTGTCCAGTTGAATTTTTTCTGAGCTGCCTTCTTGCTCCAATTTTCGCAAGATGGCATCGGCCAGTGGGTGTTCAGATTGGCTTTCGATGGAAAAAAGCAATGCTTGGCGCAGCGGATTTTGACTGACCCAATGCCAAGCCAAAACTGCTGGTTTGCCTTCGGTGATTGTACCCGTTTTATCCAGTACGACGGCGTTGACCCGATGGGCAGTTTCCAAACTTTCTGCGTCCTTGATCAGGATATGGTTTTCTGCGCCTTTGCCGACTCCAACCGTAATCGCAGTAGGGGTGGCCAGGCCCAAAGCACAAGGGCAGGCAATGACAAGTACGGTAACAAAGGCCAACAGGGCGTAGGTGAAGGCATTTTCTCCGCCAAAAATCATCCAGAGCCCAAAGCTCAACAGGGCAATGCCAATGACAGTAGGCACAAAGATCCCCGCAATTTTATCCACCAACCGTTGAACCGGAGCTTTACTGCCCTGGGCTTCTTGAACGGTTTGAATGATTTGGGCCAAAAGGGTTTGGCTCCCTACTTTTTCTGCCCGAAACTGTAAACTGCCTTTTTGATTCAGGGTACCCGCAAATACCCTATCCAATGCTTGCTTTTCTATGGGCAGCGGCTCACCGTTGAGCATACTTTCGTCCACAAAAGATTGGCCTAGGATGACCACTCCATCAACGGCAATTTTTTCACCGGGGCGTACCAGAACTATATCGTCAATTTGCACCTCAGCAATTGGAATGGTCTTTTCCTCCCCATCGCGGACAATCCGGATTGTTTTGGGCTGAAGACCGATCAATTTTTTAATCGCTGAAGAGGTTTGGCCTTTGGCTCTTTCCTCCAGCAGTTTCCCCAGCAGGATGAAGGCAATGATCACCACCGCCGCTTCAAAATACACGTGTGGATGTAAACCCCTTTCGTGCCAATACGCTGGATAAATGGTATTGAATGTGCTAAAAATGAACGCCACCCCGGTGCTCATGGCCACCAGGGTGTCCATATTGGCTTTGCCATGTTGGGCTTGCCGCCAGGCGTTGCGAAAGAAGTCCTGGCCAAAGAAAATCAACACAGGCGTGGAAAGGCCCAGCATGATCCAATTGGCGTAGGGCATCTCCATAAAGAACATCCCGATGATCACCGTTGGTAGCGCAAGGATCATGGCACCGATGGTCTTCTGCTGTAATTTTTGGAACTGCATTTGCTGGATTTCAGCCTGCTGCCCGGTGGCGTTTTCTTGTTGAATGATCAAATCATAGCCGAAGGATTGCACCGCTTTTTGCATTTCTGGCAAAGAGGTGACTTCGTGGTTGTATACTATTTGTACTGTTTGGGCTGCAAAATTGACCTCCGCACTAGAGATGCCGGGCAAATTGCGAAGCACAGACTCGATGCTACCTGCACAGGCCGCACAACTCATGCCCAGCACGGGTAAGTTTGTTTTAGCGACGATGGTGCTATTTTTTGTAGGTGACTGCGTGATGGTCGACATAGTGAATATTGGTTTTAACCCTACAAAGTTCGCTACATCCCGAAGCAGAAGCGTTATACAATTTTGGGAGAATTGTACATGATTATGGATTACACCTGATCCAAAGGTTTGCGACCATGTTGCTGGTGATTGGTTTTAAATATAGATGGCGTCATTCCAGTTATTTGCCGAAACTGGGTACTGAGGTGCTGGGTGCTGCTGTATCCCATCTGCCAGGCGATCTCACTGAGGGTTTGTTCTCCATAAGCCAGCAATTCTTTTACTTTTTCGATGCGTTGGGCGATGATGTATTTTTCGAGCGTTATGCCAACAACTGTAGAAAAGAGTTTGCTCAAGTATGAATATTCTTGTCCAGTCTCCTGTACCAGGAAATCTGAAAAATTGAGGGCCTCAGGTTTTTTGTGTGCCAGATGGTGAATTTCGGAAATAATGATGTTTTTGATTTGTTCAACCAGCTGGCTATGGCGGTCGTCCAGTAGTTCAAAGCCTTCTTGTATCAAGTAAGCTCGCAATTGAGCCAATTGTGTTGGAGAAGGGAGCGTTTCCAGTTGAACCTCTCCTAACTTGATGCTTTGGAAAGGAATATCCAGCTCCGAAAATATACGCTCTACAGAGCGGATACAGCGTAGGCAAACCATGTTTTTGATAAAGAGGACCATATATGATTAAAGTTTTGGTTGAAGCATCCTCCAACTATATGTAGAACAGAACTCACATGAACTGTGATCAAAAGCAAGGGATTAAACACATTTTTTTGAATAGTCAAGTCCATTGCCTACAATCTCATCACTGAGGCAAAGGCACGTTTCATCACGCCTCATAATTACATCTTACTCATATCATGCTCAGCCATAGGATTCGCTCCTTTTTTGAAAATGTATTCACTTTGCAACAAATAAGCCCCTGAAATCACTACGATATCTCCTGATTTCAAGCCGGAAGTAATTTCAATTCTATCTTCACTTTCCAGGCCTGTTTGTACCATTACACTTGTAAAAATTCGATTGGCTTTTTGTATCCATACCGTCGCCCCTTTTCCATCCCGGATAACTGCATCAATTGGCAGTGCCAGGGTATTCCGCCCTGGGCTTTTCAGCGATACATAGGCGAGCATGCCGGGTTTGAGATGGTTGCCCGGATTGGGAATAGAGACTCGAATCAAGTTGATCCTTGTGTCAGGGTTGATCTCAGGATTTAAAAATTCGATCTTCCCTTGTATTTCTTTGCCGTTCGCGTTAGGGATTTGTACGGAGGCAATGCTGTTGAGGTTGAGTGCGGAGAATTGAGCTGTATACATTTGTGCTTCTGCCCACAGTGTGGATAAATCGGCCAGTTTAATTATTGTATTTCCCTCCATTACATAATTCCCTTCCTGGATTTCCAGTGAAGTCAGGTAGCCTGATGTAGTGCTGTAAAAAGTGGAAGTAGGCGTTGTTTTTTTCTGTTTGGACAATTGCTGAATTTGAACTTCGGACAGTCCCCACAGCAGCAATTTGTTTTTGGCACTTTGCAGCAATTGCTCAAAATCCATGACCGTTTCGGAGGCAAATTCTTTGCGTTGTTCCAACACTAGTGAGTATTCTTGTTTGGCATTGTTCAGTTCTTCGCTGTACAAGTCATATAAGGGATCACCCTTTTTGATGAAATCACCAATGTTCTTAAAATACAATTTTTCAATTCTCCCGCTCACCCTTGAACTTACAGAAGAAGTTTTCGTCTGGTCAAAATTCAGGGTTGCCGTCAGTAGCAGTTGGTCGTTAATTGTTCCATTGTGTATGGTGTCGGTTCGAATGTTACCGAGTTGGATTTGCTGCTCGCTCAATTCGATTTCATCGTTGTTTTTGCCCGTTTTTTTCTTCACCGGAGTTAAATCCATTTTACAAATGGGGCATTTACCCGGTTTGTGTGCTACAACCTGAGGATCCATGGAACATGTGTAATAGATATCAGTAGCTTCGGAAGTCTCTGTTTGGTTGTGGCAGGCAACCAGCAGCAATAACAATGATATAGTTGTGACGATGAGTCGCATGTTTATTTTTTTATTTTGATAAAACTTTCACTGTCCATTAGATACTGTGCATTGATGGCCACTGTATCGGTGCTGCTGATGCCACTCAGTACTTGAATGTAATCATTGTAGCTGATTCCAGTTTTGATCTTACGTGCCTTAAACCCACCTTGGGTTTTTTGAAAAACGACGGCATCAAGTCCCAAAGACAGCACTGCTGCGACGGGCAACCAATATGCTGCTATAGTATTTCCGATAATGGTAGCTTTTACTTGGCTGCCAATGGGAATTTTCAATTGGCTGTTGTTGAAGTAAACCCTCGCGCGTAAGGTTTTACTACCGTTGCGGAAGAAGGGCTCGATGAAATCAATGGAAGCCCCAAACGCTTTATCTGGAGCGGTTTCTGGCGTGATTTGAACCGGGTTACCAATTTTTACCAACCCCTGACTTTCTCCATAAATGCTCAAAATAGCCCAAGCGCGATCTGGATTGTACACAGTAAAAATGGATTCGCCTTTCTGTAAGTACATTCCTTCTTTTAGTGTAAGCTCTTCTGTGAGCAGAGAAAGTTCATTCATCGTATTGGACTTAGCGGACATGCTGCTGCCATAGGCGGCTTCATGCACGTGCCCAGTGTAGTGGCTGTAAATAGGAACCGTCAGCGAAGGTTTATCCGACTGGATCAGTTGCTTAATTTGTGCGTCGTTCAAACCAAGCAAGCGCAGCTTTTCTTGGGCTGCTTCAATGAAAAGGGCATTGCTGGGATCATTTTTCAGCAGAAATAAAAGGTTTTGTTGAGCAGTCATCAATTCGGGACTGTAAATATCCAGTAGGCGCTGTCCTTTGGTGATTTTTTGAAAGCGATAACGTACATACAGCTTTTCGATTCTGCCCGCCACTCTGGCAGAAATGCTGCCCACTTGCCTCGTATCATAGGCAATATTTCCCAACGCTTCAATCTCTATCTGCTCTGCGCTTTTTTTGGGGCTGGTAACCGGGATGTTCGACACCACAAATTCATTCGTTGGATTAAGCAAGGTTTCAAGTTTGACTTCTTTTGCCTTGGATACTTCAACTGGTTTAATTGCAGCAGGTTGTTTCAATACCAAATCCATTTTGCAAATCGGGCAAGAACCTGGTTTGTCGCTGATCACCTCAGGATCCATGGGGCAAGTGTACACTGCCTTGGCTGACTCAGCGTGTGTATGCTCAGCAGGGGAGTCTTTCTTGGTGCAGCTTACGGCCAACAAGAATACAAGCAAGGCAAACAACATAGGCCGAGCAGTATTGGAATTGGACGCGAAATATCTTTTTTCATTGTTCATGACCATATGTTTTAAGCCTATTTTGTCTCCATGACTCGTTCAAGGTTGACTTGCATCTGAAGTGCCTGGTTCAATAATTCGGTATAGTCCAATTGCGTCATGTACAGGGTTTCCCAGGCATCGTAAAGCATGAACAGTTCTTCGGTATTTTGCTCGTACCCCAATTGCATGGTTTTGTAATTGTTTCTTAAAGCCGGTATGATGTTGTCATCGTAGAGTTTAAGTTGTCTTTTCTTCAGCTCTATTTCGTTCCGCATGCTTTGGGCCATGCCGCTGTATTCATTGACCATCATTTCCTTTTGTGATTGCAATGCATTGACTTTCCACTTCAGGCTTTCTATGTTGGCTTGACTCATTTTGGAGGACCATTTGGCCATCGGCACCTTGACCATACCCATGATGGTATACAGCATGGGTTGGCCACCAAAACCAATCATATTTTCGTAACGAATGCCAAATTGTGGCCTGAGGTTTTGTTTTTCGGTTTCCTGCTTTAAGTGGATCAGGTTGATGTCTTTTTCAATGGCTTTGATGTCGCTGCGTTTATTGTAAAACAGTGTGCTGTCGAAAACGATTCCTGTATAATCCTTCAATAAGTAGGTTGTATCTACTTCAAAAACCCGTACTTCGTTTTTGCCCATGAGTACATTAAGGCGCACGAATTTCTCCTGGATGTCGTTTTCAAACATCAGCCGCATGTTCAACAAATTGCCCAAGGCCGCTTTGGCTTTGTAGTAGGCGCTGATTTTTTCCAGGCCATTCTTATAGCGTATTTCCGCATTCTTGATCATGAAATTCAGTAATTTTTCATTCTGCTCAAGAATCTTTATCTTTTTTTCCAAGATGATCAATTCGAAATAAGCTTGTTTGGCGTCGTTGATCAACTCATTCAGTGAGGCGTTTAGTTTTTCTTTTTCTACCGAGGACATGGTTTTCATGTAGCGTTCATCAGCGTCCAGTTTTTTCTTGTTGGCAAACATTTGTTCTCCGGAAAGCATGACCGAGCCCATGCCATTCATGTCGCCATTTTTGCGCCAAAGCCCTAAGTTGTAGGGGGTCATGAACTGTCCTAACCCAAATTGTGGGGGCATCCAACTGCGTGCCCCCTTGGCGGCCTCATCCATTGAGCGGATTTCATGGTTGTACATCTTTACCACTGGGTGCGATGCAATAAGACTGTCGATAATGGCATCCAGCTTCATGGTTTGCGCAAAACTACTTGCTCCAAAGCCAAGCGCAAGTAAGAGCAGCAAGTGTTTATTCTTTGACATCGATCAATTCAATTTTGTCTTTACGATTCAATTCCCTTTCCTTGATCATTTCAAAGATCACTGGAGTGATCAGTAGTACATAAATGGTTGAACTAATCGTTCCACCGATCAGAGGTATGGTAATGGGCCGCATGATGTCGCTACCTACTCCGCTGGCCCATAGGATCGGAATCAAGCCAAATAATCCGACAGACACAGTCATTAGTTTAGGCCTCAATCTTTTGGCAGAGCCTTCTATTACAAAGGCTCGGATGATTGCCGGGGTGAGCGTTGCCTTGGAGTTGCCATGTTTTTTAACCATGTTTTGCATGGCTTCATTGAGGTAAATGGTCATCAGCATGGCGGTTTCTATAGCCATACCAAACAACGCAATAAAGCCTACCGCAACGGCAACGGATAAATTTATTCCATAGAAGTACACCATAAAAACCCCGCCAATTAGCGCAAACGGTACAGTGATGATCGTGACGAGCGCTTCTTTAACTGATTGATAGGTGAAATACAATATCATAAAAATGATACCAAGCACAATGGGGATGATCATTTTTAGGGTACGATTGGCGCGGATTTGGTTTTCCCACTGTCCGCTCCAGGCCAGAAAATAACCTTTAGGTAACTTGGTCAGCATCTGACCCAACTTTGATTTGGCCTCCTGCACTGTACTGCCCAAATCCCTCTCTCGCACGTTGAACAACACCGTACCTCTCAGCATGGCATTTTCGGAATTGATCATGGGCGGGCCGTCACTTAGCTGGATGTCAGCAATTGCTTCCAAAGGGATGGGGCCAAAATTCATAGTCTGTACCTGTAGTCTTTTTAAGGATTGGAGGTTGTTGCGGAAGTCTTGCCCATATCTCGCATTCACCGAAAAACGCTGCCGTCCTTCAATGGTGGTGGTCAGCTTCATTCCACCGAGTGCACTTTCAATAATTACATTTATATCATCTATACTCAACCCATATCGGCCAACCTCCTTCCGTTTGATGATGATGTCGATGTACTTTCCTCCGGTGATGGGCTCCACATACAAATCTTTAACACCATCTATTCCTTCCAGGTGTTTCTTAATGGTCTGCGCAAAGGAATAGATACTATCCAGGTTTTGCCCGTATACTTTGATGCCTACATCGGTACGGATGCCGGTGGAAAGCATGTTAATCCGGTTAATAATGGGTTGCGTCCACCCGTTGGTCACTCCGGGTATCTGCATTTTGGCGTTCAATTCATTGATGATGTTTTCTTTGGTTAAGCCTTCCCGCCATTCATTTTTGGGTTTCAATAGAATGATGGTTTCAATCATGCTGATGGGAGAATTGTCGGTTGCAGTATTTGCCCGGCCAGCTTTGCCCAATACATGAGCAACTTCGGGCACCGTGCGGATTAATTTATCCTGCACCTGCAACAATCGCTTGACCTCAGAATTGGAAACATCGGGTAAAGTAACAGGCATGAACAACAAAGAGCCTTCATCCAATGGAGGCATAAACTCTGAGCCCAGGCGGGTCAGCATCACAAAACCAGCAGCCAATGCAGCAATATTGAGCATCAGGGTAGTCTTGCGCCACTTCAAACACAAAGTCAATATAGGCGTATAGATTTTTTCCAAAGTTCTGGTGATGGGGTTGGCATTTTCAGGTTTCAAATTTCCTTTCAGAAAAAATGTGATCAATACAGGAGTAAGCGTAATCGCCAAAACTGCATCAATCAGCAGAATGAATGTCTTTGTCCAGGCCAGTGGGTGAAAGAGTTTTCCTCCATCCCGGTCAACAGAAATACTGGAAGAAATGAAGCAACCACAATGATCGTGGAATTGAATACCCCTGGACCAACTTGCTGGGAAGATTTTTCAATGATTGCAACCCTTTCTTCAGCAGTCAATGGGTCTTTTTTTCGTTTGAACTTGTTTGCCATGCTCACATTTTAGGCGTTGAATTGAATTTTTCTGCCTGGGCCTCACTGATGTGTCGATAAGCATTTTCTACCATTACAATACCATCATCCACTACAACACCGATAGCCAGCGCAATGCCCGTTAATGACATGATGTTGGAAGAAATGCCAAATAACTCAAGGAAAATAAAACCAGCCGCTACAGAAATGGGTAATTGAATGAGGATGATTAACGCGCTTCGCCAATGAAAAAGAAAAAGGAGTACTACAATTGAAACCGTAATGATTTCTTCAATCAGGGTACCTTTTACGGATGCTATCGCCTCCTGAATCAAGGTGCTGCGGTCATAAGAGGTTTTAAAAGTTACACCTTCTGGCAGTCCTTTTTCTACTTCTTGCATTTTCTCTTTAATGGCTGCGATGACTTTATTGGCATTTTCATCATACCTCATCACGACAATTCCACCAACTACCTCGCCTTGGCCATCCATGTCAAAAATTCCAAGGCGCAAGTCTCCCCCCATTTGTACTCTACCGATGTCTTTTACCTTAATTGGTATACCATCGTAATTGCTCAAGGCGATCTCTTCTATGTCCTGCTTGTTCTTGATGTACCCCAGACCACGAATGATGTAAGCCATATCGGCCATTTCAAATTTCCTGCCGCCAACATCATTGTTGTTCGCTTTGACTTTATTCATGACGTCCATCAGTGAAATATTATAGTACTGCAATTTTACCGGATCAATGACCAACTGGTATT
This sequence comes from Haliscomenobacter sp., assembly GCF_016718685.1. Classification (GTDB taxonomy): domain Bacteria; phylum Bacteroidota; class Bacteroidia; order Chitinophagales; family Saprospiraceae; genus Haliscomenobacter. The sequence continues at coordinate 62,538 of NZ_JADKCX010000015.1, read as the reverse complement.
GCTTTTCAAAGCCACCAAAAGAGGCTACTTCGGCCACCCCGGGGACGGTTTGCAAGGCAAATTTGATGTACCAATCTTGCAAAGCCCTTTGTTCGCCGAGATCCATTTTTGGAGCCTCCAAATGGTACCAAAAGATATGTCCAACCCCTGTTCCATCCGGACCCAATGAAGGTGTCACGCCCTGCGGCAACAATCGTTGTGCAAAGTTCAGGCGCTCCAACACCCTGGTTCTGGCCCAGTAAATGTTTACATTATCTTCAAAAATTACGTAGACGAAACTCATCCCAAACATCGAAGTGCCACGGATGTTTTTGATCTGTGGGATACCTTGCAGGTTACTCACTAGAGGGTAGGTAACTTGATCTTCGATGACCTGGGGGCTACGTCCCATCCACTCCGTGAAAACGATGACCTGATTCTCACTAAGATCAGGAATGGCGTCAATGGGGTTTTTCTGGATGGAGTAAAGTCCATATGCGAACAAGGCAGCTGAGATCATCAACACAATCAGCTTGTTTTGTAACGCCAGCTCAATTATTTTTTGAACCATGACACAGTTTTATGAGCATTTATCGACAGCACTTTTTTAAGCACAGCTTCCCGATTGCCAGATCATGCCGACATTCCAAAAATAGGAATGGCAGCAAGAATTGCCTTAAAGCAGGATTTGATTCATCGTATTTATAGCGCCAAACCGAAGGTATAATCGCAAGTATTTGTAATACAATACGATTATACCATTCATTAGGAAATCATTTCTTGACCTTTTTATGCGTCTGAAGATCCATGCCATTCATGAAGCAATGCATAGCACAAACCAAAGGCTTATAAGTGTTGTGCACGTTTCCGATTACGTTGCCTTCGGCATCCAGAATATCGCAGGTTTCAGAGTCTGTATTTTCTTTGACTTTAAAAACCAATTGCCCATTTGCATCGTAGTAAGTTTTTCCGTCTTTGCCCATCTGTCCAAGCGTTTTTCCATTTTCATCCACTAGTATTCCACCTGGTCGAACGAAAGCGATTTTTTTGCCCTGGGCATTTTTGACAATGCTGTCTTTGGTGATTTTTCCCAACTTCATACTTTCCAGGTAGACTCGGCCTTTGTAATCAAGGATTCGGTGGCCTTTAGAATCCGTCATCGGCTGAGCCAACAACATTTGCCCAGCAAGTAGTAAAATAACAGCACACAGTAGCATTTTCATGTTTATTATTTTAAATATGAAAAATATCAATAGGGCAAATACCCTATTGATTTAGGTACATCATTTTCACTTCGTAAGCTCCGTTGATTACGATCTTATTGCTTTCTTCGAGTCCCTTCAGGATCAGGGTGCGCATGCCATCATCTTCACCTGTTTGGACATAAGCCAATTCGTATTCCTCAGGAGCATGTTTGATGAAGACAGCTGATCGGCCATTGATTTCAGTTAACGCCGAATTGGGAACTGTAAGCTGACGACTGCGCTGTTGGTTCAGTACTTTGACGGTAACAAACGCTCCAATTTTGAACTCATTTTGAGGGTTATCCATTTCAAAAAGCACCCGCTGACTTTGGTTGCTGGCATTCATAGACTGAGCAGGAGAGAGCAGGCGTACTTTGGCCGCTTTATGTTCAGCAGTAGAGCGATAGACCATAAAATCATTGTTTGTCTGAATCAAAGGAATATCGCGATCAAAAACCTGAGCCTCTACATATACCTTGTTCAAATTGGTTACCGTCAGCAATGCCTGTCCGGCAACAACTTCCGAACCGGATGTCAGGGTAAAAGCTCCCACCACGCCTGAGATGGGTGCCAGCAGCGTAAGGGTACGGCTATTGGCAGAAGAATTGGCACCCACAGCCTGGCGTTCCAGTGTTTGTAATTCTGTCAAAGCCGCATTATAAGCCGCCTCAGCAGCTTGTACCTCCCGACCAGCCGCGATGTCTTCAATTTTCTTCAAGCGTTCATACTCGCGCTTAGCAGCGGCAAGGCGGGTTTTAGCCGTTTCGATCTGCACGGCTAAACCAGCATTATTGGCTACAATTCCAACCTGATCAGGCGTACCAATGTTTTGACGCATGATGGCCAAAACCTGGCCTGCATTTACCTTTTGACCCACTTTAACATTCACTTTGGTGATCCGACCCGACTGAGGAGCCACTACTACCCCTAAGCCTTCGGAAGCAGGAATGATCGTTCCGAATATCGTGGCAGCCGATTGATAATCCCCAATGGCAATGGCTTCGGTGAAGATTTCAAACAAGAACTGGGTTTCTTTAGGCGTGTAGACTGCCGTCCCAAAGCTGCTTCCACCTGCTGCGCTGGGGCCATGCTCCTCGTCGCCATGAGCGAAGACCGCATTTGTATCTGGCATAGTAAACCAAGCACTCAACAGCAACAGCACAATAGTGAGTACACGTTTGCGGCGGCTGATCAAACTCATCATCAGCGCACCAAGCGCTACTCCAACTAGCAACCATAGCCAGGGCATAGACGTGCCTAAAGCAGCCTTGTCTGCTGCCTCTTCGGCAGCCGCGAGGGCTTTGCCCACTTGCAGCCCTTGAATACCAATTAAGTCAGCACCATTAGGGTGATTAATTTGGATATTCAAGTTGTAAGTTTTGGCCGCAGGAAATTTAGTATGCAATTCATAAACTCCTGGAGCGATGGCCTTGACCTCGATATTGAGTGCGCTACCATCAGCATTGCTGATTTTTAGCGAAGCCTTATCAATTGGTTTGTTGCTTTGGTAATCGGCCACAAACAAGCGCAGGTGAGCATCTTCCCCGGGCTTCAATTCGGAGTAGTAAAGGCTAAGTTCATACCGTTCGGATTGGCCATATACCGTAAAGTGGTCTTTGGCAACCCCAGGATCCGTAGGGATCGCATCTCCATGCGCAAAAGCAAGTGGAGCGCTGCTGAGATAAAACAGAACTACTGAAAATATGCGTAGATAAAGCGAATTCATGACTGCTGATTTAAAAAGATGAAAAAGCTTGGGAACTAAGTAGTGGGGCAAAATGAATACTTATTTTTTATTGCCCCTAATGATCATTGGCCAGCGAGATAAAGTAATTTGATGCGGGACAAGTTGGCATTTTGAAGCTGCGCAACATATTCACGTTGAATCGTAAAAGCTTCGTCGAGAGTACGTAGAAAATTGAGGTAGTCTACCTGACCAGCCTCGCGCATGCGGGTAGCAGTAGCAATAATGGTGCGACCACGCGGCAATGCCTCCCGTTCGTAATAGCGCACCTGGTTCAGCCCTGTAGTCCAATCCGCTTGTGCTCGAAATAATTCAAGGTTAAGCGTTTGCAGTTCGCCTGCGGCTCGACTTTGGGCAGCTTGTGCCTGGCTTGCGGCACTTTGTCGCCCAGCACGATACTGCCCAACCCAAAGGGGAATACCAACGGTCACCCTAAAACGGTAGTCGAGCGGGGTGCCCCGCACGCCCTGGTTAAGGTAACCTGCTGAAAAATTGGGCAAGCCTTGCGTTTTTGACAATTCAAGTTGTTGGTTCGCCAATTGAGCCGATTGCTGAGCAAAAGCCAAGTTTGGATTGCCGGTGACATTTTGCACAAAACTTGGCGGAATCGAATCCAAGCTTAGCGGGGTCAAAGCGCCCACTTGGCCTATACCTGTCAGCGTAGACAATTGCTGCCGGAGCGCATTGAGTAGTTGTTCAGCGCTCAGGCGCTCCTGGTGAATTTTACCCAATTCATTTTCCACCAAAGTTTTTTGCAACAAATCGATTTCACCAGCGGTAAATTGTCGTTGAGCAGTACCATTGATCACCTGATACAAGCTATCGCGTTGAACCCATTGCCGCGCCAGGAATTCCGTGGCTTGCGTTTCCAGGTAGAGCGAACGTACCGCAAAACGCAGGTCATTTTCACTCACCCTTTGACCTACCTGAGCTAAAGCTGTTTCTGCTTGCGCCACCTTTTTTTGTCGATTGTAAACCGTAGGAAATTCGAAGGACTGCAATATGCCTATGGCATAAAACTCTCCAGTAGGGCTTTCTGCATTTACCTCGGGATTGGGTAAACGGAGCGCATTTTTTTCAGCGTATTTTTTAGCCTCGGTTTCGAGTGTAGCGGCTCTGATCAGCGGATTATTGCGTAGCGCAGCAGCTACGGCAGCATCGGCATTGGTCTGAGCATTGGCAGCAAAAGCCAAAAAGCAAAACAGGATTATTCCACAAAACCAGGTTTTCATAATCAATGCTTATCTTGAGTTAAAGAGACCGATTGGTTCTTGCCTTGAAAATAGTCGTGAACAGCTTGTTCACCCCAAAGCCAGAATATAGATGGGGTAACAATCATGTCTAACAAGGTGGATGAAAGTAAACCTCCCAAAATCACCGTAGCTACCGGGTAAAGAATTTCCTTGCCCGCAGCCTGGGCATCGAGGGTAAGTGGAATTAAGGCCAGCGCAGCAACCAGTGCCGTCATCAACACGGGGACCAAACGTTCCAATGATCCGCGGATGATCATTTGTTGATCAAACTTTTCCCCCTCGTGTTCCATCAAATGCAAGTAGTGCGAAATCATCATGATTCCGTTGCGCGAGGCAATCCCCGTAAGGGTAATGAAGCCCACCAGCGTGGCTACGGAAAAAGTGCCCCCGGTCAACCATACTGCAATGACACTACCCACCAGTGCCAATGGAATATTCAGCATCACCTGGAGCACAATGCGCCAAGAACGAAAATGTGCATACAACACCAGGAAGATGCCTAAAAGTGCAAACACACTCAGTATGCCGATGAGCCGAGAAGCCTCTTTTTGAGCTTCAAACTGTCCCCCGTATTCCAAAAAATACCCTTGGGGCATTTTCAACTTATCCCCTACTGCCTTTTGGATGGCGGCTGCTGTACTTCCCAGGTCTCTCCCCTGAACGTTGGCAGAGACGATGATGCGCCGCTGGCTGTTTTCATGGCTGACGGTATTGATGCCTTTTTCGTATTCAATGTGCGCGATACTATTGAGTGGGATGAGCACGCCTTCAGGAGTATGGATTTGCGTATTGCGAATATTTTCCAAATTCTCCCGATCCTTTGCGACTGAACGCAAGACCAGGTCAAAGGTCTTTTGACCTTCCAAAATTTGAGAAACGACTAGCCCTCCGTACAAAATCTCCAGATCTCGTGCCACTTCACCCGTTTGCATGCCGTAGCGTTGCAAAGCCTGTCGGTCGATACGAATGGTTAGTTGTGGAACCAAGACCTGCCGTTCAACTTGAACATCAACCGCTCCAGGGATATCCTTTACCACCCCTTGAACCTGGGCAGCCAATGCGCGTAACTCCGTAAGGTCCTCTCCAAAAATCTTGATGGCAATCTGTGCTCTGACCCCGCTCAACAAGTGGTCGAGGCGATGCGAAATAGGCTGACCGATGCTCACTGAAACCCCAGCGAGATTGGCTAACTGTTTCCGAATATCCGCCACTACTTCGGAACGTGGCCGCGCATCCTCTTTTAGCTCTACTTCAATTTCGGAGTTGCTTACGGGTTCAACGTGTTCGTCCAACTCTGCTCGCCCCGTGCGGCGAGCAGTATATTCTACATCCTTTACCCTGAGCATGAGTTGCTCCGCAACTGTACCGATCTTATTGCTTTCTTCCAAAGAAGTGCCAGCGGGAGCATAGAGATTGACCGTAAAGCTACCTTCGTTAAAAGGGGGCAAAAACTCGGTACCAAAGCGCATGGCAACCAGCAAAGCTGCTACAACCAATGCCGAAGCAAAGCCAAGCACCATCCGAGGATGAGATAAACCAAGGTGCAGGAGTTTTACATCCTGTTTTTTGAGCCATCTCACCAAAGCGGACTCTTTGCCTTCATTCAGGTTGGATCGGGGCAATAAGTAGGCGCAGAGTGCTGGTGTAACGGAAAGAGACACCAAAAGTGACGCCAAAATGGAGGTAATGTAAGCGATACCCAGTGGGGCGAATATTCGTCCCTCAATGCCCTGAAGTTGGAAGAGCGGCAGAAATACCAGCACCACAATAATGGTAGCGTACACAATCGAATTGCGCACCTCACTACTGGCATCGTAAATTACTTGCAAGGGATTTTTAGGGTTTTCCAACTCTTTGTTTTCGCGCAAGCGCCGGAATACGTTTTCTACGTCCACAATGGCATCATCCACCAATTCGCCAATGGCAATGGCCAAACCACCTAGGGTTAGCGTGTTAATGGAAATATTGAACCATTTAAAAATCAATGCGGTGATGACCAAAGAAAGCGGAATCGCTGTAAGCGTGATGATGGTCGTTCGGAAATTAAGCAGAAACAAAAACAAGACAATGATCACCAGGATGAACCCATCACGTAGTGCCTCTTCCACATTGGTGAGAGCATGTACGATAAAGTTTTTTTGTTGAAAAACCTTTGGATTGAGTTCAATATCGGAGGGAAGAGAAAGTTTCAGTTCGTTCAGTGCCTGCTCAATGTCTTCCGTTAAAGTAACGGTATTGGCACCAGGTTGTTTTTCAACGGTAAGGATTACCGCAGGTTTGGCATTGATTGAAGCATCGCCCCGTTTGATGGCTGCGCCAAACTGTACGTCTGCTACCTGGCTCAGCAGTACAGGGCTGCCCCCTCGATTGACCACAACCGTACCTTGTAAATCCTCCAGGTTTTTTGCCCGCCCCAGTACACTAATCAACACCTCCGAACCGTAACGATTAAAAAAACTTCCAGTGGAATTCAGGTTGGCATTTTCCAAAGCCAAATTAATGTCTTCGAGGGTTAAGTTGTATTGTTTGAGTTTAGCTGAACATACCAGCACCTGGTATTGCAGGCGGTCTCCACCGATGGGAATCACCTGGGCAACCCCTTTGATGGCCAGCAATCGGCGGCGAATGGTAAAATCAGCCAAAGTGCGAATCTCCGCAGCCTTTTCAGGGTCGATGGTTTTACCTTTGGGGACTTTAGCCGTTACGCCAACCAACATGATTTGACCCATGACCGAAGATATTGGCCCCATCACGGGTACAATCCCATTGGGAAGTGGTACGGTGCTGAGTTTTTCTGCCACCAATTGGCGGGCGCGGTACAAATCTACATCCCAGTCAAACTCTATAAACACGAGTCCGATCCCACGCGAGGAGCTACTGCGCACCACTTCGACCCCTGGAGAGCCATTTAGCGCCGTTTCGATGGGCAAAACCGCTTGCACTTCTATTTCCTCAGGAGACATCCCACCTGCTTCCAAAAACACGGTCACGCGAGGACGATTGAGGTCGGGCAGCACGTCAACGGGTAAATGTACCGTAGTCCAAGTGCCCCACACCAGCAAAAGTGCCGCAGAAGCAACAACAAACAGTCGATTCTGTAAAGAAAATTGGATAACTCGATTCAACATAGGGAAGGGATAAAGGCTCCGGGCCTATGGCCCGGAACCCAACTCATAAATAAAAATTTATGGTACGATTCAGTTCTACTATTTAATGCTCCTGATCGTTGGCGGTACATGATTTCGTTCCGCCTGCTTCACCCGTCCGGTCGTACTGGCAGCAACCGTGAAGTTTCTTGTATGCTTCATCATCGGCTTTGTAGCCTGCATTGTCGTAACCAGCTAAAGCGATGGCTTTTTGGAGAGCCTCCTTTGATGTCTTTTTGCCATCAAAAGAGACACTGATCATATCCGTCTTAACATCCCATACGGCAGTAGAAGCCTGGGCGCCCAAGGCGGCCTTTTCGATGGTCTTTTTGCACATGCCACAATTGCCCAAAACTTTGAATTGGGCGGTTTGCAAATTGTCATTGCCTGTAGTGGCCTGTTGCGCCACCGCAAGCTGTGCAAAACAGAAAGAGAAAAACAAGATGATGGAAATTCTCATGGTTGAATTTTTTAATGATTTTAAATCGTATTGTCGTTTTTAATGACCTGCATGGCCATCTTGTTCAGCCTGCGCTGAGCCCTCTTGAACTTTGATTACAAAATCGGCAGTGTGGACTTTGCCAGCTGTTTGAAACTGCAACCAGCCCCGATAAGTACCTGGCTTTGCAAAAGTGGTGTGTACATCCAGTTTACCGTTTTCTACAGCTGGGTGGGTGTGTACATATTCTTTTGAATCCACTTCAATCATAACCAGGTGTGCTTTTTCACCCAAGTAGTTTTCAAAAGTAGCTGGGTCAACCGCTTGCCCGCCTTGTTTGATGGAAACAGGAATGTGTTGTTGGCTACCTGAAACAAGGCCAGTACCGGAGTGACCTGCTTCCATTGTTAGCGAATATCCATCTATCGAAGTAGTCATTTTTGCTTGCGGAAAGCTGAGTGCTTTAGCGGGCGCCCCTGCCACATCCACTTCAATTTTGTTGACCTGATTCAGGCCACCTGTGGGTTTGAAATCAGCAAAAGCCCAATACTTGCCGCCGCCCTCAAAGCGGGTTTCATTGTGTCCACGGCCATTGGTGAAATTCTCCCCTTTAGCCAGCACTTTGATGTCGTAGCTACCCGAAGCCGAATATTCGGGGTGAATGTGATCAAACGAGGACAGGTCGTCACTCACCAAAATCAAGTGCATTTTTTTCTCATGCACCAAATCCAGCGGAACAGCAGTCCCATCCTTGTCTTTGATCTTGGGCGTAAAAGACATCATGCCCGATTTGCCCACTTCCAGTTGAGCAGGGCTAATTGTAAAAGCAGTATAGTATTCAGCTTTATTCGCTTCAACTTCAGCTTTCATTAGTTCCAAATCCATATGGCAAACTGGGCAAGAACCAGGTTTATCATAAGTTTTGCCATCTTCACAGTTCATGGGGCAGATGTATTTCACCCCAGCAGCGACAGTTTCTACAGGTGTTTTGGAGGCTGAATTTTGGCAAGCACTGAACAAGCCAAAAGAAAGTGCAAGAACCAAGCTTGCGATGAATCCGTTTTTCATACAATTGATTGTTTAAAGCTTTGTTTTACCGACTGTACTCAGTCGGAGCCAGATTGACGAATAATAATCAGAGATTCAGGGCAATACCATTAGGCATATCACCCACGGCAATGTCTTTTATTTTGGTATGGTCGCTCATTTTGATGATGGACAATGTACCAGCACCTTGATTGGTAACAAAGGCTTTGGTACCATCCGCGTTGAAAGCGATGGCATGAGCATCGGCTCCAGTGCTGATTTCGCCCTCTTTTGTCCATTTACCAGCCACTAACTTGAAATAAACCACCTTGCCATTATCCGCATCACTCACCCACAATTCTGCGTGGTGATCGCTGTAGGCTACGTAGCCGGGTTTGAAGCCCAGGTTGATGGTAGCTGTAATGGCGTTGGTAGCCACATCAATCTCGGATACTGTTTTGCTGGTTTCATTGTCGGCATACATTTTGCCATTCTCAGCAGGCCAAGCACCAACTGGAGCAGTGCCTACGGACAAAGTGGTCAGGATCGATTTATCCGCAGCTTTGATGATGGCAATGGTGTTGTCATCGGTATTGGCGGCATAAACCTTGGTACCATCTACAGAAAAGGTAGTTTCAGAAAGGCCTTTTCCCACATTGATGCTGGCCTTCTGTGAAAAATCCGAAGTATTAAATACCAAAATTTTGCTTTGCGCAGCGTCCGCCTGTCCCACCCATAGCTCTTTGCCATCAGGAGAATAGGCTGCATTGTGGGGCAACTTATCCAGTGCAATAGAGTGATGTATTTCGCCAGTTTTTGTATCAAGGATGATTACCTGGTAGGCAGCGGTTCCTGTACCATGCCCACCATGACCGGCACTCAAATCGGTAGAAGTGATGGCCACGGCGATTTGAGATTTGTCGGGGCTGAGGTAAACGTGGTGAGGAAAGGTAGCACCGTCTAAGCCTAGTGTCCCTGTCTTCAGGTCGGTATTTAAATCAATTACCACCACGTTATTGGAAGCTCCATTCACGACAAAAGCTGCGGGATAATCGATATTGAGTTGTTCTGATTTTTTGCAAGAAAAAACAGCGCTCAACAATAGAAATATCCCTAAAAAATGTGTTAGTTTCATAGTTAATAAATTTTGGTGATTCAAGGAATGTAACTTGGGTTTTACCCAAGGATTATGGTTTGGATTTCAGTAGCTGTTGCCACTCGGCAATGCGTTTTTTCAAACTGGTTACCGCGCTGGTACGATTTTGCTTTTCGGCCAAAGCAATGGCTCGTTTGGCCGCATCGATGGCCAAGCTGTACTGTTTTGTATCCGCAAAAATTTTCTGAGCAAGATTAGGAATGGCAAAGTTTTCTACATCCAGTTTTTCGGCTGCTGATACCCAAGTAGTCGCTTGCTTAAGATCACGTCGAGTAGTGTAGTAATAATTGGCAGCCTGGAAGAGCAAGTCTGCGTCCTGCTCCTTGTTCTCCAAAAGCCTTTGACGAATCTCGGTCATAATTCTCTCATCGGAAGTAGTAGTCAGTGGAATTTTAACCTGAGTATTTTCCCAAATCAAATTCAAAGAAGCACTTCCATCCGCTGCAAAATCATTGATTTCGATGGTGAAAGTCTCGTAGAAACGTTCTGTTTTGTGCGCCTTTACTTTGAAGCGATGTACATCTTTTTGAGCAGTATACCCGAAAGCGCCATGCAAGCTTACATCACTGTTGAGGACAATGGTCCATTCTTCGATGCCTGGAATGGTGAATAGAGCGTATTTACCCGGGGCCATTTTTTTACCACCAATACCGACCTCTTCTGACAGTTCAATTGTGGTACAATCGCCCGCTCCGGTGCGCCATAAACTATCAAAAGGAACCAGGTTGCCAAAAACCTTACGCCCTCGGGCAAGGGGACGACCATAAGAAACTTTGATTTCACTTTCCCCGAAATGTTGGGTAAAAGTAGCATCCGGGCTTGCCGTAGGGACTTTAAAGTCTGCTTTTTTAGTTGGTGTTTGGGCATAGCAAGCCCATACAAAAAGCAGTGATAGGCTAGCCATCAATAACTTTTTCATTGCTGAAAAATTTAGAATATCATTGGCCATATTGCGCAAAGCAATAAGTAGCGGCTGATCTTGAGGATAAAGAAAAATAGGTGTATCTAAAGCCGGGTTGGCTTTGGATTTTGCCAGAACGGCAAAATAGAGCAGGAATGATCTAACAAAGGAAAGACTGTATAAACACCCGAATATCGGTCACCATAGGAGGTGGTTTATACAGGTAGAAGCGGAGTGCTTTTTGGCTGGTTGGTGTAATGTTGCTTGCCCATACGATAGAAGGCAAAAAATTGACTGTTATAAAGTCAAAATTAAAATCGAAGGTGACAATCTTCTGAATTGCCCCTTCAGAAGTTGATTTTAGAAGCTGTGATTTATCCTCACAACAAGGTTTTTTAGATAAAGAGGAGTGGTGGTGATCTTTGAGGCTACATTTTGCCTTTTGACAAGAATTTTGTGTAACCTTTTGAGATTTACAACATCCTTTAGGCTGAATAAAAATACTTATCGTTCTACCATTCATTTGGCACAAGTGCTCAAATACCGTTACCCCACTGGTGGATAACAGCACATTGAGCGCCAAAATGATGTGCAAAAACTTAAGCATACTCTTTTTTTGTCAATTCTTTTGCAAAGATACAAATAAAATGCTTAGGTGCTGCATTTTATTGCACCTAATTGCTTTATTTAGTTGGTAATGAGTTGTTAAAATTCAAACAACTTCTAAAAATAACTAGCCAAACCAAATTGAAAACCACCCGTCAAAGCGGCGGGATTGCCCAAAATATCTGTCTGGGCATGGTACCGATAATTTAAGCGCAGCACTGTTTGAGCCGAAGGCCGGAAACTAAGTGCGGGTACAATTGCCCAAATTTTATCTTCGATGGGGTCACCTGTTTCTTTAAAAGTACCAATGTTCCAATCCACAAACTCCAGGCGGCAGGCCAAATTTACGACTGCATTATCAAAACCAAAAATCTTTCGTCTGACAATAGGTTGAACAACGTCGATAAAGCCGCCGCTTTGTCGATTGCCATATTGTTGGGTAAAAGTTTCTGGCACATTTACGGCTACCCAGGCCCATTCTCCATTGATGAAGGTATTCAATTTGGGCAGGGTGGTATTGAAATCAATGGCCCAAACCCGAACGGCGCGTTTTTCATCCAAGATCAACCCATCATCTACAAATTTATTGTAAATGCCCTGCATAGTAGACAGGCCAATTTCGCCAAACTTGCGATTGCGCAGGGCGATTTTCCCTGTAAATAGGGGGCGGCCATTGGTATTTTCTTCAAAGCGGTCAGGGTTCAATTTGGAAGCAGGCAAAAAGGTTTTGTTCTCGGTATTGTTGATGATCTGCTCGTCAAAACCGTTGGTCAGATAGGCTTCGTAGCCAAAAATCCAGTTCTTTTTGGCGTATTTACCCCAAAGACCCATCCCCACATTGCTAAAAGTGGCGGGTAACATTTGGGTGGCAGCAATGGGTCGGTCGTTGAATTCCCATTTGGGACCGTCGTGGTTTTGGTTGAACGCACCAATTGGATTCATCAAAATGCCACCACGCAGGTTGAACATTGGATTGAATTGTAAGTCCAGGGAAGCAAACTCGATGTTGATTTCTTTGGTGCCTTCTTCAAATTCTATTTCAGACAAAAACTTGATGCGCCGATGGATGGAGGAAGACACAAACAAAGTCATACGTTGCATCTGAAATTGGTAGCCCTCCGAAACGCCATCCGTTTGTAGGTATTCTACTTTGCTTTCTACGTAACCGCCTACTGCCACGGGTGTTTTGCCTGCTTGCAAAAACGGACGGTTGTATACGGCATCCAGATTGAGCTGATTTTTGGAAGAATCGCTGGTGATTCTTTTGAAAAATGTGCTGTCATTTTGCGCCAGCAATACCAGCACACCAAATAGCCAGAAACAGAGTGTCAGGTAGAATTGTGACTTCATTTTAATAGGATATAAATGTTCTCCTCATCGGTAGTGAGGGAAAAGGATTTTAAATCAGCCTCGGCGGGTCCTTTTTGTAACTTGCCCGTATTGGAATATTCAGAGCCGTGACAAGGGCATTGTAGATGGTCACCTTCGGGTTGAACTTCACATTGCTGGTGAGCACATTCCAAATAAGTCGCAGCGTATTTGTTGTCGTCAAAGCGATACACGCCAATGGGTAGCGGGATTTTTTCGGTTTTCACCAATACCCATTCCCGGATCATGGGTTTTTCCTTTTTGAGGTAAAAAAACTCGGATTTTTTCAACGCAATGCGATTGTCCTCAATGCTCCCCATTACTACATATGCAGAACTACAACTTTGCATCAATGCGGTGGACAAACTCAGGCCTGCGCAAGTCAGGCAGGATTTTTTGATAAATTCTCGTCTTTCCATCGGTTTACAGGCTTTCTAAAAATTGAATCAATTGTTGTTTTTCCTGCGGCGAAAGTGCCTGGTACAGGGCTTTGCTATTTTGGGCTTCACCGCCGTGCAGCAAGATGGCTTCCTCGATGCTTTTGGCTCGCCCGTCGTGCAACAAAAAATATTTACCACCCTGGGAGTTTTTGGATAATCCCAAGCCCCAGAGCGGGGGCGTGCGCCATTCAGCAGTTGTCGCCGAGCCCTCCGTGTAGCCGTCGTTGAGCGCAGCGCCCATGTCGTGCAAAAGCAGGTCGGTATAAGGTTGAAAGGTCTTGAATGAAAGTACCGCAATGGGCGAGTAACCCGTTTTGAGTTCGGGACGGTGACAAGCTGCACATTGTATTTTTTGAAAAATCTGTTTGCGTGCCGTTACTGCCGCATTTTCTGATGCCCGTGGAAGGGGAACTTTGAGCGTTTGTAGGTAAAAAACCACATCCTGAATGGTTTGGTTGGATACTTCGGGGTCAATTTCATGGCCAGTATAGGAATCGTAGGGCTCAAAATTAGAAGTAATGCCCATGTCCTGGTTGTAGGCCGTGGCGGTTTGTTGCAAGAGGTCGTAGGTCGCCGCTTTTTTACCAAAACGGCCAATGTGTTTACCGCTTTGAGCAATAGCGTTTGCTCGGGACGCTACATATTCGCGTAAATAGATCCAATTGGGTACGCCCGAAATCCCATCTCCATTGTTATCATCAGGGTCGGACATGGCTACAATATCCGCATCCGTTACAAAGTCTAAGAAACCCAAGCCGGTATTCGCGGGTGGGGTAAATCTTGAAAAGGTGGCTCCATTGGGAATCCCTTCAGGCTGAACGCCAAGCACTGCACGGTGTTGTAATTGAGGGCCACCAAGGTGTAAAAACTGATTGCCTGTATGGTCTGTTTGGCCAAAGCGGGTCAGGGTGGTAAACGGAGTGCCCTTGCCATCTCCAGCATGACAACTGCCACAGGAAGTAGCCACAAACAAAGGACCTAAACCCGTTTGAGGGGTAAAAATTTCGTCATTGAATGCGATGTCTCCCTTTAAGAATCGCGCATTTTCGGCTCCGGTGAGTCCTGGAATGGGGCCATCGAGCAGCTCGTTTTCAGCTGGAGCGGGAGGTAGAATTTTTTCGCAGGTGCTGAACAAAATGGCACAGCAAAAGAGGGTGAATAAAAGGTAAATGAAGTTTTTTCCCATGACCAAGTGGTTTATCTTGGTGCAAAGGTAAATGTATTTTGTTTAGTTGAAAAATTATTTTAGACCAGTCTAAATTATTTGCCGCCAAGTCGCCATGCCCTTGCCATCAACTGGTGCGTTGGCGCGGAGAAAATGTGGGCATCGTTTTTCAATTTTTTCAACTCCTTCCCACACTCACGGTTTTGGAAAACATTTTGCTGGCTATGGATTTTGTGGGCAAAATTCCCAAAAATAAGCGCTTGTCATTGGCGCAAGAACGCTTGGCACAAGTTGGCAGTAGGCCCTATGGATGGTGGGCGGAGAGGGTTTGAAGCGCTGGATTTGTGTCAATTGGGTGGTTTGTTGGTTGGGCATTGTTTTGGTGGTGTCGTTCCTGTTGAGTTTGGTACCTGCTTATCAAGCCAAGCGGGTGAGTGTGCGGGAGGTTTTGGGGTATGAATAGGCTGTCCTGCTCGTTTGTGTTTGTGTTCTCCATAGTGATTGGAGGGTTTTCGCAAAAATTCTTGCGAAAACCCTCGCCCCTACAACAAATACTGATACAACTTTGCCGCCACCTGCTGAAACGCCCACTCCGTTTCCAACTGCCGCAATTGTGCATTTTGGTACAAGCTCCATTCCAAAAAATACTCCGCAGTGCTGATCTCGCCTAGGGCCAGGGCTTTGTCCAGCAGGGCAATACTTTGGATACCGCTCAGCGCAGTGTTGTATTGTTGCAGCATTTCTTGTAGTGCCCTTTGTTCTTCGTACAAAGCTTTGAGTTCATGGTAGTGCTCGTTGCGGTGGGTCAGTACTTGCAAATCGCTGAACTGTACCTGCGCTTCTTGCTGCTCCATGCGGTATTTGTGTTCCCACAAGGGTAAGCTCAGCCCCACATGCAAACCATTGAAGCGTTGCCCTAGAATACTTTGATAGTGGTAGCCCAGTTCAAATTTGGGTAGCCGCCAGCTTTTGCTCAAGCCGAGTTGCTGCTGCGCAATTTGTTGTTCCTCCTGCAAGGATTTGAGCAGAGGATCAACGATTTCAGCGGCTTGTTCGAGTTGTTCAAAACTTTGTTCGGCGGGCAAAGCAGGATAAAGGGTATCTACAAAAACCACCGCAGTGCCTCCATTCAGTTCGCGCAGGTAAGTTTGTAAACGAACTTCGGCACTGGTGTTTTCGCGCTCCAGTTGCTGAGTTTCCAGCAATTGCAATTTGACTTTGTTGACGTTCAGGATATTGCCTTCGCCTTGCCTTAGTTTGGTTTCAAAGTCGCGTTGCAAAGTTTCCAAACTCCTGCGGCGACGGCTCAGGTGCTGCCGCAATTGCTGGCGGTAGACCAACTCCAGGCAACTGAGTTTAGCTTCCAGCAGAATATCCTTCCGCAACTCCGCCAATTTGTTGCCGCTCAAAGCTCCTTGCGCCTGTGCCAGCGCTTTGCGCTTTTTATAGACGGAAGGAAAATCAAAAGGCTGCACCGCAAAAAAATCGGTCTGGTTGCCTGCCGTGGCGGGTGAGCCGAGCAAGTATTGACCTTGAACGGTCGGATTGGGAAGCGTCAGCCCGGTTTTGTATTCCAACTTTTTGGCCTCCCAATATTGGCGCTGCGAAACCAGCGTTTTATTGTTTTTTTCGATGGAAGCCAAAACGTTTTCGATGTTGCTTTGCCCCTGGACATTCACAGCCAGAAGCAAGATCAACAGTTGGATTAATATGCTTATGCGGCTCATTGTACTTCCTTTTTAGCGTGGATGAGAAAATAGACGACCGGCACGATGAACACATTGAGCAAGGTAGAGGTCAGTAAACCACCCAAAATGACCTTGGCCATGGGGCTTTGGATTTCATTGCCGGGTAAATCGCCTGCAATGGCCAGCGGGATGAGGGCAAGCCCTGCGGTGAGCGCGGTCATCAAAATGGGGCTCAAGCGGTCAATCGACCCGCTGATCACGGTTTCATAAAGCGGTCTGCCTTCATTTTGCAGGGTTTGGTAACGCGATACCAGCAGGATGCCGTTGCGGGTAGCCACGCCAAATAGGGTGATGAACCCAATGATCGCTGGAATGCTCAAAATGCCGGAAGTGATCCAAATGCTGAATACCCCACCAATCAAGGCCAGTGGCAAATTCAACAGGATGATGGAAGCCATTTTCAAGTCTTTGAATTCCTGAAACAGCAAGAGGAAAATCACCAAAAGGGAGAGTAGCGAAGCGAACATCAGGGTTTTGGAGGCTTCGGCTTCAGCTTCGAACTGACCGCCATACTCAATGCGGTATCCTTCGGGTAGTTGACTGTTTTCGGCCACTACTTTTTGAATTTCTTCAACCGCGCTCTTTTGATCCCGACCAACTACATTCACCGATACCACTGTTTTGCGTTGTACATTTTCCCGGTTGATGGTGTTTGGTCCGGAAGTACTGACGATTTCGGCAACGGCGTGCAAAGGGATTTTTTGTCCATCTGCGCCATCAATCAGGGTATTGCGAATGTTTTCGATCGTGCCCCGATTGGTATCGTCAAAGCGGAGGATCAGGTCGAAACTTTTGCTGCCTTCATAAATTTCGGATACTTTTTCGCCCGCAAATGCCACATCGACGAATTCATTAAAAGCGCCAATAGAAATGCCGTAATGGTTAAGTAAATCCCGTTTTGCTTTGATTTGCACCTGCGGAATTTCAATTTGCTGTTCCACACTCAAATCTACCAAGCCATCGATGGCGGAAATTGCAGTTTTGATTTCATTGGAAAGCGAAAACAGTTTTGCCAGATCTGCGCCAAAAATTTTAATGGCAATGTTGGCACGTGTACCGGAAAGCATGTGGTCGATGCGGTGCCCAATCGGTTGCCCAATGGTAATGTTTGCCCCCGAAACATTGGCCAATTTAGCCCGCACTTCTTCCATGAATTCAGCGCGTGTACGGTCTTTGAGCACAAATGGCGCGTCTATTTCGGCAGCGTTCACCCCTTGTGCATGTTCGTCCAATTCAGCTCTGCCCGTACGTCGGGTGGTGGTTTGGATTTCGGGGATACTCAGCAGTTCTGCCTCTACCCGGTTGCCAATTTTGTTGCTCTCAGCCAGGGAAATGCCAGGTAAACTGACCGAGGAAATGACCAGCGAACCTTCATTGAATTCCGGTAAAAAGCTCCGCCCCAAACCGGAAAGCAAATAAATCGCCACGCCAAACAATATCAAAGCCAGGGCAATGACGACGAATTTGGCCCGCATGGCTGCTTTTAACACTACGGCATACCCGTTTTGTAAGTGCCGTACCAACCAGCTTTCGCCATGCTGTCGTTGCAGCATTTTTTCGTTCGACAAGAGGTAACTGGCTAGCACCGGGGTGAGGGTGATAGACACAATGAGCGAGGCAAACAAGGACACAATGAAAGCGATGCCCAGCGGTGCCAGTAGCTTACCTTCCATACCCGACAAAAAAAACAGCGGCACAAAAGCCACGATGATGATGAAGGTAGCATTGATGATGCTGGTTCGAATTTCTACTGAGGCGTCAAAAACGACCGGGAGGATTCCTCTTCGTTCAGTGGGCGCCAAAGCCGCATTCTGTTTTAAGCGTTTGAATACATTTTCGACATCAATAATGGCATCGTCCACCAAGGCACCAATGGCAATGGCCATACCTCCCAGGCTCATGGTGTTGATCGTAAAACCCAACCAGCGCAAGGTCAAAATGGCTACGATCAGGGAAATGGGAATGGCCAGCAGGGAAATGAGCGTGGCGCGCCAGTTCATCAAAAACAAGAGGAGAATAATCACCACAAAAACACTGCCTTCCAACAGGGTTTTTTGAATGTTGTTGATGGAAGCTTTGATGAAATCCGCTTGCCTGAAAATACGGGTGTTGATCTGAACGTCGGAAGGCAGGGTTTTCGACAAATCGGCAACGGCACGATCGATGGTTTCCGTCAAAGCCAGGGTATTGGTTGCAGGTTGCTTCATCACGGTGAGGATCACCGCAGGTTTGCCGCGCAGGGAGCCATCTCCGATTTTGGGTGAAGCCCCAATTTGGAGTTTAGCTACATCCTCAATTTTTACCGTTCCTTCTGCTGTGGTTTTGATGACCGATTTTCCGAGTTCAGCCAGATCGCTGGTTCTGCCCATGCCGCGCACGATGTACTCGTTGCTGTATTCGTTCAAAAAACCACCCGATGAATTGCCGTTGGCTTCCTGGCAAGCTTTTAAAAGCTCATTGAAGGATACCCCGAAGTAATTCATCTTTTGGGGAGAAGCCAGGATTTGGTACTGCTTGTACTCACCGCCAATGACGATTACCTGAGCTACACCGCCAGTAGCCAGTAAGCGCGGGCGCAGCGACCAGTCGGCAATGGTGCGCAAATCCATTTGGGAAGTGCTATCGGCAGTAAGGCTGATCAGCATGATTTCGCCCATGATGCTCGCTTGCGGGGCCATGGTTGGAGTGCCTACGCCGACTGGGAGCCGTTCGCTGATGGCCACTATCTTTTCGTTGACAATCTGCCGGGCTTTAAAAATATCGGTATTCCATTCAAATTCTATCCATACTATCGAAATCCCCGCTGATGAGGAAGAGCGAACCCGGCGTACATTGGTAGCGCCATTGACTGCCGTTTCCAGGGGGAAAGTAACCAGTTTTTCAACCTCTTCGGGGGCCATACCGTGTGCTTCGGTGAGTACCACCACCGTTGGTGCCGTGAGGTCAGGAAATACATCTACTTCCATCTGCGAGGCGACATAAGAACCAAACACGATGAGCAAAACCGAGGCTACAATGACCAACAAGCGGTTGTGCAGCGCAAAATCAATTATTTTATTCAGCATGATTTGGGGGTTTAGTGTTCGTGTCCATGCGCAGGCAGGGTACCTGACGCGGTTGACAATTTAATTTGATACGCCCCTTTGGTTACTACCCGTTCGCCTTCGGCAATGCCGGAAAGGATCTGTACCCGGAGTCCATCCGCTGCACCAATTTTTACTTCCCGTTTCTGGAAACTTTCCCCTTCGGTTTGTACGTACACGTAAAAAACACCTTGTTCTTCCAGCAATGCGGTCACTGGCACCACCAAAGCGGGTTGGGAAGCTGCTTGCAAAAACACTTCTACTACGGAGCCGGGAATGAAATTACCGACATTGTCCATTTCAAAGGTAAAGGGCACGAAGGGAGAATTGGCCACCGCAGTTTTACCAAAAGACAAGACCTTGCCATTCAATTGGCCGGTATTAAAAACCTGTTCGCTATCGGTGGTTTTAAAATTGGCTGCCGTGATCGCTGCAAGTTTTGAGAAGTATCGTTGCGACACATCGGCCCGCAAGAGCAATTTTTTGTTTTTGGAAATGGTCGCTAATGGTTGCCCGGCGTTTACAAATTGCCCGTTTTCCACCAGGATGTTTTTCAAAAAACCACCCATTGGTGCGGTGATCCTTTGCCGATTTTGGTTGAAATTTCTGGAAACGGATACAGCCTTGAGTTGTGTTTGGGCATTTTCATAGCGCAATTGTGCCTCCAAAAATTCCCGTTCGGAAATGATTTTGTCTTTGATCAATTCACTGGCACGTTCAAAATTCTTTTTGGTGGTAGCCAAATCCGTCTCTGCTTTGGTCACTTCTGCCCCCAGGTTGCTTTGCACCACTTCGTTACTTTTTACAGTGAAAAGCGACATGCCAGCGGGAATGCTACTGCCAGGGAGAAAGTTTTTTCCAGTAAATGAAACAACCCCACTGATCTGCGTGGTCACCACTGCTTCGTCGCCAGGAGCTGCCAGAATCTGTCCTCCCGTCCGAATGACTTCACTGAAAAGTTCTATTTGAGCGGGGGCGTTGGCAAATTCCACTTTCCAGGCCTGTTCTTTTAGGTAAGTAATGTCGTTGCCCCCGCCCGACGCTTCGGGTTGTTGAGCAATTGCGGTTTTTTCATCAGGATAAACTTTTACGTTTTCGATGATGATTTGATCGGTATAGATAGGCGTTTGGATATCAAAAACCAGTTTGTAGTTCCCGGCTTTTTCAGGCGTCATGCGCAAGCGAAAAATGCCAGGCACTTCTGGTTCCGTAGCCATGATGGACTGGCTGGCTCCTTCGCCTACCAGCGAAAGTTTGACCGTACCTTTGCCAATGGCTTTGAACAAATCTCCGAGCGCGGTGAAGTGTGCTGCAAAACGGCTCTCAGTTCCTACCACTAAGGGTTTGAATTCCACAAAAAGTTCGCTTTTGCTAGTGTAGAGGGTATAAGCTAAGGCTTCGAGTTCAACAGCTGCATCTTGAGGCTGATCAGCTTCCGCCTCGGGGGAATTGCTGTTGCAGGCCACCAATAGATAGCACAACGCTGCCAGTAGCAGCAATGACTTTTTCATTAGGATACAATTGAAATTAAGAGAAAAATGGCATGATGTAGCCGCAGCGATCGTGCGGCTCAGAAGAGCGAATTAAGCTTTGGGTGGTTGCCAAATGTCTCCAGGCGCGTGGGAGGGTAACCAATCTTGATCTGAAAAATTCTGTACAACGGCAATCTGAGCACCGTTCAAAAAAAGCGGTTTTTCAAGATTAGGTGGTGTAAAGAAAAAAACCAGGGCAAGTGCCGAAATGGTTGAATCCCCTTGATGGTGGTGAAAGGGAAGATTTTTGTGGTTTTCGTGGTCGGCATCGTGGTGTTCATGCCGAGCGTAATGGTCTGCTAAGAAATGGAAAAAGTTGTGCTCGGCACTTTCGTGCTGGTGTTGGTGAAAATGTACCAACAGATTGCCCAGCTTAAATAGGGAAATGGCATACTCCTTTGGCAAATGGATTGCCAGGAGGTTTAAGACCAGATAGATCAATAGCCATTTTCGCATGAGTGCTCAGATTTCCTGGTCAAAGATACATCTTTTGATAAGATCATTGAGCGGAAATTTAGCGCCTCGGCGCTTTCGTTCATTCATCCATTTGCAGATTGATGAAAATCAGTCTTTATTCAAAACTTCCAACTATACCCCACCCGAAAAGCCTGTGTTTCGTAATAATCCGTAGTCACATACGAAAACCCGTTTCCAGTGATGGTTTTACGAATTTTCAAGCTATTCAGAATATCCGTTCCATTCAAGTAAAACTCACCTTTGCCCTGTTGAATGGTCTTTTTGATCCCGATATTGACCGAAAAACGTGCGCCAATCTCGCCTTGCGGAATGATGTCAGGAGCAAGATAAATGCTGCTTATTTGGATTTCGGTTCGTTTAGGCAATTGAAAAGACGTATTCAATTTGACGCTACCTGAAGTATAGGTTTCTTTATTGGAAGAAAAAGTTGAAGGAACCGGGTATTTGTTTTCTACCGTAAATGCATCGATGACATTGCGGTATATATTCAAATTGGCACTGACCGAAAACCACTTATTGACACTTTGCTGCACGACTCCCTCCAAACCAGTGTTGTAACTGTTTCCAGCGTTTTGGTAAATGTTGTAAATGATCGTACTGCCAGGCACAATGGTACCAATTCGTACTTTGGTGCCATCAACCATGCGGTGGTACAAGGCAGAATACCAGTAGCCCTTAGGCCAGGAACTGCGATAACCCAATTCAAAAGTATTCGTAAACTGTGGCCGCAACGCTGGGTTGCCTACCTTCAAAATTTCGGGTTCATCGTATTTGGGAAAAATGCGGATGTCCCCTTCGTCGGGTCGATCTACTCGGCGGGTGTAAAACAAGGACAATTTGTTGTGGTCGCTGAGGTTGTAGCTCAACCGTACACTTGGAAAAGGCTGGATGTAGTTGTAGCCATCACTTTTGTAGGTATTGTGGTCTGGATTTACAGTGTACCTTAATTGGACGTATTCGACCCGCAGACCCGCTTCTAATTCAAAATGGCGGCGCTCGTAAACGTAATTACCATACAGCGCAGGGATGGTTTCGCCGTAATTGGCCCAACCCGCAGCGTTGGTGTCAAGTGGCGAATTGAGACCTGGCATAAAACGCATATTGGTGGGGATGTAGCGTCTGCGTAGCTTGAGCCCCGACTCAAAACGACCATACTTTAGGGGTTTTACGTAGTCCACATTCAAGTCGCTGACGCTTTCATCAGCGATGAGCATAAACGTGTCTCGCCCTGTGAAGGTCGGCATCCGATTGGTCAAAAAATACTTTTCATCCTCGCGGTGAAAGGTGTAATTGAAGCTCATATTGAGGATATGCCCCGCCTGTTTGAATTTGTGTTGATACACTACCGACGCCGTAAAGGCCGTATTGTATTCATCTTCATGGAACAACCAAAGGCGGCGTCGGGTGGATAAATCCTCGTTGAAGTAGGGAATGTCACCATCGTCCAACACATGCTCATTGCTGTACAATCCGGCGATGGTCAATGCGTCGTTGCTTGTTATGTTGTAGTCCAGGCCAGCTTTAGCCACAATGTTCGTGGTGATGCGATTGCGCTGCACTTGTTGCCGAATGATGTTGCCATCTTCGTAAATGCGGTAGTAAATTCGTTGCGGTTCAAGGTTTTATCCAACAACCAGTCACTTTGTAAAAAGGCATTAATTTTGTTGCGGCGATAATTGAGCGCCAAGGAGGGATTAAATTTAGGTGTAGCCTGGTATTGGGGTCGTACTTCGGGCAAGCTCTCAGCTTTGGGCCATAGCGCACCCAGTCCCGTCATGACCCCGATTTTTCCATTCCAGCCCTCTTCCTTGTTTTTTTTGTAAATGATGTTGATAATTCCCGCGTTGCCGTTGGCGTCGTATTTTGAAGAAGGGTTGTTGATGATTTCGATCTTTTCAATCGCCGAAGCGGGGATGTTGTCCAAACCTTTTTGATTGCCAAAACCCGTCAGGGCAGTCTGTTTGCCATCAATAAGTACCATGACTTTATCACTGCCGCGCAGTAGCACTTTACCATCGTTGTCGGTGGTGATACCAGGTAGGTTTTGCATGGTTTGCAGCACCGAGCCGCCACTGAGGCTGAGGTTGTCGGCCAAGGAAAAGGTTTTTTTATCCATGCGACTGCTTACTTCATCCTGTTGACCGCTTACTACTACTTCGCCCAATTGGATGGCCTCTGCTTGAAGTTCGATTATGCCGAGGTCTAAAAAAGAACTCAGTTTGCCCACTTCAATGTTTTGCACCATGTGGCGGTACCCCACTAAACTCAGTTCCAGGATGTACGTTCCACTACTCAAGTCTGTTGCGCTAAAACGCCCTTCTTCGTTGCTGATGCTGCCACTGATCAGGCTGCTGTCTTTGGCTGATTTGAACATCACAGTTACAAACGATAAAGGGGATTTGGTAGCCGCGTCTTTTACCATGCCCGAAAGGGTGGCTTTAGCGCTTTGAGCGCCTAACAATGCAGGAAAAACCAATAGGGAGATTAAAAGATATTTTGAAAAACCCATGATTACTTACAGATTTAGGACTTGAACTATTGTTTTAACTTTCCTTGAGCGTCAAAAATAAAGTCTTTGCCTTTGATTTCTGCTTCATAGGAAATACTTCCTTTGGCATCTATTAGTTTGGCCACTTCCCGGATTTTGGCTTTTTGAAACTGTTGAGCCAAGTATGCTTTGGCTGGGTCTGGTAAATCGGTTATGGCAATTTCTACTTCGGTTTCCAGTACATTACCTTGCGCATCAAATAGTATAGATTCTTCTTTACCAGCAGCGTTTTTAAAATTTACTTCGTAAGAACTTTCCTCTTTGTCCCACTTAACTTTAGCAATGCTTGGATTCAATTTTGCGAAGGCAGTTTTTGCTGCCTCAGGTACTTTTGACTCAGCTTGTTTTTGGGCACAGGCTATTGTTGCCAGAACCATCATAAGGATCAATACCAGATTTTTCATGTTTGTATTTTTAGGTTATTGGCACAAAGTTGGGTGCTGATTTAGAATAAATTCTGAACTTTAGATTTTAAAGTTTTGAGGAAACCATAAATTGTAAAGCTATGTGGTGGGTCTATGCCATTTTATCAGCATTATTCGCTTCGCTGACCGCTATATTTGCCAAGTTAGGAGTAACAAATGTCAGCACAAATCTCGCTACCGCTATTCGGACTGTGGTAGTTTTGCTGCTTGCGTGGGGCATTGTATGGTTCAGAAATGAAGCAAAAGACATCCAAACTTTGTCAAAACAAAACCTATTATTCCTGCTGATTTCGGGAATTGGAACGGGTTTATCGTGGCTATTCTATTTCAAAGCGTTACAATTGGGCAATGTGTCTCAAGTGGCTCCAGTCGATAAACTGAGCGTAGCTTTGACCATCGTGTTATCGGTTGTTTTTTTGGGTGAAAGTTTGTCCTTAAAAACCGCCATCGGGGCAGTTTTAATCATTGCTGGAACCCTTGTTATGGTGTTAAAATAAGGGAGAAATAGTGCCAATTGCCTTGAAATTCGTAGCAGATTGTCCAATTGTGCTTGGTGGCAATTTCTTTTACAATGGCCAGTCCTAGTCCAGTGCTTGGTGTGTGCGTAGATGCACGTCCAAAACGCCTAAACAATTGGTCAAAAAGCAGGGTAGTAGTGCCTGAGTTAGCAATGACTAGTCGATCAGGAGAGAGCTTTATTTGGATGCTGCCATGATCAACGTTGTGTTTGATGGCGTTGAGAATCAAGTTGGTCAACAAAATTTCTACCAGCACTTTATTGCCAGTCGCAGATACACCGGGTTCAAGTATCGTGTTGATGGCAATATTTTTTCCCTCCGCGTAATCTGCAAACAACAAAACTGTATCGGAGAGCAGTTCGCTCAGGTTTATGCTTTCTTGGCGGGCATATTGTACATTTTCCAGCTTAGACAATAGCAATAGGTTTTTGTTGATGCGCGATACTCTGGCCAAAGCTTGGTTGGCTTCATCGATGTAGCTGGACTGCTCCTGGGTAAGGTTTTGATTTTGCAGCAACAAGTCCAGTTTGGATTGTACAATTGCGATGGGGGTTTGTAACTCATGCGAAGCATTTTCGGTAAACTCCTTTTGTTGTTTGTACACGCCTAAATTCGATTCAATCAAGCTGCTTAAAGCCTGGTTTAACTCTTCGAATTCAGCAATATTGGCCGGGTCGAAAGTGATGCTTTGCTGCTTATCCAGGCTGAATGCGCGAAGTTTTTGGAGGGTAGCATAAAATGGTTGCCACAATCGTGCAGAAATTCTTTTGTTGATTAAAATAAACCCAAGCACCAAAAAAATAAAAAACACCAGGGTAACTCCGGTGATTGTCAAAATGGTTTCGTACGATTCTTCAACGTTGGTTTCCACTCTGAACCTGAAGGGTTGACCTTGAATACTGAAATACGTCACCAAACCTTGAAAGCGATCAATGTCTTGATTGGGCGCATGGGGCTTTTGTTTATAAAGGTTGTAAATGCTGTCGGGTTGAATGGTCGGAGTGGGTTGGAGATCAGTATTGGGCTGTAATTTGTTCCAGAGTCCTATCGTCTGAGCAAGAGTAGAATCCTGATTGGCAATCGCGTTGAGGTTATACTTGGTTTTTTCAGCGATGATTCTATTGTGCTCATTTAATTCCGAAATCCAGATGTAATCCATAAAGTAGTAATACGCAGGAATGCTGCATAACAAAATCAAAAATGCGTAGCCAGCAAAAGCCCGCAGAGGTTTATTGAGCAACTGCTTCATAGCTCCCATTTGTAGCCAACTCCATAAATCGTTTTCAGGTAGGAATCACAACCGGCTTCGTGTAACTTTTTCTTTAGATTTTTGATGTGAGCATATACAAAATCATGGCTATCCAACATATCTGCGAGATCGCCCGAAAGATGTTCAGCAAGCGCGGCTTTGGAGATGACCCTATTTTTGTTTCCAATAAAATAAAGCAATAAATCCAATTCTTTTTTGGTAAGCAGCACAGGCATTTCCTTTACCTGTACAGATTTAGCCAAAAGGTCAATTTCCAATTCGTTTTGTTTGATGAGGTTGGAGTGGCCAAATTGCTTACGGCGGATTACGGCATGAATACGGGCAGTCAATTCGGATAAATGGAAAGGTTTGGCCAGGTAGTCATCAGCGCCAATTTGTAGACCCTGGATTTTATCTTCCAGCGCATTTTTGGCAGATATGATGATTACTCCATCCGCTTTGTTTTGACGTTTGAGCTCTTCTAAAATTTTGAGCCCGCTACCGCCTGGAAGCATTAGATCGAGTAGAATGCAATCGTAACTATACAACGCGATTTTTTCCAGTGCTTTAGCAAAAGTATCAGCAAATTCGCACAGGTAGCTTTCGCCCGCGAGGTAGGCAGCAATACTTTTGGACAGTGCTGGTTCGTCTTCGATGATAAGCAGTTTCATCCTGCAAGTTTATGGACACAATTTTGAATTTTTTTTGAAGAAGTTGGATGAATTGTTAAGTCCAAAAATTCTGGATTAAGGGTACGAATTTAGGGCTAAAGCTGTTTAAAATGAAGATGAAAGTTTAGGCTGGAGTTCTTGCAGCACACTCAAAACACTCCTGCCTAAATTTCAACAACTTTTCAAAACTTCATCCTTTGTATCCGCACTGCATTCAAAATAGCCAGAAGTGCCACCCCTACATCGGCAAACACCGCTTCCCACATGGTAGCCAGCCCTCCAGCACCGAGTACCAATACGATAGCTTTGACCACAAAAGCCAGGGTGATGTTTTGCCAAACGATTTGCCGAGTGGTTTTCCCGATCCTAATGGCCATCGGAATTTTGGAAGGCTTGTCGTCCTGAATCACGATGTCGGCGGTTTCAATCGTCGCATCGCTGCCCAAGCCGCCCATCGCGATTCCGGCGTCACTGAGGGCTACTACCGGAGCATCATTAACGCCATCACCTACAAAAGCCACGCTTTCATTCCTAGCTTTGATTTCCTTGACTTTGTTCACTTTGTCTTCGGGTAATAGATCGCCAAAGGCATGGTCAATTCCCAATTTTTCTGCCACAAATTTGACCACCGACGTTTTATCTCCACTCAGCATGGTGAGTTTTATACCCATCTGATGCAGTTGATCAACTGCTGCCTGAGCATCTTCCTTGATTTGATCCGCGATGGTAAGGTAGCCTACAAATTGCTTGTCCGTGGCAATGGCAATGACGGTATAGACGACCTGTTCGGGATCAAGATCATAAGTGATGCCATATTTGTCCATGAGTTTAAAATTGCCAACCAAAACCTCTTTACCGTTCAACAGCGCCCGTAGACCATGCCCGGCAATTTCTTCGGTTTCGCTGAATGCCAAGGTATGATCCACTGCACCTACGTATTCACTGATGGCCGTTGCGACTGGGTGGGTACTTTTGCTTTCCAAGGCATTGACCCAGCTTAGTGTTTCAGCTTGATCAAATCCGGGTTGGAGCTTGACTTCCTGCACTTTGAATACCCCTTCGGTTAGTGTCCCCGTTTTGTCCATCACCACGTTTTTGACCGAGGCCATGATGTCTAAAAAATTGCTGCCTTTGAACAAAATCCCATTGCGGGAAGCTGCTCCGATTCCTCCAAAATAACCCAGTGGGATTGAAATGACCAAAAAGCACAAGGACAAGAAATAACCAAAAAGATCAGCGCCCGGTAAAGCCAGTCTCGAAAGGTATAATCTGCTACAATAAAGTAGGGTACTACACAAATCAAGACGGCCAGCAAGACCACCGCAGGGGTATAATACTTGGCAAACTTGCGGATAAACAACTCCGTTGGCGCTTTTTGTGCAGTCGCATTTTGTACCAAATCCAGGATTTTGGACAGTTTGCTGTCGGTATAAGCCACTGTGACTTTTACCTGCGATACGGTGTTGAGGTTGATCATCCCCGCCAAGACCATGTTTCCTTTTGCTTTGGTGTCGGGTTTGCTTTCGCCCGTTAAGGCTGCCGTATTGAAAGATGCCGTTTCAGACAATAATTCGCCATCCAAAGCAAGTTTTTCGCCGGGTTTGAGTTGGATGATCGCTCCGATCTCCACATTTTCGGCCTTCATGGTTTTGGGTTGCCCATTTTCCAGGATGTTCACTTGATCGGGGCGTTGGTCGAGCAGGGCTTTGATGTTGCTTTTTGCCCGCCGGACGGCCAGGGTTTGGAAGATTTCACCCACTGCATAAAACAGCATGACCGCCACCCCCTCTGGGTATTCGCCAATGGCAAATGCGCCAAGGGTGGCGATGCTCATCAGCAGGAATTCGGTGAAAAATTCGGCTTTACCCATTGCTTGTAGTGCATCCTTCAACACGGGAAGTCCCACAGGTAAGTAGGCCAGGATGTACCAAATCAAGCGTACTGTAGGGGTAAAGAAGCCTGGTTTGGGTAGCCAAGCTGAGTCAAAGGCAATGGCAAACATGAGTAGGACGAAGGAAATTAGAGCAGGGAGGAATAGCTGGAAGTTGCTTTCTCCTTTAGCGGAAACTTGCTCGTGATCGTGGTCATCATCATGACCGTGATCATGGTGTACTTCCGCCTTTTGGTTGATTTTTTCTTCCAGCGTACAGCAAAGTTGTTTGCCATCTTTGTCGTAAATATGTTGATGTTGCATTGGTTTATGGTTTTATTTTGGCACCTCCATCAAATAATGAAGGTGCGTAAATCAACTATTCTTTATAATCAATGATCATGCCCACCGCCACCTTCGGATTTGGTCAGATGCGATTGGAGGTAATAAGCCCCTTTGGTCACTATGTTTTGCTTGGTCTCCAGGGCTTGTAAAATGCTTACCTGTGCATAACCCAATTGAGTAGTACTGGACTTTACCTCAATCCGCTGAAAATGGTATTCGTCTTTGTCTTTTTCCTCCAAAACAAAAATAAACTCCCGTCCATCCGCTTTGATGATCGCATCGATGGGTAGCGCTTCTACCGCGTTGCTGCCTACATCAATCAGGGCATTGACATACATGCCGGGGATGAGCATTTGTTTTTCATTGACGATGTCGGCGTGAACGGCTACGGATTTGGTCTCACTTTCGAAGGATTTGCCCACGCTGAAAATCTTTCCTTTGATTTCCTGATTGTCTTGATTGGTCAACACAAAACGCACTGTTTGGCCGGGTTTTACCTTGAACAAATCTTTTTCATACACCAGCAAGTCGACGTGCATTTTGGAATTGTCTACGATGCTGAACAACGCTTTAGCCACATCAACCGCTGCACCGATGGTCACGTTTACTTCCGTGATGTGGCCGCTGATGGGGGCAGTGATGTTGATCAGGGGTGAATTGGCGTTGCCGCCGATTTGGATGTTTTGGCTTAAAATGGTGACCTGGGACTGCAAAGCTTTGATTTTGCCCTCCTCCGCATTCAGCTCAGCACTGGCTTTTTGGAATACTTTTTTGGCGTTTACATTCTCTTCGCTCAATTCTTTCTGGCGGGTGAATTCTAACTTTAAGTATTCCAGGTTGGTTTGTGCAGCACTCAACTGCTCCAGCAGTTTTGCCCGCTCCAGGCGCATATTGTTGTACGCCATACTTTGCATGGTGGCCAAAACCTGCCCCGCCTTGACGTATTGCCCTTCAATAACTTTAATGGTTTTGATGTTACCAGGCAAGGGTACACTAACCTGGGCCTGGTTTTGGGGCGGCAGTTTGGTGTACCCATTGGCGTTGATCACATCACTGAGGTTCTTTTGTTCAAAACCGCCCAATACAACACCTGCGGCCTGGTACTGAGCTTGATTGAGGTGGACTTCTTTGACCATTGGGTTCTCGGCATGTCCTTCCTCATCGTGCGCTTCCGTTGCTTCATGGTTGTGCCCATCCCCTTCGGCATGTACAGCAGCAGGGCGAAAGGCAAAATACAAGGATAGCGCAAGGATTGCGGCCAAAGCCAAGCCGCCGTATATTTTGAGTTGTTTGTTCATTGCTTTAAAATTTATTGGTTGATGAGGTATTGGATGGAAATCACGGCCTGGTTGGCATTGTTGATGGCCTCCAGGTAAGCTTTTTGAATGTCCAGGTTCGTTTGTAAAGCTTGGGCATATTCGACATAACCAATGTCACCACTTTGATAGCCACGGGTGGCATTGCTGACGATGGATCGGGCATTGGGTAGAGCGGAATTGCGGTAATACGCGATGTTGCTTTGCCAAAAGGTATACTGCCCGGCATACCCACGGAGTTGACTGTGCAATTGGGCTTGCAGGTACTCGCGATTTTTCTGTTGTGCCTGTACTTGCCAGTTGGCCGCTTCATTTCTAGCCTTGTATACTTTTCCTCCAAACAGCGGCAAACTGATGCCCAATTGTATGCCTTGAAACCTGGGAACTCCATTGTAATTTACTACTTGGCCATCTCTTTCCTGCGGACCCCCCAGGGATTGAATGAAGTAGCCTAGTGTGAAATCGGGTAGTGCCTCGGTTTTGGTCACTTTTTTTCGGCCTCCAGTACTGCAATTTGTTGTTGGGCAAACAGCAACATTGGATTGCGGCTCAACAAACTGGTGTCCACTGCCTCGTTGAAAGTAAGCGCAGTGTAGTTTGTTTCCGCAGGTGCAAAATCCGTGGTGGTATTCAGCCACTGCTGCAAGCGAAGCTTTTCGGTAGCGAGCAAAACCTCAGTTTGTTGAATGCTTTGCAGCAATTGTTGTTGTTTGGTCTCCGCTGTGGTTTTTTCCAATAGATTGCTTTCGCCTGTTTTCAATTTCAGCGATGCGCTGCGTACAAACTCTCGCAGTAAGCTATCTTCTTGCAGCAGTACCTTTTTCAGCGCTTGAAAATACAGCACTTGATACCAGGTTTGCCGAATTTGATAGCTCAACTCCTGTTTGCTGATGTTCAGTTGGCTTTGGCTGATACCTACTTTTTGTAAGGCCAAACTTCGCCGAGCTTTAACCAGAGCAGGATTGGGGATGTCCTGAACAATGGAGATGTTTTCGTCAAAACGATAACTGTTCGTCTGCCCCAACAAAGCACTAATGTTGGTTTTGGGAAACGCTGTCGCAGCCCCTTGTAGCGCTTGTTGCGACTGTAACGCATAAGCATTGGCTTGCAGCAGTTGGTTGTTTTGGTAGGCCATTTCCAGGGCTTGTGGCAGCGAGATGGTTGACACTTGCGCATTCAAGGGACTCGAAAGCCCAAAAAGCAACAAAAGCAGAACGGAAACGGAAGCAACTTTTTTTATCCTGCCTTTTAGTTTTTCTTCAAAAACATAGTACAGGATGGGCAGCACAATGAGGGTGAGTAATGTCGCGGTAAGCAAGCCTCCAATGACCACCGTGGCCAGGGGCTTTTGTACCTCCGCGCCAGCGCCATTGCTCATCGCCATCGGTAAAAAGCCCAGCGAGGCTACCGCAGCGGTCATGATGACTGGCCGCAAGCGGACTTTGGTGCCTTCTCTAATCCGTTCCAGCACATCGCTCATTCCTTCGGATTTGAGTTGGTTAAAATAACCGATGAGCACAATGCCATTCAACACCGCTACCCCAAACAAGGCGATGAACCCAACCCCAGCCGAAATACTGAAGGGCATTCCCCGTAGCCAAAGCGCAAATACCCCTCCGATGGCCGATAAGGGGATCGCAGTAAAAATGAGCAGAGACTGTTTAATGCTGCCAAAAGTAAAGTACAGCAGTACAAAAATGAGTGCCAAAGCTCCGGGTACAGCCACGGCGAGACGTTTATTGGCTTCGACCAGGTTTTCGAACTGCCCCCCATAGGTTACATAGTACCCGGCAGGCAAATCCATTTTTTGCTCCAGAATGGCTTGAATATCGTTGACGACGCTTTTTACATCCCGGTTGCGTACATTGAAGCCAATCACGATGCGCCTTTTGCCCTCTTCGCGGCTGATCTGGATGGGGCCCGGTTCAAAATCAATATCAGCCACCTGTTCCAGTGGGATTTGGCTACCCGAAGGCAGTGATACGTAAAGGGTTTTTAGGTCAGTGATGTCTTGTCGCTGGCTTTTGTCCAGGCGTACCACCAGGTCGTAGCGTTTTTCACCTTCGTAAACCACTCCGGCTTTTTCACCCGCGAATCCTGTACGCACCACCTGGTTGAGGTCACCCACATTTAAGCCGTATAGCGCCAGTTTGTCTTTGTTGTAGCGGACGGTTATTTGGGGCAAGCCCGATACAGCCTCGGCGCGAGCATCCTCTACCCCAGTTACACTTTGGATCATCGGCAGGGCTTGTTCAGCCAGGGATGCCAAAAGACCGATGTCTTCTCCAAAGATTTTGACGGCTACATCACTGCGCACTCCAGTCATCAATTCATTGAAACGCATTTGGATAGGCTGGGTAAATTCAGTAGTCACCCCCGGAATGTTGTCCAGGGTTTCTTCCATTTTTTCCATCATTTCCTCTTTGGTACTGGCTGAAGTCCATTCTGATTTGTCCTTCATGATCACCATGGCATCGGCGGCCTCCATGGGCATCGGGTCGGTTGGAATTTCGGCACTGCCAATTTTGGAAACAATTTCAATTATTTCAGGAAATTTGGCCTTGAGCATTTGCTCCGCCTTAGTGGTTGCTTCGATTTCCTGAGAAAGGGAACTGCCGGGAGGGATGATGATATGGGTAGCAATGTCGCCTTCTTCCAAAGTGGGAATAAACTCTCCACCCAAGCGACTGAAGATGAGCAATGAAATGATGAAGAATGCAAAAGCCAATCCCACCACCAACACTTTCATTTTTAGAGCGCCCTCCAAAAGTGGGCGATACACCCGATAACAAAAAGCAATGATGCGGTCGGATAAATTGAGCTTGTGCCCCGTATTTTTACTCAAAAACAAGGCGCTCATCATGGGGACATAGGTCAAAGACAAAATGAATGCGCCCAAAATGGCAAAAGAAACCGTTTGTGCCATGGGTTTAAACATCTTGCCTTCAATGCCAATGAGCGCCAAAATGGGGAGATAAACAATCAGGATGATGATTTCACCAAAAGCAGCACTGCTTCTGATTTTAGAAGAAGCCTGGTACACTTCGTTGTCCATTTCAGCAGCGCTGAGTTTCCCTTTGTTGCCGATTTGCAAACGATGGACAATGGCTTCCACAATGATCACCGCTCCATCCACAATCAATCCAAAGTCGATAGCGCCCAGACTCATCAGGTTGCCGCTCACCCCAAAAATATTCATCATGGTGACGGCAAAGAGCAAAGCCAGCGGAATCACGGAGGCAACTACCAGGCCAGCGCGGAAATTACCAATCAAGAGCACCAAAATGAATACCACGATTAAAGCCCCTTCGAGGAGGTTTTTTTCAACAGTACCTATGGCATTATCGACTAGTTTGGTACGATCCAGAAACGGCTCCACATCGACACCTTTGGGCAGCGATTTGCGGATTTGTTCCATTTTTTCTTTGACCAAACCTACCACTTCGGCGCTATTTGCCCCTTTCAACATCATCACCATGCCACTGACCACTTCCCCTTTGCCATCATTGGTGGTAGCCCCGTAGCGCACGGAACTCCCATACTGTACACTGGCCACATCGCGAACCAGGATGGGAATGCCATTTTGGTTTTTGATGACAATTTTTTGGATGTCTTCCAACGAATTGATCATTCCTACACCCCGAATGAAGTAGGCATTGGGTTTTTTATCGATGTACGCTCCACCCGTATTTTCATTGTTCCGACGCAGGGCATCAAAAATTTCCACCATGGTCGTGTTCATGCTGCGCAGCTTATCCGGTTGTAAGGCTATCTCGTATTGTTTGAGCATACCCCCCAGGGTGTTCACCTCTGCCACACCTTTAGTACCGATCAGCTGGGGTTTGATGATCCAGTCCTGAATGCTACGCAATTGCATGGCGTCGTACTTGTGCTCAAAGCCTTTTTTAGGAAAAACTACGTACTGATAAATCTCCCCCAAACCCGTGCTGATCGGGGCCATTTCGGGCATTCCCAGACCGGGCGGGAATGTTGTCCTCCGCTTCTTTGAGGCGTTCGGATATCTGGGCACGGGCCCAATAGATGTCGACTTCCTCTTCAAATACAACCGTCACTACGCTCAAACCAAAGCGACTGATGGAACGCAATTCCAATACTTTGGGAATGGGTTTAACCGATTGTTCGATGGGGTAGGTGATGAATTGTTCCACTTCTTGTGCAGCCAAGGTGGGCGAAGAAGTGATGATTTGTACCTGATTATTGGTGATGTCAGGGAGGGCATCGATGGGCAGTCGGGATAAGGAATAAATCCCCACTAACACCAAGGCCAGCGTGAATAAGCCAATGATGAACTTATTCTTGATGGAAAAAAGAATGATTTTATCCAACATGATTATTTCAAATAAAAGCATAAAAATCAACCACTCAAAACCGGGTTCGAGTGGCTCAATTGTACAACAGAAAGGTTATTATGCTCTTATTTGCGGCGGTTGCCAGATGGGGAGGTAAGGACGCTCGGGTACATACTTGGCAAAGTAAAATGCCTGTCGGTCAAGATTTGACTGACGAATTAAAGTATGACAAACGCAAGGAGAAAATGCGGTATGTACCACTAGCATGTTAAAAATAGAGCCACAGCCTGGACAGTGGCAATGCCCACAACCATCTGAATCGGGGGGGCAATCTTGGCCTGGATGGGCAAGTGTGCAATCATCAAAGACTTGAGTACAATTGTCAAGGTCTTCTCCATTCATGGCTTGTTCAGTCTTCTTCTCATTCACTAAGCCAACATGGTATTCAGAAATATCATTACACGCCTTGCTACTATTGACCGATAGAACGGAAAATAGTGCAGTGAGTAGTAATAATATGCCTAAACGTTTATTCATCATTTGGGTGCAAAGGTAACATCTTTAAACTTGTAAGACAAAAAAATTAGGATTTAGTGTTAAAAATTAGGGATTTAACAAGTGTATAACATCTTGTGGGCTACCATCTCATCCTCACCCCCACATACAACTCCCTTCCCCGCGTAGGTCCCCAGGCAAAAGCTGTATCAAAATAATCACCAAAAGGATTTTGCCAATTGATGATGGGACGAATCTGGCGGAAATCGAAGAGGTTTTCACAGCCCGCATAAAGATCCAGCTTTTTCCAAACCTTGGTAAACTGCACATTGGTCACGGGAAAAGCACGGGAAAAATCCGGCTGCCCCCCCCCCCCCCCGGAAAGGGTGGGGTGGGGAAATTTGGGGCCCCCCCCCAACCCCCCTCTCCTCGGGCCGCCCTTTTTTTTTTTTTTTCGGGTCTGGCGGGGGCATTCGGGTTTTGGTTTTTGTTTTGGAAACCCCCACCCCCCGGGTCGGGCGGGCGGCGCAACCCCCCCCACCCCCCCCGTTTTTTTTGGGGGGGGGGAAGGGGGGGCCGCCTTTTGTTTAACAACCCGGGTTGTTAGTAACTCACTACTTGAACATAAAGAGCAGTAGTCACAACTAATCTTGTTTTAACGATTGAAAATGCTTATTCGATTTATTAAACCAAAATTAGTTGTGACTACTGCTCTTTAGTATGCTGTCACAGTTTGAGTTTTAGCCCTCCATTAATTACAAAACCGTCCACAGGGGCGTAAATATCTCTGAAAGTTGGATTAGTAATTGTCCCTGTGTAAATGGTGTCAAAGCGTGTCTGACGTGTGTCAAGGAAGTTTTCAAAGTTGACAAAGATTGAAAAACGTTCCCAAAGTTTTTCAATCATTAATCCATTAATCCAATATGGCTTCCCAGTTGCACCGTCATTTAATTTTTGCGGGCTGAAATAATAGGCTTCCAGACCAATTTTTAATTTATCTTCAATTTCATACATCAAAACATTATTCAATCGGTGTCTGGCTACAAGAGGAAAATCTGTCGTGGTAGAGTAATGTTGTTTTACATCTGCCAATGTGTAGCCGATGAAAAGTTTAAAATCTCCATACGTCAATTTGATATTGGTTTCAATCCCTTTGGTATCGATGAACCCTTTTGGCTGTTGAAATTCATGATAGCCGTTTGGATTTGCAACGAGTAATAAAGGGTTTTTAACTTGTGTATAAAACAAAAGCGCATTGATGCTAAAAAACATTTTTTTTGAAAGAGCAGTTCTAAAGTTGATGTCAAAGTTTCCACCAATAGACTGCTCGGCTTTTGTTTTTGAAATGCTAATGGGTAAAACGTTCCTGAACTGTATTCGCTCCGCATCCTCTGTGAAAACTGTCGGTGCTTTGTAGCCCATTCCACCGCCCAATCGTACAGTAAGTTTTTGATTCAATTTAAGCATTGCGGAAATTCTTGGTAAAACAAAAAAGCCAAATTGATTATGGTAATCGCCTCGCAGACCAGTCTCAAGAGAGAATTTTTCCGTTGCGTTAAAAATGTTTTGAACAAATGCGCCAACAGTAGTGTAATTGTAATCAACTACTTTTTGAGTGTCAATTTTTTGCTGAGAAAATTCATCTGTCCATAAATTCAAGCCGCCAACCCATTCTGTTTTTTCTTTTTCATGGGTGAAGTTTATTTCACTGAATGAAGACAACTGTTTACCCGAAAATACGTAATCGGAAATTTCAATAGTTCGGTCATAATAGCTCACGCTGTTTTTTAAGGAGAATTTTGATTTTTCATTGAGAATTTTGTCAAAACCTAATTGTGTGCTAAACCGATTTGTTTCATTCCTGTCAAAATAAGAGTGAATATTATTGCCATTTCCTTCAATGTATTTTATATCGCCTCCGGTACGGACTTCTGCCGTGTTATTGAAACCAACATTCAACGTAGTTTTGTCATTAAAATACAAAAACAATCTTGGATTAACCGTGTAGCGACTAAATTTCGGAATAGCAGTCAGGCCAATATTAGCAGGGTCATAAGGCGTTCCTAAATTGTAAGATGCAAAAACAGTTGTTCCGATTTTTTTGAATTTTTGGGCATAAAATCCACTAGCGTCCAGCCCCAAAGCAGAAGTTCCGTTGAGCAAAAATTTAAGTTCTCTTTCTTCCTTCGGGGTTTGGGAAACCAAATTCACTAAACCTGCTATCGCACCACCCCCATAAAGTGTTGATGATGCTCCTTTGACCACTTCCACTTGCTTTAAATCAAGCGGGACAATTTGCAACAAACTTAATCCTCCCGAAAAACCAGAGTAAAGGGGGAAACCGTCCCGCAAAATCTGCGTGTATTTCCCATCCAGACCCTGTATGCGAATGGATGAATTGTAACTCGTGGCCGATGTTTGTTGTGTTTGAATACCCGTGCTTTCGTTTAGCATCATTCGAATATCGCCCGGCTTCATGTTCCCTTTTTCTTCTAGTTCTTCTCCTGCAATAAATTCTAACCGGGTTGGGATATTCTCAATTGTTCGGGTACTTCTCGTTGTGGAAACAACAATTTCTTCCAATTCTTCTTCACTACTCATCAAGAGTATTTCAACAGCTTCTGTAGACGAAAGTGGGAAATCGAAAGTGTCTTTTCGGGTTTCGTATCCAACATAACTGAACACGATTAATTGTTTTCCGTCTGGGATATTTTCAATTATTAACATCCCAGTTACATCGGCAATTGCCCCCTTAGTCGTTTTTTCTAAAACAGCTGTTGCACCAATTAAAGGTTCTTTTGTTTCGCTGTCTTTGATGACTACTTTAAGGGAATTCTGTCCGAATACGGTTACTATATTCATTACTGCAATGAGCAGCAGGATAAATTTTTTCATTGTTGACAACTTAGTTAATGTTTAACAAAGGATTGCTAGGGGTACTACGTACCACATAAAATAATTTGCGCCTAAACCACAAAACACTAACTGGTGGTTGGTGGTTGCCAAATAGAGTGATTGAACTCTGAAATGAAAAAGGGATTGTAAAAAAAAATCGACTGTGTTAGTGTAGCCGTTTGTGGAGTCAATGAGGGAAAAGTTGTTGAGGGTAAAATGAAACCTGAACAAGTTCCACAAGTGAAAAATGGTGAACAATTGTCTGTGCAGTCGTTGTCTTGATGATGGTGGCCTGTCGTGTGCTCTTTGTGAGTATAGTGGTCGCCGTCCATGCAGTTGCTTTCTGAGCAGCAGGGATTTATTGATAAGAGTACAATATAAATAGCAAGTATGAACGAAAAAAATTTCATCTTGTCAAAGGTAGTTTCTTATTTTTACTCTTTTGAACAATTGCTTTAGCAGTAAAACCAATGCCCAATGTTTTTTGGATTGAAAGAAAAAATTTAAACCTACCTAAAGTTACAGTCTCATCCTCATCCCCACATACAACTCCCTTCCCCGCGTAGGGCCCCAAGCAAAAGCCGTATCAAAATAATCCCCAAAAGGATTTTGCCAATTGATGATGGGGCGAATTTGGCGGAAATCGAAGAGGTTTTCACAGCCCGCATAAATATCCAGCTTTTTCCAAACCTTGGTGAACTGCACATTCGCTACTGAAAAAGCACGTGAAAACTCAGGCTGTTGGAAAGATTGTGGTAAAGATCGTGTATCTGGCAAACGTTGTGGCCCCATCCAATGCATGTTCAAATCAGCGTGCCATTGTTTGTTTTTGGGTTCGTAGGAAAAAGCAGCCATCAAACGGTGCTTCGCATTAAAAGGCAACTGGATTTTCTGTTCTCCAGTGCGGCGGTACACATCCAGAAAGTTGTAGGCAAACTTGGCTTCAAAAATTTTAGCTACCACAAACTTGGCGTCGAACTGGAAGCCATTGGAAATGGAAGTACCCCGAAAA
This sequence comes from Haliscomenobacter sp., assembly GCF_016718685.1. GTDB lineage: Bacteria > Bacteroidota > Bacteroidia > Chitinophagales > Saprospiraceae > Haliscomenobacter. The sequence continues at coordinate 23,577 of NZ_JADKCX010000015.1, read as the reverse complement.
TTTTGGATGATGGCCAAACTTGGGTCGCTATCGTAATCGGGAAAAATTTGATTTTGGAAGCGAGTATGGTACAAATCCGTTGAAAAAGTTGCGACTAAATTCTCCCCACTGGCGGTATGCGTAAGGTTAATGCCTGTATTCCAGGCTTTTTCCAGATCAAGTTTCTCCGCAAATTGAATGTCGCGTGAACTGATGAGCAAAGAGATGTTTTCCGCAAATAAGTTGACCGAGCGCAAGCCCCGGCCTACATTGGCGCGAATCACCGTGGCATCCCCCGCATTGTAGCGCAGGGTCAGGCGGGGTACGAATTGCCAGCCAAATTGCCGATGGTGGTCTACTCTGGCTCCGGCAATGATGCTGAATTGGTCAAAATTGAAGACGTTTTCGGCAAACATCCCGGGGGTACGTTCCTGGCGCAGGTAGTCGCCAGCAAAGGTACGCTCCAGGTCATTGTTGGAAAAACGGATGCTTTCGGCCAGGTTGAGGTGGCGGTAACTGAAGCCAAACTTCAGGTCGTGTTTTTGCGCCCAAAGTTGTTCGTATTGCAGGTTGGCGTAGGCATTCAGGTGTTTGGATTCGTATTGCGTAACGCCAAACCAGGCCGATTGCTGGTGCTGAAAAGCCGAGGCAATCAAAGATATTTTTGATTGAGGATTAAAGCGATATGCAGTTTTGGTGTACAACTCGGGTTGTTGGTATTGCACCACCTGACCATAGACTTGGTTGGAGCCCTGATCACGTTTGGCGTCAAAATTGCTTTGCCCGCCGATGCGTTTTTCATCCAAATAACGCAGGCCGATTTTGCTACTCCAGCCAGCAGTTTGTTCGTCGCCCAGGGTGAATTTTTGGTAAATGGCCAAACGGGTCAGCAAGGGCAAGTCCAAAAAAGTATCTTCATCCCGGTCGCGTTTGCTGGCGGGTTGCACCAAGTGCAGCGAAGTGAGGCTTTTCCAGTTTTTGCCCAAGGTGGTCGAAAAATTGGCGTTGAGGTGTTTTTCCCCAAAGGAATTGAGGTAGGCGTTGAGCAGGAATTTTTCTTTGTCGGGTTTCGGTTCTTTCAGGACGACGTTGACCTGGCCGCTGATGCTTTCAAATCCCTGCAAGACCGAATTGGCACCTTTGGCCACAAAAATCTGATCCACCAAAGTGCCGGGAATGCTGCTGATGCCATACGTGAAAGAACCGCCCAAAATCATCGGCATGCCGTCCACCAGAATTTGATTGTAGGTCCCTGATAAGCCCAGGATGCGGAGTTCTTTGCTGTTGAGCAGGAGGTTGGTGGTTTGCGCCTGGATGGTGCCCTGGGTTTCAAAACAACCCGCGAGGTCACAACAGGCGGCTTTGGTGAGTTCTTTTTGGTTGATGACTTCCACCTTGATGCCTTGTAAAGCAGAGATAAAAGAGCCGCCTTGTTTCGCGACGATGGTAGCAGCTTCGAGGTTTTTTGAGTCGGGGCTGAGGTAAATGGAAAAATAAGAGCGGCCTTGCACAGCTACAGTATCGGTTTGAAAGCCTAAAAAAGAAACCATTAACCTGGCTTCGGCCGCATTGGGTACGGTAAGTTCAAAAACGCCAAATTCATTACTTACTACACCTTGAGTAGTGCCCAAAAGGGTAAGGGTGGCACCAGGCAAAATTTCGTTGCCCGAAGGGGTTTCACCAAATATTTTACCCTTAATCGATTGGCCAAAGAGTGAGAACGGCACCAAAAAGGTGAGCAGCAACAGTAAGCGCATGGAAAGTTGATTTTTGCCGGATGACCATGCATCCGGCATATAGGTATCTGGAAGTTTATTATTGTGGGGACAAATAAGTAACCGCTTTTACTTTGTAAGGCAGTTCGCCATCGTTTTCACAACCTTCAGTTTTTTCAATCAAACTGCGGATTTTTGCCTCAGAAACAAGGGCCGTATGGTATTTCACCTTGATGTTTGTGGCTTCTTTTTTTGCATTGTCGGCAGTCACTTCATCAATGCCTTCCTGGTTGACCAGTTTCTTTTTGATGGTAGCTAGATCGCCATTGCAACAAACGCCGCTTACTTTGACCGTGACTACTTTTACTTCATCCTTTGCTGCTTGCGCAGTTTGCGCAGTTAACCCTTGTGTTAAGCCAAAAAAAGCCAGTGTTAACAATGTTGCAAATACATTTTTCATATTCAATGGTTTTGAGTGATCAATTCATAATGACAAAATTACACAGGATGGTAATATGAAACTAGTTTCATGAAGGGTTTAACAGGTATATAACAAGTCCAGGGATTTTTCATTACGCCGCCATTTTCCTTTTCTCCGTACGGACGACCCGTGGCCGCAGCTCCAAAACCCTACCCCTTGACCCATTCCCCAAATCCCACTATCTTTACCCCACAAATCGCTACACAGCCATCACTCTATCAAGCACAGGCTTCTCGGTTCCTGAACCCAACTCTATTTTCATAGCAACGCAAGCACTAAAACCAAAAGCACCTCTGCTTTTCGCTTTTCACTTTTCACTAAAAAAAGCTTGCTATGAAAACCAAACTTTTCACCATCCTCTTTTTCGTCACCGCCTGCACCCCCGCTACCTTCGACACCACCCTCAACACCGCCGCCGCTGCCCAGGAACAATCTTTCTCCGACTGCAAAGCCTCCCTCTACCAGCCGCCGCAGCGCATCATCAACGGACAAATGGACTGCCCCAACCCCTGCCTCTACACCCACGAGGGCACCATCAACTTCGCCAAAAATGAAGTGCTGCTCAACTGCCGCAAGTACCCGCTGCACACGCCCAACCTCTTGGTCTGTATCGACTCTACCCGCTCCCAGAAGCATGATGGTTCGCCCAACAAGCAGATCCTCATCGTCACCAAAAACTTCGCCGCCTGGTGCCAGGACGAAGCGTTTCGCTTCTACCAGCAGGAAACCGGTGCCAAACCCTGCTCTGTCATGCACGTCGAGGAGGGAGATCCCAGCTACGGGAGCGTGGGCTACCTGATCTTCCAGATGGAGGACTCGTTTTGGGCCTGCTTTGATCCGGCGAAGCCGTTTGTGTTTCGGATCATGGCCAAGAAGCCGCTGAAGATGAACGGAGGCACCCTCGGGCAACAGCCGCTTTAAACAGGGTAGGGGAGTGGCCAGGATTCCTTTTTTCTTTTTTGGGCGCTCCCCTCCTGCGTCGGGTCGGTGTCTTCCAGGCTCGCCTCTCGGCTCGGCCCTCCGCTATCGCTGCGGGCTGCTGCTCAACGCAGCACCTTCCAGCCCCCTAGCGCGGGGAATCCTCGCGTAGCGTGGCCGGAGGTTTGCATCCTACTCCCCGCTGAGCACTTCCGGAGATTGAAATTCGTGCACGAGTGGTGCCCGGAACCGCTGCGGAATGAACAAAGTCTAAAAAATTTGCATTTTGTTAAATTTATAATTAAATTGTGTAAAATTTAACAAAATCCATTTACACCTAAAGCTATGAACACCATCCTATTCCTGCTCCTGCAGCTCCTGCTGTCAGGCCGCCCAACTCCTGTTTCCACTTCCAGTACCCAAGAACCTGCTTCTACTACCCAGGTCACCACCAGCAGCCGCGGCAAAGTGGTTGATGTCGACCTGACGTTTTAGACAATAGGCTCTAAGTACTACCTACAGGCGAAGCTTCGGCTTCGCCTCTTTTGTTTTTAGACGTAGCCTGACCACTATTATATGCACTGCAAAGAACGCCCACCGAAAGCGACCCTCCGCGACCTCCTCCCCACCACCGCAGGTGGCCTAAAAAAACTCCGCGCAACTCAGCGTCCCCTCCTTTACTCCGCGGTTAAAAAATGTCGCACGGTGTTTAACCGCCACCCTCAATCTAACCGCCACCAAATAAAAAGTCTAAAAAATTTGCGATATGTTTAAAAAATAATAACTTTGTTTAAATTTTAACAAAAAAAGCTATGAACAAACAAATATCCTTCTACCGCCAGCGCGGCCCTACCGCCATTTCTGGCCTCCTCCTCTGGATCATCTCCATCACCAATTTCTACGATTCCAGTACCTGTTGATCTTTTCTGTGAGAAAACTACTTCCTAGAGTGTGTTTGGGATTTTACTTGCCCCCGCAGATCAGCTAGATTTCACTCCAATGAGGCACTTAAAAAATCGCGTTCATCTGCGTGATCTGAGCATTGGAACAGGAAATGGGTGAAAAATTTGAGCAAAAAACTCATCCGCCACACACACCTTTCTACACACACCATCTAAAGCTATGAACACTATCCTTTTCCTGCTCCTACAGCTCCTGCTGACTGGCAACCAAACTTCCATTTCCGCCTCCACTACCTCCACAGCAACTCCAAGCACTGCCGAAAGCAGTGGACGCACCAAGATCGGCTCTCTCGACCTGACCCTCAGCCGGATTGGACCTTAACTGACCAAAGATGCATTGCTATGATATAGGGTTGTTATTTGCAGGCGAAGCTTCGGCTTCGCCTTTTTTGTTGGCAACAAGTACTCATTTTTGTCGCTTTCCACCGTACACTCGCGCCCAGGCACTCGCCCTCCGTCACTGCGTTCCCTCGGGCCAGTGCCTGGGCTTTCCCCATTCAGCGTGAGGTACCTGCATCCGTTTTCCACCGTGCCCTAGATCTTCGCATCCCCCGCCACCTCGCGGCTCGGTAAGCCGCTGCGGTCGCCGGTGCTGCGAAGGGTGCTTTGAGCGCGAGGTTTTGGATGAGTGCTTTGCCTTTGGCCACATCGACAGGGCTTAAAAGCAAATGCGGAGATAATTCCCAATGGCATCCACCGGGTAGCTCCCGGCTTTGATTTCCCGGCTTTGCCCAAATAGCTCCTCCGGCACCCCAAATGCCTCTTCCATCACGAATCTGCCCCCTGCAAATCGCCGCTCCCATTGCTCCTCAATTACCGTATTCCGGAGCACCAACAGCTCAAAGCTGCCTTGCTCCCCCATCCCAGCCCAGGCAATGCTCGACCCGCAGGGACTGGTAGCGCGAGTGGCCAGGGTCGGGGATGCAGCGTGTAGCTTACAAATACCCATGCCCCGACAGTCGCGGGATACCAGGCCGTAAACGATTTCGACGAGCAGGAAGCCGGGTTTGGGAGGAAGGAGCGTGGGTTTGGTACTCATGGGTCATTGGTTTGAGAAATAAGTTGTAAAAATGCTTAGTTGGAAGGATTAAGTTTTTCGTTGACATCATCCAACCAGCTTACTATCCCTGCATAGTGTGGGTGATTCACCCCTAATTTTTTTTCAATTGTCTGTAAGGCTTGTTCCCAAAGTATTTTTGCTTCATCCAATCGATCTAAATCATAATAGACTACGGCCAAATTCGACCGGCTCCAGGCGACGTTTGGGTGGTCTGGATCAAAATTGCGTAGATTACTGTCCAAAGCGAGTTGGAGTAGTTGAGCTGCGCGGGAGTAGTCCCCCAGCTCTTTATACACTGTGGCCAAATTCGACTGGTTCCTGGCGACGTTTGGATGGTCGGAACCAAAGTTGCGTAGATCATTATCCAAAGCGAGTTGGAGTAGTTGAGCTGCGCGGGAGTAGTCCCCCAGCTCTTTATACACTCTGGCCAAATTCGACTGGCTCCTGGCGACGCTTGGATGGTCGGAGCCAAAGTTGTGCAGCGCACTGTCCAAAGCGAGCTGGAGAAGTTGAACTGCGCGGTTGTAGTCCTCTAAATCGGTATACACGATGGCCAAATTCGACTGGCTACTGACGACGTTTGGATGATCGGAACCAAAGTTGTGTAGATCACTGTCCAAAGCAAGCTGGAAGAGTTGCTCTGCGCGATTATAGTCCCCTAATTCGCACAAGACTAATCCACGCTCAGATTGAGCAACCGCTAAATTTGGGTGATTGACATAAATCTTTTGTGCTACTTCTAATTGAACTTGACTAAAGTGATCAGCAGCAGTAAAATTCCCGATCCTTCTAAAACAGTCTGATAAACTATTACAAACGTTCCAATAATTTTCCGTCCATTTCCCTTCATTTTGCTCCACCTGATCAAGCAGCGATTTTAGTTCTTTTTCTTCCTCATTCCAATTCACTAAATCATGATACGTCTTGATCAACAAGCGTTGCAGCGTCAAATACACCTCCCCATACTCCAAGTAGGGTAACAGCCCCTTTAAATGCGCGACAAACAGCGCATTCCCCATGACCTTCCCATACTCCTCCCCAAAATAACTCAAATGCAAAGCATCAATCAACTCAACAAAATAAGCCGCATAGGTCTCAAAACGAAGTTCGATACAAGCCCGAATCGACTCCGGCAGCATGTAGGACCCACCCGCGGCTTCCAACCAACCCTTATCCACCAGGGCTTGCATCATTTCTTCCAGCGTGGAGCGCTCGGACTCAGCCGAATGATCCTCCAGATAGTTGCTTAACCCCTCTGCCTCAAATACACCCTCCCGCGACCATTCGGGTAGCACCAGATTTTTGAAATACTCCAGTGCGATCTCGATAGCTGGCATGGCCGCAAACTGGAGCAGTACCCACTCCTCGGCGACATCGGCCACCCCGTATTGCATTAAGCGCCACAGCACCTTTTGCTCAGGGGTATATTCTTCCCCCCCTTTGTTTTTGTATATTCCGGAGTATCTGACCCCCCCATTCCGATTTGATCTGACCCCCCTATTCCGGAGGTCTGACCCCCTAAATGTTAGTAACATTCCGGAGGTTTGACCCCCCTGAGAAAAAGTGGATTCATACGGCAAGAATCGCCAGCTTTCCATTCTAAAAATGGACTGATGGCAAAACAAAAACGTATGGATCAGATCAAAACCTTGTTAAGCAATTACCTGTCCAGCGGCTCAATCAAGGCCACTGCCCGCCAGTTGAAGGTGTCTAAGAATACGGTTCGGGAGTACGTACGGCGAGCCGAAGCACATTCAATGGATTTAAGTGCGCTACTGGCACTGGATGAAGAAGCCTTGAGCCTGATTATCCACACGCCCCAAGGCGATCAATCGGACCGGCGTGCATCAGTCTTCGGGCAACAGGTTGATTATTGGCTTGAGGAGCTGCGTCGGCCAGGCGTAACGCGGGAGTTGCTGTGGCAGGAATACCGGGTTGCACATCCTGGGGGTTATAGCTGCAGCCAGTTTTGCGAACACCTGCGCCGTCAGATCGGCCATCGGGATCTGACGCTGGCCCTAGAGCATGAACCAGGCAAAGTGCTGATGGTAGACTTTGCCGGTAAAAAAATGCAGTGGGTGGATGAACACAGCGGCGAAGTACATGTTTGCGAAGTGCTGGTGGCCGTTCTGCCTTTTTCCCAATATAGTTTTTGCATCGCCCTGCCGTCGCAGTGCCTTGCCGACTTCATCCACGGACTGAACCAGTCTCTGCTGTTTTTGGGCGCCCTACCCAAGATACTTTTATCGGATAATTTGAAGGCGTATGTGAGCCGGGCGGATCGCTACGAACCGACTTTTACGCAGTTGTGCGAGCAATTAGGGGCGCATTACCAGCTTGATTTACAAGCCACGCGGGTTGCCAGGCCCAAAGATAAAGCCAGTGTGGAGAATGCCGTGACGCAGGTATACCGCCGCATTTACGCTCCGCTTCGGCAAGAGGTTTTTCACAGCCTCCAATCGCTCAACGAATCCATTATCAGGCAATTAGAACTACATAATACCCAGCCTTACCAAAAAAAAGCCGGAAGCAGACAGTCCCTATACCAGCAATACGAACTACCTGTGATGCAGCCCCTGCCAGCCGATTTGTTTGAGGTCAAAAAAATAGCAAAGGCAAAAATCCAGCGCAATTACCATGTCTTTTTGGGCGAAGAAAAAAACTTCTATTCCGTACCCTGGCAACATGCGGGCAAACAGGCTGAAGTCCTGTACACCGACCGCATGGTAGAAGTTTATGTGGATCAAAAACGCATTGCCACACACCAGCGCTTGTTCCTGCGCGGGAGCCCGAACCGCTACCAGACCCGCGAAGAACACATGCCCCTCCACCACCTGGAATGGAAAAAAGCACAAGGTTATGACGCAGCTTACTTCCTCGAACAGGCGCGGATTCTGGGCCCGGCGACCCAATGGGCTGTGCAGCAGGTACTCCTCAGCCGTATCCACGAACCCCAGGCATACAATAGTTGCAAAGGCATCCTGCAGTTAGCTAAAAAACATACTCCCGAACGACTCGAACAAGCTGCAAAACGGTGTCAGGATGTCGGAAAGACCACTTACAGCATGCTCAAACGCATCCTCCAACTCAAGCTCGACCAGGTTCAGGGACAGCCTTTACAACTCTCCCTGGGTTTGCATGAAAACATCCGGGGCTCTGAGTATTATCAATAACTCGTTCAATATTAAAAAACAACACGTATGAAAAATGAATCCTTGCAAAGCATGAAACGGCTCAAACTCACCGGAATGGCCGGGGCTTATGAAGCCACGCTCATCCTGCCCGTCAACCAGCTTCCCACTGCCCATGAAATGATCGCAACCCTCATGGATGCCGAAGTTCAATACCGGGATCAACGCAGAATGGAGCTATTCCTGCGCATGAGCAAGCTGCGCTACCGCGCTACCATGCCCGACATCCAGTGTTCGGAAGAACGAAACCTCCAGCCCCACATAATCGCCGCACTGGCAGACGGCGCCTGGTTGTCACGCGCTGAAAACATCCTCATCACTGGCGCCACCGGCTGTGGTAAATCATTCCTCGCCTGTGCCCTGGGACATCAAACCTGTGCTACAGGTCACCGAACCCTATACTTTAACCTCAACCGCCTGAGCGAACAAATTGCAATTGCCAAAACCGATGGAACGCTCATCAAGTGGCTCAACCTCCTAAAAAAAGCACAACTCATTATCCTCGACGATTTTGGCCTCCAAACCATCACCCAACACGTCAAACTCATCCTCCTGCAAATCCTCGAAGACCGATACGAAGTAGCTTCTACCATCATTTGCTCCCAATTACCCATCTCCAAATGGTATGAATATCTTGAAGAACCAACGCTGGCCGATGCAATCCTTGACCGCATCATCCCAAGAGCACACCGAATCGAATTGAAAGGAAATAGTAGACGCAAAAACTTAAAACAACTACCTTAGCACTCTTATTTTTGCCGTACTTATCCACAGAGGGGTCAGAACTCCGGAATGAGGGGGTCAGATACTCCGGAATATACAGTTTTCTACTAAAGCTGCTATTAAGTCTAAAATCAAGCCTTTGGCCGCCCGCAAATCGTCGTGCGGAACATTCCTAGCGATCAGTTTGGTCAACAGGGCATTTTGCCCCAGTTGTGCCAACAATTCTTGTGTTGTAGCATCGGCGGTTTGCCCACTCAAGGTCGTAAACAATTCGATAATCTCTACATCATTCAGAGGGCAAAGCGTAAGCTTGCGTCGAGTCCAGCTTTTCTTTGGCCGTAATCAAAAGGAATAAGTCAGGAATATTCAGCGCAGGTAAATGCGCCGCCACATCGGCATTGGCAGTGACATTGTTCAACACCAGCAACTTTCTGCCTGGACGGTTTTGCAGCTCGTGCAGAATGTATTTGTCCGCATACCATTTGAGGTTATCCTCTGCTGCTTGATCCAAATCCAAATAATCGGCATGTTCTGGTTTTAGCTCACTCAAGAGGGTATAGATGAAGCTGGTCTGGTAATTCATCCAGCCTACCGCATCAAAACTCAGCTTGTGTTTTTCCCAATACAACTCCGCCAGCAGGGTTTTTCCAATGCCGCTGGAACCCCAAATCACCACCGGATTTCCTTCGGCCGCTTGCAGCCTCGTTTCCAGTTGTTGCAGCTCAGCAACCCGTCCAATGACTGGGCTATTGCCACGATGGTGGTCCAGTGTGAGAAAATGGGTACGTTTTTCTTTAGCTTCACCTCCTATGATAATCTGGCTATTGCTTACATGTTGAATGCCAATGTTTCCCAATCCCCCTATAAGAAGAGTGTTGGAACCAGAATCTTTAGTCGCTGCTTCGGCCAACTTCCAATCCAATACCTCATCCCCCGCCACATACAAGCGCCAGGGCACTTCCGTCTCTGGTTCTTGCCGCAAGCGCGCGTCACGCAAATTCACGATTTCTTCTCCCTGAACCGCCCGATCAGTTAGTTTCATGGCTCCTTTCGCCCGGGTAAAAGCCTCTTGCAGCGTATGCCCATACGCCAGTGCTTGGTAAAATAGTTCCGCAAATAGTCTGGCTTGTCCATCTTCTACCGAACAAGTCGTCGCAATGACTGCCGGAATACTCGTCTCCAAATACTGCCGTACCTGCCCTTGCGTATTACACCCGTTCAGAAACAACAACTTGAGCTGCGGGTGTAAGCCAAACTGCTCCACCAGCCCCGCTACTTGCCCGCCCGCATCCCGAAACCGCAATTGCTCCCCATCGGCATGGCCACCAAAATGGAAAATAAGCAGTTCCTGTTGGTACTGGGTGAAGTGTACTGACCAGCTGCCCGGTTTTGGCACTGGATAAAGGTACATGCCGCAAGTAGGAGAGGGGTGCCAGAATCTGTTGCAAACGGTCGTGCTCTTGCTCCAGGTGAGCCAGGTATTCAGCGTCGTAGCTGTTGGCAAAAGCAGTAAGGATGACCGGCAGTTGGGGCATGATGGTACTTGGGTTGTTTTGGTAAATATGGTGAAAAATCACCTACTTTACAATATTACTTTATTGCTTTCGATACTTAGCTTTAAATTCTTTCAACTCTCGTCTTTGATCTGCTGTATCAAAATTTCTTCGATGTAAATCGTCTACTTGTGAATGGCACTCAATGCACAAACACTGGAAGTTCTCAATACAATTATTGCTTTTATTGAGATCCTTATGGTGCGTATGAATGAATCTTTGGTCATTTGGGTTGTGTATGGTCAAATGGCAGCGTTCACAAGTATAACTCTTAAGTCGCCTAAAAGCTGTACTAATTTCAGCAAAGTTTAGGGGGTAGCCATTTGAATCAGCTGGCATTGGTGGGTTTTGAGGCAGACTAGCCATTTTTAAGATGAATTCGTCAAAACTTTCTCCAGTCAGCACTTGAGCCGTTTTTTCAGAGAAAATGCGTCTACAATTGTTACAAAGCTCAAGTACAACCTGTGTATATATTTGAAAGGTTTGATTGCAAACGATATTCACTTTTTCTTGGTTAGTAGCCATAAAACCGGTGTATTGTAGTACCGTTTCACAAGCAAAAAAATGTTTTTTAGGTAAGCCGTATGTTTCGACTTTAGACCTGCCCATATACAGATAGGTGCGATAAGATACATTCCCTATTTTGATAAAATCTCATCTTGTTGAATCTGGATTTGCTGAGGTGTAATATTGGCAGTAGGAATAAGCTCCACATTCTTGCGTACTTTCTGCATAGCTTGAGCTTCCCGAGTACCGCCAATCAATTGCGCCAGATACCGGTCAAATTCTCCATCCTGAAAATCGTACAGCTTCATAGTTTTTTCTCAATTTGGTAAACGACCTGTTCGGAGGCCGTCAAAATAGAAAATTCTACCCTGCGTGAACATTCGCTACATACCGAAGTGCCTGAATTGTGTACAAAGCTACCTCGTGCATCAATCATTCGATTAAAGCCCATCCCCGTTGCTGTCAACTTAAAGTCCAAAGATCGTCGTTTTGCCGAGGGCAGATTTTGATACGCCGCGCTGTTGCGAACGTAATGCAGAACGTTACGCGCCCGATTTTGCGAGCCTTTGAAAATGGTCTCAAACCCTTGATCAGTAACGATGGCATGACCTTCTATTCGCACTTCGAGGATATCCCTGACAAAACGGTTGTTGGTGACAATTTGTAAAAACTTGGGGATGAACTCATCTAATACATTCTGAAACCCAATTGACAATTCATCAACTCCGGGATCAAATTTAGTTTGTGCCCCTTTGAAACGAATCGTTAGGGTTTGTGGATCTACTTCTGCTCCCCAGCGCTGTAAATCACTACCCATTTGATTTTTTATTTGTCTGTAAATAGCGCTCTTGTTGTCGCGATACTGGGCAATGATTCTGGAGATTGAGTCCTGTTTGTTTTGCAGGAGGAGATTGGCGCGTTTCAATTTGGGGATAAAATGCACCAAACTATCGGCATTCATCCCTGTTTCTTTCAGAATTTTATCCAGATCATTTTGCTTGTGCTCAACGTTGATCATGTACAGTACTGCCACAAATAGAAACACCATCATCAAGCCCGACATGATGTCGGAAATGGATATCCAACTGAACTCTTCTTCTGCATTAAATCTTGCCATTGGACTTATCGTTTACGGTGATTTCAATTTTGCGGCTTTTTTCTAAAAAAGTGACATACTCCTTGATTAGGGTATCCAGATGTGCAAAATGATGTATTCAATGCTCCTGTAGTCTTTGATTAAAACTGTTGTCCAGCAGCTTCAAATCCTCTGTTTTGATACTTTGTAGTGTATGCAAACGTTGTGTCAAATCAGCCATCCCTTGATTAAATAAAGTCATGGCACTGCTAATCCCTTGCTCTCGATTCAGCCAATTGCTGATTTGTTTTTTTGTTGCCTCAAATTCTTCGGAGGAGGAACGTAGTCGTTCCATGGCCTCTACAGCGTGATCGAAAGCCCTAGTCAGCTCGTTTTCCTCCACTAGCACATTTTCAAGTCCTTTTAGGATTTTGGCCAGTTTCCCTTCATCCGCAACCAAGTCTTCGGTAAATCCACTTATGGCAGATAACGTTTCTTCAATAGCTTGCAATTTTTCATGAGCCAAGGTCTGAGTTTTTTGAATACCTAGGGCAGTTGCATCAAGTCCTTGTACAGTTTGATCGACTTTACTGATCAAATCCTGGATGGTCTGTTTATAGTGTTGCTGCCAAGCATTGAGATTTTTTCACTCTCATTCAACTCTTCGAAATTCTGATTGACCAAATTGGTGATCAAGCTTCGGAAGGTATCATTGAAATCAGCAATCAATGACTCCATAGCCTCGCGCAGAGCATCCGTATTGGCACTAGCCATGAGTTTGGCGAATTCTGTGAACTTCTGCTCCATCAATAGATGATTCTGATTGAGCGTATTCACCATTTGCGCTGTGTGTTGTTCCGATCCTTGTGAACTCAATAAAAGTTGCTCGTTAGTTTTGCGAATCTCTTCCAATAAGCTCTGACTTGAACTTTGATTGGAGTTGACAAAAGCCGATCGAGTTTGCCCCAATTCCTGGGTTAAAGCCAGCAATACGGCTTTATTTTCTTGAGTCACGGCGACTAGCGCTTTAAGTTGTTTGGTCTCGTCTGTTTCTGGAACAGGTATCTTGTCTCCATTTTTTTTCAACAGGTACTTTATGACAAAAGAAAGGGTATCGATACTGCAATGCCTACAACTGATGTGTAAAATGCGGTTTTCATCCCATCCAAAAAGCTTTAATACTCCCTTTCAATATTAGAGGAATCAAACTCATTCAGGGAAAAACTAATCCCAAGGAAGGTTCCAAAAATTCCCAATGTGGTAAAAAAACCAGGTATAAATTGGAGAATAAAAGGATTGGTCTTATGAGGATTTTTATCGGCTTGGATACAAAGCCAGGATGCATAAATAATGCTTAAACCGAATACCGAAAATATTACAACATTCACATTATACTGACTCATAACGGAGGACTTTATGCTTATTCTATACGTAAACCGAATAGTTTTGTTACAAAAAAATGAATTCAGTTAAATATTTATATTTTCTCAAACTATTAAATGCTACTCACATCTAATGATCAAAAAACATTCCCCCTCCACTACCATACCAGCACTAGCTCAAAAACCCCCACAAAAAAGGGCCAAAGCAAGTTAGCCAGTGCCAGTCATCGCTGCAAGGTCGTACGTCCTCGCTCGCGTTTTTTTTTCTGGTTTGCTCCGCTAAAGCTACGCACCAGAAAAAAAAATCGCTCACTGCGGGCGCTCCACCTTGCATCTATGCCCGGCACTGGCTGCACATTGCTTGGCCTTTTTTCCGGGGGGAGTTTTCGTACTAGTGCAGTTCCGCAGCGGGCAGCTTGCGGTCGGGAGAAAGACAAAGCGGCGGCTGCGCCACTTTATTTTTAGCAGGGGGGGATTTTTTCCCCTATTGCAGTTCCCCCCTCGTAGCAGCGTGCGGGGTTGGGCAGTCCAGTTTGTGCTTACATGGGCATGCTCAGTTGCTCACCAGGTTTATATTCTCCGCTGTCGTGCAGTTCCACCAGTAGTTTACCGGCATCCTGCGCCAGCCTGGCCGTGTACGCGGTGCCCCCTTTGCGCTTGCCTTTGTACAGCGCAATTACCCCATCGGCCAGGGCCACCAGGTCGTGGTTCCTTTTCAGCGGGGCCACTTTGGCCGGCCATTGGGTATAGTCGGGCCGGATCACGGTCACGGGTAGTCCCTGCGCCCGGGCGTATTGCTCGGCCAGTTGGTCAGCGCCCATTGCTCCGCCGTGGAGGATCTCGCTGGCCTGGGGGGCATATTTTTGGATGGCCGCCGCCAGGCCTGCGTAGTCTTGCGCAGTGGCCCGGCGGCTGCCCGTGATCAGTAGTTTCATGCTTCAGGTACTTGGCAATGGATTGTACAGTTTTTCGGTGTCACCCTCCAGGTCGTTTAGGGCTTCTTCGTGGAGGCTCAGGAGTTGTTCCCAGGTACCGGTAGCCAGCGCTTCGGTCAGTTGTTGCAGTTTGTTATCCATGTCGGTGTTTTTTCTTTAAATTACACATTTTGTTTTATATTTGCAAGCTTTTTGATAAGTTTTTATGCTGTTATTTTGTTTATTTTGTTGAATATTAGTGTAAAAAATAGTTAAAAAATGTTGCATAAAATTTTGAATTTAAACACAAAATGTGTATATTTATAAAAGAAAAGCAACAAAAACACTGTACGTTATGACACCGGACACATTCATCGAAAACAGCTATTATTCCGCTTTGCACCCGTTCCTTGGATCAATACTGGGAAGATCGTTTGCAAAACGAATACCAGCCCAAAAATGATTTTAATCTGCGGCACGATGGGTTGAACAAATGGACTTTGTTCCTCCCCGAACCCGTCACCCTTTCCAAACGGGAAATTGCCATTTACCTCAATCAAGAACACGATATTCGCGCACTTTTGCTCGAAGATCAGGCCATTGCCCTGTCGCTGTTTCTACCTTGCAATGACTTCGACGATCATAACCACCTGCTCCGCGCTTGTGATCTTTTATTGGATTACCAAAAAGCCCAGCTCGAACTGACCACCGCCCGCATCGAGGCGCACATGGCCTTGGTCCATTATCGATTGCAACAGCAGCAAGTCAAACGGAAATTCTACAGCACGGCCCTGCCTGGCCGGGTTGCCAGGGAACCGATTCTTCCTATCTACGTCCCGCAACATTGCGCTTAACTCAACCTCCTCAACTTTCTCAACCTCCTCAACCATTCACTTATGAAAGCCATCAAAGACCAGGTCCGGCAGCAGCTGGGCCCTCAGTGTACTGTATCTGAACTGGAACTAAACCGTGCTTATCGCCGCTATTTGCGCCACAATGGCCCAGATCGTCATCCCTTTTATACTGCCTGCACGATTGCCGATTATCTTAAAATCAATGGCCGGGTACATTGTCAGGTACTGACAAAATCGGCCGGAGTTGCACTTCCTTTCGAGGCTACCCAGCGGTAGCCTCTTATTCCTTCACCATCCATTCCATTCACATGAAAAACGTATCCGTCTACGAAATTGCCACCCAAAAAATCCTCACCCTCCTGGAACAAGGGGTGGCCCCCTGGCGCAAGTCCTGGACCGACAAATTGTACCTGCCCGCCATGAACTACGCCACCCGTACGCCTTACCGAGGCTTCAACCAGCTTTACCTGAGCTACTTTTATAAGGATCCTTACTTCATGACCTTCAAACAGGTTCAGGATCGCGGCGGCCGCATCCGCAAGGGGGCCAAAGCTGACCTGGTCTTTTTCTGGAACTGGCTCTACCTCGATGCCCAGGGCGAGAAGGTGCAGGAGGAAGCTCTCGCCAAAGTGCGCATTCCCCAGCCGCGTTTTTACCACGTGTTCAATGCAACCGATATTGAAGGCATCGATTTTGTGTATCCTTCTAACGAACTGTTTACAGCTCATGAACGGATTGAACACTGCGAGGAACTGGTCAAAAGTACTGGTGCTAACATTATTCACGCTGGAAATTCAGCGGCTTATCATCCGTTCCAGGACTTTATCCGCTTGCCGGAGCTGCAACAGTTCAACAGCCCGGAAGACTATTATGCGACGCTGTTTCACGAGCTGGCGCATTGGACTGGTCACCCGTCCCGCCTCAATCGTTTCCCGGAGGGGGAGCCAATCCCCGCTTTTGGTAGCCCGGATTACAGCCGGGAGGAACTGGTGGCGGAACTGTGTTCGGCTTTTGTCTGCGCACATTGCCAGATTGATTCGCCGCAGCTGGATGCCAACAATGCAGCCTACCTCCAGGCTTGGATCAACAAGCTGAAAGGCGACCCCAAGCTAATCCTCAATGCTGCCGCACAGGCGCAAAAGGCGGCTGATCTGCTCTTGCAACCACAAGAAATTTGCCTTTGATTTTCTTTTACTCAGTCTATATTTTCTCATTTATAAAAACCTAAAACAATGAAAACAGCAACGTTATTGCCGTTACCTTCGACAGGTATTGCTCAATTACTCAACGCTGAAACTGCGGAGATCGCGCCAATCGCTTACCTGCCCGGTCGCCCCCGCCAGTACCGCTTCGATGCCAACCGGGGCATGTTCAACCTGAAAGGGGAGACCCCCATCACCAAACCCAAGGAATCTTTGACCCTCATTCCCATTGCTTTCCGGATTTTTCGCGACAGTATCTTGGGCCAAAGTACCAAGCGTTGGGCGGAATTCTTTTTCCTCAATCAGGGGAACCAGGTCTGTAACCTGCTGCTGCACGGCTACAGCGTCGACAACCTGATGGACCTCAACGAGGAGATTTTTTATGAACAGGTCAACCTCTGCCAAATTGAGTTGACCATCACCCCCGCCGAGCGGACCAGCAAGGCACCCGAGGCCAACAACAGCCGCTTTTTTATCGCGGAGTTCAGCTTCAACCGCTTGAGCGCCGAGGCGATCGCCACACAAGAGGCAGTTTTTAAGGGCATGCCCCTTTGGCGCGAGGATACCCTCACCGGCGACGCGGAACCCATCCTGAGCTACAATTTCAATCCACCGGTGGAGGTTTGCAACCAGGTGGGCACCGCTGAGACACCGGTGAGCTTGTCTTCAGCGGCTTGATGTAGTGAATATTTTTTCACCACAGATTCACACGGATTCGCACGGATTAGGAAGAAATCTGTGTGAATCCGCGCGAATCTGTGGTGAAAAATGTTACTAAAAACCCCAAAGGCAGCGGGTGGGGGAGACCCACTTAACCCATTTTTTTACCCAATTCATTCCACATGTTCAACGCTGAATTTTTCCCAACTCCAGCATGGTTGACCGAGGAAATGTTGTCCCTGGTGAACTTGCGCTCCGTTCACTCGATCCTCGAACCCAGCGCGGGCAAAGGAGACATCATCGAGGTGATTCGCTCCAAAATGCACCGACCCCGGATTTATTGCTGTGAGATCGATCCAGAATTGCAAATGATCCTCAATGGCAAGGGAGTGACCATCCTCAACGATGATTTTCTCAGCTTTACGGCACAAGGGTACTACTTCGACCTGGTGGTGATGAACCCGCCTTTTTCCCAGGGGGCACAGCATTTGTTGCATGCCTGGAACATCATTAGTGAAGGGGAAATCCTTTGCTTGCTGAACGCGGAGACCATCCGCAATCCTTATTCTGAGGAACGGCAACTGTTGACCAAGCTCATTGCCGATAGTGGCCAGGTGCTGTTTTACCCGCGTGCTTTTGCGGATGCGGAACGGCAAACGCCCGTTGATGTTGCCTTGGTTCACTTGCGCAAGGTCCAAGTGGCTTGTCATTTTGATTTTATGGAGGGACTGAAGCAACAGGCGCAAGTTCCGGTTTACGACCTCCAGACCTGGTTTTCGGAGCGTAGCCAGGGAATGGCCCTGGAGTGCCCCGACTTTATCCGCGATATGGTGGGTTGGCAACAAAATGCTGTGGCGGCTTTTCAGGAACTGGTGAAATGTTACGAGCGCCTGAGCTACTACATCCAGCCGCTGCTCCAGGATTGTGTGTATAAGTTGACCAGCATGGTCGAGTCGGCACTCAAGGAGCGGATTCCGGCGTTGAAAGTGACGGAGTTTAATTTAGCCCTAACCGACCTGGCTTGGCAGAGCCTTTTCCAACAGACCCAGTTTCAAAAGGTGCTGACGGCCCGGATGCAGGAGAACTTTGTAAAACATCGCCAGTTGCAGGGGCAAAAGGTGTTTTCGGAAGAGAACATTCGGGCCTTGCTGGAGCTGCTGATCTGCAACCAAAAGTCTATCCTGGAGCAATGTGTGTTGGATGTGTTTGATACGATGTGCCGCTACAGCGCCGACAATCGGGTGTACCGCGAGGGCTGGAAAACCAATGATAAGTACGAGGTTCGCCGCAAAGTGATTTTACCGGGTTTTGTGGAATGTTCTAAGTACAACCAGTCTTTTAGTTTGTATTACAACCGCCGCGATGTGTGGCTCAATGATGTGGACAAGGCGCTTTGTATGTTGACCGGCCAGCGACTGGAGGAGATTCTGAGCATCGTCGATGCTTTGCGCGAGGCGTTCAAGGATGATGCTTGCCGGGAGGCGGAGAGCGCTTTTTTCAAAATTCGGTATTTTAAAAAAGGGACCTTGCACCTGGTCTTTAAGGATGTGGAATTGCACCGGGAGTTGAATCGTTTTGTGTGGGGAAAGAAGGGGTGGTTGAGCGAGGAGTTTGGGTGAGGTGTACGGTTTTAGCAAAAGGTGTGTAAATTTTGCTAATATTCGTTTCCGCTCCAGATAGCCTTTTCAGTCATTTTTTTTGAAAAATGGAAAAACTGCCTGTCGAGTAAAATCATCCTGCATTTCATCGTCGCCCGGATAGCCGAGTTCGATAAGTTCTCCCTCGTGGGGTACATAAGCTGTTTTAAAAACATAATCCCATACACTCAGGGAAATACCAAAATTGACGCCATTCGGGTGGGTTCCTGGCAGCACTTTGGCGTGATGCCAGGTATGCATTTGAGGGTTGTTAAAAATATACTTTAGCAGACCCAAAGGTACTTTGATGTTGGAATGATTGAAATGACCAATGGCAGTGGCTAGCAGGTGAATAAAAAAGAAATCCTGAATACCAAATCCAATCATGCCCAATGGCAGATACTCCAAGACTTTATACACTACATTTTCCATCCAGTGGTACCGCAAATGCGTGGCAAACCCCATTTCTTTGGCCGAATGATGCACTTTGTGAAACGCCCATAAGAAGGGTACCTGATGTAAGAGGCGATGAATGTTCCAGTGGATAAAATCTCTCAACACAAACAGGATGGCCAATTGCACTAATGAGGGTAAGCCACCCAGATAAATCGCCACCAGGTTGGTGATGCCCAAAACATTGGTAAGAAAGCCATTAAAAAACTCCACAAATACATTGGATAGGGCGTAAAAACCAATCAGCGAAAACAAAAAGAAATTGAAAAACATATAAAACACGTCCAGCCAAAAGTCTTTCCTGAGCAATTTTTGGGACTTGCGCCAGGGCATCCACCATTCCAGACCAAAAAAGAACAAAGAAATGCCAATCAGCCAGTAAAAATAATTTCCCCAGGAGGGGCTGATGATTTCGTGCAGCAGGTAGCCCGCATAACCTTGATAGGATTGGACGATGATCTCGATGTATTTGTTCATGTCAAGCTTGTTCAATAGACTTGTTGAAGGGCGAAAAAATGTATAGTGCGTGCATCGCTGCGACAAAAGCAGAAAACAGGGTTAGCACACCAATCGCAAGTATCGCACCAGGAATACCCCACCAATCAGCCAAAACTCCCGTTAATAAAGCCCCCAAGGCATAACCCAAATCCCGCCAAAAACGGAAAACACCCAAACTTTCGGCACGCTGCATCGGCGAAGTAAAATCGGAAATGGCATTGATAAAGGTCGGATAAACCATTGCCGTACCCCAGCCCAATAGCAATCCAATACTGGCAAAAGCATAAAAGCCTTCTGCCCAAATGGAGCCAACAATGGCTAAACCTTGTAGTAACATGCCCCAAAATAGCAAACCTTTTTTCGAGTAAACATCCGACAGGCGCCCCGTTAACAATTGACTGAAGCTCCAGGTAGTGGGGTAGATGGCACTCAAAAGCCCGATTTCCGTTAAACTAAATCCTTTGGCCGCCAGAATAACTGGCCACAAACCCCAAATCATCCCATCGTTGAGATTGTTGATGAGCCCAGCCTGGCTGACCGCCCCGAGGGAAGGATGCCGAAAGGTGGTATCCCAAAACACCGATTTTAAACTCAGGCGTTGATTGTTTTCCTGTTCTTTCGCCACATGTTGATGGGTATCTTTTAGGAAAAGAATGCTCAAGAATAAGCCTGCTACCGCAAAAATAATGCCCAAATAAAAAGGATAAGGCCGCACCCCGTACTCGGAAGCGATCCAACCCGTCAAAAAAGCGACCAAACCCACAGCCAGGTAACCTGCAAACTCATTGATGCCCACCGCCAGACCACGGCTTTTTTCGCCCACCAGGTCAATTTTCATCATCACCGCAGCGCTCCAGCTCAAACCTTGGTTGATGCCCAAAAGTACATTGGCCGCAACTACCCAGTTCCAATCGGGGGCGTAAATCAGGATGAAGGGTACGGGTAAAGCAAACAACCAGCCGATGATCAACAGTTTTTTGCGGCCAAGTCGATTGGCAAGCCTCCCCGTGAAATAATTACAAATGGCTTTGGTTACCCCAAAGGCCACAATGAAGGACAACATCGCCGTTTTGGAGGATAGGCCAAAAGCCGTTTCAGCCAACTGGGGTAAAATAGAACGCTCTAGGCCAATCATCCCCCCCACGAAGGCGTTGATGATGACCAAGAGGGTGAACTGGGCACTATTTTCTCTAAGCCCAAGTTTTATGTTTTCCATGTCTACGTCTATTGAATGGCGCAACGGTTGGCACCCGCTTCTAAATCTGCCAAATTGTAATTGGCATGATTGCCGCTGCGGTTGATGGCTGAAATGGCCAGGTAATTGGGGGGAGTGGGCGGGAGTTTGTCCAATAAGGTTTGGACAAATTCTTCAATGGTCAATTCAAGTGCAGGGATTTTGTTAACCAAATTGTCCAAACGCTCCGCAACCAAACCCTGATGGAGACCGAGAGAAGTAGCCAGATGGGCAGGCAGGATTACTGTAGCCGGGTCGAGCAACAGGATTTTTTGCAAAGACATGAACAAAGCCTTGGCTTTTTGACGCGCTTTTTGTTCATCTGCTTTTAAATCAGGGCGCCCGATCCCATCCGTAAAGAGGGTGTCTCCTGTAAAAAGTACACCTTGCTCCAGCCAAAAGGAAATGCTTTCATCGGTATGGCCAGGCGTGTGCAGGACTACTACTCGGCTGCTGCCCAATTCAATGCCTTCTCCATCTTTTAACGGCGTAAAAGGGTACTCCACCTGGGCTTGTTCCAGCATGTAATGGGTAGCACCACTGGCCAGTGCCAGTTCCTTGGTACGGGAAACATAGTCGGCGTGGACATGTGTATCCGCGACATGACGGATTTTCCAGCCTTTTTCCTGTGCAAGTTGTAAATAAACTTCGGGGTCAAGATTGGCGTCAATGACCATTGCTTCACCTTCCGAAGCAATCAGGTAAGACAAACAACCTTTGGCAAGTCTGCGAACCTGAATGATGCTCAGGTTTTCGCCCACCTGCGTTTCTGCGGTATTCCAGGCGTAGTTCCAGGCTTTCATCCCTCCTTCCAAAGAAAATACGGAGTAGCCCCTTTGGGTCAATATTTCGGCTGCGAATAAGCTAAGTTTTCCTCCTGCACAAAAAGTGACCACCGGGGTGTTTTTATCGAGATAGAGGGCTTGCAAACTTTCGTCATTCCCTGCTTTAAGTTGATCGTAGGCGTCAATGTGCAAACTATGGGGAATGCGCCACTCCATTCGCTCCTTCATGGGGCGGATGTCCAAGAGGGAAATTGGCTGGCCGGAGGACAACCAGGCGTTCAGGGTGTGGGCATCAATGGTTTTTACGGATTCCATGCGCTGAGTTTTGGTGAATGATGCTGCAAAGCTCAGGGCTTTTGAAATGGAATCCTTTTACATTTGATAAATAATGCTGCTACTCCGATTTTATTCTTTTCCAAGTTTGAGTACGAAAAAAAGGCCCCCAGTAGCCTCGAATTTTAAGGGTGTTTTCATTTTCAAGCCAAATAGAACAGAGGTAGGTTTTGCCATTTCCTGGGTCTAGAATTTTGCCATTCTCCCATTGTTTTTCTTTTTTGGTAAAATCCCAGGCGATGGTCATGCCGACTATTTTTGTATCCTTTTTGGGTGCTGGGCACTGGATACAAATGGGGTCTTCCCCTTCCCAGGCCTGCAGGTAAATTTTTAAAATCTGCCCAAATAAAACCCCGTTTTGTTCCGAGATTTTGACAAGAGACTTTGGTTGGCCGCTTTTATCATCAATTGTTTTCCAAATACCAGTTACTGGATTATTGTCCTGGTTGTCTTGTTCCAGGTGCCAGGTTTGGGTGCGATAAAACACGCCCCAATATCCTTTTACCTTGAGCACTTTGGGCTGCTCCAGCCACAACTTACTCTGGTATGTCTCTCCACTAACTGGATCGAGGACATGTCCATTATTCCAGGTGTTGCCTGTTTTTTTAAACCCCCAAAGAAATTGCAGGCCAATTACTTTTTTGCCTTGCAAGTCTCCTGGGCATTTTTCACAGATCGGGTCTTCGCCCTCCCAGGCTTGTAAGTAAATTTTTTCAACCCGTCCTTCGATACTGTTCTCTTTTTCCTGGATGCGAATCATGGACAGAGGTTTGCCACTTTTGTCGTGATAGGTTTGCCATAACCCCGCTACAGACTGAGCCGAAACAGCCTGTGAAGCTAGCAATAGCATCAGCAGGGTTTTGATTCCATTACCTTGTGCTTTTTCCCTGGTAGTCACTTCTTCAAAGGTTTCTACGTAGTTGGGATGCTCGGTTTTGCACCATTTATCCCACCAGGTGAAATACAGTCCATAGTTGTGGTTGAAATCTTTGTGGTGCAAATCGTGGTGTGTGGTGCTGGTATGCCAACTAATCAAAGGGTTGGAGAGAAAGTTTTTGGGCAAAAATTCAATCCCCAAATGCCCCAGCACATTGCGGACGATCATGTACACCAAAAAAACGAACAAGGCCAGCCCATGTAAGGGAATGGTAAACACCAGGAGCGGAAAAACACCTGCCTCAACAACGGCTTCTAGCGGATGAAAAGCATAGGCTGCCCAAGGTGAAGGATTCGTTGAGCGATGATGAACGAGGTGAACATGGCGAAAAACAAGTGGGTGGTGCATCAAGCGGTGAGTCCAATAAAAATAGGCGTCATGCAGGACAATCATCAACCCAATGCTGGCGAAAAACCAAACCCAGCCCCTTTCCTCAAAATCATCGTAAATGAGCGTGTGGCCAGCACTTTTGGCCAGAGCAATGCCCGTACCGATTAGTGCAAAAACGAATACTGTACTCAGTG
>NZ_JADKCX010000014.1 GCF_016718685.1 Haliscomenobacter sp. | reverse complement strand
TTATCAAACTCGAACGCCTCGACGATGCCTTTCACCTTCGGGCCACCAACGAACAAGGAAACAGTGTAGAAACCGATGCTTCCCCTGCCATTGGCGGCGGAGGCCGTGGCATGCGCCCGATGGAAATGCTGCTCAGCAGCCTGGGGGCTTGTAGTTCCATTGACGTGATCGACATTCTGCGCAAAATGCGCCAACCTTTGCAAGACATCAAAGTGACGCTGAATGGCGAGCGGGAAAAAGACAAAACTCCTTCGCTTTTTACAGATATCCACATCGTGTTTGATTTGTACGGGGACCTGGATGTAGACAAAGCCAAACGAGCCGTAGACATGTCGATGGAAAAGTATTGCTCCGTAGCGAAGATTGTGGAGAAGACGGCAAAAATTACCCGGGAGGCGAATGTAGTTGCGGGCAAATGCAATATTGCATCCTGGTTTGATTTTTGTAACTTTGCCCCATGAACAAAACTGAAAGCATCGAAGACTTCTACCGCTCCAAGGTCAATTGGATGCCCGAAAACCTGAAAAAGGAGCTCGGCCATTTCAATGTTTTCCGGTTGGATGACTTTTCCGGCCCACAGGCCAAGCCCATGCCCTATAGCCGCAAGGATTTTTTCAAAATCAGTTTTATTTTGGGCAAAAACCGGGCGCATTATGCCGATAAAGTAATCGAAACCGACGGCCCTACCCTACTTTTTGCCAATCCCCAAATTCCTTACAAATGGGAACCTTTGGAGACCGGCTATTCAGGGCATTTCTGCATTTTTACTGAGGGGTTTTTTAATCATTTTGGCAGCATCAAGGAATACCCCGTTTTCCAACCGGGTGGTAATCCCCTGTTCCAATTGTCGGAAGACCAAATCGAACCCATTCGGCTGATTTTCCAACAAATGCACAAAGAAATTGCTACCGACTTTGCTTTCAAATACGATGTGCTGCGCACTTTGGTGCTGCAATTGATCCACGCAGCGCTGAAAATGCAGCCTGCTAAAACCTCCCTGTACGAGGCATCAAACGGGGCAGCCCGCATTGCCTCGATGTTTACGGAGTTGCTGGAACGGCAGTTCCCGATCGAATCGAGTGGGCAACAAATTGCTTTCCGTTCACCTACGGATTTTGCTTCCCAATTGGCCGTACACGTCAATCACCTCAACCGCGCATTGAAAGAAACGACGGGCAAAACGACCTCCCAGGTCATTGCCGAACGGGTAGCCCAGGAAGCCAAAGCATTGCTCATCCACACCACCTGGAACATCGGAGAAATTGCCTGGAGTTTGGGCTTCGAAGAATCTCCTCATTTCATCAATTTTTTTAAAAAACAGGTGGAGCTGACCCCAAAAATTTTTCGTGAAAAAGCGATTAGACTTTCTGAGCAGCACCTTGCCCGGCCATAACGGGTTCTTTTCGTCTCAAGCACGTGCTATCCATAAAGTCTAATGTTTGATTTTTGCAGTTATTGGTTTGATTTTCCCATTTACTGGCCCTGCTGCTGCCCCTAACTTTGCAGCATCATTTCAAACAAATCAACCAATGACATCCAATCAAAAAATTGCGCTGGTCACGGGCGGTAGCCGTGGGCTCGGTAAAAACATGGCTTTGAGTATTGCCCAAAAGGGCCTTGACGTCATCATCACGTACCACAGCAAAGCGGCCGAAGCGCAGGAAGTTGTACAACAAATTGAAGCCTTGGGCCAAAAAGCCGCGGCGCTGCAACTCAATGTAGGCGACAGCAAAAGTTTTGATGCCTTCTTTGCTCAATTGAGTACTTTATTGAGCACCCAATTCGATGCGGATAAAATCGACTTTTTAGTCAACAATGCCGGAATTGGTATCCATGCCTCTTTTGCCGAAACCACTGAAGAGCAATTCGATACCTTGTTGAATGTCCACTTCAAAGGTGGTTTTTTTCTGGCTCAAAAGGCGCTTCCCTTGCTCAACGATGGCGGAGGAATCGTCAACATTTCTACTGGACTGGCGCGTTTTTCCTTCCCTGGCTATGCTGCCTACGCTTCCATGAAAGGAGCCATCGAAACCTTGACCAAGTACCAGGCCAAAGAATTGGGTGCACGAGGCATTCGGGTCAATGTAGTTGCCCCGGGCGCCATTGAAACCGACTTCGGAGGAGGAGCTGTACGCGACAATGCAGCCTTAAACGCGAATATCGCTTCAGCTACTGCCTTAGGCCGTGTAGGATTACCCGAAGACATTGGTGGCGTAGTCGCTTTTCTTTGTACCGATGATGCCCGCTGGATCAATGCCCAACGCATTGAGGTTTCGGGGGGATGATGTTGTGAGGGAGTTCGGGAGTTCGAGAGTTCGGGGTTCGAGGGTTCGGGGGTTCGGTTCGAGGAGTCCAGGTTTGAGGGTGGGGCAGAACTTCAACCCTCGAACCCCGAACCTAAACCCTAAAACCAATTTATTTTTCTTTTCCGCAAAACCTTACCTTTGCGGCGCTGTAACTGATTCGTGTAATCACTAACGGTATTAATTCCAACACAATGGCAGTATATTTAACAAAAGAGAAGAAAGCTGAGTTCTTTACTCAGTTTGGTGGAGCCGCTGAAAACACCGGCTCAACAGAGGGCCAGGTGGCACTTTTTACTTACCGGATCCAGGAGCTTTCCAAGCACTTGAATCAAAACCGGAAAGACCACGCTTGTCGGCGTACCTTGTTGATGCTCGTCGGCAAAAGAAAGCGTTTGTTGCAATACCTTTCGAAGAAGGATATTGTCAAATACCGCGAACTGATCGAACAACTGGGCATTCGTAAGTAATCCCAGACGCCGAGGAAGCGTTCTCTTTTTGAGGGCGCTTCCTTTGTTTTTGCGTAAGTGCAGATTGATTTTGGGGTAAAAGAGCAAGCGTTAATAGCAACAAAATCCTCTCTCATTATCTTCCTCCGCACAACCTTATTATGCCCTGCTCAGGTTTTTTAATGAAATGTTGAATTAAGGAAAGTTTTAGAAAAACTACATCATTTTGTAACCTGTTTGTCTCTTCAACTTTTCAACCCTTCAACTTTTCAACTACTCTTAAGGATACACGAAGGTTAAGACATATTCAAAAGCGATTTCAATTTATGGGACAACAGATTCCAATCACAAAGTCTTTCAACTTACCCGATGGTCGTGAAGTGATCATCGAAACTGGTAAGTTAGCTACCCAAGCCGACGGCTCGGTAGTGGTACGTTGCGGCAATACCATGATCTTCGCCGTTGCTACCTCAGACAGAGAAGCCCGCGCTGGACAAGATTTTTTTCCACTATCCGTGGACTATCAAGAAAAATTTGCCTCATCAGGTCGTATTCCAGGCAACTTCTTCCGTCGGGAAACCAAACTTTCCGACTACGAGATATTGTGTTCTCGTTTGGTTGACCGTGCCATCCGCCCGCTCTTCCCAAATCACTACATGAACGACACCCAGATCATGATCAACTTGATCTCGGTAGAGAAAAACGAAATGCCCGACGCATTTGTAGCACTGGCTGCTTCGGCTGCGCTGAGTGTGTCGGATATTCCCTTCCAGGGCCCCATTTCTGAGGTTCGGGTTGCCCGCATCAACGGCGAATTTGTCATCAATCCTGGCAAAGAAGCATTAAAAACTGCCGACATCGATTTGATCGTAGCGGCTACTTTGCAGGACATCACCATGGTGGAAGGTGAAGCCAAGGAAATGGATGAAGAATCCATGATTGATGCCCTGCGCATTGCCCACGAAGCGATCAAAGTACAGTGCCATGCCCAAATCGCCCTGGCCCAACTGGTAGGCGACAAAGCACTGATCAAACGTGATGTACCACCACTTCCCGAAGACGAAGAAGTGTTGGCGAAACTCAAAGAACTGGTTGTTGACAAAATTCGTGCAGTAGCCAGCAGTGCTTCGGAAAAAAATACCCGCAAGAAAAAGTTCGAAGAAGTTAAAAAAGAAGCGGAAGCTGCGCTGTCTGCTGCTTATGGCGAAGAAGCCTGGCCTGAGAAAAAACCCTTCTTCAAGCGTTATTTTGACGTACTGAAGAAAAAAACCGTGCGCGAAGTCATCCTGGATGGCGTGCGTTTGGACGGTCGTGGGCCTAGCGAAATTCGCCACATCTGGTGTGAAGTAGACTATTTGCCTTCTACCCATGGTTCTTCTATCTTTACCCGTGGCGAAACCCAGGCTTTGACCTCGTTGACCTTGGGCACCAAAACGGACGAGCAGATGATCGACAACTCGCAAGAGATGTACCACGAGAAATTCATCCTGCACTATAACTTCCCTGGCTATTCCGTGGGTGAAGTGAAACCATCACGTGGCCCTGGCCGCCGTGAAGTGGGCCACGCCAACCTGGCGGCGCGCTCACTGCGCAAAGTGATGCCTGCTGATCTGCCTTACACCGTACGGATTGTATCCGATATCCTGGAATCCAATGGTTCTTCTTCGATGGCAACGGTTTGTGCGGGTACGCTCGCACTGATGGACGCCGGGATCAAAATCAAGGCACCGGTATCCGGGATTGCCATGGGGATGATCAAGGAAGGTGACCGCGTGGCCATCCTGAGCGACATCCTCGGCGATGAAGACGCCCTGGGCGATATGGACTTCAAGGTAACCGGTACCGAAAACGGAATCACTGGTTGCCAAATGGACATCAAAATTGATGGTTTGCCTTACGATTTGTTGATTCGCGCCCTCAATCAGGCGCGTGAAGGTCGTTTGCACATCCTCAACGAGATGAAAAAAACCATCGAAGCGCCTCGCGAAGATTACAAGCCACACGCACCACGCATCGTGGAGATCATCATCGACAAGAGCTTCATTGGTGCGGTGATCGGCCCGGGTGGAAAAGTCATCCAGGAGATCCAGGCTTCTACAGGTACCCAAATCAACATTGAAGAAAAAGGCGACAAAGGTCACGTGACCATCGCTTCTTCCAATAAAGAAGCCATCGATAGCGCCATCGAGTGGGTCAACCGCATTACCTTCAACCCAACCGTTGGCGATGTGTTCCGTGGCGTGGTGAAATCGGTGATGCCTTACGGCGTATTTGTCGATTTCAACGGCAAGAGTGGACTTTTGCACGTATCCGAAATCAGCCATACCCGCATCGACAATGTGGAAGATGTCCTGAAAGAAGGCGACGAAATCAAAGTTCAACTCGTAGAAGTAGACAAAAAGACGGGCAAAATGCGCTTGTCTCGCAAATCCTTGTTGCCTAGACCTCCCGGAATGGAAGACAATGGTGGCGGCGACAACGGTGGCGGCGGTGGCGAAAGACGCGGCGGCGAATACCGTGGCGGCGGCGGCGACCGTGGTGGCGACCGCAGAGGTGGCGGTGGCGACCGGGGCGGTGATCGTCGTGGTGGCGGTGGAGACCGCGATCGCGGTGGTGACGGGCGGTGACCGCGGAGGCCGTGGTAACTGGGGCGATAGAGAATAAGCGCTTTAGCTTGAAAATAGATTTAGATCAAAAGCCTTCTGCACGTTTGTTTGTGCAGGAGGCTTTTTTGTTGTTAGGCAATTAAAGTCCTAACTTATCCATCAGTGGCTTTTCATACTCACCATCTTCTGCCGGGTATCTTAAAACTTTCTCAAATTTTCCGGATTGTTTGGCTAAAGCCCAAATCAGGCTTTCTCCCGCAGGGATAGTGCCTGGTACTTCATTGTAAATTTTATCCGCATAAGCTTTATCCGCATCGATTACTTCCCAGCCGTTTGCCTTAAATGTGAACAGCGGACGGGTTGGATGCAACAACAGGCCCTTGTTCCGCCTGACTGGCCAAAACCCAGAGACCCAGGGCGGCACCCCAGTAGGGAAAGATGGTGTGATTGGCAATAAAATGCCCGCGTCAGCAAAAAAAACCAAAAATTTTCCTGGTGGTGTGCGAATAAAGGTGCTCATTATTCTGCAACTTTCAGGACAAAAAATCCAATCTCCGTGCTTCCCTCTATTTAAGGTACTATTTTTGTAAAAAATCAAAAGCTCGCATTCATTCTTCGCTAAAAGGTTTGATTATCAACTATCTTTTAAATCCCAAAGCCATGCAAGCTCAAAAAATCGTCTACATCTTACTTTTATTCATTTCCACGACCTATTCTGCACGAGCGCAAAAATTTGTCAACTTAGACAACCGTTGGCGGATGATTGCTTATCCAAACTGGAGGAACCACCCTTATCTTACTTTTTAAAGATTCAACCGATATCAAGGGCCGGTATTATTATCAACGCTACACCTCAATTGATTCGACCTAAGATAGCAGAACCAACCGGGGATTATTATCGAAGGAAACGGAATCGTTTACTATTACAATCCGCACGCTATCCAGATACACTAATAGAGCAAATTTATTATAACTTCAATCTAGGAGTTGGAGACTCTATTGATCTTCGTAACAACTATCGCCTCAAAGTCGTAAAAATCGACAGTATCACCTTACTTGATGGCAGCAAACGCAAACGTTGGGAATTAAGCACACGCCTGTTTGCTGTCAATCTGTACTGGGTAGAAGGCATTGGTGCCATCGATTTAGAGACTTTGAGACCACCAGTTGCTACTATTTCTGACGGTGCGAATAGCTTCAGTTGTTATTTCTACAAAAATGAATTGTTGTATAGTTACCCATATGGTGTTGGAAACAATGATGGACTCAGTTGTGCGCCGAGATTGGGAGCCGACCCGGTAAGTACCCGTGATGTCCGCGAACTTTCCAGCTTACAAGTTCTGCAAAATTATGGCGATGGTCAGCTTTCTTTCCGCCTGGAAGACCCTGGGCAGTACCAGTGTAAACTATTCAATGCCGTAGGTGCTTTGTTGGAGCAAAAGGCCCTTTCCCAAGGAAATAATCATTTCTCTTTGACTGCATTCCCCAAAGGGGTTTATTTCTTGCAAGTATTCGATCTGAAAAATTTGCAGCAGAAGACATTGAAATTGATTTGGCAATGAGCATTGAAACGTCCTTGCACTTGGTCGATATCCCACATCAATCAATAGCCCAATTACTGATTTTGGTCTGAATAGCTGTACGACCTTCATTTTTCCCATACTTTCCACTTGACTTTTGGCGTACAATTTGCGTCTAAAGGAACAGATCGCAGAAAAAAACTCCGATTTGCACTTTTTTCCTCATAAAATCAAGTTTTTCTCAAATTTTGAAACTATTTTTAAGAGGAAAGCGTATGATAAGGGGAGCCGAATGCAAAGTGATCAGTTCAAAGCTTGTATCAAAGTGCGTTCTACCCTTAATATTTATTGTTAAAAAAAACCCCATTTAATTGCTTAATTCCAAAACTTCCTAAGTAATGCGTCAGCTAAAAATTACGAACAAGATTACGGCCCGCGAAAGTTTGGCCCTGGACAAATACCTGAATGACATCGGTAAGATTCCCATGCTTACTGCCGATGACGAAGCAGAGCTGGCGCGCCGTATTCGACAAGGAGATGATGATGCCATGGCCAAATTGACTCGTGCCAACTTGCGCTTTGTGGTTTCCGTCGCAAAACAATATCAAAATCAGGGCCTTTCCCTCAGTGATTTGATCAATGAAGGCAACGTAGGTTTGATGAAAGCGGCCAAACGTTTTGATGAAACCAAAGGTTTTAAATTCATCTCTTACGCCGTTTGGTGGATTCGCCAATCGATCCTGCAAGCCATCGTTGAATACTCGCGGATTGTGCGCCTGCCTTTGAACAAAGTAGGTTCTTACAATAAAGTCAACGAGGCATACCTCGCTTTCATTCAACAGTTTGAACGGGAGCCGAGCAATGAGGAATTGGGTGAATTGCTGGAAATGAACCCCAGAGAAGTGGGCAATATGCTCAAGGGCAATGGCAGACACGTGAGTGTAGATGCTCCTTTGAGTGGCGAAGAAGGTGATTCCACGATGCTCGATGTGATTACCGACGAAGATGACATGGGCCCCGATTCTCGCTTGATGGAGCAATCCCTCAAAGACGAGGTCAAGCAGGGCTTGTCAATCCTGAACATTCGGGAGGTTGAAGTACTTTCGGCTTATTATGGCCTGGAAGGGCAAAAGCCCCTAACCCTCGAAGAAATTGGTGAAATGTACGGTTTGACCCGTGAGCGGGTACGACAAATCAAAGAGCGCGCGATTCGCCGCTTGCGAAAGTCGTACAATCGCAATAACTTGAGATCTTATTTAGGCTAATTGGGTGAGTTGTTGCCTACTGCAACAACTTATATTTGTTGTGACTGAGGGGACGAGAGGCATCAGTAATTGCTGACCGAGAAGCGAAAGTAAAGAAACGCTGAGTACTGTCTTTTGTCCCCACCTTCTTTTACCTACATGCGAACGTTTTTATCTTCCTTTTGCATCGTCATCATCAGGACGATACTTCCGCTAATGTTCTGGTCTTGTCATTCCGAATCCGAACCTTTTCCTTCCGATCCCACCCTCATTCGGGTACCCAATACTGGTTTTCGTTTGTTTTCAACACCTGGAGCCGCAGGTAGAGCCATCCGCGACCTAAAAAAGGGAGAAATGCTGCATGACCTGGGAGAGGTGAGTCCTTTTTTAACCCCACTGTTTTTGCAAGGTAAATCGTATGTAGAGCCCTGGCTGCAAGTGCGCACCAAAAACGCAGAAGTGGGCTGGGTGTATGGCGCCGTTTTGTACAACTCAAAAGGAGAAACAGCGCCCCAATTGCCCAACAAACGCCTCGGGGCATTGTTTGGCAAGTCCTTAGCCAATAAAATTACCCGCTACGCTCAACAATTCCATACCGTGGCAAGTGATCAGGAAATGGCGCGAACCTACCAGCAATTTAGAGTACTGCTGGATTCTTTGTCGCTACATACGTCTTTTGCTCAGGCGGTTAATCCCATGTATGCCCTACCCGACCTTTTTTGGTTGCCTGCGGTCTTACCTGGAGTGGTTCCCCAAATGAGCAGCACGGGTGATACCTATCACTTCTTTGCGCACTACGGCGTTTTTAAAAACAGAGCCTCGGCCACCAGTGGCAAAATGGATGACGAATTTTTTGATTGGTGCATCCAGCAGTATCCGTCCGATAGCATTGAATACCACTATCCCCGGTACATCATTGAAACCGCAGCGAGCCAGGGGCATAGTCTTTTGGGCCGTGGTCTGCATTTACAAGCGCTCCAACAGATGGATTCGCTCTATCGTCGAAAAACTCCCTTTGAGCACGATCTAATTCTCCTCAAAAATCGTTGCATTGATGATATTTCTGCTTCAAAGGCCTCCTTTTGGGAGGTACAAACCAAGATTATTAAAGAATTGACACAAATTTGTCAATCAGATTTGGTGATCTTGACGAAAGCGGATAAAATTGCACTCGAAACCAGACTGCGTCAATTGGAAGAACCGGAAAAATACGGGATTCTGACGGATGTGCAGTCGGGAAGAACAAAGTAGGGTTCGTAAGTTCGTGGGTTTGTAGGTTCGAGGCTTTTGTCCTCCGAACCCTCGAGCCTACGAACTTACGAACCCTCGAACCTTTAAAAAAATAAAATGGGCATTCTCGCACTTTCAGCCATAATGGTAGCCGGAGCAGGCTTCTATCTTTTTTCCAAAAGTTTCCCCAATTTTAAACCCGGGGACAAAAAAATCCAGGCCGACCTCAAAGCCATTCGCAAGGAGGTACTTGATGCCATGCCCGATTTGTCGCCTCTGCGAATGGAAGATATGGAATCCCTTTCTTCGAAGGAAATCGATAAAAGTGTCAAAAAAAGGGTCACCACGGATCAACGGGGGGTCTTTGTCACCATTTTTGAAGAGCCCGCTGCGGCCTATTACCACCGCCGGTATTTGTCCAACAATCGCGATGCCTTACTTTTTGCCAAAACGTATCACCACGAATACAATTTTTGGATCAAAGGGGATGAAGCCAATCTGGTGATCGATCAGCTGCCGGTAGGCGTATACAATGAAAAAACGGGGGTACTCATCGGGTGCACGCAGCCAAAAAATGATTGCTAAACTGGACAAGTCCAAACCTGAAAAAATGGCGATGACCATTCAAGGGCGCAACGTTGGCAATATTGTGATGCCCCGACCCGGCGCCAAAGATAACCTCAGCCAACGTTGTTTCGATTTTGTGCGCAATGACCTGACCAAAGAAGAAGAGGCCATTCTGTTGGCCATCGCAATTTATGAAATGGTGGAAAGAACGGTGTAATCATTGGTGCTGGTGTGAAAAAAAATCAGCCGCTGGTTACCCAAAACGGCTGATGACACACTATCAATAATGTATGAAACAGATTAATTTGTTGCAATCAAGTGTTTGTCCAAACGGCGGATGATTTCCAAACAAGCCCGGGTATTGTGGTAAGGGCATTTCCAAAAACCCACTTTGTCTTCTCCTTCCATCACCTTTCCCTGTGCGTCTATTCCCCAGAACCATTCGCCATGCTCTTTATCTTTGATCTCCTGCTTGATGTAGGCCCAACAGGCCAGTGATTTGCCCAGCCAATGTTCTTCCTGCGTGATTTCCCAGGCATTTAAAAAGCCCACCATGGCTTCAGCTTCTACCCACCAGTGTTTTTCGAGCAAATGGTCTTCGTAGTACAGTGCACCTAGTGTAGGGTCAAAACCTTCGGCAGCAGCAAGTGCAATTTGTAGCGCTGCACGACGTGCATCTTCCACCCGGTACTGCGCAATTTCAGCGGCTTCCAAAAGTAGCCAGGCCGTTTCTATGTCGTGGCCGTAGGATATTGGAGAAGGTGAAGGATTCCATTCGGCATCAAAAAAACAGATCAGATGATGGGTTGTAGAATCAACGATTTTATCCAAAAACAAATCAATCAGGTTATTGAGTTGTGGTTGTAAAATTCTATCCGGCCAGATGCGGTAAAGATTGGCGTAGGCTTCGAGGATATGTAAGTGGGTATTCATGGTTTTGGGATCGTTGCGGTCGCGTTCACTTAAACGCAAATCGGCCAAAGGGGAACCATCTTGCCCCACTGCCTCCCAATACCCATTGTGTTTCCGATCAAAACTGTATTGTTCAATCCAACCAAAAACCATCACAGCCTTAGCCCACACAATGAGCCGCTCATTTTCGTCGTGTAATATCCGATGGTATTCCGCAAGAGCATACAGCACAAAGGCTTGTCCGTAGACTTGCTTGCGGGTATTGAGCGCAGTTCCATCTGCCCCAATTGACCAATAATACCCGGCATATTGTTCATCGTAAAATTGATCAGAAAGTACACCGAAGGCTCGCTGGGCTACGGCCAAATACGTCGGATCTGGCGTTTTGGCATATGCAGCGGAAAAGGTCCATAATATCCGTGCATTTAGCACCAGCCCCTTCGGTGCGTTATCATCCACCAGGCCTTTATTGTCCATTTTTCCGATAAAACCACCCTGACGATGGTCGATGGTTTGGGTAGACCAAAACCTCAGAATTTCCTCCAATTCTGCTTGCAGTTCGTCTCGAAAAGTTTGGAGAACGGTTTTATCGATTGTTGACATTTTTTTCAACTTAAAAAAGCAAGGAACGAAGCGCCAAGGTCCGGGATCTTGTGCTTCGTTCTTGCGTATAAACAAACTTAGACGTAATCTTTCTAAACACCTTTAAAGGGCTTTATTCTTTCGGATAATATCTTTCAGCGTTTCCACCGAGGCAGCCGAACGGAAGCCATCTTCCGGGGTGTTTACACAATAATCGACCAAACGCTCCAGGGATGAAGTAGCCACGTGCAAGCGGGTATCCGAGGAAGCGTAGTAAATAAACACCGTCCCATCATCGTCCAGAATCCAGCCATTGGAAAAAGTGACATTAGACACATCCCCTACCCTTTCTTCTCCCTCTGGTGCCAGGAAATAACCGGCAGGTTGGTGAATGATTTTGGTCAGGTCTACCAAGTCGGTCATAAACAGGTACAGCACATATCGCAATCCCGCCGCAGTATTGCGCACGCCATGCGCCAGATGCAACCAACCACGGGGCGTTTTGATCGGTGCGGGGCCCTGCCCATTTTTTACCTCGTAAACGGTATGGTATTGCCTTTCGTGAATGATGGTTTCGTTAGGAACTACCGCGTTATTCATGTTCTCAGCCAGGCCAAAACCAATTCCTCCTCCCGTTCCGGTACTGATGAACCCATCTTGAGGCCGGGTGTAAAAAGCGTATTTGCCCTGTACAAACTCGGGGTGCAACACCACGTTGCGCTGCTGAGGCGATGGCGTTTTTAAATCGGGCAGTCGCTCCCAATTGATCAGGTCTTTGGTACGCGCCATCCCGGCCTGAGCTACTGCCGAAGACGTGTCTGAAGGCGGCACACTGGGATCTTTTCGTTCGGAGCAAAATAAGCCATAAATCCAACCGTCTTCATGCGCCACCAGACGCAAATCGTACACATTGGTATCAGGATCTTCCGTTTCCGGCATGGTGATGGGGTAATCCCAAAACTGGAATTGATCGATGCCATTGGAGCTTTCGGCAATGGCAAAAAACGATTTGCGGTCGATGCCTTCTACCCGGGCCGCAACGAGGTATTTGCCCTGCCACTTGATCGCCCCAGCGTTGAATACGGCATTGATGCCAAACCGCTCCATCAGAAACGGGTTCGTTTGGGGGTTCAGGTCGTAGCGCCAGAACAAGGGGGCATGAGCAGCAGTAAGCACCGGGTGCTGATAGCGTTCAAAGATGCCGTTGCCAGGAGCGACAACAGTATTCGGGGTAGTGATCAGGTTTTGGTGTCCGGCCTTTAGCTGTGCCAACCTGTTGTTGAAAAAGGTACTCATGTGGTTGCGGTTGATGTACAAAAATTGGGGTAGTGGTGATGGATAAGGGTTGATGAAGGGTTAATAAACGTTGATCAACCCTTATCAACCCTCATCAACCACAAAATTCCAAAAGTGTGTTGTGATCTTTAACCCGCTTCCAGGCGATTTATTGCAAAGCAAAATTGGAAAATCAAATGGAAACGTGTGGTTGAATCCCGTCACAAATGGCGGGGGCAATTGTAACAGATTATTTGAAAAAAAACCAGCATTGGCTCCAGCATTGTTTATTTTCGCCTTTAAAATAAAGTAACGTGAAAACATTAGACTTCCACGAGCATCCCCACCGCCGCTACAACATCCTCACTGGTGAATGGGTACTGGTATCGCCACACCGTACCAAACGCCCCTGGCAAGGTAAAGTAGAAAAAGCCGACACCACGCGCAAACCCCATTACGATCCAACTTGTTACCTGTGCCCAGGTAATGAACGCGCTGGAGGATTACACAACCCAGCCTATCCCGATACTTTTGTTTTCACCAATGATTTTGCCGCCTTGCTGGAGGTTTCATCTGAGGCACCTTACCAAAAAGGCCTACTCAAAGCCCGGGGCGAGCGGGGCATCTGTAAAGTGGTTTGTTTTTCGCCCAATCACGGTCTGACGCTGCCGCAAATGGAAGTTTCGGCTATCCTCAAAGTAGTGGAACTCTGGCAGGAACAATATCAGGAACTGGGTGCCATCGACTTCATCCAGCACGTGCAGATTTTTGAAAACAAAGGCGACATCATGGGGTGTAGTAACCCGCACCCGCACGGTCAAATTTGGGCACAATCAACCATACCGCAAGAAACGCGCCTCAAGAGTATCCAGCAAGAAAAACACTGGTGGGAAAACAATGGCAGCCTGCTCAGCGACTACCTGGAACAGGAGCTAGAAGAAAAAACCCGCATCATCCTGGAAAATGATCGTTTTGTAGCCCTGGTTCCTTTTTGGGCTGTATGGCCCTACGAAGCCATGATCATCCCGCGTCGCCACATGCGGCATATCGCTGAAATGGATGAGGTAGAGAAAGAGGCTTTTGCCCAAATCCTCAAGGCATTGACCATCCGGTTTGACAATCTTTTTGAAACCTCCTTCCCCTACTCTGCCGGCATCCATCCAGGCGCCTACTGATGGGCAGGAACACGCGGAATGGCATTGGCACATGAGTTTTTATCCGCCATTGCTGCGTTCGGCTACCGTGAAGAAATTTATGGTGGGGTATGAAATGTTTGCCGAACCGCAACGGGATGTTACTGCCGAGTGGGCAGCGGAGCGCTTGAGGGGGTGCCAGAGCGGCATTATTTAGAGTTGGGGTAAAATTGTTTGGACATAGCTGGAACTTTTCGTAAGTTAGGTAGGGTTATGGATTTGTAAAATCTAAATCCATGACTACCCTTTATCAACGCGAAATCAACCACATCTTCAACCGCCCTACCACCGAACCCCTCTGGTACTGGTCCGAGCATTGGGAAGAAGGTGTTTTTGAAGACGAAGACCCCCTCTCAGCCTTTGTCTTGATCGAAAACTTGCTGCAAAACCCAGGCGCAGATTTGGCACCTTATACCGACGATCAAGTTGCGCTGGGTCTGGAGTTTGTGTTCAACAACTCCATCTCCAACTTAGCTTGTGACTTCAAAATCGCTCCGGTACCCATTGCGCGCAAAACGGCTGCCTTGAGGGCTTTGTTTGTATTGTTTCGGGATGTATTAAATCCACGCTGCGCAGCCACAACCTCAGCAGGTACTCAACAAACCCTGTCGAAACTAAACGGCTTCTGCTACATGTTTTGGGATATTTGCCCTTTATCTACCTGGTTCAATTTTTCTGAGGAGTTATACACAAAAAAACCCAAAGAAATGCTTGCAGCAGTTCAGAAACAGTACAAAAACCTGGATGCCGAAAACAGCGCTTGCTATGAGGCCATAGCCGGGGTGATGCGCCAGTGCCTGTCGCTGGACAATCCTGCCTGCGTGGAAAGTGCTTTGCATGGATTGGGGCATATGGCGCTTTTTTTGCCGGATATCGCTGTGCCAATCATTGATGGGTATTTGAAGAAAAGTGGGTACCATGATCAGGACTTGCGGCATTATGCGCGGGCGGCGCGGACGGGGATGATTTTGTAAATACTCCGCAACATTAAAATACCTGATGTTGCGGAGTATTCACCTACCCCTACTTCCTCACCACCGGATACTTAATCCCCAACTGTTCCAGATAACTCCCGTACTTCTTCTCATCGTAATAGAATTTCTCCAATTTCGGCCGAAACTCCTCCATGATTTCCGTATTCAGGTGTACCGCTGGTTTATCAGTTGGGTTCACCATCGGAGTGTATTGTTGCTTCATGCCCTGTTCGGTGCGGAAGTACTCCCAGGCTTTGGTGATCAGCTCCGGTTTAAGCAACAGATCCAGCAGGGTCATGGCTTCGGCTTTGGCACCAGCCACTACCCCTTTGTGGGCAATGGGTGTAGCCATGGCCACCGCGTTGGCCCAATGGTGTCCCGGCAACCCAGGAATGTTGGAGGGATAGCCCAAGGTAATGGTCGGCAATTTCCAGGAAATGTCGCCAATGTCATCCGAGCCGCCGCTGATGGGATTGCGCACCGGTTGACCCAGGGTGTCCAGTTTGCTGGGCAATCCGTTGGTGTCCCGGGGTGATTTTACTTCCTTTTGAATGGCTCGCGCCAGGGTTTGATCGGCTTCAGACCAGGTGGGCAAGCCTACTTTTTTGATGTTTTCGTACATCGTCTCTGCGATCACCTGATTGAAGTGACGGGGCCAGGCAGAACCCAGTATTTTGGAAGTCATCTTGGTATCGGTCATCAAAGCAGCTCCTTCGGCAACACGATTGCCCTTTTTGTACAAATCCATGATTAAAGGATAAGTAACG
This sequence comes from Haliscomenobacter sp., assembly GCF_016718685.1. Classification (GTDB taxonomy): domain Bacteria; phylum Bacteroidota; class Bacteroidia; order Chitinophagales; family Saprospiraceae; genus Haliscomenobacter. Next base: position 53,572 of record NZ_JADKCX010000014.1, on the reverse strand, counting down.
TGTCGAAAATAAAACCAGATGCTTGCTTTGGAAGGCACGACGTTCGGTTGGTCGCCACCATTTTTAATCACGTGATGGGATCGTTGCAGTGGATCAAGGTGCTCTCGGGAGTACTGCCATCCAATGCTCATGAGTTCTACTGCATCCAATGCACTCCGGCCACGCCAGGGTGCTCCGGCAGCATGGGCTGCCTCTCCTTCGAACTCGTATTCAACCGAAACCAGGCCTGTACCCATGGCTTGCCCATAAGAAACACTAAGGTTGTTGGCCACGTGGGTGAAAATACAGGCATCGACCTTATCGAAGTACCCATCCCGGGTAAAAAGGCCTTGGTGCCCACCAGTTCCTCCGCCACGCCGGGCCAGAGCACCAGGGTGCCGGGGATTTTTTCCCGCTCCATGATTTCCTTCACGGTAATGGCCGCGATGATGTTGAGTGGAATGCCCGAGTTATGGCCTTCGCCATGCCCCGGTGCGCCTTCTACGATCGGGTCGTGATAGGCAACGCCGGGTTTTTGGGAGGCTTTGGGGATACAATCCAGGTCGCTGCCGATGGCAATCACGGGTTTGCCACTGCCCCAACGCGCCATCCAGGCGGTAGGTACACCCGAGATGCCGGATTCAATGGCAAAACCATTGTCGCGCAGGATGCCGGTGAGGTATTTGGAGGTTTCCACTTCCTGGAATCCCAGTTCGGCAAAGCTGAACACCTTGTCGACCATGACCTGGGCCAGTTTGGCGCGCGCTTGCACTTTTTCCGTGGCTTCTTTTTTGAGTGCTTCGATTTTTTCGGGGCTCAATGGCTTGGATTGGGCCGTCAGTCCCAGCACCAACCCAAAGGTGAAGAGCAAAACGTTCACTGTTTTTTTCATACTAATTGGTTTTTATTTGATGTGGCTCTGGTGATAGAGCAGTTTGATGAATAAGCTCAACTACTCAAATTTACAAAACTTTCCCAAGCTTGTTCTCCTCCTCCCGAAAGGATACAACCTGCGTGAATATCCCCACAATTCTCCATATATTGCACTGCTACAAATGTAATTTTCAAGCTAAGTATTCACGGTTAAAATTGAACAGAATGAAAATGTTTAAACTCGTCCTGACCTTTTTATTTGGTGTCCTGCTGATTTTGGGCGGCATTTCTCACTTCATGAATCCATTGATGTATGCCGGATTTTTTCCTGAATTTGCGATGAATGACGTCATTAATATTTTGGCTGGCGTGGTAGAAATCGGCCTGGGTGTTGGCGTTTTTATTCCGCGCTTCCGGCCAATGGCCACGCTGGGCATTCTGATACTGATGCTGTTGTTTTTGCCCTTACACATCATCGATGTATTTAGAGCAAATCCGGCAGTGGGAACATTTCAAAATGCTTTGATCAGGCTGCCCATTCAATTTGTGTTGATATTGTGGGCCTGGTTCATCAGTAGAAAGTAGACCTTGGCGAAAGCCTAAAAACCCGAATTCCTAGGCCTCTACTCCGCTCTACCTGTACCAACATATTGTTCAATTGAATGTCTCCAAAATGGGTCATGGTTGCAACATCAGCAGCATCTCGACCATAGGCCAGCACTGCCCTGCCTCCGGTAGTAAACTGTTGGGTAGCATCAAAAATGTACCATTTCCCATTTAGATAAGCTTCAAACCAGGCATGCAAATCCATGGGTTCCAATTCATGCAGGTACCCGACCATAAACCGTGCGGGAATGTTGATGCTGCGGCAAAGGGCAATGGCCAAATGGGACATATCTCTACAGACCCCGTATTGAATATTCAAGGTATCTATGGCGGAGGTGGAGGGCGTACTGTAGTTGTATTCGTATTGGATATTGGCCCGTACCCATTGTCGAATCGCCTCCACCATCTCGTAGCCCGTAGATAAATTTTGAATGATTTCAGAGGCTTTACTGAGCAATTTGTCGGACTCACAATACCGGCTGGGCAACAAATAAATCAGCGCATCTTCGGGCAAATCCTGGATCAAGACAAAGTTTGCGTTGAAATCAACTTCAACGGAATCTTGTGTTTCAACAAGTGCAGTCGTTTTTATCGAAAACAAACCTAGCGGTGAAATTAACCTTTGACAGTAATTGCCATAAAGATCCAGGTATTCCGTGAATGGCACTTGCTGGTTCCACCATAAATTCCTCTTCAATAACTGTTTGACCCCCCTGAACGAAGCCTTAAAAGAAAAATGAGCGGGGTATTGTTGGGGGTTTGATAATCGAGTTCACAAGCAATTTTTAATTTCATCTAGGTTATTGATTTCTGTAGCGTGTGTTTATCGGGTGATGACTGATAGGATAATTGTAAAATTAAAAAAATAGCAACAGCCCCCCTCCCTGGAAACCTTTTCCAACGAAAAAAATTTTCCTTGGGACCGCCCGCCCCCTCACGGGGGGAGGCGGACGGAACAACCAAGCCCCCAACAAAACCCCCCCCAACAAAAAAACCCCCCCCCCGGGGGGGGAAAACCCCCCCCTTCGCCCCCGCGACCCCCCCCCGAGCCCCCCACCCAACCGCCCCCGCGGCCCTTCGGGGCGCTTGAGATCAAAAAATAGGGCCATTGTCCCGATCCAGCCTGCGCAAAGTCAAAAAACGACCACCGTGGCAGGAAGCATATTCGGCAGCGCATTTCGCATCAGCACTTTTGGAGAATCCCATGGCAAAGCCATCGGTGTAGTCATTGATGGATGCCCAGCGGGTTTGGTAATCGATGAGGCGTTCATCCAATCCGAATTGGATCGGCGTCGACCAGGCCAGTCCAACATCGTTACCCAACGCAAAGAAAGTGATACCGTCCAGATTTTGTCAGGCATTTTTGAAGGCAAAAGTACGGGTACTCCCCTAGCGATGGTCATTTACAATGGCGATCAACGCTCGCATGACTACGGCCACATTGCCGATAAATACCGCCCCTCACATGCCGATTACACTTATCAGGTCAAGTATGGCATTCGCGACTACCGCGGCGGTGGACGTTCTTCCGCACGGGAGACAGCTGCGCGGGTGGCCGCAGGGGCGATTGCCAAATTGCTTTTGGCTCAACAAGGGGTACAAATCCAGGCTTACGTGAGCCAGGTGGGACCTTTGGTTTTACAAAAATCTGCCTCCGAGCTCGATCTTTCCCTCACCGAATCCAATGACGTGCGTTGCCCTGATCCGGCCATGGCCGAACAAATGATCGACCTGATTAAAGCCGTGCGCAAAGACGGCGATACCATCGGCGGGGTAGTCAGCGCAGTGATCACAGGTTGCCCGGTCGGGTTGGGTGAGCCCGCTTTTGACAAACTCCACGCCGACCTAGGCAAAGCCATGCTGAGCATCAATGCTTGTAAAGGTTTTGAATACGGTTCGGGTTTCGCTGGCGTGAGTATGCGCGGCTCGGAGCACAACGATAGTTTTTATCAGGAAGACGGCAAAATCCTCACCCGTACCAACCACTCCGGAGGCATTCAGGGCGGCATTTCCAATGGCATGGACATCACTTTTCGGGTGGCCTTCAAACCCGTTGCCACCATCATTCCCGAGCAAGAGTCGGTGAATGAACAAGGAGAAGCGGTGACTGTCACGGGCAAGGGACGCCACGATCCCTGTGTGTTGCCCAGAGCAGTGCCGATTGTAGAGTCCATGGCGGCACTGGTACTTGCCGATCATCTGCTGCGGCAACAAATGGTAAAATTGCCCTAAGTTTTAAGTTTTTCACTTTTCGCTTTTCGCTTTTCGCTTTTCGCTACTCGTTGCTTTTTTAAAACTCTTGAAGAAATCAGCCAATGAGTTGTACTCCTTGCGGAAGCTCAGGCCAGTTCCCACCTGGAAACGACGCCCGCCTACATCCGGCTGTAGTTTTTGGAAAATGCGCAATTTGAGGTTGCGATCGGGGGTGATGGCGTATTCGATCACTACATCCGTACCGACAAAGGTGCCGACATTTTCCGTGCCGGGTACATTGTTTTGGATGTTGCCCCCCACTTGTACCGAGAGGCGATCTTGCAGGAAATAGGGTTTGAGGCTGAACTGAAATTCGTTGCTGCCTGAGCTGGTCAAGGCTTGCCGAATGTTGAAGTTGATGTCGGAAAGTACACCATCCCCCACCAAATCTTTCAACAATTCAGTCACCATCAAAGAGACCTGGTTGGACACCAATTCACTCACCGAATTGAGGGCAAAAGCCCGAGCCTGGTTGCCCAAGGCAAAATCGGCAGGCAAAAACTGCCCAAATAAAATCAAGCCCGAAACTTGTTTATTGAGCTCGTTTTGATCCTGTTTCAAAATCCGGATTTTGCTTTCGGCAAAACTTTGCAGTTGACCCCTTAAATTGGGAAAAGCGAGATCAAAATCAATGGTCGGTTTCAACAAATCACCCCGCAATTTCATGCGCAAATCAATGTTGGTATTTCTATTGGCAGCGGCTTTCAATTCTTCGTCGGTTGTTGTGGCCAGGTATTCCTGAATGAAACTGTACACCGAGGCACTCAGGTCGCGGTATTCCGCTTCCAGATTGATGGTGGCGCCAAAAGGATTGCCATTCCAGGTCAGGGTCCCCCCTTCTTTGACCCGGAAGCCCTTGTTGAATAAATTGTAGAGCGTAAAGAGGTACTCCCCTTCGTCGATCACAATTTCCCCGAACATTTTAAAGTCTCCACCACGTGGCACCGAAATCTGTACCGCACCTCTACCCGCACCTTTGATCACATCACCCGATTGTTCGTTGAAGATGATTTGTATTTCCGCACCCCGTTGTACGGTGATGTCCAGGTCGATGCCCACTCCGGTGAGTTCGCGATCATCTTCATCTTTTTTATCTTTTTGGGGTGTTTTTTCCACAAACTTGACAAACTCAAATTGCCCCACTTTTCGTTCGTTGCTCACGGGGATGACCAAGCGTGAACCCTCACCCACCGCAGCATTCACGGAAATATCCGGGCGTTGGAAAGATCCTGAAAAATTGATCTTACCCATTCCAATCGCCTGTCCGTAAAACTGCTCATTGTCGCCCTTTTTGGTATCCAGGGCAAGGAAAGGCTCAATGGTGCGCAAGGTCGCGTTGAAACCAAAGCGGCGCAAATGGTCGTGGCGAATTCCTCCATCCAGTTGAGCGCGGTTTTTCCTTTTGTCGTACAACAACATGTCTGACATGTCAAAAAGGAAATTGTCCACTACTACATCGCCTTTATTGAACGTATAGGTTGTTTTGAGGTAGTCTACGGTAAAACCACCTTTAATGAGGTGCATTTTGCCCCCGATATTGGGGTTGTTGATGTCTCCATTAACATGTAAATCGGTATCAAAATACCCATACAGGTTCTTGAATACATCACCTACAAAATAGTCGGCAATCCGCAAAGGATAAGAATGGATGTTCAGATTGGCGTCAAAATAGCGGGCTTTTTGTTCCGAACTTTCCCCAAAAGTGCTGAGGTTGTAATACCCTTCCAGCAACAGCTGAGCTGTATCTTTAGTCATGGCAAAATAGGCCTCCAGGGGATGTTGCCGATCCTTCATTTTCAGGTCCAAACGCATCAGCCCCCAATCATCGCGATTGATCAAAAAGGTATCACTGACCACGGAAATCCCCAGGTTTTTCAAACTGAGCACATCTTCCACCCGCGCTTCAACATTGCAACGCCCTCCGAACTTCATGGGTTCAAAATTGAGGTAATCATTGAGCAAATTCAAGTCCATGTTGTTCATGGCCAGTTTTACTCCTTTCCTCCCCAGACGATCGAGGTAGATGGATTTGTTTTCGTACTGCAACACAAAGTCTTGTACATCGATGTAATCTTTGCCAAAAGCGATGGAGTTTTTTGGATTAATCGACCAGGTGGAGTTGAGCAAACGGAGGTTTGAGTTCTTCAACTGCATCAACATGGTGCTGGTGTCGCGAATGTAAAACCGACCGTTCAGGTCAACTTTGGAAAGCACTTTCGAAGAGTGGTCGGCATAATTTAAAGAAAAATCAATGGTATCCCGATCGAGAATGGTGAGTAAGGTAATGTCGGGTAATTTCAGTTTTTCATTGATGTTCAAGGCTTCGGTATTGAAGTTCATGTAGCCTTCGCCATCGGTTAAATCAACGATCAAACCCAGATCAGTTGCAGACATGGATCCAAAACGAAATTCAGGGGCTTTCAATTTTGCTTCCAGTTTGGAGGTCAGGTTGTCAAAATTACCCGTCAGCTCAAAGTTTTTTAGTGGGCCCAATTGGGCGTTGAGGAGCTCATGCAGGCCTCCACTGTCCTTGATTTTGATGTTGTACTCAAATTGCTGCGGCCGCAGCAAAGAGTCAATTTTGGGAATGCGAAAACGATTGGCAAAACCTGGAAAATTATCGTAAATAAAAAGTTGTAGTGCTGCGGGAATTTTTTCAATATCGAATCTCCCCTGCAATTGGGCATCCATTACATCTGAGGCGATGTTCAGTTCTCGGCCACCTGCTGTATCCAGGGAAGAACGAATATTGACAAGTTTGAAGTGATAGGTTTGATCCCCTTTGTTGATGTCAAAGTCTCTGAACTCAGCTTTGCCAACCAGATCGGCTAGATTATTGGCCTGGATGTTGAGGTCAACATTACCCGTCAGTACTATTTCTTCTTTGCTGAAATTGAGTTTTTGGAGGTTGAGTCGGTTGATCGAAGAATTAAAAATATACTCGGGAATGTCTTTGGACAAATCGACTTTACCCGCAAAGACCAAATCAATATTGTCGTCTTTAATGTTGAGATTCCCATCAAATTGGCGGGCTTTGAGCTCGCCTTCCATATGTGCGTTGGTGTATTTGTACCCTTTAAATTCAAAACTTTTGATATCGGCGGTCAGTTTGGCCCGGGCATTTTTTCCCGCAAGGCCATAGCCGTCGCCTTCACCAACGGCTGCCCGCAAACTGATTTTACCTAAGTTTTGTTGTCGGTCCATTTGCCCAAATCAAAATTGTTCAAGGTCACAATCCCGGAATACGAAGCGCGTTCGGGGCTTTCGGTATTTTTCAAGGACACGTTCAGGTCGGCGCTACCGATGCTGGTAAAGAGTTGTCCGATGGTGGTAAAGCTGTTGAAAAAACCGATAAAATCCCCCCGGTACTGTAGTTTCCCAACTTGTCAAAGTTTTTGGGCAAACTGAAATTGGGCAAAAGGTCCCTTAAGGTGCGCATGCTCGTACTGAGCTGGTCCATCCGCAATTCGATCGACTCATTGTCTTTAACGGCCAGGTTGCGGGCGTCAAAACGGCCCTGCAAAAAAGTGCCATCGGGCAGGAGTATCCGGAGTTTGCGGCCGTTGAGGTTGTTGATCACCCCGTACATGCGGCCATCAATGGAAAGGGTCGTTTCCCGATTTTTGCGAAAAAAGGGATTGGTAGTCAGATCGCTGGCAAAAGCCATGATGTCGCGCATGGCGATTTTGGCCCCATCAAACTTGGTATCCAGCCGCACGGCGTTGGGGAAATCGGCAAAGTCGTCAAAAGAATCAAATTTTAACTGCAAGGTGTCGCCAATATTAGAGTTAGGCGTGATGAGTGCCATACCATTGAGGGTGATTTCTCGCGAACTCACGATGGCTTCTTTTGCCGCCAGTTTGCTGAGTTCAAACCCACTTTTTTCACGAAAAGAGATGTTGTTCAACTTGCCGGAGAACACCTCTTTTTTGATCGCAAAATTTTTAATTTTGATGTCAATATCGCGTACTTCCATGTGCGCGTAGTCGATGGTGTCGCGCGCATTGGATTTTTGGGGTGCTTTGCGGTAATTGTGCAGATGGAATACTGATTTGGAAAAATCGATTTCTTTGACCACAACATCCCAGGTTGTGGTGTCCACTACCGTACTGTCCACCGGAATCTGCTCTTCTATTTCGGTTAGGGAGTCTTCATAACCAGGCCCATAGGGCAATTCGTCGATTAAGATTTCAGCACCCTTTAGTCGAATGTACTTGGCTTCCAGGCGCTTACCAGGCAGGTTCATCTTGTTGATGGCAATGCGCCCGCGGGCCAGTACAATTTTCATCCGTTGCCCCCGGTGCAGGTCGTTTTTCAAAAAAATGACATCATCCAGGTTGAGCTTTTTGATGGCCAACTTGAAGGGTTTTTTTTCTTTTTTGGTCACGGTCTGTTGGGGCGGAAAAAGTCGCTCCAGCAGCATCTCCAGGTTGTTCATTTCTGCTGCGGGCGCTTTTTTGATGTTAAAACGCCCCTCGGATACGCTCAATTCGTCAAAAACCAGCCCTTCGCGCAGTAGGGTAATGGGGCTTAGTTTGATTTGTGCACTGAGGTTTTTACAAAAAAGCAAGGTATCGCGTTGATCATCCTCGATGTACACATCATTCAAGACCAGATGATTGAACAAACTCAAACGAAAATGCCCTACTTCGGTGCGGGTTCCGGTGGTTTTGGAGATGGCTTTGGTGATTTCGTCGATGGCCCACTCCTGCACCATGGGCACCTGAAATATCAGGAAAAGAGTAGTGACCCCCACCGCCAAAACGGTGAGCGTAATGCGCAGAATGGCGGCTACCCGGCGGTAAATTTGCCACAGTCCCCATCGTACTTCGCGCCAGTCTTGCCTCGTTTTTTGGTCCTGATTTTCCATTCTACTTATAAAACCCCAAAACTACGGCAAATTGGCAGGTTTACCCCTTACATTAACAAAAATTTAGGAGAGTTTATAGGTTTCCCCTTCTTGCTTGCTCCCGCTCAATGGCTTCAAACAAGGCTTTAAAATTTCCCTTGCCAAAAGAAGTTGCTCCTTTGCGCTGGATGATTTCAAAAAACAGGGTGGGACGGTCTTCTACAGGCTTGGTAAAAATTTGCAACAAATAACCTTCTTCATCCCGATCCACCAGGATATTGAGGTCTTTTAAGGGTTGGAAGTCTTCGTCGATGCGGCCTACCCGATCTAGTAAATCATCGTAATAACTGGCGGGCACTTCCAAAAATTCCACGCCCCGACTGCGCAATTCGGATACGGTATCGATGATGTTGTGGGTGGCTACGGCAATGTGTTGTACGCCAGGACCGCCATAAAAATCAAGGTATTCGTCTACCTGCGATTTTTTGCGCCCGGCGGCGGGTTCGTTGATGGGGAATTTGATGTAGCCATTGCCATTGGAGACCACTTTGGACATCAAGGCGGAATATTCGGTAGAAATGTCTTTGTCGTCAAAAGTGAGCAAGAGTTTAAAGCCCATCACTTCTTCGTAAAACTTTACCCAGCGGTTCATTTGTCCCAATTCAACATTGCCTACGCAGTGGTCAACGTATTGTAGGCCAACACTGCCGTGGAAGGCCCGGCTTTTGCGGGGTACAAAACCGGGCAGAAACACCCCCTGGTAGTTTTTCCGCTCTACAAAAGTGTGGATGGTGTCGCCGTAGGTTTTGATGGAAGCGACAACGACTTCGCCGCTTTCATCGTGCAAGGTTTGGGGTTCCGCAGCCGGTTCGGCGCCCCGACGCAGGGTTTCGGCATAAGCAGAGAAGGCATCGTCTACCCAGAGGGCCATCACTTTTACGCCATCACCGTGTTTGCGCACGTGCTCTGAAATCTCGGAGTTGGGTACGAGAGAGGTGGTCAACACCAGACGGATTTTGCCTTGTTGCAGGACGTAGGAGGCACGGTCTTTCACGCCCGTTTCCGGGCCGGCGTAGGCGATCATTTCAAAGCCAAAAACGTGCTCGTAAAAATGAGCAGATTGTTTGGCATTGCCGACGTAAAACTCGATGTGGTCGGTGCCGAGCAGGGGCAAAAAATCGCTGGAGTTATTCAGGGCGGTTCGGGGATTTTCGAGCAGGAGTTCCATTTGGACTTGGTTTTATTTGGTTGAAAGTTTAAGCACCGCCTGCGGCGTTGCGATCACATTTTTTTAGCCACAAATGACATAAATTCTCACAAACACCATTTTCCGTTCTCGCGCCTGCGGCGCTGCAGATCATGGGAACGCGGATGACACGGATTAAGCGGATTTACGCGGATCAAATTAGGCGCAGCAATAAATCCGCGTAAATCCGTGTAATCCGTGTCATCCGCGTTCCCATTATTGTCGCTTCGGTATGTAGCTGCGGTAGCATTTGTGAAAATTTGTGTCATTTGTGGCTAAAAAACAAGCCCCGCCGCAGGCGGTTTCAAGTGGTCATTGTTTTATTTGGCACTACAAAGTTTCTCCAAAACTTGCTCCCAAACCAATACAATTTTCTAATTTTGTCATAAGCAAAACTTATACAAGAGCTTGTTTAAAAAATTTTTTTTTTCCGAAACCCCTTGTGGGGGGGGTGGTTTTCCAAAAGTCCCCTCGGGGCGCCCCCCCCCCCCCTCCGTGCCCCCCTCCCCCCCAAAAGGGCCCCCTTTTTCCAAAAAAACAAAAATTTTTAACCGGCCCTGAACATGGAACTACGACAGTTGCGCTATTTTGTGGCAGTTGCCGAAGACTTGCACTTCAGTAAGGCCGCACAGAAGTTATTTGTATCCCAACCTGCCCTGAGTCAGCAAATTGCGCTCTTGGAAAACGAAATTGGCGTGGAGCTGTTTGTCCGCGCCAGCCGCCAACACCTCCGCAAAGTGGAACTGACGGAAGCCGGGGCATCTTTTGTCACAGCGGCCCGCAAAATCCTCCAACTGAGCCAGCAAGCCATCGAGCAAGCCCGCCAAATTGGACTACACCAGCAAGTGCTGCAGGTCGGTGTATACAAAACCGCCCTCCGCGAGCGCCTGGTGGAGCTGCTGCAAGCGCTGAACCACGATTTCCCCAAGGTGGAGGTCAAATTGGTGGAGTTTCCCACCCCGCAAAGTGTACAAGCCGCAGTTTTGGCCGAAAACATCGACCTTGGCTTCACCCTTTTGCCCCTGCACTACCCTGAATTGAGCGCCAAAGTCATCAAAAAAGGGAGCCTCAAAGTCATCTTGTCGCAACAACACCAGCGCGCCCTGGATCCGTCCCTCACCCTGGAGTCACTCCAAAACGAAAAATGGGTGGAGATCACCCGCAGCCTGCACCCGGTGTACGATGAAATTGAAGCGATGTGCCAAAAGGCGGGTTTTAGCCGGGTGGGCAAAATTGTGCAGGAGGTGTCCTCCCTGGAACTGCTGATCAGTTTGGTGGAAGTGGGTCGGGGCATTGCCTTTATCTCTTCGGCGTATGACTTGAGCCGGGAGCCGAATATTGTGGTCAAAGAATTGGTGCAGGCCGATGGGAGTTTGTTTGAGTCGGTGGCGATTGATAGCGCCTTGGTGTATTTGGGAAAAATGGATCACCGCTGGTGATGGCGGTGGTTGGGGGGATTGGGGAGGGGTAGGGTTTGAGGACTGGAGTCAAAAGTCTTAATTTATTATATTAAAATATTATTCGTAATTATTTATTAGACAAACAATTGCTTGCTATATTCGCAGATGAGCTAGTTGAATGCCTTTCTTCCTATATTCGCAGGTGAGTTAGTCTTTTACCTACAAGAAACAAAATGTCATGAATCAGGATAGTAAAATTAAACGGAACATTACGGTTTATATAATCGGCGTTTTATTCTTATCGGCTATCGGTGGCGTGGTTACAGCCAGTGGTAATGAAATTGGCGGGCTGATCTTCATTATTGGTCCTATTTTGATGATGGTATTGTTACGGTTTTTCGGGGGCGATGGTTGGAAAGATGCAGGTCTGAGCTTAAATTTCAAAGAAAGCTGGCAATGGTATCTGTTTAGTCTGTTTGTGTATCCCATCATCATTACGATGGTAATTATGCTAGGTTTGATATTGGGTATGACCAAAATTAATGGCAATCTAAACTCCCTTTTATCCGCATTTGGTGCTGGTTTTGCTGCTCAACTCATTCCAAGAATGATTTTTGCAATGTTTGAAGAATGGGGTTGGCGTGGCTATCTTGAACCGCGTTTTGTTGCATTGGGTATACCCGATACACGGCGGCATTTATTCGTCGGGTCAGTCTGGGCACTTTGGCATTTTCCACTCATTCTCTCCACTGCCTATACTGAAATACCATACACACTTTTTCCCATTTTCATGGTCGCTATAATTCTAACAGCCATCGTTTGGACAACCCGAAAGCAAGCGAACTGTTTGGACTCTGTGTGATGCACGGTATTGGGAATGCTTTGGGTGGCAATCCTTCAAAAATTTACTAACTTTCAATAACAAGTTGTTGCTAATCCTGCACCAGAGAGTATACGATTGTAATTATTGGCCTCCTGGGGTGGTGCTTATACAAGCAAAACAAGGTTTATTAGCAAAAGCCGACGAACAACACCTACCAAAAGGCGCAAACTAGCCTCCCACCAATCCCCTCCAAAACAGCATCTACCCATAAAATCTTTTAACGTCCACAATCATCCAAAATGAAAGCCAGCTACCTCATCGGTATAGCCATTTTCCTCTGCGCCTGCAAAAATGAATACCAACCATGTCAAACCTCCACCAATGATGACTTACTCAATCTATACAGCGATATCACCAATGAGCTTGTCGTGCGGCACTTTTACAATTTTTATTTAGGCAAAGACGAAGAAGAGATTTTTAAAGCATGGGCTAAAGACAAACCCGACACCACAAAAATCAGGCGAAAAACCATCCACTTGCACAACAAACTTTTTAATGACTCTACGAAGTATTGTACCCTTTTGATGGATACAACCATTCGAAAATGCTTTAATCCTTGGCACTATAAAATGAAAGTCGACAACAGTTTTCAAAACTTGTTGAAGAAGAAGATGTCAAAATACGCCACCAGTAGCAATGGCCAAGCTATGGTTGATAGTTTAAACACCTTACAAACCCACTACCAGGGCAAAGATTTTCACTTGTGTACTGCAAAAATGATTTCCCTCAAGGATGCCCCAAAAACCCTGCCTTGTGCGATTGGCATCATTCAACTATCCAAAGTTTTTTTGAATGCGCAAAAAACGCAGGGCATGCTGTATTGCGCTTTCAAATGCGGAGGACTATGTGGCAAAGGGCTTTTGTTGGAAGTAGCCAAAGAAAAAAACGCTTGGAAAATAAAGGATGTCACATTGATGTGGATTTGGTGAGTAAGTAATGGATTAACTTTGTGTCTCATAACCAACAACCAAACGCCAATATGACCCACGCCCAACCCATCGAAATCCCCCTCTCCAAAACCAAACTCCTCCTCCTGCTCATCGCCTCACTGGCCTTTGTTGCCCTGGGGGTCTGGTTGATCATTTCACGAAGCAGCCCCAACGAGCCATTTTGGGCCGAGCAGCTATTCAGCAAGTTGGTAGGCTGCGCTGCAATTCTATTTTTTGGCAGTGGCGCTTTTTGGATCATCCGCAAGCTGCCCGACCAGCGTCCTGGACTGATCATCGACGAGCTGGGCATTACCGATAACTCCAGCGGAGTATCCGCCGGACAAATTTTGTGGACAGACATTGAAGCCATTTCCGTACTGGAAATTCAACGCCAAAAACTGATCATGCTGCAGGTGAAAAACCCACAAGACTACATCGATAAACAGCCGAGTGGCCTCAAGCGAAAACTGATGAACATGAACTTCAGGCTGTATGGGACACCCTTGAGCATCAGTTCGAATGGACTGAAAATTTCGTTCGATGAATTGTTGAAAATGTTGAACGATCACCTGGCTGCCAACAACGAAAGACGGAACAACAGGACTTGAATGGTTCCTTCCGTGGTGAAAAAATAATCCACCCTAGGCGGGTACCAAACTTTTACAATAAATAGCGCAAAATGAAACTTGAACACCGCACGCAAAAAGTTGCCCCCCTCTCCCACTTCTTTTACCGTGTTAGCCGTTATGGATTGTTTGCTTTTGGGCTGATCGTGTTTTCACTGGGCATTGGCATGTGCGGATACCATGCCATAGGACACATCAGTTGGGTAGACAGCTTTTATATGTCCTCGATGATTTTGACCGGGATGGGCCCCGTAGCCGAGATGCCGATGCATTCGGTAAGTGCCAAGCTTTTCTCCTCCTTTTACGCGCTGTACAGTGGCGTGGTGTTTTTGAGTACGGCCGCCGTTTTTTTTGCGCCCATCATCCACCGGGTACTGCATATTTTGCAGGTAGAAGACGATGAGGCTTGAACTGAACAATCGTAAAGTTTAGCCCCCGACTTTGCAACAGTGATAAATAATAATAACCGGTTTTTCACCGAGTAATGTACTTGCCGAACTCGGTATTTATCGCTCAAAGATCTGCGGGAAAAACATAAGAAAAAGCTCGCCGCGGCACGAGCAATCAGCGCTCTGCCTCAAGCTCTGCTCATTGCTGATCGCTGACAGCTAAGCTCTCACAACAGCACATTGTCTACCGGATTCAATTTTGTTGGCAATTCTTTTTCACCCAAAAACTCCTTGATGTCGATTTCGATGTTGCGACAAATGGCACTGATGGGGATATCGTTGACGGAATTGTCAAATGGGTTTTCAGAAAATTCGCCGATTTGTTCCATCGTAAAAAACACCCAGGAAATCAACATTGAAAAAGGAATGGTCAGCCATACGCCCCAATCTGCGAGGTTATGCAGGTCTTTGAGCAAGGCGAAGGGCAAAAGGTAAATAAAGAGCACCACGAATACCCGGCTGAAAACGCTGTATTGCCGAAACAAGGGGGTGGTTTTGAGCCGTTCACAACCGCCTTGCAAATTAAAGAGTTCGTTGACATGCCGCACCAGATCGCTGTGCTCGTATTCATCGATTTTTTTCTCGCGTTTGAGGCGGGTTAATTCCATGATCTGTAACTTCAAAATGCCGGATGCTGCGTTGTTTTTAACCCGTAAGGCCTCATAATATTCCCCCTTGTTGTTTTCTTCCAGGATCTTTTTAAGCCCCAGGTCAAACTCCTCCAATTCGCTCCTTTCGCCCCGAAAAGTCTGGTGCAGGTTGTCTTTACTGGTGGCCCAGGGAATGGTTTTGCGGAGTTGCAAGCGTAGAATATTGAGGTAGGCAATGTGCCGATAGAGCAGTTCTTTGACCACTGTTTTGTCGTCAATGAGGGCAATCGCTTGAGCCGCAAAATTGCGACTGGTATTGGTAAAACCGCCCCAAAGTTTACGGGCTTCCCACAAGCGGTCGTACGCCTGGTTGTTTTTGAAGCCCACATAAAACGCTACCGCCGTACCAATGGTGCCAACAGGTAAAAAAGGAATGGCGACAAAAGTGAAACCCAAAACCTGATACAAAATCACCGCCACAATGCTGACAATCATGGTTCTGAACAGGTTTTTGCGGGCAAAATGCCACAATAGATTGAAGGTGAATTCTTTTCCGGTGTACATGAACGAAGGCGTTTAGGGAATCTTTGATGATACGTTTGCAAAATAGTAAAATGAACGGTACATTGGTACATCCTCAAAAAACCTAAGTCAAACCATGCAGCAATCTCTTCTGTTTTGCCTTTTTTTTCTGAGCGCGGGCATGATCGCTTTCGCCCAGCGCCCTGATTACCTCCAAAAAGACAGCATTCAATCCTCCCTGGATGGCAATACGCAAGTTTTTTACTTTGATAAATCAAGGGCCTCCACCCCACAACCCCTGGTCGTGGAATTGCACTCCTGGAGCAACTCCGCTGATTCCCAAAAGGGGATGATCGCGACCCAGGTTCATGCAAAAAACTGGAATTTCATCTTTCCAAATTTCAGGGGAGTCAACAATCAACCTAAAGCGTGTTGCAGCGATTTTGTGCTTTCAGACATCGACGAGGCCATTGATTGGGCCCTCAAAAACATGCAGGTTGACCGCAAGCAGATTTACATCGTAGGGTACAGTGGTGGGGGTTACGCTACTTTCGCTGCATACCTGAGGTCCCGGCACAACATACGTGGCTTTTCAGCCTGGGTACCCATTTCCGATTTGGAGGCCTGGCATGCGGAATGCGTGGAACGCAACAACAAATACGTTCCAGAAATAGCGCAGTGTATCGGTGCAAGCAAGGTTTTTGACGTCCAAAAAGCCAGAGCGCGTTCTCCGTTATTCTGGAAAACGCCCCCCAATAAACGCAAAAACAGTGTACTGCAAATCTACGCAGGTGTCCATGACGGCCATACCGGGCCGGTGCCCATTTCCCAATCCATTAATTTTTACAACAAACTCCTGCAGGATACCGATGAAAAGACAGTTCTCGGTATGTTTCAGCGGAGGATGCTTCCGTTTTGCTAAAAACCCGTTCGTTTTCGCCCTCATCGCTGGAAAAATTGGGAGAACGGACCATACTTTACCAAAAATCTTCAAAAAACATCCACTTAACGGTTTTTGAAGGCTCGCATGAAATTTTATACGACCAGGTTTTATCCAGAATAAGCGCAGGGCATAAAAAATAGCCCACACCCTAAACTTAAGGTGCTACATCAGGTGTAAAAATATATTTCGATAGTTATCGAAATATCAAATTTATTTTCTTATTTTTATGGTGAATAAAGCACCATGAATACCGTCTTCAAAGCACTAAACGATGCCACCCGGCGCGATATCCTCGTGCTGCTCCAGCAAAGCGACCTGAGTGCAGGCGCCATTGCCGAGCATTTCAACCTTGGCAAAGCCACCATTTCTCACCACCTCGATTTGTTGAAGCAAGCCAATCTGGTTACGGCAGAAAAACAAGGGCAGTATGTGATTTACTCCCTGAATACTACCGTAATTGATGACGTATTGGCCTGGTTCATCGGTTTCAAAAATGGAAAATCATGAAAAAGTTGTTTGCAAAAATGGAGTGGATTTTGTTGTTCATTACTTTGGCCCCCTCTATTTTGTTGTACTGGCTTTGGGAAAAAATCCCCCACACCATTGCCACCCATTACAACTTCTATGGAGAAGCGGATGACTGGAACGATAAAAGTTTACTGCTTTGGTTGATTCCAAGCATGTCCGTTTTGTTGTATCTGATTTTGCTGTTGGTACCAATCATCGATCCCAAAAAACGCATTGAAAGTATGGGGGGGAAATACTTTGCCCTGCGGGTGGTGGTGCTGTCTCTGATTGCTGCAATTTCGTTTATTTTTATCCTGTCTTCGGCATATCCAAATCTGGATTTCCGCGCCGGGCTCTTCCCCATTTTGTCCATATTTTTGATCCTGATGGGCAATTACCTGCAAGCAGTGAAGCCAAATTATTTCATCGGCATTCGTACCCCTGGACCTTGAACGACGAAAAAAACTGGCAACTCACGCACCGCCTGGGCGGACGGGTATACATGCTGGGAGGGCTTATTTTGTTGCTGGCCTCTCTGTTCTTGAGTGAATTCGGCTTTTATACCGTCTTCCTGATTGGTATGCTGCTCATCATTTTCATCCCAGTCATTTATTCATTCTGGCTCTTTGCTTTTGGTAAAACTGCTCAATAAGTGCACCATGATTCGATTCTTTTTATTCCCGATAGCCTTCATATTTTGGAGCTTGGCCCAAGGTCAATCTGCTGATTTTCAAGAAAGCCCGGTGTCCATCAACAGAGGTACTTATACCATGTATGCCACCCTCACTTTGCCAAATACAAAGGCAAAAAAAATACCCCTCGCTTTGTTCATCGCTGGTTCCGGGCCAACCGACCGCAATGGCAACAGCAGTGTGGGCTTAAAAAGCGACGCCTATTTGTTGCTGTGCCATGCACTGGCAAAAAAAGGCATTGCAACCCTGCGTTATGACAAAATGGGCGCTGGTGAAAGTAAGCCCGGTCAAACCAAGTTGGACACCTGGACTTTTGACCACGAGGTAGCCGACGTGGTAGCCTGGATTCAGTTTTTGGCCAAGGATAAACGGTTTTCCAACATCAGCATTTTAGGCCATAGCCTGGGGCGCTGACCGGTACACTCGCCATTCAACAAACTGGAAAAACCGTCAAAAAATTCGTTTCCTTGTGTGGCATTGGATTGCGGGGCAATGAAACCTTAAAAGAACAATTGAGCGCCCAGCCCAAATTTGTTACTGACTTTTCTACTCCACTACTCGATAGCCTGAGCAGGGGATTGAATGTCAAAAACGTACCGCCTTATTTGGAAGTATTGTTCAAACCCTCGATACAAGCTTACCTCATTTCCTGGTTCAAATATGAGCCTGCGGAGGAGTTGGCCAAATTGTCGATCCCATCTTTGGTCATCCAAGGCACCAACGACATTCAAATCAAGGTTGCGGATGCTCAGCACCTCGCTGCAAAAAGTAAACTGGCGCAATTGCTGTTGATTGAAAAAATGAACCACTTGTTTCGCCTGGTGGAAGGCGATCGGGCAGCTAATTTGGCGACTTACAATCAGCCGACTTTGCCGATTTCCGAAGAATTGGTAGAAAAAGTGGGGGCTTTTGTTTTGAAAAAAAAATAGATACGCAGGAATTAGCAGCTTTTATCGACTAATGAGTACATTCCAAGTATTCCTGGTCTTATAGATAAAATGCTTTACCCCGCGCGGGGTGGGCAGGTGAAATTTTGGCGAATTTATTTTTTTGACCTGCAAGGCGCAAAGCGCAGACGTAGCCAAAGCTACGGCGAGCATTTGCAACGTGGCAGGGCGAAAAAAGAAAGAGACAAAAATCACCTGATCATCCCGCGCGGGGTATAATCCAATCCTGATGTTCACAAAGATTCTGCCCATTTTCAGCTTATTGTTTCTGGCATACACTGCCCATGCCCAGCGCAACGTCATCCTGATCATTGCTGATGACCTGGGGACTGACTACTGCGGTTTTTACGAAAACCACCTGGATACGGCGGCTATGCCCAACGTGCGTCGCTTACTGGCGCGGGGTGTCCGCTTTCGGAACGCCTGGTCGAACCCACTCTGCTCCCCTACCCGGGCGGGAATATTAACGGGGCGTTACAGTTTCCGTACGGGTGTGGGCAATGCTGTAGGTGGTGTTGGTTCTGCTGTGTTGGATACGGCCGAAATCACCATTCCAAAGCTGCTCAACCGCTACGCGCCCAACGGCATCGCCAAGGCCAATATCGGCAAATGGCACTTGCATACGGCCATGCCGACCACCAATTGGGTTTTCCCCAACCGCATGGGTTATGATCATTTTGAAGGTAATTTTCTGGGTGCGATCAGCAGTTTCAGCAACTGGACCAAGATAAAAAACGGGGTATCCAGCAACGTCAGCACCTACGCCACCACCGAAACGGCAAACAACGCCATCTCCTGGATCAAAACCCAGGGCAGCAAACCTTTTTTCCTCTGGCTGGCCTTCAACGCGCCACATACGCCGCACCATTTACCACCTGCCGGTTTACATTCCTACAACAACCTGAGCGGTACAACTGCCGATATCGCTGCCAATCCCCAGTCGTATTTCAAAGCCTCGGTGGAGGCGCTCGACCATGAAATTGGGCGCTTGTTCGACTCGCTGCAAGCCTTGGGCAAATGGGACAATACGGACATCATTTTTATTGGCGACAACGGGAATGAAAGTTCCGTTGCTCAAAGTCGCGGCGGGGCCAAAGGCAGCATCGATCAGGAAGGGGTGGGTGTGCCCTTCATCATCTCTGGCCCTTCCGTCGTGAACCCCAACCGGGTGAGTGATGCCCTGGTGAGTACGCATGATTTATTTGCCACTATCCTGGAGCTGTTTGGCTATACAGATTGGCCCAGCCAAATTCCCGCCAACAAACCCGTGGATAGCCGCAGCATCCTGCCCATCCTCAAAAACCAGCTGACCGAAGTGCGTAGCTGGGTATTTACCGAGGTGTTTAAAAACCCCAGCGTGGGGGGCGATGGCAAAACCATGCGCAATAAGGAGTACAAATTGCTGGATTTTGACAATGGCAGCCAAAAGTTTTTCCACATCTCTATCGACCCTACGGAAAGTAATGATTTGCTGCTCGGCACAATGGATGCCACGGCCATGAGCAATTACACAACCTTGTGTACTGAAATGACAAATCTGGTGGGTACCGGTGGTTTTTGTAACCTGACTACACCCACAACCGACCTTGCGAATGAGCGCAAACAACTGCGGATTTATCCAAATCCAGTACTGGATTTCCTCAGTCTTGAACATGCGCAGGGTGATGAAGCATATCGGGTATTGAATGGCCTGGGACAGGTGTTGTACGCCGGAGTGGGCATTCAGAAGCAAAACCTGAGTGGCTTGGAAGCAGGTG
This sequence comes from Haliscomenobacter sp., assembly GCF_016718685.1. Lineage (GTDB taxonomy): Bacteria > Bacteroidota > Bacteroidia > Chitinophagales > Saprospiraceae > Haliscomenobacter. Next base: position 33,521 of record NZ_JADKCX010000014.1, on the reverse strand, counting down.
TGTACTTTTTAGAGATAGTAGGAAAGGAAAGGACGGTGCTGCGGTTTTTGAAAAGGTGACATATTATCAGCGCTATTTTTATTATTTGAAAAAAAAATCATCCATCCTCAATCCAAGCGCTCCCCTTACTTCGTACTTCATTCCAGACCATCAAACCAACACCAATGAAACTTTTTCTACGCTATTTTCCATTCTTCTCTGTGCCCATATTGGAGCCACTGCCAAAGGCTGTGAACCTATCCTCAAAAATGTTTCACTCCGCAACATCCAAAAAAAGAATTACATCGTATACCATGAAAGAACAATATGGTTAACCCCGATTCGAGCCTGGATGTAGGGCGAAATTTGGGCACATACTTTATTTTTCGCTTCTAACAATTCACCGGAGCGCTTTGGCACTCCAATTTCTACTGCCCTCCCTGATTGAGTATTTTCTGATGGCAATTGCACCAACAATGCCTTTAGCTACTGCTTTGCCCAGGAGGATTCAACACTGCGTATTAATCATCTTAATCATAACCTATTATGCGACGTTATTCCATTTTATCACTTTTGTTCGTCATGGCATCATGGTTCGTGCAGGCTTCCAGCCACCGCGAAGCCCCATTGATCGCCAACGACCCACTGGCCGATAACACGGATGTGTACGCTTTCCGAAGCCCGGACAAGCCCAACACCATCACGATTATTGCCAATTACATTCCGGCGGAACTGCCACAAGGTGGGCCAAACTACAACACCTTTGGCGAAAACATCCGCTATGAGATTCACATCGACAACGACGCCTCCAAACCTGGCGACGAGATCGTGTACCGCTTTACCTTTAAGCGAGTGAATGAGGATCCCACTACCTTTTTCAACATTCGTTTGGGTAAACAAAACCTCAAAACCACCTATACGATGGAACGCAGCATCGACGGTGGAAAAACTTTCCAGGTAGTATTGAGCGACGGTTATGTGCCACCAGCCAACATTGGCCCACGCTCTATTGGCGGAGGTGCTGGTTTGAACACCACTTACGCGGCTTTGATGCAAAAAGGCATCATGAACAGCAGCTCAGGTGAAACTGTGTTTTGTGGGCCCGTTGATGATCCATTCTTTGTGGATTTGGGCGGCGTATTTGACCTGGGCAACTTGCCCCGTCAAGGCGGCCAAAAGATCAGAGACGGTATCGGCATGTACAATGTACACAGCATCGCGATCCAGATCCCGATTGCTACTTTGCTCAAAGCGGGTGCTCCAGCTGAGCCACGCAACATTCTGGATGCAGACTATGTAATTGGGGTATGGGCTTCGGCTAGCCGCCGTGCCATGCGCACCCTAAAAGTAGACGGCAGCGCGCCTACGGAAGAAGGTGATTGGGTACAAGTTTCTCGCCTGGGCATGCCCCTGACCAACGAAGCTGTGATTCCAATTGGCATGAAAGATTATTGGAACTCTTTGACTCCTTATGAAGAATTGGCTGATGTAACCTTGGATGAGTTTTTCTACAATCCTGAGTTGGCCCTGTACATGGATGATGCTCGCTTCGGTGGAGCCGTTCCAGCTTTCAAAAAATTGCGTATTCAACGCAAGTCACTGGGCAGTTTCGACTTTGGTTATGGTCGTGATGGACTTTGGGGCTTGAAAGGCAATGCTGCCCTGGCGGGTACAGCACTGGACGATGCCGTATTTGGCACCCTGTTGTTGCCTGGCCCCGGCAAAGCACGTTCGGTTGACCTTTGGCCAATTTTCCACACGGGCGCACCTAACCTTGCTCCGTACCAATTGGCAACGGGTAAAAATGGCAACCCTTTGGCAGCAGGTAAACCTTTCATCCACAACTTCCTGCCTAACGGTGGCGATATGTTGCGTTTGAACATGGCCGTACCTGTAACCAGCCGTACTGGCGGCGATTTCAGCCCACTGGGTTTGGTACAAGCAGCAGTTTTGGGTTTGACCGATCCAACGTATAATACGACTACAGATCTGCAATTCATTCCCAATATGGATGGCTTCCCCAATGGACGCCGCTTGGAAGATGACGTCACCCGCATCGAATTGCAAGCCGTTTCCGGAGTGGTATTGGCCGCTGTTGGTTTGTGGTACGACGATTTCAAAACTGGTGGTAGCCCGGTGACGAACCAATTGCTGAACGTCTTGACTTACACCACGGGTGTAGAGAAAAACGATAAAGCATTCCAAGTTACCTTCCCTTACGTTGCAGCTCCCTGGGCGGGCACCGAAACAAATTGAGTTGGGGTGTGCGTGTGAACGTGTGGGTGTGGAATCGCCAGCCTGCAATACCGTGCACAAACTCAAAATTTTATAAACTAGCCAACCCATGACTTTAGTCGTGGGAGGCCACACACATCATCAAGCCACGACTTCAGTCGTGGTACAAAGACAAACCATGAAAAACTTTTTTAAATCCATACTTTGTCTAACCCTGCTGGCCTTCAGCGCATCGCTGTTTGCCTCCAGCCACCGGGAAGCACCGCTGATTGCGGATGATCCCTTGGCAGACAACACCGATCTGTACGTCTTCCGCAGCCCGGACGAAAACGGGATGATCACCATCATCGCCAACTATGTGCCATTTCAATTGCCACAAGGTGGCCCCAATTATTACAATTTTGGGCAAAACATCCGCTACGAAATCCACGTTGACAACAATGCTGCGATTTCTGGAGACGAGATCACCTATCGTTTTACGTTCAAGCTGGTGAATGAAGATCCAACCACTTTCTTCAACATCCGCCTGGGAAAACAGAACCTGAAGGCAACTTACACCCTCGAACGCAGCATGGATGGGGGGAAAAGCTTCCAGGTGATCATCAGAAATGGCATTGTACCTCCGCCCAATGTGGGCTCACGTTCTATCTCCAGCGGAGTAGGTTTAAATGCCCGCTATTCTGATTTGGTAGACAAGGCCATTACCACTTCTTCTACTGGTGAGAAGATCTTCTGTGGCACTTCCGACGATCCTTTCTTTGTAGACTTGGGTGGGATTTTCGACTTGGGCGATGCTCCACGTCAGGGTGCCAAAGCACGGGATGGTGTCAAATGCTTCAACGTAAGTACCATTGCCATCCAGGTGCCCATTCGCACGCTCCTCAAAAAGGCGCTTTCTATTTGCCAAAGAATATCCTGGATCCAGATTATGTGATTGGGGTATGGGCTTCGGCCAGCCGGCCAGCTTTGCGCACTTTGTCCAAAGGTGCAGAAACCCATACTGGCGATTGGGTACAAGTATCTCGTTTGGGCATGCCATTGACCAACGAAGCAGTGATTCCAATTGGTTACAAAGACTATTGGAATGCCCTCACGCCCTACCAGGAACTTGGTGATACACTGCTGGACAATTTCTTCTTCAATCCAGAATTGGCGCTGTATATGGATGACGCTTTGTTTGGATCTGCCGTTCCTGCCTTCAAGCAGTTGCGCATCCAACGCAAATCATTGGGTTCGTTTGACTTCGGTTACGGCAAAGATGGTTTGTATGGCCTAAAAGGGAATCCTGCGCTGAATGGAACAGCGCTTGATGATAAGGTGTTTGGTACATTGTTGCTTCCTGGCCCAGGGAAAGCCCGCTCCGTCGATCTTTGGCCGATCTTCCATACGGGTGCTCCGAACCTCCCCCCATACCAATTGGCAACGGGCAAGGGCGGAAATCCTCTGGCGCCAGGCAAGCCTTTTATCAACAACTTCCTGCCCAACGGCGGGGATATGCTGCGCCTCAACATGGCCGTACCTACTACCCGCCGTACGGATCCAAACTTCAGCTCTTTGGGCCTGGTTCAAGCTGCAGTAATGGGTTTGACGCATCCAAAATACAAAGGCAACCGCAGTTTGGAGTTCATCCCGAATATGGATGGGTTCCCGAATGGTCGCCGTCTGGAGGATGACGTTACCCGCATCGAATTGCAAGCTGTTTCCGGGGTTGTATTGGCTGCGATCGGTTTGTGGTACGACGATTTTGATGGCAAAAACCCGGTCAGTACCGACCTGATTGATGTATTGAGCTATACTACCGGCGTTGAGAAAAATGACATTGCTTTCAAGCGTACTTTCCCTTACGTCGCATTGCCTTGGGCTGGTGATGGCAAGTGTGGCGGTACCGAAGTAGCGTCTACCGCGGCTACCCTGGCCAATGCACAAGTTGGCGAAAGCAGCTTGCTCAACATCCCTAAAGTGGTGGCTGCGGTGTATCCCAACCCGATTAGAGAAGACTTGACTTTCAACGTGAAGTCTCAGGGCGAAAACCAGATTCAAATCGACCTGTATGATTTGAATGGCCGCAAAATCAGCACCATCACTACAGGAACCGTATACGAAGGCGAAAATTCCATTCAGGCCAAACTTCCATTGGGCCTGGCAAATGGCAATTATATTGCACGCATCATCGACAAAAACGGTAGTGTATTGCAAAATGTGAAGCTTGTAAAAGTAAATTAATAATAGTTGAAGAGTTGAAATGTTGAAGAGTTGAAAAGTAGTGGACTTCCAATCTTGCCAGATCAGCGCACTGACCCGGCACTACCTTCAACTCTTCAACTCTTCAACTCTTCAACTCTTCAACTCAACAACCATGTACCGCATCTCTTTCCTTCTCCTTATCCTTTTCTTTTCGTTTGCTTGTGCCAAGAAGCAAAACGACCAAACCACCCTGTCGGTCAACAACATTCCCTTATTGCTTGACCGCAATGAAGCCATCCAAAACGGCCAGGAATGGTCGGATGTACAAAGTTATTACGGGACTTCGCGCCAGGCTCTACTGGCCAATCCCGAAGATTACGAGGCTGCCCTTAAACTGGTGTACGTATTCGTCAACGAAGCGCGCATTACGGGCGAACACGGCCATTATTACCCTGCTGCGCTCAAAATGACCGAATATATTCTGGACAAGCCCGAACTGGAAAAAGACCTCAAATTCCGGGCCCTCGCGGCCAAAGCAGGGGTACAACTCTCTCTGCACGACTTCAAAAATGCCCTCAAAACGGGTACTGAAGCCATGAACCTCAATCCCTACAACGCCCAAAATTACGGCGTGCTTGTAGATGCCAATGTTGAGTTGGGCAATTACGAAGAAGCGGTGAAGATGGCCGATAAAATGGTCTCCATTCGTCCGGATTTGCGCTCTTATGCCCGCGTATCTTACCTCCGTGAAATCCACGGGGATGTGGATGGTGCGATCGAAGCCATGAAATTAGCTGTAGATGCCGGTTTCCCGGGACAGGAGCAAACTTGCTGGTCTCGCCTGACGCTTGGCAATTTATACAAACAATACGGCCAACTTGACGCCGCAGAGGAATACCGCACCATATTGCAAGAGCGCCCTAAATATCCGTTTGCGATTGCCGCCCTGGCCGAAGTGGCCATTGAGCGCAAAAAATACAGCGAAGCCGAACAATTGCTGAAAGACGCCGCCAACATCATTCCCGAAGTGGGCTTTTATGAAGAGTTGGCCAAAGTATACAAGCTCCAGGGTAAAAAAGAAGCTTGTGAAAAAACCGTCCAGGAAATCTGGCCAATGCTGGCCGATGACGAAGCGCATGGTCACAATATGAATCTGGAGTACGCCAGCATTTATGCAGATTTGGTAGGAGATTTGAAAAAGGCACTGAAATATGCGCTGAAAGAATATGAGATCCGTCCAGACAACATCGATGTCAACCGCAAGCTGGCCCTCATTTACCAGGATATGGGCAATTCAAGCAAAGCCGTGGAGCACATGGCTAAAGCCACAAAGACAAATTCCAAACATCCCGAGTTGAAACAATTGGCGATTAAAGGCTAAAATGTTTACCAATCAAAAAGCGTCAGACGAAATGGCTTGTCTGACGCTTCTAAGGGTAAACTTAATCAAGTCAAATTTTATAATTCTAAGGTGTAATAACGCAGGATTGTTAGCACACTGTGCAAAAAAAGCTGGGGTTTAGTTCCGGCTTGTGTAGAAATGCAACTGGGGTTTTGATTTACCCAAAAGGAAAATCGTCTTGGGTTTCAAACGGAATGGAAGTGCCACTTGGCTGGCTTACGACAAAGATAAGCAACCATGAAAAACAAAAGGACTAACTTTGGTTACTAGAAGGTATTATTCGATGCTTTCCAGGTATATTTTGACCATCTCGGCTCTGTTTTTGACCTGGGCTTTTTTGAAAAGTTTAAATAGTTTTTGCTTGATTCCCCCCTCGGTATTGTTTTCCAGGGGGGCAATTTGTTTGTTGCCCAACCCATTGGCCAGTGCCCTCATTAAGCGCACTTCTTCGGGAGTATAGTTGTGCTCGATTTGTTTGTTTTTTTGGGTAAAATACTCCATCGCCATCCGAGTAATGTGAGGGTTCATTTCCAAATCGCCTGCCAGGATGCTTTTTATAGCCGGAATAATCGCATCACTGGAATCATGCTTAAGGATATAGCCATCGGCACCAGCAATGATGGCGTCGGCAAGCCGTTTGTCTTCAAAAGCAGTGTACATCAAAAAATGGACTTTTGGCAGCGCAACCTTTACTTGTACCACGGCAGCCACGCCGCTTATCCCGGGCAAATTGATGTCCATGATCACCATGTCGGGTTGATGCTTCAGGATACCAACCACTGCATCTTCCGCATTGGTGTAACTGGCCATCAGCTCGATCTCCTTATCTCGTTTAAGGATAGTCGCTAAGAGATCTAAGGTTTCTTCTTCATCATCAACAATAATGACCTGGATTTTTTTTAATTCAGTGTTCATCATTTGAAGGTTTATTTTTAGTGAATAATTTTACTAAGCGTTTAAAAAGAACGGCATCTATCTGGTTAATTTTGTTGATGGGGGCACTTAATTTTACCAAAGTGCCTTTGGATTGAGTAAGTATTTCAAATGACCCACCAATGTTTTTCATCCGCTTGGGCATGTTGCGCATGCCCCGGCCTTTCCGTAGTTGATCGGGATCAAAACCCTTTCCATTGTCTTGAATTTCGATGATGACCTGATCTTTACTCACTTTAAAAGCCAAACTCGCCTGGGTTGCCCCGGAGTGTTTAGCCATGTTGTTCAAGGTCTCTTTGATCACTAGCCAAAGATTTTGCCGGGCTTCGGCTCCAATCGTGGTGTCGAGTTCTTCGGTAGGTGCAGTAATAAACAAGCCCATTTCCACATCTTGCATAAATGATTGAACTTTTTCCTGTACCCAATTCAAAAAGGCGCCTAAAGTACTGTATTGTTCATCGGTAGCCCGGAACACTTCACCCATGGTGCGAATGGCATCCTGAGCCCGATTAAACACTTTTCGAACTGGGCACTAAAAGCCTGGTCCTTGCTGGTCAGTAAGGATTTTTCGCTGATGGCTTTGATCGCAGTGAGGTCAAACCCGATGCCATCGTGTAGATCCTCCATCATGCGATTGCGCTCAGCTTCGATCAAGGCCTGCTTTGCCCGTTGGGCTCTCACCTGGAGTATCATCGGCACTCATCGCTTTTAATCTCAACGTATAATGTCCAGGATTGAGATTGGCATATTGTACTCTTCCTTGAGCATTGCTGAGTGTTGTCCACTCTTTTTCGATGGGCTCAATTTTATACAACAATTTGGTCTCCAGTGGGTTGCTGTATTCTATCCCCAAAAAACGAAAAACAATGGAATTGGATTTATGGGGAAGCCTGACCGTCCCCTGTCGGGCCGCTTTTTCTACGCTGTCTCGGTTTTGTTTTTTTGCACTGAATTCCAGGAGAATAACTTTTGGGCGATTTTTCAGCGGGGCGTCATTCAACGGATTGAAATGAACCAAACCGTTGCGGGTACCAAAAAACATTTTCCCATTCTGGCTTAAAAATCCTGCATCTAGTGTGAATTCAATATCGGGTAAGCCATCTACTACACTAAATTTTTTTCCGATCTGGGAGCATGCTTAAAATGTATTGTTGAGTGCTTTGATCGCTTGAAGAAACTGCCTGGCAAGTCAATGTTTTTTGATCGATGGTGTAAAGCCCATATGTGCTAGCCACCCAAATAAGCCCTTTGTTGGTGTCTTCAACATACCCATTGATAAGTCCTTTGATGTCAATTTTTTTCTTCAATACAAAACTGTCATTTCTGATATTCCCAGCCAAAATATACTGTGAATTGCGCGACAAAAACAAAGTTCCATATCGATCCAGGTAATTATTTCTGAAAAAGGTATTCTCTTCGATTCCTTTAATTGATTTCAATGGTTGAGATCGGTTTACTGACCAATCCATGAGTCGAAAAGGTAAATAGGTCAAAGCTAAAACTTGATTATTTCTGAGTTGGCTGGTATGAAAAACAACGGATGTATTGGGACCGAAATAGGAAATCTGATTGTTTTTATAGTCGTAGAAAAATATTTCTTCGTTGGTGAATAAATAAACAAGGCCTGATGCATCAGCGACTGCGGTGAAGATCTCTTTGCCTTGAAGCAAATTTGAATTTTCTGGCTCCATCAATGCAGCACCGGGCACATAAACCATGAATCCACGGTTTTTTTCAACGACATAAATGTTTCCATTTTTCAATTTGCCAATTGTCGTAATCGATGCTATTTCTTGCTCAGTAGAGCCAGCAGAGGCAAGCGAAACGAATTCAAATAATTTTCTATTCAAGTTGGCATATCTAAGCCCCAAACCAGGAATCGAAAGCCAAATGTTCTTTTGGGGATCCAGGTACATGTTTCGGCCAATCAACTCCGAGCGTACCAGTGGGTTGAATGCATGCAGGTGCCATTTTCGCAGGATTCGGTTTTGAGCAATATGGTAGGAGAGCAGACTTCCATCAGGCATCCAAAACAACAATTGGCCCGGATGATAGGAAAGCATGCTGAGGGGCATATCCACCGCGTTGAGGCCAATCGGGGATACGGGAAGCACTAAAAATTGCCCGTCTGTTTGTCGACTGATACAAAAAATCCCACGATTGCTAAGTACCCACAAGGAATCAGGACTGATGCAGATTGCTTTTTGGATGTCTCCTTCTGGGGTAAGGACAGTTTTAGGATTGGTGATGTTAGGGTTATAAATTTCGCTAAGGTTGTCTCCATGAAATGACCAGGCCCAAATTGATCGAATTTTTCCAGTATTGGGATCTTGGCCAACCAAAAAACGATAGCCTGAAACTTTTTTTACAAGGGTATCCGAAAAGGTGTGATTCTTTGTATCGAATGTTAAAATGGCCGAACCAATTTTCACCCATAATTTCTCCCTGTTTTTTTCAAAATGAATAACATGGTAGTCTGCATCAACAACTTCCTTTTTATGGTGTAGCTGAAAATGTGAAAAGTCATTGGTTTTAGGCCTATAACAATTGATTGCTTCATAGGTACAAAACCAGATGTTTCCTTGGTTATCTTCAAAAAAATTGCTTTGAATGATATGCCCTTCAATAGAATTTTTCCCTTTGTTGGGTTTATACACCTCTACATTGATGCCATCGTAACGATTGAGTCCATCGATTGAACTGATCCAGGTAAAGCCGCGCGAATCTTGAAATACAAATTCATTGGTGGTTTGGGAGAGTTTTCCCTGGCTATTGAGCTCGTGATAATACAATACCGATTCTTGCCCTGACAAACAAGCATAGCTCAGGAGTAAGATGAAGATGATATAATATTTTAAGGTCAAAATTTTATGGTTCAATTATTTTGAGTATCAAGATATAAAAAGTGCAACTTCAATCAAAATATCTTTTACAAGTTCTAAATTGAAGTTGCACTGGAATTTTCTAATTACTGAGGCGGAATGCACAAGGGAGGACAGGGTTGATTAGACGACTGTGTGGCGGCTCCATCAATTGGAGCACCATCTTCATCTACTGCCCAGGTCACCAAGCTCATCATTTTCCCCGTTGGTTGCCCCGGTTTAGGCAGTAGTGCCAAATTGAACTTCACGCCTTTTACGTTGGGGTTGTTTTGGCAAAAATCGAGCAACTGATCCAATGCAGCTACGCTAAAAAAAGCATAATTCATCAGCGGAACAGCGCCAAAATCACCATTGGCATCCACATACTCACGAGCGTAATTTCGGGCTTCGCCAAGCTCGACGGTGGATAATTCAAGACCTGTGTACTTTGCCATAATTGTAAGGGTTTGTTTGTTCAAAAATAAACAAACACTTGCCTCTACATTTGTAACTTTAGTTAGCCGTGGCAATTACGTGGTCAAACGCTTGATTCATTTAGTGAACCGCAAGCAAGTCTACTATTTTATCCACACTTTCCTTCAAGGAAAAGTAATTCAAATGGTGGCATTTGACGTCAAAAAACACCGGTGCTGGTTTGCGTTTGAGGGGAACATGTTTGATGCTATCTACCCCCACCGCGATGTCGTTTGGTTCATCAAAAAACACATTTGCAACGTTTTTGAAAATTTTATTGACCAAACGTTTGGCTTCATTATCGGTTTCCAAAAACAAATCCAGGTGCCCAGCCAGCACGTAGTACGGAATCTTGGGGTCGCTGGAACGTTCCAGGTTTTTGAGGAAATGGCCTGGGTGGTCGTAGTCCATTTGTTCCAAACTGGCGGTCAGGCTTTTGGAGCCTTTCAAAATACCCATGATGGTCGCAATGGCCGGAATGGCCAAACCCACATTGACCGCCAAAGGCAATAAAAACATGGCGGTATCGCGGTATTTGGTCAGTTTTGACAAATTGGAGCCACCACTGGGTGTTCCCGCCAAAATGAGTTTGGACACCACTGCCCTTCCCCCCAATTGTTCGATAAAATGGCGCGACACCAGTCCACCCATAGAATGGGCCAGGATGCTGAATTTTTTATTCAGCTTGCCTTTTTTATCGGGTTTGATGCCCACTGCTTCCAAGGCTATTTTGAGCTTACCGGAATTGGCTTCGATGCTGGTGTTCAGGTTTTCGTAGTCGTAGGCTAAAACCAGATCTACCGTTTTGCTGCTTATGGCCCGCCCCATCGCCGCCGCCATTTCGGTGGTATTGCCAATGATGCCGTGAATGACCAAGAGGATGTTTTTGGCGCTGGCTACCTTTTCTTTGACCCCAGTATCGTGGTATTTGGGTTGTCCATCTACATACTCAATCCAGCAGAGTTTGTTCTGTTCCTGCCCCAGGGCGATTTTGAAAAAACACATTTTCAAGGCACGCAGGATGCTGCGGCCTTCCGATTTTACCTCAGGAATTTCGTGAATGGAAATTTCCACTTTGCCGTCTGCCAATTCTCGGGTTGTGCCTACGGGCAGAAAATCTTCACCATCAAAAGTCAGGGGAAGAATAAATTCTCCGGCTTTGAGTTGGGCATCCAGTTCAATTTGCAGGGGGTTGTTGCGCAGGTCGGCGTCGTTTTCCAGGTTGCTGATTTCCAGCGTATCCGGTGTAGCTGAATAGAGGTCACGAGACGGAGTGTCTAGTGAAACGAGGTTATTCCAGCCCAAAATTTGGGGCAGCGGGGCTACACTGTTGATGTCGCGGGTGGAATTGCCGGCTGAAGTCAACGCGAGATTGGCGCGGAAGGAATCGTGGCCCTTGACCACAATTTTCCCATTGCCCATTTGCACGGACGTTTTCCCCACCTCGCTAGCCAATGCGGTGAGTTTGAATACGACGGTTTTGCAAAACCAGTCGTTGGCAGGTGCTTTTTTATCTTGCCCTTTTTTCACCGCAGATCTCTGGCATTGGCCAATGTGGTCGACGCCCCCCCTTTCTTCCAAAATTCGACGGTTTCTCCGAACTTTTCGAGTTCATCTTGTTCCAACAAAAACTCTTCATTGATTTTGCGGTGCTGACGATGAATTTGACGATTTCACTGCTTTCCTTTCTGCCTTCAGCGAGGTCAAATTCCAAGGCCTGGGGTTGGATGTATTGGTCTTGGGTAGGGATTTCGTCAACGGTCAAATAATCCCCATTCAAAGACATTACGCCGAATTTACGCGAAAAGTAGAGGGCTTTGTAGAACAAGGTGCCCCCCGCAGCGTTTTTGAGTTCCAAATCGAGTGGCAATACGTATTTCCCATTCAGGTTTTTGGCCACCTGCACGTTGATGACTTCCGTATTGGGGTTGGCAGGGTCGCTCAAACCAGTAAGCACCTGGCCGGTATCGGAATGTTTGGCGATAATCTTAAAGGCGTTGCGATTGAATTGGGTATTGCGGTTGTCGAGGGTGAGATTTTTCTCCCATTTTGCGATCTGATCCAAAATGTCGGTTGCTCCTTCAAAAATTGGGTCATCATCGTCTCCCCCAAATCGTTTGATCAGGGTATTGTTTTCCTGGTTGTAGATCTCCAGTACATCCTGATCGAGGTCGACGCGGTATTTTCCGCCTACTTTACCTTCAACCAATTCAAAATAAGGAGAAAACTTAGCCTTCCCGATGGCCTGAAGTGCTTTCACATAAGCATCGTAACGTTTTTTTCCTTTCGCGGTGGTTTTGAGGGTGATGGCATACGGCGCTGCAGGAATACTGATCAATTTGGCGTTGTATGAGCGTTCCATATCCAGCACCAGGTTGTTGCTCAAAACAACGGTGCTGTCCTGAAACCCTACACCAGTGGTAGTCGCCCGGCCGAGCGATTTGCCGGTACCCTGTTCCAAAATTTCAAACTCAGCAATTTTGTTCAATTCGGTGGAAAGGCCGTGTACCGCACCACAATTGAGGTTCCACTGGTCTTTATCGTTGGCGCTGAGGAGGTACGTGGCTTGGGCACCACGCGTAGATTCACCGAGGTTTAAAAACTTATGCCAGGGATCAAACCCGGCAATGGTTTCAAATTGCGGATGTTGTTTTTCCACCGAGCGAAACATAGAAGCCTGGCAGCGGGTGTACAAATCGGCGTAGCTAAGGTTGGGGTCATTTCCCAAAACCTTTAGCAAATTGTAGGAGAACATCCCCCGCTGGATTTTAAGTTCAAAAGCTTTTTCCTGGCGGTCACAAGCCGTCATCAAAATGTGGCTGGCCAAGGGCAATTGGTCGCTGCTCGGCCCCTGGGGAAATTTTTTGACAAAATATCCATCGAGGTAAGATTGATAAGGCCTAGCAGGAGTTCCTTCCGGAAAATAAAACTGACGAACTTTCCTTGATTGGTATCGTCAAGACTGCGGGTAATCGTCCCGGAATGGCAACAATCAAAAATGAGGGTCAAGTGAGCGCCCTGTTGTTGAATGATGCTCAACAAAATCCGCAATTCTTTATCGGCGAGGCAATACTTACCGGGCAAGCCACTATCGTAACAAACCATGGATTCTTGCAGGCCCGTGGGGTCAAGTGACTTAAACTCAGGAGCTGCTTTTTCCTGGGTACCATGGCCGCTGTAGTACATCAAAACCACATCGTCTTTGCCCGCTTTGGCCAGGTGATGGGTTCCCATACATTTGACAATATTGGCGTAGGTGGCCTGATCGTTGAGCAAAGTAATTTCCGGCGACAAATCGAAAGATTTGGCGTAAGTATCTCTTAAAAAATCTTTCATGGCCGCAACGTCATTGCGGCAACCTTCCAAAGGGGTTACTTTAGACTCGGGATGATAGGTATCGATGCCGATGAAAAGGGAATATAGTTTTTTCATAAGTTTATGGGTTAATGTGGGTAATTTGCTGATGTGGCAATGTGCTAATGTGGTAATTATTAGCAAATCAACACATTAGCAAATTATTTTTTCCATGACGTAATCATTCATAAAATAACCATTGCCAATGTCGATGTCTTCGGTGCCGATGGTCTGGAACCCAATTTTTCCGTAGAAATGGGTGGCTTTATTGTCTCGATTGACATTGAGTAGCAGTTTGTCATTGTTGGCCGTACGTGCGCGTTGGGTCATTTCCTCAAATAGTGCTTTGCCGATGCCTTTCCCCTGGGCTTCAGGAAGAATGTAGATTTTGTGGATTTTGGTATGTTGCTGATCCTGGTAATTTTTTTCAATCGAAGCAAAACCCAGGTATTCCAAGCCCTCTTTGGCCAGAATAAACTGGTGTCCCTTCACCTGGGTTTGTTCACGTAAAGCCTCCAGGCTATACATTTGTTCGAGCATGTACAGGATTTGATCCGTTGACAAGATGGACTCAAAAGTATCCGGCCAGGTCCGATAGGCAATGCTCCGAATGATCGGATGGTGAAATTCGGTAGCCTCGATGATTTCGATCATGTTTAGGTGTTGCTGAATTATTTCGGAAAAATAATGAAAAGTAATAATTTTAGGGGGAGAAAAATGCTAAAAATTATACCCTCTGGCAACGTTTTACCCCCATTGCTTGTACTGGATGTATAAAACCTTCTAGAGCTCATATGGAGAACCATAATTTGGCTGACATTCTGAAAGGGTGCCGTCGCAAGGAGCGCGCTGCCCAGAAAGAGCTGTATAGGCAATTCTATGGTTACGCCATGTCGGTATCCTTGCGCTATTGCGACAACGAAGATGAGGCGATCGAGGTAGCCAATGATGCCTTTTTAAAGGTATTCCTCAACATCCAACGCTATGACCCGGATATGCCGTTTAAGCCCTGGTTCCGGCGGATTTTGATCAATACGGCCATCAACCACATCAAAAAGAAGCAGAAACTCAAAATAAGCACACTGATGGACACTGAATATAATATTCCTGATACCGAAGAGATACTGGCTAGACTCGGGTTTCAGGAACTAATGGCTTTGGTGCGATCGCTGTCAACAGCTTATCGCACTGTGTTCAATTTATACGTACTGGATGGGTTTACCCACGAAGAAATTTCCCAGGAATTGGGTATTTCGGTAGGCACTTCCAAATCCAATTTGTCCAAAGCACGCGAGCGATTGCGACAACTGATACTACAGCAAATGCAGCAATAGCTCATACTTTGTTTGCCATGAAGGATTTTGTAGATGATTTGTACAAGCGGGCTTCAGAAGAACCAGACATCCCATTCAACGAACAGGCTTGGGAGCGGATGGAAGACAAACTGGCACATGCAGAGCGCAAGCGCCGTCGTGGTTTGTTCTGGCTGTTCTTTGCCGTGTTTATAGCCTTGGGCGTAGGTTTGATATGGGGCATTAAAGCTACGTCTACCCCAGCAACACCTGAACGTCAAAAATTCAATGGCCCGATTGCCAATGAGTCTAACGAAAAATTGCTAGAAAATAAAGGCGAGCTAAAACCAAAAGTATTGCAGCCCCCATCGGCCGCCCATGAATCTATGAATTTGGCCGAAGAAAAAAACCATAACGCTTCAAGAGATGAAGCTGCCGTTTCATCAAAAAACCCCAAAAACCATGTAGCCTCCGATAATTCACGCTTGTTTACATCCCGAAAGCAAGGTCCTAAACAGGATGGAAAGCACAACCTGAACAAAACAACTGTTCCCATTGCGCCCAAGGATCTGCACACTGTCAATACGCACGAGGGCCTTGCTGTTACGCCTAACACTACTGATAAATTACTTGCAGATTCTTTGGCCAATTCCGGCAAGGCTCAGGAGGCTTTTGAGGCTTTTAGCACGGTAACTCAGGCCTGGCCAGATTTACCATTGCAATCCGATTCGGCAAAATCGGAAACATTGTTTGCTTTTGCACTTACACCTTTCCAAGAGAATATTCCTCCCCTGCGAGCAAAAAACAGCACCTGGGGTTTTGGTTTCAGCGCCGGCCCAGACCTTGCAGCGGTGAAGGCCAATGGGCGAACTGCCAATGGGTTAAATGCCGGAATTGCGTTTGATTACCGCTTGGGAAAACGACTGGTTTTCCAGGCATCTGGCCAGTATTTGCTCAAAAACTACGTCGCTGATGAGCGCGAATATGTAGCACCAAAAGGGTTTTGGACCAATAAAGCTTACCCCTACTCGACGGAAGGAACTTGTGACATGTTGCAATGGAGTTTTGATGCCCGTTATAACTGGCTCGTACGGCCAAAATGGAATTCTTTTGTCATGATCGGCTCTTCTTCCTGGACCATCTTAAAGGAGGAATATGAGTTTTACTACAAAACCTATACCCATGGTCAAGTCAATGAATGGCACAATACAAAAGACAAAAACTATTGGTTGTCTCTGGCGCAGTTGGGCATCGGTTTTGAAAAAAACCTCCGTCCAGGATTGAGTTTGCAAGTCAATTGGTTCGGACAAATTCCTTTCCAGGGCGTTGGAAATGGCCAAGTAGAAATTTATTCCAGTGGCATTGGGTTAATGCTGCATAAACAACTAGGAAAGCCTTAATTGTTAACTTTGTGGCTGGTTTTAAACCTACCACATGGAGCTGATTTTACAAAATATTGCCAAACACATCCAATTGAATGAGGCGGAATCCCACGCATTCATGGAACTGTTAGAGCGGAGAACGCTCAAGCCAAAGCAGTTCCTTTTAGTAGAAGGCAACATCTGCAGGTATACCACTTTTGTAATCAGTGGCTGTTTAAAAGGGTTCACGGTAGATAAAAACGGGTTTGAGCACATCCTCAACTTTGCTCCGCCCGGATGGTGGATCGCCGACATGTACAGCCTGTATACCCAACAACCGGGAACGCTGAACATCCAGGCACCCGGGGTTACGGAAGTACTCCAGCTATCCAAAATCAACCAGGAGAAACTCTACCACGACATTCCAAAATTTGAACGTTTTTTTCGCATTCTTACCGAAAACTCCCTCGTGGCTTACCAGCAGCGGGTACTGGACGGCCTGAGTTTGAGCGCAGAAGAACGATATCAAAATTTTTGCAAAAAATATCCTTCATTGGTCTCTACCTTGCCGCAAAAAGAAATTGCCTCGTACATTGGCGTTACCCCCGAGTTTTTTAGCAAAATGCGTTCTCGCTTGCTCAAAGGCAAATAGTTTCCCCCTTCACTTAATCTACCACAAGTCCATTTCTTAATCTACATTATTGGTACTAGCCTTGGTATTGCCTGATCTTTGTAAGTGCTGGGACATTATATTGAACCAGCACTTATCATCAAATTTGTTCATCCACAAAGAAAAACAACCATGACAAATACCGTTTTGCACAAAGCCGATACCCGTGGTCACGCCAATCACGGCTGGCTCAATTCGTTTCATACCTTCAGTTTTGCCAACTATTACAATCCTGAACGCATGCACTTTGGGGCGTTGCGGGTACTGAACGACGATACCGTAGCGGCAGGCATGGGCTTTGGCACCCACCCTCACGACAACATGGAAATCATCAGCATTCCACTTGAAGGGGATCTGGAGCATAAAGACAACATCGGCAATGCCACCGTCATCCGCAATGGCGACATCCAGGTGATGAGCGCCGGAACAGGGGTGTACCACAGCGAATACAACAAAAATAAAGATCAGTTGGTCAAATTTTTGCAGATCTGGATGTTCCCCAATCAACGCAATGTTGCCCCACGTTACGACCAGATTACCCTGAATAAGGCCGATCGCAAAAATCAATTGCAACAGATCATTTCCCCCAATCCCGACGACGCCGGGGTTTGGGTTCATCAGGACGCCTGGTTTCACCTGGCTGATTTTGAACAGGGCCATACTGCCGAGTACTCCATCAAAAAAGCCGGTAACGGTGTTTATGTTTTTGTACTCAAAGGTGACATCAGTGTCAACGATCAATTGCTCAGTACCCGCGATGGATTGGGGGTTTGGAATACAGGGCAATTGTCCATCCAGGCCAACAGCGCTGCTGAATTCCTGCTGATGGAAGTTCCGATGAATGTATAAACACAACAACCGCTGCCTGCACTTTTGAACGGTGCAGACAGCACTCAATCTACAACCATGGTTAGCATCAAACATGCTCAAACACAATATCCGGTAGCCGATCTGATTCGTAAACGTTGGAGTGCGCGGGCTTTTTCGCCACGAGCCTTCACCCAACTGGAGATCAATACCATTCTGGAGGCGGCCAATTGGGCCCCCAGCGCCATGAACGAACAGCCCTGGCGCTACATCGTTGCCCTTAAGCAAAATGAGGAAGGGTTTCAACAACTCTTGTCCTACATCAATCCCGGCAATGCCGCTTGGGCACAACATGCCGCAGCACTGGTCTTTAGCTACGCCAAAACCACTTATGCCCGCAACCAGCAACCCAACATCAATGCCTTACATGATACAGGTATGGCCAACCAAAATTTGCTTTTGCAAGCCATTTCCATGAACATCTACAGCCACGTGATGGAGGGTTTTGACAAAAGAAAAATCAGCACAGATTTCAATTTGGCCGAGGACGAACAAGCTGTGGTGATGATCGCATTGGGTCACTTGGGTGACGCAGCCGTATTGGACGAGCCGTTCCGCAGTAGAGAAGCTACGCCAAGGAGCAGAAAAGAACTTGGGGAGTTTGTGAAGGAGCTGTAAAAATTGATGGCTTCGTCAGGATATAATCTTGTTTTTTTCTCCCGCAGATTTCGCAGATTTTTCCAAAGATCACATGATCTGCAAATCTGCGGGAGAAAAAAACAAGATTAGAAACCCACACTCCATTTTACAAATCTTTCATCGACAATTGTACCCGTTTCCGGGCAATGTCGACCTCCACGATCCGTACGCTGACTTCCTGGCGCAGGGTCACCACCTCCATCGGATTTTTCACAAAACGGTTGGCCATTTGGGACACGTGGACCAGGCCTTTTTCCTTGATGCCAATGTCGATGAAGGCCCCGAAATTGGTGATGTTTTCCACGATGCCGGGCAAAACCATACCCGGGCGCAGGTCTTCAATGCTGTGGACATTGCCAAAATCAAAGGACTTGGCCGTTCCCCGGGGGTCTAGCCCCGGTTTTTCCAATTCCTTCATGATGTCTTGCAGGGTGGGTAAACCCACTTTGTCGGTTACGTAGCGCTTGAGTTCTACTTTTTTGCGCAGAGGGCCATTGCTGATCAGGTCTTGCACTTTGCAGGCCAGGTCTTTGGCCATTTGTTCAACGATGGGGTAGGTTTCCGGGTGAACTGCGGTGTTGTCAAGCGGGTTTTTAGCGCCCCGAATGCGCAAAAATCCGGCGCATTGTTCGAAGGCTTTATCCCCCAGTCGGGCTACTTTTTTCAGCTCGCTCCGGGTATTGAATGCCCCGTTTTGGGCGCGGTATTCCACAATGTTTTTGGCGATCACCGGGCCAAGGCCAGATACATACGTGAGCAAGTGTTTGCTGGCCGTATTGAGGTTGACCCCTACGCTGTTGACACAACTTTCGACCACCTGATCCAGGCTTTCCTTGAGTTGACTTTGGTTTACATCGTGCTGGTACTGCCCTACCCCGATGGATTTGGGGTCAATTTTCACCAATTCGGCCAATGGGTCCATCAAACGCCGACCGATGGAAACGGCACCGCGTACGGTTACATCATAATCGGGGAACTCTTCCCGCGCTACGTCCGAAGCCGAATAAATCGAAGCCCCCGCTTCATTGACCATAAACACTTCCACCTCGTGCTTGAAGTTGATGCTCCGGCAAAGGCTCAGGGTTTCCCGGCCAGCCGTTCCGTTGCCTACGGCGATGGCATCGATGCCGTGTTTGTCGACCAAAAAAGCGATGGTTTTTTTCGCACCTACTTCGTCCGATTGGGGAGGATGGGGGTAAATGGCCAGGTTTTCCAGCAAATTGCCATTGTCGTCGAGCACCACCAGTTTGCAGCCCGTGCGAAAGCCAGGGTCGAGGCCCATTACGCGTTTTTGGCCCAGAGGTGCCGCCAACAAGAGTTGACGCAAGTTTTGGGTGAACACATCGATGGCTTCTTTGTCGGCCTTGTCTTTGGAAAGGTTGCGGAATTCGGTTTCGATCGAAGGCGCCAGCAAACGTTCGTAGCTGTCGTGAATGGCGGTTTTGACCTGCTCTGCACTGGCCCCAAATCCTTTCAGGAAACGTTTTTCCAATTGGTATTTGGTGTCTTCTTCGTCAGCTGGCACGATCAACACCCGCAAAAAACCTTCCTCCTCGCCCCGGCGCATGGCCAGCAGGCGGTGGGAAGGGCATTTGTTGAGGACTTCCGAGAAGTCGAAATAGTCTTTGTATTTGTCGCCCTCTTTTTCTTTGCCCCGGGCTACTTTGGACTGGATGATGGCGGTTTTGGAAAAAACCCGGCGCATCGAATTCCGGGCGTCTTCACTTTCGTTGACCATCTCGGCGATGATGTCGCGGGCACCTGCCAGGGCTTCTGTTACGTTGGGCACCTCATCCGTGATGTATTTGCCCGCCAGGATTTCGGGATCGTCGGAGTCGCGTTGTTCGAGGATGCGTAGGGCCAGGGGTTCCAGGCCTTTTTCGCGGGCTACCGAGGCGCGGGTTTTCTTTTTGCGTTTGTAAGGCAGGTAAATGTCTTCCAACACGGTGGGGTCGTAGCAGTTTTCGATGCGTTGGCGCAGTTCATCGGTGAGTTTGCCTTGCTCGGCAATGGAACCGAGAACACTCTCCTTGCGTTTTTCCAGTTCTTCGAACTTTTTGTGCTCGCGCTGGATGTCGGCGATTTGTACTTCATCCAACTCGCCCGTGGCTTCTTTGCGATAACGAGAAATAAACGGAATGGTGGAACCCTCGTCCAACAACTGGATGGTGTTTTTGACTCGTCCAAAGGAAATGCCCGTGGCTTGGGCGATTAATTCGAGGTGTTTGGTACTGCTCATCGATTTCTGGCATTTTGTTTCTCCAGGAAGAACCCGGGGGAACAAAAGTAAAAAAGCTGGGGAAATCAAACAAAAGTATTTTGATATTTTTCGTTTGCTATTTTTTTTGTAAACTTGAAAAAAATATAAGATGGAAGTTGTTTCCAAGCATTACATCGCCGTTAGTGCTGTTCTAAATTTTCTTGCTCATGAAGGAACAAAACAGTGTTAAGGATATCTTTTTCAAGTTCCTGATGGAATATAAATATGATGAAAAGGATTTGGACTACACCTTAGTAGACAAACACATCCGTGTGTTGCAAACCTTAGCTAGTATTGGCAATTCCGGTTTTAACTTATTTGATATTCATCAGCGCCAGGTGCTGTTTTATTCTTCCAATTTTGGGCAATTGCTTGGCTATGCACGATCTGACTATGAGCATACCGGGCAGCAATTTTTTATTGACAGAATACATCCGGAGGATGCTTTGAATTTAAGTTCATTGAGTGTTTCCATTTTTAAGATTTTCAATGCCTTTTCAAGTGAGGACAAACTGAGTCACAAAACAATAAGTGAGTACAGAATGCTCAATGCCCAAGGTAAATATACCCGACTCATTGAGCAATATCAAATGGTAGAACTGGACAAAAAAGGGCAGTTGTGGCTCATGTTGGGCGTAGTAGATGTATCCTCAAATCAGGATGAAGAGAGCAACAGCAAAGGCCAATTGTTGAATTTTAAAACCGGACAATTCATTCCATTGGATGTTCCCCAGAAAGTACAAATTGAGTTGACCAAAAGAGAGCTCGAAATTTTAAGGCTGGTAAAAGTAGGCTTGTTAAGCAAGGAAATATCTTCAAAACTATCGATTAGTTTACATACCGTAAATACCCATCGGCAACGGTTTTTAGAAAAACTGGGCGCCAACAACTCCTTCGAGGCGGTGAATTTTGCTTCCAGATTTGGCCTACTGGAATAGGGCTACTGATAAATCAGTATTGTACATCTTTTAAATCCAGGGGATCTTTGTGTCATCAAAGACCTCTTGAGGCTTTTCAATCCAATTTTTTCATCAAACACCACTGTCCGGGAATGTAGCATTCTCCGGAAGGTGACACCTGTTTGCCATTGCTTAAGCAAGGTCAAATTAAACTTTTTAGCATGAATACTTCCATCAGAAGAAACGAAAAAATCACTGGCGCTTTTTTTATCGCCGCCACGACTTCTGCCATCATCGGGCAACAGTTCTATAGTCCGGTTTTGAACGGCGCGGATAGTCTTGACAATGCCTATGCTGCTTCCACGCAAATTGCATTGGGTGCTTTCTTTGAGCTGATCCTGGCTATCTCCAATATTGGTACTGGAATTATGCTCTATCCTCGCCTGAAGCGTTACAGCGAAAGCTGGGGACTTGGCTATGCCTTGTTCCGACTACTGGAAGTGGTATTTATTTTGATCGGATTGCTCAGCATGCTCACCATCATGACGCTGAGTAAGGAAGCTTTAAGCATGAGTACCGAAACAAAGTTGTCGGCGCAGAGCATTGCCGGTTTTCTGAAACAGGTATACAGTTGGGCCTTTATTCTTGGCCCTCATTTTATGCTTGGGATAAATACATTGATCTACTCCAGCATATTTTACCTGTCCCAAATTTTACCTAAAAAACTAGCCATTTTTGGAATAATGGGTGCTGTCCTGATCTTACTGGCAGCCGTTCTGGAGATTTTTGGGTATATCCCACACTTTTCTTCTTCCATTATTTTTCTAGCTCTTCCCATTGCTGTGTACGAAATGGTACTGGCCGGCTGGCTCATCATTAGAGGATTTAATAAAGTGGCCTATATGCCTCTTTAGCATCTATTCGACTCAAATTTTCACATCAATTTTCTAGTATTATGAAAGCTGTTGTTTATAAAAAATATGGTGCTCCGGATGTTTTGGAATTAACCGATGTTCCAAAGCCAAGCCCTAAAAAAAACGAAGTGCTGATTAAAATTCATGCAACTACAGTAACTGCGGGAGACTGGCGTTTGCGCAAAGCAGACCCTTTTTTGGCCAGGATTTTTAACGGCTTTTTTAAGCCCAAAAGAGTGAACATCCTGGGGTTTGAACTAGCCGGTGTCGTTGAAGCGGTCGGAGAAAAAGTGACCTCCCTAAAACCAGGGGATCCTGTTTTTGCCTCCTGCGGACTTCGATTTGGAGGATACGCTGAATACACCTGCTTACCTGAAAATGAGCTGATTGCTTTAAAACCATCCAAACTATCTTTCGAAGAGGCAGCTGCGGTCCCAATCGGAGGCCTTACGGCATTGCGCCTGCTCAAACAAGCGGGCATCAAAGCGGGCGACCAAGTCTTGATCTACGGCGCATCGGGAAGTGTGGGAACTTTTGCGGTTCAAATCGCCCGTGCATTTGGTGCGCAGGTCACGGCTGTTTGCAGCACTTCCAATGTGGACATGGTTGCTCAACTCGGCGCAAAGCAGGTCATTGATTATAAAAAAGAGGATTTCACGGCAAGCGAGCAACGCTTCAATATTATTTTGGATGCAGTGGGAAAAACATCCAAATCCGCATCAAGACATTTGTTAAAACCTGGCGGAAAATACGTATCCGTAACAGGATCACCTAAGTCCGCTCCTGATGATTTGGATGTATTGAAAGGGCTCCTCGAAGCCGGAAAATTAGTGCCAGTTATCGATCGAAAATACACCCTTGAACAAATCAGAGAAGCACACACCTACGCAGAATCTTTCCGCAAAAAGGGCAATGTAGTGATCAACGTCATATAACCATCCGAGGCTCAAGACTAGTTCTCAAACCACCAAACCAACATCTTTTATCATGAAAAACATTCTAGCATTTCTCTTGCTATGCTGGACAGGCATCGCCTTTGCTCAAAATGCCGCAAAATTCACGCTGAGTGGCACCAGTATTGGGAGCAGTTGAAATCAATGCGAGTAAAAGTGATGAATCCATTAGCCAGCCCGATACCATCAAGGTTGAAATGAGGAATATTGATCGCGCCACCTATAAATACTTCGTAGCCCTGGATGCATCCAATGGAAATGGCCCCAACGCGAGCGTACCGGCCAATCCTGACAATAATTTCGAAGGCGCATGCTTAGGTTATTTTTCTGCGCATACGGTCCAACGGCGCACCTTGATTGTGCAATAAGCACGGTGGCAATCATGCAGGAAAACAATTTCATCTAAATAGAACTCAATGACCAACGTGATATTTGATAAAACGCAACCGTAAGGACAGAGTCCGATTCCCCCCTCTGTGACCTCCCTCACTTTACCTTACGCTCCCCCACCCTATTTTTGGCAAAAAATCCACATGGAACAGCTGCAAACTGTATTTTTGGCCATTTTAGTAGCCTTTTTGGGCTTTAGTCCTCCGGGGATGCTCAACATGACCGCGCTGAAGATTAGTCTGGAACACCCACGCCTACAGGCTTTGCGCTTTGTGCTGGGCGCATCGAGTGTCATCTTCGTTCAAGCTTTGATCGCGGTGACCTTTGCCAAGTTTCTGGCCAAAAACCCGGAGTTGATCCGCTACCTGACGTATGCGGCCATCGCTGCATTCCTGCTGTTGGCGTATTCTTTTTACCGACAGGCACGCAGAAAAGTGCAAATTAAGCTGAAGGAAAGTGGGACTCAAAGCTATTGGGCGGGCTTTACCATGGCCTGGATGAACATGCTGGCGATTCCCTTTTTCCTGGGCTATTCCACCATCCTGGAAGCGAAGGGGGTATTGGAAACCCAGGCACCCCACAACTGGTTGTTTGCCCTCGGCGCCATGGCGGGCGCTTTTTCGCTCTTTATGTTGTATGTTTCCTTTGCCGGGGTCATCCAGCAAAGGGTCCAGTTTATCGCCCGCAACATCAATTATATCCTCAGCCTTTTGTTTTTGGTGCTGGCTTTGACGACGATTTACAATGCTTTGGTGGGTAATTAATGTGTGAATCATACAACTTATTTATCAGATTATGTAACGCTTATTGTGGCTAAATGACAAACCTTTGTGTGGTAAAATCATTGTCAAAACTATTGAAGATGGACGCATTAAAGGAACACACTATCCTGGAAACTACGGATAATGAAACAGCAGCAAGTAGCCACACCAAAAGTCCTGACCCTGGACTGAGCGCACTATTGTCTGTAAAAAAATTTACAGACACGCTGGAAAAAGATTATGCCGAATTGCTCAAAATTGAAAGTGAACTGGATGAATTGAATAGAGATGGCTTGTTAATCATTGAAGCCACCACTTCTCCAGAAGCAACAACCCGGTGGAAAGCGATTGTACAGGAAATGAATAATGCAATCAGCGGCATCAATGATACCCTTACTGCGGCAAAGAAATTAGCCAAAAGAAAAACGATTCACGAGCTTTGGACCAATTGACGTACAGAACGCATTTACAGTGCTAAAAAGGCCAATACAGCGACCATTGCCAGAGCGTTCCCGGGAAATCACCTAAACGCTGGGGAATCCTGTACCCGGGGCATGCAGGTTTGTGCAATTGTTGAACGTACCCAAGAATGCAATTCCCAAGAGTAGATCCATTCCAGTGAATTTTACTTGAAGAAGCGCTAAGTACCAAAATGGATTATCAAGCACTGGTGGATTATAAAAAAAATTTAAAGAAGAAAAAAATCTTTGGGATAAGTTTCTGGATATTTTGGCAGGGGGCACACACCAGTCACCATCTGAAAGAGTTATGCTGGAAAGATGGATTGAGGGCGAAAAAGGTGATCTGTAAAACCAACTGCGGAGAATAAATCCTCTTCACGCGTACATAAACGCTTCCTCCCCTTCGGCCATCACCCTTATATTTTCCAGTACCCTGTGCATATACACCCGCCAGAAAGTCTTTGTAAACAACCAGTTCAGTGGATACAGCCACATCACCTCAGCGTGCATGGTGTAGGTGTATTCGATCAAAATTTGCTTGGGTTCCAGTTCCGTCGTCCGCCACTCCCCTACAAATTTTGAAAAGCCCAACATCCAGGATTTGAACTCGCTCACCTCAATTTTCCAGTACTGGTTTTCGATGCGTTCAATCACCCGATCCATCGAAGCTTCGCCGCCAGCCTGGCTGAGGGAGGGTGCTACAAATACCTTTTTGCTGCTACCGGCTTGGCCCCAGTTTTCACCTTCGGTGCAGTGGGTCACTTTGGGCATGATGCCAAAGCCAGTGTGTACTTTAGATATGTCACAAAGCATCGGGGCTTTAAAAGCTCGTTCTAAGGAGCAATGGTAAATGGTTTTGACGGTAACGCTGCTGGTCATCTCGCGGATTTTCGCTTTTAATCCTCCTTATTAAACCAAAGCGGCAGGATTGGAAAACGGATGAAACGGATGAAACGGATGAAAACGGATTTTTATTCCGCCTGCGGCGGATAAGGACGAGCCGAAGGCGAGTCAAAGTCCGTTCCAATCCGTTCCATCCGTTTTCAATCCTGTCGCTTTAGCAAAAGATGCGAAGCATCACAAACGTCGTAGTAAATCAAATCAAGCATTGAAGCTGCCAACCCAAGGCTCACACCACTCCCCCCATCGCCGGATCCGTAAAACTCTCCTTCCCCGTCTCCACATGCCCCGCATACCGCCGCTCAAAATCCCCATTCCCCAAAATTTTCACCGCAAAATCGTACCAGTGATGGCTTTTTTGCAAATCCAGTTTCAGCTTTTGTGTGCTATGTGGAGCAAGTGTGACTGTTTTTTCAGGCATCTTGTACGCCAAATCCTGGATCACACATTGTAGATTTTGACTGCTGCTGTTTTTCAGTTCCAGGATCACCTTGCCCGTCAACGCTCTATTTTTCATTTCATAACTCAAGGCCGTTTCCAGCTGAGTCGCGACTACACTCCCCTGAAAAGCCCGGTAAAAACCATTGGGCCCATAGACCTCTAGGTGGTATTTTTTATCCTCAAAATTATTGATCTCCCAGGTGTCTGTCAAGGTATCACCTGCTTTGACGGCGTAGTTGCGGCTTTCGCCCCAGGCGTTTTGGTAAGCATTGGAAGTGTAGACCATGAAGGGGCTTCCCTTGGATTTTTTGCCAAAAGCAGTATTTCCAGCTTTAAAACTCAGTTCAATTTGCTGGTTTTTCACCGCAGCTTCCACGTACAATTCATAGTTTAATGCACATGCCGTACGGATGCCTTTTTCTTGTTTGCCGCCCCAGTCATAAGTGGGGCCTGCTTGATTGACCTGTGTAATTTCAGCATCAGAAAAGGCTTTAAAATTGGTGGGTTTGCCTTGAAACTGCGCTTCGTGAATACTTTTGATAAAAGGCTCTTTGTCCAGGAAAGCAGGCAATTTGATGCTTTCACCATTGTAAGGTTTAAACGCCGCAGTCAAATCGCCACAAACGGTACGCCGCCACGCCGACATGTTGCTTTCTGCAATTTCCTTTTTCGTTTTGGCGCTCAAAAATTGCTCCAAAAACTGTACCACCGAGGTATGATCATACACCTCCGAGCACACCTGGCCGCCCCGGCTCCAGGGCGAAGCAATCACCATAGGCACCCGAAAACCCAGACCAATGGCATCCTCGCGGGCTTGTTTTTCGGGGTCTTTGTAGCGCCTTTGTTTTTCATGCGCCACGTTGACCCGTTCTACCGAAGCATCAATACCTGCGGATACCTTACCGGAGTCTGTTTTTTTATGGTTGGGCGCAACGAAGGGTGGCACGTGGTCGTAATAGCCATCGTTTTCATCGTAGGTGAGGATGAAGATGGTTTTTTTCCACACCTCCGGGTTTTGGGTCAAAATATCCATGGCTTCCGATACGTACCAGGCGCCGTACCAAGGTGCGGTGGGGTGGTCGGAGAATTTTTCGGGCGCGACCAGCCAGGATACAGTTGGCAATTTACCCTCCTCTACGTCTTTGCGGAACTGGTGAAAGATGTCCCCTTTAGGCAATTCCAGGCTGCGTTTTTCGTCTTTTTCATTGTATTCAAAGGTAGTCAGTTCGCGGTAAGCGGGGTCTTGGCGGTTGTTGGTAAAAGGCTTTCTGATGGATGCTTTTTTGAAATGCGCTCAGTTTTTCGAAGTTTTCCGGGGTGTACAGTTCCAGGTCCTTTTTGAGCGTTTCGTAAAATTCCTTTTTGCGGCTCAGGTCTCTTTGGACTTTAGTCAAATCCGCGCCACTTAGGGTTTTAACCTTTTCTTCCAAGTCCGCAATTTCGCCCGGCAAACTTTCTTTTGCCTCCAACAGGTGTTGGCGGTATTCCGGGTGAAATTTCACCTGGTAGTTTTCAAACCACTCAATGGGGTTGTCGGTAAAATTGGCCAGCAGGGCATCCTTTTCGCCCGTCAGGCCCGAGGGTACGCTGATTTCATTTGGATAAATCCGCCAGGAAATGCCTTGTTCCTCCAGTCGCTCAGGAAATGATTTCCATTTGGCCCATTTTCCGTAGTCAATGTCTTCATTTTTGACATTGGCTTTGGCCTCAAAATCCGGTTTTTCCCGGATGGTGCCACTCCAGAGGTAGAGGCGATTGGGCGTGGTACCCGTTAATGAGGAACAAAAATGCTGGTCACACACTGTAAAAGCATCGGCCAGGGCGTAGTAAAAAGGAATATCCTCGCGGTTGTAATACCCCAAAGTCAGTGGAATATGTTTGTAATCGGCCAGCCCGGTTTGTTTGGCTTGCAGCCAGCGGTTGTTCCAGCCCTTGTTACGGGCGTCCACCTGATCCTCCCAGGAATGCGGCAGCGAATGCAGCCAGGTCGCGTTGGATCCTTTCATGTCGAGGCGAAAGGGAGCAAAAGTCTTGCCTTGGTCGTCCGTTTGCAACCAGACCTTATTTCGATTGGGCAAACGAATGGCTCGTGGGTCGTTAAAACCCCGCACCCCCTGCAAAGTGCCGTAACAATGGTCAAAGGAGCGATTTTCCTGCATCAAAATCACAACGTGTTCAGCATCCATGAAGGTACTACCCGCCGCAGGGTTGATGGCCAGAGCCTTTTGAATGGAAGGCGGCAAACTGCTCATCAGGCCCGTACCCGTGGCTAAAATGCTGGCTTTTTTCAGAAAATCTCTTCTTGAATCCATGGTGTTAAGGTCTGTATTTGATTCCGATCAAAGGTAAAATAAGCAGATTAGGCGAACAACAAGGGAAAGTTAATTCTCATACACCTGGGCATTTTTATTTTTGCATTGCATCCCTTGTTCCATCTGAAACAAACTTGAACTCAAGTTGAAACGAGTTTGAACAAGTCAAAATCCCTTTTCAGGCATAGTTTTGGCCAAAATCAAACTATATCAGCCATGAAAACACCCGCACTTCTTATCGTTCTCTTTTTTGCCCTACAAAGCTTTGCCTTTGCGCAAAAAGGCAAAAGTAAACCCGAAGTCACACCAAGCAAGGTTGTGGATTTCAGCATCCCGCTCAGCCCCGAAAAATGGGCCTTCCAAACCGGAAAAGTGGACTTTGTAGACTACAAAGGCCAAAAAAGCATGAAGCTTGCACCCAATTCGGGGCAAGTTGTACTCAAGGATTGGGTATTCAAAGACGGTACCATTGAGTTTGACGTTGAACTGATCTTGCCTGAATTTGCCCAATCCATCTATTTTCATCGGAAAGACGAAAAAGAACAGGAGATCGTGTACCTGCGCGTAGGCACCATTGGCAACAAACTCACGAACAACGCCATCCAATACACTCCCTATTTTGATGGCATCAACATGTGGGACATGTACCCGCAATACCAGGGCCCAGCCCCGATCAAAGGTGGTGATTGGAACCACATCAAGTTGGTGGTTTCGGGCCATCAAATGCGGGTGTATATGAACAACCAAGCGCAGCCCGTGTTGGAAATTCCCAAATTGGAAGGCAACCTGACGGAAGGCAGTATTGCTTTTGAGGGCGCTTCGTACATCGCCAATCTGCAAATCAAACCCAATGAAACGGAAGGCCTAAGCCCGCAGGAAGGGGTGGATTTAAGCAATCATGAAGCCAATTACCTGCGCAAATGGGCGATCAGTTCTCCTGTTGATTTCCCCCCTGGCACCGAGGCTTTTTTGGGGAACCAAGCCAAGCCGGAAAGTTTTGTCGACAGCATTAGCGCAGAAAGAGACGGGTTCATCAATCTAACCAGAAAATTTGGGGGAAACAAAAGTCGAAAAGTGATCTGGCTCAAAACCAAACTCATCGCCAAAGAAAATGTAAAAACCAAACTCCAACTGGGTTTCAGCGATGAAGTATGGGTGTTTTTAAACAACCAAACAGTATTTGTGGATAAAAACCTCTTTCAACAAGCGGCCATGCGGAAGTACCCGGAAGGCCGGATGTCAAAAGACAATGCCAGTTTTGACATCAACCTCAAAGCGGGTGAAAATGAACTGCTGATCGCCGTCGCGAATGATTTTTACGGCTGGGGCATTATCGCCCGCCTGGAAAGCACCGATGGCCTTGCCGAAATCAATCAAGTTTCAGGCATTTTGAAAATTGGCAAAGAATTGGCCAATCTGGATGTAGAAACCTATCTGGGGGTGTATACCAATCCCAGCGTCAACTTCAAAGTCAGTTTTTCAAAAAAAGATAAAACCTTGATGTTGAAGGCTGAAGGCAACGATCAATTTGCCATGCAGGCCATGGGCAATCATACCTTCAGGCTGGATCAGTTTGGGGTGGTGATCGAGTTTAAACCCGGGGAGAAGAAGTTGTTGTTGAAGCAAGGGGG
The DNA here is from genome assembly GCF_016718685.1 of Haliscomenobacter sp. Lineage (GTDB taxonomy): Bacteria > Bacteroidota > Bacteroidia > Chitinophagales > Saprospiraceae > Haliscomenobacter. Next base: position 3,348 of record NZ_JADKCX010000014.1, on the reverse strand, counting down.
AGAGGTGAAGGAGTTTGTGCGGGAGTAATGTCTACTTGCCCTGCTGGTGCTAAACTTTTACTTTCATCCACAACATCAGCACACCAAGCGGCATCAGCCCACTCGCCCCAAACAGTAGACAATAATACCCTGGGATAAAACCCATCCCTGCCCAAAACAGGGTTCCTTGCAAAAACAACAGACATTCAGATAGGAGAATCCCAGTACTCAAAATGATCAATCCCAGTTTACGTTGCTGATCCATTCTTGCCGTTTGTTGCCATTGCATGCCCAGGATAAAAAAACTCAATATCCCCAGCATGATCAGGTGAATGAACCCAATGATGTAATTGCGGATGGTGTAGGCCATTTCGGCTACCAGCGGCAGGGCGACCGCCGTTTGCACCAGTACCTTGATGCAAAAGCTGAACCAGGCGAGTCGCCACAAGGTGTAGTTGACAGGGGGCAGTTTGGATTTGAATTGTGCCCACCAGGGCAACAGCATCCGGTAAAATACCCCCAGCGTAGCAAATTGTAACCCCACGCCAATGCTGTTGGCCGCAAAAACCAGGGGATGTGGCTCCGACCAGGCTACGGCCAGGGCAAATGTGAGTACAGTAGAACTGATCAATAAGCGGTAAAACCACTTGAGCTGGGGTAGTGGAAGTACCACTTGTTGTTGCTCTACCCAACGGAAAAATAGCGCCAGCACCGCAATGATAAACCAGCCATTGAATTGAAAATGGAGAAAAAATTGCACTGCGAGATGGTACCAGATCGTGTGTTTGAAACCCAAGGCGGTGAGTGGCCCCATGGCCCAAACCCCGAAGGTAGAAAGTACCATAAAAAAAAGGGAAGTACGCAACAAACGGGTACTAAAGCGGACATCACCACGTAGGTCGCCCCAGATCATGCGGGTAAAAGCATACGCACAAAAAATGTGCAATGTGGAAAAGGCAATCGCAACCGGGCCGTAGCCCTGAAACGGAAAACTGAACAGCATCCCCAGCACGCTGACCTGGGTCAACCAAAACAAACGGGTATAGAATTTCTGCCGTGCGGCTGCATTGGGTACAAAATGCGCAAACAACAATCCGAACAATCCCAAATACAGCCAACCCAGCATGGCTACATGTGAGTGAGCATGCAGGATGTTTTTGAATTTGAAAAATGGGATTTCCTGGATGAAGGCGAAACGTAAGGCTAGCCCCAGGAGTGCGGCAATGAAAAAATTACCCAGTGCTATTTTGAACCAAGAGGTAGGCATTTTTAATCAGATTATATGTGAACGGCTGAATGCTTTAAGGTCTTTTTCGCACAGATTGGACACAGATTTTTTCACAGATTTTCATCTGCGCGAAATAATAATCTTTAGCTACAAATTACTTTTTGCCATCATTGGCATACATGAACTCCAAAATATCCCGCGCATCCCCAATCGACACGTTTTGATTGGGCATTCTGGTGAGACATTCTTCCAACAGTGCTTGTGCAGCCGGATCCTTGTCCAACATGACTTCTACATTCGTGATCATGTTCATGATCCATTCGGGCTTCCGCCGCTCGGTAATGCCTTTCCAACCTGGGCCGACTACCCGCATGTCGTCCAGTTTATGGCAAGCCGCGCATTTCATGTCGGAGATGGCCTTGCCTCGCTCTACCATGTCCGGCTTGAGTGGGTCGTTGAGCGTCACTGACTTGATCTCTCCGATGCCTTTTTCGGAAACCGCTGGAGCAGCAGCAGGCCTTTCTGTTTCTGGAGTGGAAGCCGAGGAGTTGTTGGAATTGCCGCCACAGGCCGACAATAAGATGCCCAAACCCAGCAGCAGTGCGATGTGCTTATTCATTGAACAAGTATTGAAAAAAGTGAAAAATCAGGTTGATTTCACCTTAATTCCGGAACTTGTTGAGCCACTTCGGCAATGGTTTTGTCTTTGAGTATTTTGAGCATTCCCTGTTTGTAAGCCATCGACTGGTCATGCAAAGAACAGGGGTTGGCGGCATTACAAGTCGGTAAACCCAACACGCAAGAGGTAAATACCTCGGGGCCATCAATGCATTCAATCACCCGGATCAAGGGCGCTTCCAGGTGCTTCGGGCTCATGCAAAAACCGCCGTGCGGTCCTTTGGTGGAGCCAATCAACTGGTTGCGCGACAACTGTTGCAGGAGTTTGGCCAAAAATGGACCGGGAACCTCCAGTGCTTCAGTGATCTCCTTTACCCCAACACAGCGGCCTTCTTTACCATGTTCGGCAAGGTAGAGCACTGCCCGGATGGCGTATTGACAAGATTTGGAAAACATAAGCTCAAAATCAAAATTACATTGCAAGATATTCAACAATTCGGAAAATAAAGGTAGGGCATTTACTGTGCCTTGGGTAAAATAACTTTGTCGATGACGTGTACGATGCCGTTGCTGGCTTTTACGGAGGTGACAACTTTGGCATCGTTGATCATGATCACCCCGTCTTTGTTGCTGATGGTCGCCGAACCACCATTGACCATGCTCAAAATCCGCCCGTCGGTGAGTACTTCCGCCGGATAACCCGCAACAGCAACGTGGTACTGTAAAATGTCGGTTAGCTTATCGCGGTTTTTCTCTTTTAACAGATCCTCTACCGTACCCTTGGGCAGTGCACCAAAAGCGGCATCCGTTGGGGCAAAAACAGTAAAAGGGTCCGGCGTTTGAAAGTACGTCCACCAACCCAGCGGTTTGTACTGCCGTGACCAGTGTTTTGTGTTCTGGCGAACCCACCGCCACCTTGACCACATCTTTGGCCGATTCATTGTCCACTACCGCAGATTGCCCGGCGGCACCAGGCTCGGTGACTTTTGCTTCGGTCGAATTGCTGGTGTTGGGTTGGCATGACAGGATAAAAAGGCTGATCAATAGAGCCACTGATCCCAGTGTACATTTGTTTAACAGTTTCATAGTCAACTATTTTTGCTGATAAATGAGATATTTTTCGGAGATAAAGATATTTATGTCTTTTATTTTCAAGGTTGACATTTATCACCAACGCTGATGAAGTTAATCATAAATTAAGACCTTTTATCTTAATATATTTGAGGCATCAATCATGTGGTCCTGGAGTGTGATGTCCACATTCTTCACACATATTCTTCATCACTAAATCAACACCTATGAAACTTAATTGGTCATACCAACCTTGGATTCTTATCGCTGCTAGCCCTGACGTTCAGCTGCAAACCCAAAGATTTGGGCACCACCATATCTGGTGACGCAGCCGCCAAGGTATACGTAGCACCGGGTCAAAAGGACGAGTTTTACAGCTTTGTATCGGGTGGCTTCAACGGACAAATGTCGGTTTATGGCATCCCTTCCGGGCGCTTGTTGCGTATCATCCC